>CAYOHZ010000001.1:0-18853 GCA_964403925.1 uncultured Salinarchaeum sp.
GGTAACTAAGAACTGTCGGTGGTTTGACTGCACCGAGAAGGTTGTGAGAACTCTATATTGAGCGATTCGGTAGTTCCCATCTCTGGAGTTTCCGAACAAGCCTATGACAGCGCATGTGCATAGGGGGGCGGGTTACTCTGGGGGATTACAGACACACACTTGTCTTCTCTGATCTAAGTCAGACCTTCAGCATATGGTCGTAGATTCGTTCAGTGGTCTGGATACTGCGATGACGTAATCTATTTCGGACATCGTAGAGCGTGTTCTCGTCTTCTTCGTTCATCATTCTGTAGGCGACGCCATGTCGGAGTGCGTGCGGTGTCACGTCACTGGCGTTACCCCGAGTGCCATCTATCTTGTATGGATGAACCTCTGCTTCCTCAGCAATTTTGTGAAGCATGTCCCGAACGCCTTGTTCAGAAATCCGATTGGAGGATCGAGACGGGAATAGTGCTGGCGGGTCTTTCCATCGAGAGTTGAGATATGCTGAGAGCAATCGCGCCGTGTCCTTCGAGAGTGTGAGGGTCACTGGTGGTGGAGAATTTTCGTTCGGGTAATCTTTCTGGATGTCTGTCGGGAGGTAGAGTTCTGAGTTCCCGTTTCGGAGCAATGTCTTGTCAACCTGAACGAGTTCTCCTACTCGGAGTCCAGTGTCGTACATGAATGCGATGATCGCTTCGTTGCGCTGTTGGAGGTATTTTGCACCAGTGGTGTAGCTTGCTGATCGCAGTGCTTCGATTTGGCCGGGTGTCACCCATACTTTCGCGCGAACTTTGGAGTTTGCAGAATTGCTCATTTTGGGATAGCCTCTTTATATTGTTATTGATCTAGACCACATTAACTTTAGACTCTGCAAACAGACTCCAAAGTTGAGAAACCCGGGCCTATCGACTTCTCCTCTCCGTGTGGCTCACGATTCGGTCGCTTGCTCATCAACGAGTTCGCGGAGATAGGAACGACTGGCGACGCCGACCTCGATCCCGCGGACGTAGTCTTCTTCGCCGAAGGCTTTGACGCCAGCTGTGCGTTGGGTGAGTCCCTCGACGAGGACGAGACGAATGCACTCGGTAACTGCGGACTCGCCGTGTTCTTCGATGGTGTGGCTGACGTATCGGTCGAAATGGGCGTCCGGGTGCTGTTCCGGTCGGGGATCGGCCGCTCGTTCTAAGGCGAGCTCGATGACGGCATCGACGGAGGGATGTGCCGAGTTCCCCGTATTCTCTCGCACACGATACGTCTCGTCCGTGGACATGTCGACACGTAGGATTTCGAGTGGCAAAAGTGCAGTTGGCGATTAGGTGAGAACCGCGTCATCGAAGGTTTTCTTCTCCCACGGCCTATGGCGAGGTATGTCTTCAACTTACGTCGGATCTGACTGGACAGTTGAGTGGGCGACACCTACCCCTGATGGTGATGGGTATCTGGATAATTTGGTGTTGAGCCGAGATCAGGCGCGTGCCTACGGCGACGAGCTTGTGATGTCGTTACGGGTGGATGGGGAGATGTTGCAACAGCGAGGAATCGATCCTGCTGAGCCGTTTGCCTGGAAGATTGAAGACAGTGAGTTACTGACAAAGCAGATTTCGCGTCAGGCGTTCGAAAGCGTTGCAGAGAGCGATCGAGACGATGCTGTCTATGCTAACCAAGTGCTGGACTATCGAGCGAGACGACGGATGCGGACTGAGCAATACTATTCACATCAGGACTAATTCATAGTCTTGGGGCCAGATAACTGCACAGTGCGTTCCGGCCACACGATATCCCTCATCTTGAGCCGGGTGATACCTACGTCACAATGAGGGCTTCCGTATTGATGACTTCCTACCAGAACAGTAATTCAGCCCGTCATTGCTGAGAACGATACCCCATGCCGGCGCTCTACTAATTCAATGAGTGGCTCTGGCTCCCCTTCCACGAATACATTTTCTCGGATGTCTTGATTTAGCTCGTTGAATACGCCGGTGAATTCGTCCCGAGAATAGATTGTTGTCTTCTGCGTCCGGTGTTTTCCATCGATGAAATGTTGGATACGGAAGTTAGGAACCCTCCCATCTGCATTGACCCGGAGAACTGCTTTCGCAGTCGCCTCCTCCCCTCCTGGTCGGTCATAGGTATGGGTGGCGAGGACTGCTCTATCTCCCTCTGATTGTAACTTGCTCTCCAGTCGGCCAAACTCGACTAAGGGTTCGTACTCGACTTCCTCTCCCGCAAAAACAATCTCACCAAGCGTCGTTTCGTCCACAGATATCTGGCTCAATTCTTTGAAAAGAGCCGTAAACTCCTGAATTGGCATCCACCACGTCGGCGAGTCGTTTCGCCAGCCGCCAGATGAGTCACCCTCTTCTCTGTCCTCATCTTCCATCCGGGCCTCTATCCGACCGCCGTCTACCCTGAGCGCGATGCTCTTACGGCGGGTGGACGTACTTTCGTAAGCCGCGATACGGTATGTTGGTGTGTAGCTGACATCGGCGTCGAACAATTCCTCAAGAGATTTCACCGGCGGCACCTTGCCGGCGTCTGCTTCTGAGAGATTGTTTGCTCCACAAATCACTAGGTCAGCTTCGTTTTTGACCTCCTGCTTGTGGTGTCCATGGGTAATAAAATTCGCCGCGAGATGTTCAACCTCTACGAACACATCTTCACCAGTCTCGGCATCGCGCATATGCAGGTCGGGATACCGCTCCTGGCCCTCCACGAGATACAGCCCCATCGTGTACGACCTGTTGAGAAAATGCTCCCTGACATCTTGCTCGTTGGTAAGCTGTTGCTCAATCTCTACCCCATCTGGTAGTTCGGAAAAAGAAACGATATGTTGTTGACATATGGTGGTATTTAAAATTTGCCACAGTGAGGCGGTACCATACTAATTGTACCTCTCTATCCCCGACGAGAATGCTGATGTCGATTGTGAGCGGTGGCCGTTTTTACTGGCTCCGTGCTACGACTATGAACTATTTCCAATTAGCCAATTCTCGGTTAGCCTATTCTGTATTAGTCTATTCGGGCGTTTTATTTGGCTGGCTACCAGTTATAGGGTATGGAGCGATTCGTGGATCGGGAGGATGAGCTCAGTCGGCTTCGAGGGTGTTACGATTCTGACGACGCTGACATGGTCGTGATTTTCGGTCGTCGCCGCCTCGGGAAAACCGAACTCGTCCGAGAGTCACTGGAAGGCCGCGATGACGCCATTCTGTACCAAGCAACTGAAACAACCCGGCAGATCCAACTGGATGCGTTCGTGGACGTGGCAGCAGAGTCGTTTCCGGGGATCGATCGGATTGAGGGCGAGTGGGAGTCGTTGCTCGGGTATCTTGCTGACCAGGATGCAGTCATCGTGCTGGACGAATTCCCGTATCTGATTGACGCTGATGAGAGTCTCCCGTCGGTGATTCAGCGATTGTGGGATCAGGAGTTGCGTGACACTGGTGTGACGCTCATACTCGTGGGGTCCTCGATCAGTATGATGGAGGAGGCGACACTCCTCGGGAACAGTCCGCTGTACGGCCGGTTCACCGAGAAGATTGATCTGCGCCAGCTCGATTTTGCTGCCGCGCGCACGTTCTTCCCCGAGAGCTATTCCGCTGAACAACTGTTCCTCGCGTGGGGTGTGTTTGGTGGGACGCCGTACTATCTGGATGGCGTCGATCTGGACAACGATCTCGGAGCAGTCATCCAGCAGTCGCTGCTGTCACGGCAGGGGTTCCTGCATGACGAGCCGGAGTACGTGCTTCGTACTGAGCTGACCGAGCCGAACCGGTACTTTGCCATTCTGAAAGCGATTGCGGCCGGGAACACGACATCGAATGAAATCGCGCAAACGGTCGGGATCGATGGCAAGCAAATTTCGACGTACACGCAGAAACTGGAGCGACTGCGACTGGTCGAACGAGAGGTACCGGTGACCGAGGACAAGACCAGGTCACGCCGTGGTCGGTACCGGATTCTCGATCCGTTGTTCCGGTTTTGGTTCCGGTTCGTCTATGGAAACGAAGACCGCTACGAACGGTTAGGTGCTGACGCCTACGAGACGGTCATCGAACCGGAGCTGGCGGACTTCGTGAGCAGAGCATTCGAAACCCGCTGTCAGGATATTCTGCCTGACCTGTATCCTGAAACGATGTTTACCGACATCGGCCGCTGGTGGTATAACGAATACGAGGTGGATGTGGTCGGGCTCGCTGCCGACGGGAAGATGGTGACGGGCGAGTGTAAGTTCACGTCCGCGCCTCTCGATTACAGCGCACTCGCCTCGCTTGAAGACCATACTGATGAGATTCGATGGTCGCCTGATGGGAGCGAAGTCGAACACGAGTATGCGCTGTTCGCCCGAAACGGGTTCACGGACTCTGTTCGTGAGGCAGCCGCTGATCGTGACGACCTGCAGTTGTTCAACCTCGAACGGATCGTTGACCCGGGAGCATCGCAGTAGGAGTGTTGGAATCTGTGAAATTGGCGACGGTGAGGGGAGGTGAACTATGTCTCTGAGTCCGCTGGCTGGATCTTGTCTCTGAAATTTGTAACGGCGTCTGCGTGCTGTTCGTGTGCTTGTCGTAGTTGTTCGGTGGTTTGACCAATGTTCTCATCTTCTGCGATTGCAGCGAGGTGCTGCGCGCCAGGTGCCAGTTCGTACAGTTTGATTTTCCCGCCGTCGTCAGGGTAGGTCATAAATTCACGCCAGAGGCCGAGTTTGGCCCCGTCGGTGAGACGGGTGGCGATCGTGCCGTGACTCACCACAAGCGCTTCATCAATCTCGCTGAATCGTTTGGACCCGTCAGCGAGTTGGGCGAGGATTTCGGCTGTACCTTTCTTTTCGAAGAAGTCTCTGACCTTCGCGGTATCGAGGTCAGCTCCGATATTTCCGTCTGGTTCTGCGTAGGAGCCGATGTTTGTGTCTGTCCTGTCTTCGTCAGGTATCCCGTCGGTCACATCTGGTTGTTCCTCTGCCGAATGACTACTTCGCTCTAAATTCCCAATCGTCTCGTCATCGTCGTCGGTTGTGTCCGAAGAGTCGTTTGGCATATTCGTATCTCCTTCTTGTACGGCAAGGCTTTAAACTATAGTGGGTAAAATCACTAGCCAGTAAAAATTAGAATGGCTATAAATTTGAACAACATCGGCCGAGTGGTGGCGAAGAGGGGGACGATATGAACCCTGAGGCCTCCGATACCCGACAGTCGGCCATGGAGACTGCAGAAGAATTGCGGGACGATCTGGAAGCTCTAGCAGCGAGCGATCTTCCCTTCGCGTATGACGCTGAACGCATTTTAGAAGATCTGGAGCAGGCACAACAAGAGGAAACCGCAGGCCAATGACCAGGGAACGTATCGGGCGAAAAACGCTTAAAGAGCAACTACCCGCAATTCTCCACGAACAGTTTCAACTAGACAACTTGCCGCAAGATCACGAACCGTCGTGGGAGTATATCACCGCGAATACACGGTACTCCGCCCAAGGACTGAACAACAAGTCCAAAGAGCTGTACGGACAAACCATTCTTGAATTTCTTCGAGAACAGGGATTTGGCGTGCGTAGTACCGGAAAATGGCCGACAGACGATGAAGAAACCATCCGTTCGCTGGAGTACTATATTGAGAGCGCCGAAGAGCGGAAAGAGTGGAGTGAGAACACCATTGATTCCGTTGAGTCGGTGATAAACAAGGTGTACGAAGCGATTCGAGACGAAGGACTCGACATCGAGATGCTGGATATCGGCCACTATGACTCTGAAAAGAACCGTGTGGAGAATATCCAACACGCAATCACAATCATCGAATACATGGATCGTGACCTGGCCGACAGCACGATGGGAAACTACCCTCGATATTTTGAGGAATATTACAACATCGTGAAAAACAAGCACCAGATCAATATTAATCCAGTCGAAGAAGCACTCGATGAATTCGAATGGTACCGGAGTGATAGTGACGCACAGCCAGTCACTGAAGCACAACTAAACGATCTGTGGAACGCGTTAGATGTCCTTGACGAGTGTCCTGTGGACGGTCACGATTTAGAGCGGTGGCGGTTATGGATGAAAATGCTGCTCATCTTCTTGATCGCCGTTGGTCCCCGGTCAAATGAAGTCGAACAACTTGATTTGCGGACACAACTTCATTTTGGTGATGACCCGCATGTTCACTTCGCCGTACGAAAGAACATGCGACGAGATGAGGGACCAGCAAAAGTCCCGATAATGATGGGTGGTGATTTCCTTCGAGCGTATCGTGAGTACATTGACGCGATCGGTGGGAATGGGAAGTTGGTTTCGAGTGACCAGTCTGAATCTGGCTGCCGGACTCCAAGCACGCTGAATGAATGGCTGGAGCGACTATGTAAGATTGCTGGCGTTCGACTTGATGACGGGGAGTTCCCGACGATACAGAACTTTCGCCAATTTTGGAAGACACTGTATAAGAGGGCAGTTGCAGAGAACCGAGAGCAGATCAAATTTGTCTCTGAAGAAGATGGCAAGAAGGATTACGAGAGTGATGAGCGTGATTACATCGACGATGTAGTGAACCGACAGCATGTTCGTGGTCTTGGTCGGGAATATTTTGATGACGTGCTGGACCTCGGTGAATTACCTGAATTACTTCGGGAAGAACTGGACCAAGATCAGCATGGTGAGCGACAGACCAAGTTCACCGATCACGACTTTGGCACCTGAACGTTTGCGATGGAGTGATCCGTGGTGAAGCCCACCCGGGAGGGCGCTGGTGGTACACGGTGCTATTCATAGACAATATAGGATCCGTCGCAGAATATGAACTTCGCTGACCGGTGATCAGATCATTGTCTCGCTGACGTAATCTTCAACCATACCCATTGAGTGTCACTTCTCTGACTGTCGAACTTTGGTAGCTTGTGACGCCACCGGAAATATGCTACCCGTTACAGTCTGGTGAATTTGGTTGAGTGAATAACCCGTCGAACAACTACGATGAGATAACCCGCTTCTGCACAGCGATTCGAAACTATTGAGAGTTGATTCGGTTGTGACAGGATACAAATCACAAACAAACAAACAAACAAACAATAACCGACTCATATCTGGTTTCTGTCAGTTTATTTCAGGCTTCTTTTGGATTAGACCTCCAGCCCTAATGCCCGGAGTTCTTCGAGTTCGCTCTGGACGCTTTTGAGCCGGTCTTTCATGTCTTCTTCTGCCTCTAGTGCGGAGTCGAATAGCCGTTCCCGCCGCTCTTCGATCTTCTCGACGCCCTTGGGACTCAGCGCCTGTCCACACCACATGCACTGAACCTTGTCTCGCGGTGTTTCGCGTTGACAGCGGGGACATTCAACTGGGCCGATGTCAGCGATTTCGTCCGCTGAAACGTCCATCCCGTGAGCGCGAGCAACCTCGCGGGCCGTGTCTTCTGCGAAGACGATGATGTATCGCCGCGCCTCATCACTGTTCTCGACCCACCCGTGATGGCGCTCCAAGTGATGTTGGGAGACGTTCTTGCGAGCCAGATAACTCGCGGAGGATTTTCGCATCCGGGTGAAACCCATCTTTGACGGCTTCTTCAGATCCCCGTTCTTAACTGCTCGCTCAACAGGCTTTCGGAGCATTTTCTGCTTCATCTTGTAACTCACCTCGCGTCCGGTATCCAGGTCGCACCAGAGCGGCGCTTCTGGATCGTCTCCTTTTGGGTGAACCTCTAACCA
The DNA here is from genome assembly GCA_964403925.1 of uncultured Salinarchaeum sp. Taxonomy (GTDB): domain Archaea; phylum Halobacteriota; class Halobacteria; order Halobacteriales; family Salinarchaeaceae; genus CAZFMU01. The sequence goes on from CAYOHZ010000001.1 coordinate 7,669, forward strand.
GCGTTGGAGGTACGGAACGGATGTGATAAGGGTGACTGACCGTTGTCCCTGCCGACCGTTGACTGTGATTTCTTTCCCGTATTTGTGGTCCCCGACGTCACCAACTTTCATCGACCGGAATTCACCCGAGCGAGTTCCAGAGTCCCAATCAACTGCGACCGCCGCCTTGTTTCTGGCATACTTCGCGTTATTCAGGACCGGGAGAATGTGTTCATCCCACCACCACATTTTCGTCTTGTCTGGAATTGGATCGTAGTCATCCGGGAGATCGGCCGAGATCCATTCGACACTGTATGGTTTCTCGTCTTCAGGATCCCCGCGAGTAATGTGCCCCCCGAACATCCGGAGTGCGACTCGGTGATCCCGTTTTGATTCCTCGCTATCGTAGTTTCCGTTGATCCAGCTGACGTACTGTTTCGCCTTCTTCTTCTCCGTCTCCGTATCACCGATCATATCGACGAGATCTGGATCGGGAAGTTGATCCGGGCTGTATTTCTCCGAATCCCCTGCCATCATCGTGCAGTGCTGTAGGAGTTTCACCCGCCTGCCCGTTGAATAGTTATGAGCACCGAGTTCGTCCGAGAACTGCAACAGCGCATCTTTGTCATCTTGTGGCAGTACTTCTGATTTTTCAATCCGGTTGTGGAGGGCTTCGACCTTAGGCGGCAAGCTTGTCATAACTAAATGAAACAACCAGAGGCATTTGAACCCCTGATTCAATGCTGTAAGGCGGCATACTTGTTTCGGGTCGAACCACAATCACCGTACGGCGTTGCGATTCGCCCGATTTTTCCTGGCAATCCACCGAGAGATTTGAACCCGCCACAGCACGGGGCCTCGCGCTTGCTTGCGTTTCACGAGATTCGACACGGGCGAGTATGGTAAACGGTAGTAGACGAGTGGAAGTGGAATCGAGTACCCGATGGCATACGTGCAACCGGAGAGACGCAGAGACGTACACGCTCTCCCCGTTCGGGGACAGTAGGATGCATCAAGGGATGCCCCACGTCACGACGAAGAGCGCGGGAATGAGAACGTCAAAAATCAGTTAGAGGGTCACCGGTCGCTACTGAATCCCATCAACCATTTCTCTCGGTGTGACATCCAATATTGAGGCCTCAACTGGCTTGTCTAAACGATAGGTGGATAAGATATCCTCAAAGAAATCTACATCATGCCATGACGGTGAAATTGGCGAGATACGAATTGTCTCAATCAATTCTTCCAAATCGACTTTAACAGGGAATCCAGGCGGATGGTCATTCCATTTATAATCTGGAACATCACCAGGAGATAACTCGTCCTGTTCAGTTTCTGGCATCCGACTAATGACCGCTCGTATTTCACTTTCAAATTCGTACTCCTGCTGTTTATACACGTATGCTCGATACATATTATCTACTTCCTCACGGATATCATCATTGAAGAAATCAATGTATCTGAGGGACCCAAGATGATATTCCCATTCACTATCTGGATCCAGTGCTTCTTTCAATCGATTGAATGTGGATTGAATAACGACTCCTTCAGTGGATGTGAGATTAGACTTCCACATTGCCATTGACTCATAGTCATTCATGTGCCAGCAATTAATGAATGAGATACGCCGAAAGATCTCCAAGTCCTGAAAGACGCGGTCCTCTGGTTCAACCTCCTCAAGGTGCTCAATCAACTCTTCGGGAGCAACACCTTCTTCAACAGTTTCACGGAGGTTATCATAGCGGTCTCGTTTGTTTTCCACCAGCAACTCCATCGTCCTCGCGGGAAATATTCCCTCGTACGGGTCAGAAAATTGGTCTGTTCGAGTGAACCAGAGCGATTCTGTTTCCAAGAGCTTGACGAACTGTGAAAAATCGAGGTATCGCCATACTTTGTTGTCATTCGGTTCGTCGAATGCTGGATGTTCTTTGAATGGCATATCAAGACATTGCGAGACGGGTGACAAAGAATATACGCGTATTCCGGAATTCGACGAAAGGCCGATATAGACATTCTCCTTCTCGCTGTGGGACCTGTCTCAGCACTAGTCCAAACGTTCGATTCCGATTTGCTTACCGGAGGCGTGAGCAGTTTGTATTCTCTGCCGGTTGTTGATACCGTCCCCCGTGTTCCATCGTCATAGTCCTTCACAGGGAGAAACACGAATCTACGACACGAGAGGGGGATTTAATCTATTTACCAACGGTCATGTTTTTGGGTGCTATTTGATACCATGCTATACCTTGTATCCAGAGAGCACCCCATATTTAGAACCGATACTACAGGCGGGTCTAATTCGTATAATCCTATGCAATGCAACGAACGACCATTGCGCTCGAATCAAAGACGCGCGACAACCTTCGAGCGTTAAAGACAGGCGGACAGACCTACGACGACGTGCTCCGCGACCTGATGGAGCAGTATCAAGGGGAAACACTGGAGGAATAATTACAATGAAAGAAGCCCCTGCAAGCCCGTTTTCGGCCTCCTCGAACCTAAATGATGGTCCTGCCGACGAACAAGCAACTGATGTGCGTTCGTCGTTGAATGTGACTGAACGGAACGCGACTGACAGAGACCCAGTGAAGAGCGAATATTTTGCCCAGAAAAAGAAATATATACGATAAATCCGTTGGACAGTGTATGGTCGGTAGCTCTCATCGTGACGGTCCGCCGCCGTTCGATCGCCCCTTCGAAGACGAGGACACGAAACAGCGCGTCTACGGGACGGTCCTTCACGCACGCGACCCGATGACGGCGGCGGAGATCGCCGATCGGGCGGACTGCTCGGAGGATGCAGCGCGGTCGCATCTTTCCTTCTACACTGACCTCGGGATTGTCATCCGACACGAGGGCCGTCCGGCCCGGTACGAGCGCAACGACGATTACTTCGAGTGGCGACAGGTGAACGAACTCGCACGGGAACACACCGTCGACGAGTTACAGACCCGCGTTTCTGAACTCACTGACCAGATCGAAGCGTACCGCGACGAGTACGACGCCGACTCACCTGCTGACGTCGACGTCCTCGATTTCGATGCAGACGACGTCGACGACGTGTACGTGGACCTCAGCGAGTGGGCCACCGTCCTCGAAGAGCGCCGCCTGCACGAGCGTGCTCGGCGAACTGCCACCGACTCGACGGTGCCATCACACAGCTGACGATGGGGCCGGTGGACGACGGCGCGAGTCCCGCGCCGATCGATCGAGCAGTCCTGAGACAGATGCGGTCCCAGTTCGCCGGCAGTCGTCAGACTGACGCCGCCCGGATCGTCGAGGACGGAAAGCGACACTTGCAGGTCGCTCTGTCCAGTGACTACTACCCGGACGGGGTCTCAGCTTGTTTCGAGATCCGGTGGTACCGCAACGACGATTTCAACATCCACTATCAGGAAGAGCGCGACGAGGAGCCGTGGCAGTGTCGGTGGGATCGCCATCCGAACGTGCACAACTCGCGGGATCATTTTCACCCGCCGCCGGTAGCTAGCCGTACTGAAGCCCGGGACGCCGACTGGCCGAACGATCATCGTGACGTGTGCCGCCTCGTCCTTGATTATCTTGAGGGGCGCATCGAGACACTGTGGGAATAGCCGCAACGAGCACCACAGGTCTAATCATATTTCGGAATCAACCGCGCAGAGAGTTCGTGGAATTCCGGAAGTAACGCGCCTTCGCTTACCGGGATCTCACGTGTCTGCAGTGTCCTCAAGATGCCACGCGAGCCCCAGCGTTTCCGGGATCAAACGCGGATGCTCGAGATGGGGAACAGTCATGCCAACACTCGTGTTGGCATCGTCGTCAGTATCGGCCGTTTCGGGATCCGGAACGAACAGCTGTATTGTCGTGTCCTCGCTCGAAGAGACGTCGAACTCGAGGGATGCGGTTCCAAGCAAGCGATCAAGTCGTCCCTCAGAGAGGGAAATCCCAGAAACAGCGTGATGCTCTACTTTCGCCTGCGGTTCACAGAGAAGTCGATCGTATGCGACAAGCGTGTCGGTATAGCAGTGGTATTCAAGCGTACCATACCGGAGATACCGCGTTACCGCTCGCAACGTAGCGAAGAATCCACCCAGACCAAGGCCGATCAGAACGATCCCACGATGGGAAGTTAGTACACCAAAGCCGACAATCACCATTGTAACGAAACCGACCGTCCCGACCAGATAAGCCAGTCCGTGGACTACAGCATCAATGACACTGGCTTTCCGGTCCATCGACATCCGGAGTGTTGGATCTCCGGTTGGCGTCTCAACAGGTTCAGGAGGAATCTCGGTCTGTTTGCTCCCGTAGAGTCGTGAAAAGAAGCTCCGACGGTCATCATCGCGTTTCAGTCGGATCGCCCGCATATCGTAGATGAGTTTTCCAACTGCGAGGAGGAGAACTGCTCGCTCAAGATCAAGCATTGCTGTCGTGCCAACGGTCGATTCAAGACCGAGAAAGGCCATAAACAGAAGACCAACAACAACGAGATACTTGAACGGAACAAGTAGCAGGGACCGCGGGGAATGCTCGCGGTAGCCGGTGGCACGGAAGTACTCGCGGGAGGTCTCAATGCCACGAGTGAAAAAGACAGCCGTCCCACCGAGAAGAAACGCAGCCGCGTCGGGCTCAGTGACTGTCGGTCGTGTTAGGGCAAAGACGAGAAAGGCCAATCCCACGATGACAGGCGTGAGGACAACTGCAATGAGAAGTGTTGGAACATTGCGCAGATACACCGGCGGGAACGGACCAGGAACCTCAACTGCGCCTCGTTTCTGCTGGAGTGGGCCTAGGATCTGAGTACGGTCCTCAAGGACGTTGTTGGGTCGTTTGTAGGCAAACGGGATCTTCACGATAGTCCAGATACAGATCGCGGCCAGTTCGGCCTGATAGACCAACAGCAGTGCCGTCGGCGACCACCCGAAGAAAGCAACGCCTACGATTGGGAGAAGGTTCCCTGCGACGACGGGGAAATCACGGAGCAACGCCGGAGGAGATAACAACCCGATAAAAGAGCGTGAGGCGCACACATCTCAGAATCCCAGTGAGACATCCGCTTTAGTCTATCGATCAGCTGAACTACCGTGGGAAAGAGTTCAACTGCGAAACGAATTAAGTGGCACGGCGTGTGACCCCGAGGTGGTTGCCCGAGGCAACTCCACAGAGGGGAAACGATTTGTACCAGCCGGAAAACGGATGGGTATGCAGTATGTGACCTGTGATCGATTGTTCCGGGGGACTGGAACACCGATCGATGATGCTGGACTACTGATTGATGACGATGGCCGAATCACGGCGGCCGGACCACGCGAGGAGATCAACGTGCCAGCGACTGCGAATCGAGTCGAGTATGAGGATGCCACTGTGATTCCAGGACTGATCGACGCACATTTGCACTTAAAGGGTGCACGATCGATGGATCCATTTACCTGGGTTCGTGAATCAAGCGAGCTTGGCACGGCCCGGGCGACAGCGGATCTTCGAGCGCTGCTACAAGCAGGGTTTACAGCCGTTCGCGATGTCGGCTCTGATACTGGGCTTGGGCTTCGGGAGGCGGTTACAGAGGGCGCGATTCCAGGCCCACGTATTTTCACAAGCGGGCCAAGCATTTCCCAGACTGGCGGGCATGGCGATGCCCATTACCTGCCCTATGAGTGGGCAAACGGGGACAGGGGGATTTCGACGCTTGCAGACGGGCCCACGGAGTGTCGCAAGACAGCACGCAAGCGGATTCGAGATGGCGTCGACTGCATTAAGATCATGACCACTGGCGGCGTGCTCTCGGAGAAAGACGCGCCTGATCAAAGCCAGTTTACCGACGAGGAGATTCAAGCCTTCACTGAAGAAGCCCACCGGGTTGGAATCCCAGTTGCGAGTCACGCCCAAGGTGCAGCAGGCGTCAATGCTGCGCTCCGAAACGGTGTTGACACGATCGAGCACGGCTTTTATCTCACTGAAAAGAGCATTGAGCTGTTTGAAGAGACCGGCGCAACGTTCGTGCCCACGCTGGCAATCATGCACCGGCTTGTGACCCAGGGTGACGACTATGGCGTCCCCGAGTATGGGCTGAAGAAAGCCAAAGAGGCACGAGAGGCGCATTTCGAGGCCACCCAGCGGGCGTATGAGGCAGGGGTTCCGATCGCACTTGGAACGGACTTCATCGGTCCCGAGCTCATTCCACACGGCGAGAATGCCCTTGAGGCGGAACTGCTCGTCGAGGAGATCGGTCTTTCAGAACAGGAAGCGATCGAAGCCGGGACTCGGGTTGCCGCCAGAACGGTGCCGGCTGACGATATCGGCGTGCTCAAATCGGGCGCCCACGCTGATTTCCTTGTGTTCGAAGACGAAGACCCACTGACGGACATTACGACCTTGCGCTCGCCCGATGCCGTTTATAAGGCTGGCAACGCGGTGACTGCATGAGACCACGAGCAGAGATCTACAGGCTGAGGAGATCGAGTGCCTCGGGGCTTGATCCCGAGGCGGTTCACCGAGGGGCAGACAGCCACAGAATGTGTCGAATCAGCCACCCTCCACAACGCCTTCGGTAACCGGAGTAACGGCGGTAGCCGGGACGACATCCCAGAGATCACCCGCGGAAGTTTAACTGCGATGGGTGTGTACTGGCGTCTGATGTCATCAAGAGCGTCACTTGGAGGCCAGACAGCGATTATCACCGGCGCAAGTGCCGGGATCGGGCAGGCGACCGCACATGCGCTTGCTCGTGAGGGTGTCGATGTCGTCCTTGCGGCTCGCCGGGAAGACCGGCTTAATCGGATCGCAACAGCCGTCAGCGAGGAATACGGTGTCGACACAGCAGCCGTCCCGACTGATGTGACAAACGAAGACGCCGTCATGGCGTTAGTTGAGGCGACCGTTGAGCGGTTCGGCGGGCCGGATATCGTGGTGAACAACGCCGGGGTTGCCCGGGGATCGGCTGTCGAAGACTTGACGACTGAGGACTATCGGACGATGATGAGCGTTAACTGCGATGGGATGTTCTTTCTGACCCGCGAGACGCTACCGTACCTCCGGGAGAGCGGCGGGACACTCGTATATCTCGGGAGTTTCGCCGGGAAATACCCACGCCCGTTCAATCCAGTCTATGCGGCAACGAAATGGTGGACGCGCGGGTTCGCGAAAAGCGTTGCCGCACAGGTCGGGGGCGATGATGTTGCCGTCACCGTGATTAACCCTTCCGAGGTGCGCACAGAATTTGGCGCCAGCTACGGCGAATCGTTCGCCGAACGGTTCGAGAAAGGCGAGGCCACCGAACCTGCAGAAGTAGCGGAGGCAGTGGTCTTTGCCGCCCAGCAAGGCCCATCGATGGCTAATGAGCTTGATATCTATCGACGGGACAAATTCGAGTTATTCGGGTCGATGTGAGCTGGCGAGTCGGGGTGGCATCCTCTGCCCCTAACGGGAAGTTCGCTCGCTGCGTACGAGGATACATCATCTATAGGATACCATAACACGTGCGAATGGAGACAAAGACACAGCACTCAGAGGTCTACCGGAACGCGCTCGACGGTCGTATACTCCGGTCCCGATGGAGTGAGTGTCGATTTGGTCAGCTGGATATCGGTCACCTCAAACTGGCCAACGGTAGGCGACATCGTCTCCAGTTTTCGCTGAACGAGTGATTTTCCCCCGGCATGGTCCATCCGGGCGATTGTCGCATGGGGTGTAAACGTATGGTCAGCCGGATCAAAGCCAGCCGCAACAGCACGAGCTTCAAGTTCTTCATGCAGTCGGGTTAGCTCCTCGCTGCCGGTCTCTACGCCAACCCAGACGACAGAGATATACTCATGCGAGGGAAACGCGCCGACCCCTGCAATCGTTACCGAAAACGGAGCGAGATCCGCGGCGGCAACACTCTCACTGAGCAGCGTTTGAAGCTGCGGGAGGTCTGATTCTGGCACGTCGCCGAAGAATTTTAGCGTAATATGTGTCTGTGCTGGCTCAGTCAATCGGATACCATCCGCAGCAGCAAATTCCGCTTGGACGTTCTCAACAGCCTCAGTCAAGGCTGATGGAAAGTCCACGCTTACGAACAGACGCATACCGGGTATAAGCAGTCTACAGACAAAAGGACACGCGATCTGCCAGGAGTGACGAAAGGTATAATTATCCGACCCAATCACCTACAAGTGATGATGGAAGATGGCGGCCACGCCGGTCACATAGTAGTAGGGGCGTTTTAGGCCCCAACCACCCAGTTCCTGTTCGTTTTGTGACTGTCCGTGCCGCCAACAGAACTATTCCAAATATATGTCAGAACACCAATCAGATCAACGGTCAGACGAACCGTCACCACCAGCTCGACAGCTTGACGGCGAGTACGATCCCAGAGAGGTCGAGCAGCGATGGCAACAACATTGGGTCGACGCCGGGACCTACGCCTATGAGCCGGTAACGGATCCGGATACGGCATTCAGTATTGATACGCCACCACCGACGGTCTCGGGAAACCTCCATATGGGGCATCTCTACCAGTTCACGCTCCAAGATTTCGTGGCTCGGTTTCGCCGCATGGCCGAGGACACGGCCTTTTTTCCGTTTGGGTACGATGACAATGGGATTGCCTCCGAACGGCTCACTGAACGGGAGTTGGGGATCCAACACGGAGACTTCGAACGCCAGGAGTTCCAAGAAAAAACCCGAGGGGTGTGTGCAGACTACGAGGCAGCCTTCACCGAGGATGTACAGTCATTAGCGATTTCGATCGACTGGGACAACACCTACAAGACGATCTCACCGGAAGCTCAGCGGCTCTCGCAGCTATCGTTTTTAGACCTATACGAGCAGGATCGTGAGTACCGACAGCGTGCCCCAACGATCTGGTGTCCGGACTGTGAGACGGCAATCTCACAGGTCGAGATGGAAGACGAACAACGCGATTCCCATTACAATGATATTGCCTTCGAGCTCGTCGAGCCGGGCAGCGAGCCACCGACAGGGATCGACAGCGGCGTCGACCGAGAGTACCCAACGCCGACGGAACCAGGCGATGAGATCGTAATTTCGACGACCCGGCCCGAACTGTTACCAGCGTGTGTGGCGATGTTCGTCCATCCCGATGATGAGCGCAACAGCCACCTCGCTGGCGGGACCGCACGCGTCCCGCTGTTCGGACATGAGGTGCCGATCTACGCGGACGAACGGGTCGATCCGGACGAAGGGACCGGCGTCGTGATGAGCTGTACCTTCGGCGATCAGACTGACATCGAGTGGTACCAGTCCTATGACTTGGATCTGCGGATTGCGATCGACGAGTCAGGGACGATGACCGACGTCGCAGGTGAGTTCGAAGGACTCTCAACGAACGACGCCCGCGACGCCATCGTTGATACGCTCGCAGATGCGGATCGATTGCATGACCGACGGGCAATCACCCACGATGTGAACGTTCACGAACGCTGTGGGACCGACATCGAGTTTCGGGTGACCGAGCAGTGGTACGTGAAGCTGCTTGATAAAACCGAAGACTATCTCGCGGCTGGCCGGGAGATGGAGTGGTATCCCGAGAAGATGTTCAGTCGGTATAAACACTGGATTGAGGGACTCGAATGGGATTGGTGTATCTCTCGGCAGCGTGATTCAGGAATCCCGTTCCCGGTGTGGTACTGTGCTGAGTGTGGTGAGGAGATCCTTGCAGATCGCGAGCAACTTCCGGTTGATCCGCTTGCGGATGAGCCACCTGTCGACACCTGTCCAGTCTGTGGTCATGATGAGTTCATTCCAGAAGAGGATGTCTTCGATACGTGGGCAACATCGTCGTTGACCCCGCTGCTTAATGCCGGCTGGGACCCCGAGGAGCTGGGGACCGGGGAAGCGACGCCGGCGGATTTCGACCGGCCGGAGCTGTACCCGATGGACCTTCGACCGCAGGGACATGATATTATCTCGTTTTGGCTGTTTCACACGATCGTCAAAACCTACGAGCACACCGGTGCAGTGCCGTTTGATGCGATCATGATCAACGGGATGGTGCTTGATGAAAACCGCGAGGCAATGTCCAAATCCAAGGGCAATATCGTGGCACCGGAGGAAGTGCTTGCGGAGTTCCCTGTCGACGCAGCCCGGTATTGGGCGGCCGGCACCTCGATTGGGGATGATTTCCCATTCAAGCGTGGCGACCTCGAGGCCGGGGAAAAGTTACTCCGGAAACTCTGGAACGCCTCAAAGCTGGTTGATCAGCTAGCGCCAAGTACTGTTGAGACACCAGAGAAGCTGGCGCCGATCGACGAGTGGCTTCTGGCGGAGTTAGACACGATGATCGAGGAGCTCACCGAGCAGTTCCAAGCCTACGAGTTCTCGAAAGCCCGGGATCGGCTCCGAACGTTCTTCTGGAACACCTACTGCGATGACTACCTTGAGATCGCGAAACAACGGCTGAGCGATCAGTCGGACCCATCGACCGAATACACACTGGTGACTGCCCATCGAACTTTCCTCAAGCTGTTTGCACCACTGCTGCCCCACATTACCGAAGAGATTTGGCAGGCCAGATACAGCGACGGTGAGAGCATTCACACGACTGACTGGCCGACCCCACGTGGCTATACGGCCGATCATGCTGCCGGCGAGACTGCAATGGACGTCATCGGTGCGCTGCGACGCTATAAGACCAACAACCAGCTGGCATTGAATACCACAGTTGAGCAGGTGACCGTATACGGGGAGATCAGCGGCTTCGAAGAGGCAATCGCCGAGGTTATGCACATTCAAGAACTTCAAACGAGCGACGCGGACCCACCAATCGAGACGAATATCGTCGATATTGAGCTTGAGTATGCGACGCTGGGGCCGGAGTACGGTTCGAAGGTCAGCGACTTCGATCACGCGATTGCCAACGGCGAATATACCATTACCGACGATGGGCTCAAACTGGCGGGGGAAACGTTACAGCCAGGCGTATACGACGTGAAACGGGAACGGACCTACGACGGTGACGGCACACTCCTGGAAACGGAAAGTGCGGTAATTATCGTCAGCGAAGCGTCTCCCTGAGAGCAACAACGGCTCCGGTCGCGGTGGAAAACGGACAGCGAGACGGGAACGTTTATTGAGCACCTACTCGGAACAGTTACTAACATGGTTGAAAAGGCAGAGCTGCGTGAACAGATGACCACAGCCTTTGAAGATGCTGAGTATCCGGTTTCCGGCCCCATGGAACTGCTCCCGGCACTTCCCAACGGACCAACAACGCGGTTTGAGTCCGGTG
>CAYOHZ010000001.1:18953-63181 GCA_964403925.1 uncultured Salinarchaeum sp.
ATGGAACTGCTCCCGGCACTTCCCAACGGACCAACAACGCGGTTTGAGTCCGGTGGCTTCTCGATGACTGCAATGGAACTGTATACCGAGTTGTCCGGTGGCTCGTTCCCCTATGAAGACGTCGACGCGCTTGTCGATGATCTCATGGCAGAATTAGAACAGGGCGGCTATGTGTGAGCGACCAGCAAGGGTTCTCACTCAGAAGGACGAATCCGGGGTGTGGCACAGGATTCCGGAGAGAACGCAGCAAACAACGAGGGTGACAAACGAGCAGCGTCTGATCGGGGAACACAACAACGCGACAGTACCAACCCTGAATTCGAATTTTTACACCCCGAAGACCAACCAGAGAGACCGGCAGAGCCCACGGAGACGAGCCTCCCCGGAGACGAGTTACAAGAGACGATCGTTGCTGATGTCAGCGAGGCGTTTCACGACCAGGAGCACGTGTCGTTACCGATCCGCTCCCAATCGAGATCGTCGAGTCACAGTACGATATTGGTGCCCTAACACTGGCGTCTGGAGGCGGTAATCGCATCGCGGTAACGGTCACTGGGCTGTCGACAACCGATCTGGACGCGGAACTACGAATTCGGGGGCTCAGGAGTGACGGATCCATCCGTGATAGCACAACGGAAGCGGCTGCGGATGGCACTTATGAGATACAAGGCGCTAACCAAGCGGTTGACGTTGAAGTTGCATTATTGGATGGAAACGGGGATGTTCGTGATAGTGTAACGATCCCATGGAACAACTGACGCTGTCCGTAAAGGCACACGGTCTGATCAGGATATCAGACTGGCCACCCCAACGCTTTCAAGCAGCACCCAGACGACAAACAGCGCATAAAAGCCCAGTAGACTGAGTGCTTCTGGTCGAGTGATCTCAAAGTCCGTCCGGGCAAGTGTCAACACAAGTACGGTGGCGAGCATAAGGACAGCCATCATCACGATCGTTTGATCCAGATTCACGGCAACGGCACCACCAAGCAAGACGCCAATTGGAAGGACCACGAGCAGGTCGAAAATATTGCTGCCGAAGACGTTTGCGAGACTCACCGCATCCTGCTGATTGCTGGCAGCTCGGAGACTAATAAACGCATCCGGCAGGCTTGTACCAGCAGCGATAATCACCACCCCCCAGAGGAACGCGGAGGTCCCGAAATAGTCACCGAATCCGAGAGTGGCGTAAATGAGTCCCTCAACACCGACAAAGATTGTCAATAGGCCGCCAACGAGCAAGCCCCATTGTCGCAACGGCTGGATTCCAGGTGGACTATCAGCGTCATGCTCCTGGGTCTCAAGATACTGTAAAAACACATACAGTGCGTACAACCCTAACAAGGCCAGAGCTAACTCGATTGTGAGTTGCCCACCAAGAGTGCCGTTCTCGACCGGATAGTAGATCGCACCAAGCGCAAACGCGATCACCAACGCCAACAGCGCAACGAGATAAAACTGAATCTCCTTGTAGACAAGCAGCGGAGAGGCTTGAAGCGGCTCTTGTTTGGCGAGGGCAACAGCACCAGGGATAACGAGAATATTAAACAGCGCCGAGCCAACGACTGTCGCGATCCCTAACTCAAAGGCGCCGTGTCGCAGCGTTGAGAGAATAACACTTGCCAGTTCGGGAAAACTCGACCCAGCAGCAGCAACGATTGCCCCCTGAACAATCGCTGGGAGACCATAATAAGCGGCCAGTCGATTGGAGGCTTCTTCAAGCCAGTCACTGCCGATCCAGATGACTGCCGTCCCAACAACTGCGATCGCAAACAGCCAGACCAGCGTCCACATAGCCAAACACTAACCGTAAGCAAAAAAGAAGCTCCCGATTCGATCACCGGTGAGCGAAGTATGCGACGGGATCGGGAGCAGGACGATCAACGCGTGCAAACCCAACGCGTTCGAACTGGACAAGCTCATCAACAGTCGTGTCAGTAAAGCCTGGTTCGACACGGCCAGTGACATCCCCATCCGGAGTTCTGAGTCGAAGGGGTGACGAAGTGTCGGCCGGCACCCAGTGGACGACTGGGACGTCGTCCTCGCGAACGATCTCGATAGTTGCGTCGATACCAACAAGCGTCTCATCCGCATATCGAACCGGACCAAGTCCTTTCAGCCACAGCCGGTCGCCCTCGGCTGGGAGATCATCCTCTTCGAGTAAAACAGCCTCCTCGACAGGGATCGATCGAGTGCCACGATCCTCGTATTCGGGATGGACTGGCGGAGTTCCCTCCGAGGAGGTTCCAGAGATCGGGAGGCGAACGCCATCTCGAACGAAGAAATACCGATCGGCATCCGCATCGATGAGTTCACGGTTGTTCGCGTAGATCGCACTCATCGAGAGATCGACGTTCGAGGTTGAAGTCCCGAGTTCGATCATCGCATCAACGATCGCCTGCGGTTGAATGCCACGACGACGGAGACTGGCTAAGGTTGGGGCCCGAGGATCATCCCAGCCATCGAGCTCGCCGGCATCAACGCGTTGTTTAATCGATGAGGTCGATAGTGGTACATCATACGCATCGATCTGTACATGTCCCCAGTGGATAACGTCTGGATAGGTCCACCCGAAGTAATCATACAGGAACTGCTGGCGTTTCGCTGAGTCTTGGAGATCGATTCCACGGATGATGTGCGTAATTCCGATCTCGTGATCATCGATCGCCGACTGAAAATCGAGCATTGGCCAAGAGCGATACTCAGCGGCAGCCTCTCTCGGATGAGGGGTGTCGATCATCCGAAACGCAACCCAGTCACGCAAGGCAGGATTTTTATGTTCGATATCTGTCCGGACACGCAGGACCATTTCACCGGGCTCGTAGTCGCCATCGATCATAGCCTCGAACTCCTCGGCGACGGTCTCCGGATCTTTGTCGCGGTGTGGACAGGCCTCCCCGTTGTTTTTCAGCTCCGAGAACGTCTCTGCATCGCACGAACAGGTATACGCACCGCCACGATCAATCAACTCGCGGGCACGGTCATAATATAGCTCGAGCCGGTCGCTAGCGCGGTATACCGCATCAGGATCGAAGCCAAGCCACGAGAGATCGTCAAGGATCGCATCGTAGGCAGCAAGGTCAGGACGTTTCGTCTCTGGATCGGTATCATCAAACCGGACACAGAACCACCCGTCATACCGGTCGCGATAGGTGCCAATAACGGCCGGCATCCGAGCATGACCGAGATGCCAGGGGCCATTTGGATTTGGCGCCAGCCGCATTCGAGGGCCATCATCGACAGCAGGTAAGGCTGGCAGAGCATGCTCATCAGCAGCCTGATCCTCGGTTGTGAGCGCTGCAGCCGCATCGGGCGCAAGCTCCTGGAGTCGATCCTCCTGTGTCGCCGGATCAAGATCATTTACTGTATCGATAATCGGCCCAGCGATCGCCGGGATTTCATCACCATAGTCACGGAACTCCGCGTGATCGCCCAACAGCGGCCCCATAATCGCATCGAGATTAGCAGTCCCATCGTGCTTGACCGCATTGATGAGCGCGTGTTTCTCGATCGCCCGCTCAAGGCGATCCTGTACTGTGTCGTCCATCGGGAGCCGGTAGGAACGGTACTGTCAAAATCTTCCCGATGTTGAGGGTCCCTGGGGGGCAAAAAAGTGATCGGGGGAGGGCCGGCGGGGGACCGGGCGCCCATATGAGGGCAAGTAGGGTAAGATAAAAATGCTACCGGAAACTAAAAGACGGATTTGAGTGTTGAGACAGGCGGCTATCGCCAGTACTGGTATCCAAGAACGGTTACCAACACAACCAGCCCACCGAGGAAAAAGAGCACACTTGGCGGGAGGGTAACCGTCTCAAGCAGACCGGTCGCTGTATCAGCCTCGACATTGGCCGATTCAGTTGCGATCGAAACTGAATCGTCACCCGCTTGTGATGCAGGTGTTGACGTACCAATCAACTCGGTAAGCCGGTCGCCAGCAAGGGCCTCAACAAGGAGACTCACAATGCCGAGGATCCCAACGCCCCCGAGAAAGCGAGAGAGGACACTTCGAACGGTTGGTTTGGCCTCATCAGTGCCGGCAAATACGACCAGCGGCCGGTCGGCTGGAGCATAAATATCCATCTCTCGGCCTTTCGCCGAATAGGCGGTATCGACGACCTCGATGAGTCCAGCATCAGCGAGATTGTCAAGATGATACTGCGTATTCTGGAGACTTGTATCGACACGATCAGCAAGGTCAGACGGGGGTGCAGGCTCGTCATGAAGTTCATCAAGGAGTTCCCGAGCGGTCGTCGAAGACAGCGCCCCAAGAAGCTCATCGGCGGCTTCGTCGTCAAGCCCAACAACACGGGGAGCCGGTTCATCCGCGGCCGATGTATCAGGACTGGAGGGCAGGAGGTCGGCCATATGAGACGTTCCGTAGCCACTATAATGAGCGTTCCGTCCACACGCCGGCAAAACGACTATGCGGCCACATCGATCAACACCGTGTATGGATCCGCTGTTTGTTGGAATCGGGATTGGACTGCTGATCGTCTTTACGATTGGATTTTTACTCATCCGACGGACGATTCTTGGGTTCAAGGAAGGCATGCGAGACGGGAAACAGTGACTCAAGCCATACCGTTGCCCCCAGCGCGTGCCTGATGATGCAGTCAAACGGCGGAGATAGACAGTCGAGATGAGGCGACTGCCTCGGTGGGGTCACGATCCTGATCGGAACCGGTTTGTAATCTTCGGCAGCAGCTAGAAGTATGGATCCACGGATTCGAGAACACGCGGCAATTATTGTCGATCACTCAGTTGATCTCCAAGCAGGCGATACAGTCCTTATCAGTGCCCCGCCAGTCGCGGAAGATCTCGTCGTCGCCTTGTATGAAGCAGTCGGCGATCGTGGTGGCAAGCCGGTGACCTTGTTGAACAGCGATCGCGCACAGCGTGGCTATCTCAAAGCCAGCGACGAGTTCGAGCTACCAGAACACATGCTGGCCCTTGTTGAAAATACGGATGTACATATTGCCATCCGAGCAGATGACAACGTCACTGAAACCAGCGATGTCAGCCCTGAGACAAATGCCGCCTACGCAAAGACGATGCGGCCGATTCGCGAGGAACGACTCTCGAAACGATGGTGCTTAACCCAATACCCAGCACCGGCGAACGCACAGTTAGCGGAGTTACCGACTGAGAAATACGAGGAGTTCGTCTGGGATGCGGTGCTCAAAGACTGGGAAGAACAGCGCAAACATCAACAGCAGCTTGTGGAGATCCTCGAAGATGGCGCGGAGGTGCACATCAAATCCGGGACCGAGACGGACCTCCGGCTGTCGATTGCAGGCAACCCCGTCCAGAATGATTACGGCGAGCACAACCTGCCCGGTGGTGAGGTGTTTACTGCCCCAGTTCGAGAGAGTGTTACCGGGGAGGTACTGTTTGATAAACCCCTGTACCACCAAGGGAGGGAAGTCGAAGACGTCTATCTAGCCTTTGAGGATGGACAAGTCGTCGATCATGCGGCTGGCAAAAACGAGGCTGTGCTGACCGAGGTGCTTGAGACCGACGCTGGAGCCCGATATCTCGGTGAACTTGGAATCGGCATGAACCGCTCGATCGACCAATTCACGTATAATATGCTGTTCGATGAAAAGATGGGCGATACCGTCCACATGGCGCTGGGGCGAGCCTATGAGGATACAGTCGGCCCTGACAACGAGCAAAACGAAAGTGCCGTCCACGTCGATATGATTGTCGATATGAGTGAGGACTCGGTCATCGAGGTTGATGGAGAGGTGATCCAACGAGATGGAACGTTTGTCTTCGAAGAGGGATTCTGATCGTGAAATCCGATCCCGGCAGACTCTTGTAGACTGTACTGTCGAGTTAAGCACATGGTCGGGGTGACACAACTCGGCTATGCCGGGTTGTTTGCGGGGGCAACAGTGGGGTGTTTGCTTGCAGCGTATCAAGCGCGTTCGTTTGACGACCCGGAACTACGACGATCACTGATCGCCTTTCTTGGATTAACTGGGCTATGGGGGGCCACGAGTGTTGGCCAACTGTTGGTCATGAGTGGACCACTTGCGGAGGGACTGTTTGCCATCGGGCTTATCATCGGACTCGGGACGGTCGTCGTCTGGCTGTGGTTTGCGTCGGTATACGCCGGGTATGACTATCATCGCGATCGTCGATTGCAAACGATCGTCCTGGGAGTCTATGCTGTCATCGTTCTGATTAAGCTCACGAATCCGATCCATGGCGCCTATTACAGCACAGCCAGTGATACCGCATTGTTCGCGCCGGAGTTTTCAGCCCTGTATTGGACGGTAACCGGCCTTGCCTATATTGGGGCGGGAATCGGCTTGTATATGCTGTTTGAGGCATATGCACGGTCGAAGTTTGATACGACAAAGCTTGCAGTCCTAACACTTATTGCTGGACTCCCGGTCGTGCCGACGATCATCATTGCATTCCGACCGAACTTGTTGTTACCGCTGTATTACGAGCCGATTGGTGTCGCGATCTTTGGCTTGGGCGTCGTTGCAACAGTCCGGGAAACCTTCATCTCGATCCGGGGGCCAGCACGACAGCAAGTAACCGAGTCACTAACGGACGCTATTATTGTCGTGAATACGGATCAAGAGATCGTCGATTACAATGCTGCTGCACAGGAGCTGTTTCCAGAACTAGACGGGGCAGTTAATCAGCCACTGGGATCAGTCACCGGCTCCGAGCGGATCGATGAAACCACATCGCCACTTGCTGGCGAGACAACAGAACTCATCGAGATCTATCAAGAGGGCAAGCAGTACTACTACCAGGTTCGGCGACCGGAGATCACACTCGGTGATCGGGTGGTTGGCGAGGCGATTGTCCTTTCTGATGTGACAAAGCTCGAGATGAATCGCCGGCGTCTTGAACAACAGCGAAACCATATGGACAACCTCACCGAAGCGATGGCCCATGAGCTTCGAAACCCGTTAACGATCGTCTTAGGGCAGCTCCAACGATTCGAAGCACAAGATACGGAGCCACCAACCGATGAGGAGCTGTCGGTCCTCCGTGAGGAAACGACACGGATGTCGACGATCATCGACGATCTGATCTCGGTTATCAAGTCAACAAAGCCGATTACTGAGACAACGGACTGTCCACTGCGGGACTTACTCGTAAACGCGTGGGAGCAAACGGGGGAGTCAGAGATTCAGTTCGACAACGAGATTGAGGAGTCAACGATCCTCATCGCCGACTGTCGGCGAGCACAAGAGCTCTTTGAGCGTCTCTTTGAAGTCCACAAGCGACGCGACGCGACGGTCGTCACCGTCACACAATCCGATCGAACGCTTGTCGTTGACAGCGATGGCACCCCGTTTGAAACAACAGCCGTTGATCCATTATTCGAATATGGCGTCGAAGCTGGCGAACAAGAAGGGCTAGCCTTAGCACATGCTCGAACCCTGGCGAACCTTCATGGCTGGCAGATCACGGCTGATCTATCCGCAGCAACACCACGACTCGTGATAACAGAACTGATTATTAGAAACGGGTAAACGGACGTACTGGGACTCGAACCCAGACTCTGGGGTTTAGAAGACCCCCGCCTTATCCAGTTTGGCCATACGTCCAAGAGTGGAAATCAACCACCCAGCAGAGGGTAGGAAGTGATTGCCCAAAAGAGCTTGTGCTCGCAGTTGTTGTCTTCCCATCGGTCGCGAAAACGTTCTGCGTCTGCTGTTAATAAGATATCGGAAGATTTTATGAATCTCTCGTATTGTCTTGCGATACTCATGCAAGAAACATCCACAGCGGAGAATCGATATATTAAGCACTTTGGTCCACAGTGGTTTGCGCCGCCGATGGGGCTTGGCGCGTTTGCCGTCGCCTTAGACCTTGGTGGCACTGCGTTCGGCAGTCAGTTGTTTGCCGGGTTAGCACAAGCGAGTACGATCGTGACGATCGTGCTGACAGCGGGCTTTCTGGGTCCTTGGTTGCTCCGGTTTGTGCAGTATCCCGATGCCGTCCGGAATGACTTCCAGCACCCAATCCGGAGTCAGTTCTTCCCGACAATGCCGATTTCACTGTTGGTGATCGCAATCGCAGTCCAGCGGACGTTTGCCGACGTGCTGGCAACAGAGACGCTTACAGCCGTGCTATTGAGTTTATTCATTGCTGGGAGTGTAGGGGTGTTTCTGTTCGGTATTGCACTCTCAACGATCCTGTTTACGAACACGAACATCGGCACGAAACACGGTGTCTTTGCGTGGTATATCCCACCAGTCTCGCATGTGCTTGTGCCAGTTGTCGGGTTTTCATTGCTCAGGCATGGTCTCGCTGGCGGATTGCTCGGAGATATGGTCTTTTTGTTCTCATTGATCGGGCTTGGTGTTGGAACATTCATGTTTCTCTTTTTGGCACCGATCGTGCTCCATCGATACGCCTATGAGGATCTCCCGGATGTGAAACTGGCACCGACCTTTCTGATCGGAATCGCCCCGATGTCGATTCTCATAATCGATATCGCACGATTTGTCGAACTCCTTGAGGCCGGGATCGCAATTCCGATCACGGGGACTGCTGCCGTGCCACTCCTTAAGCTTGGGATCGGCGTGTTATGGGGCTTTGCAGCGTGGTGGGGACTGTTGACACTCGCAATTGTTGGCCATTATGCGATCACTGAACGCCATCCATTCGAGTTCACATGGTGGGCGTATACGTTCCCACTCGGGGCATTTGCAATCGCGACGTACACGACAGCAACATTGCTCAGTCTAGGTGTGCTTGACTGGCTTGCCGTCGGTGTGACTGTACTGTTGTTTGTCGTATTGTTTGTGGTGACACTGCTTACAACTGGGCAGATCAGTCGTGGAGAGGCGTTTCAACCGGAATAGAGGCGGACAAAAGACACAAAGCGCAAAGCAGGTCCAGGAGCCACCAAGACCTAGCCTGTAAGAGTTAATTGAATACCGAAACAAACACCATATCAATGGCCTCTGAAGTGTTGCCGTTAGTCATTGACGCCGTAAATATCAGCCGAGAGATAATTCTCGGGGCCGGCGGAACAGTCTTGCTTGTGTTGCTTGGTCTGTCAGCGTTTTTCTCCTCATCGGAGATTGCAATGTTCTCATTGCCAGCCCACCGCGTTGAACCGCTTGTCGAGGAGGGGCGACGCGGGGCAAACGCACTCAAACAACTCAAAGACAATCCTCATCGGTTGTTGATGACGATTCTCGTTGGAAACAATATTGTTAATGTCGCGATGTCGTCGTTGACAACGGGGTTGCTGGCCTATTATGGACTTGGTCAGGGAGCCTCTGTCGCGGTTGCGACCTTTGGAGTGACAGCTGTCGTATTACTGTTCGGTGAGGCAGCCCCGAAATCGTATGCCGTCGAGAACTCCGAGTCGTGGGCGCTTCGAATCGCAAACCCACTACGACTGGCGGGGTATTTTCTGTTGCCCCTGGTGGTAACATTCGATTACCTCTCGCGGCTGTTAAATTCCGTAACTGGCGGGCGAGCAGCCGTCGAGGACAGCTATATTACTCGGTCTGAGATCAAGGACATGATCACCTCCGGGGAACGGGCTGGGGTATTAGAAGAAGACGAACGCGAGATGCTCCAGCGGATTCTCCGATTTAACAATATCATCACAAAGGAGATTATGACACCACGGCTCGATATGACGGCTGTCTCAACGGAGGATTCGATTGAAAAAGCGCTAACGACATGTGTCCAAAGTTCACACACGCGGCTGCCGGTGTATGAAGGAAGCCTCGATAATATCGTTGGTGTCGTCTCGATCAATGATCTCGTCCGAGAACACGTCTATGGCGAGCACGATTCCTTAGAGCTAAAGGACATCTTGGAGCCGACACTTCACGTGCCAGAATCAAAAAACGCCGATGAGCTACTTACGGAAATGCGCGAAGAGCGCGTTCAGATGGTGATCGTAATCGACGAGTTCGGGACAACGGAGGGGCTGATTACGATGGAAGATATGGTCGAAGAGATCGTCGGCGAAATCCTCGAAGGCGAGGAACAACAGCCGATCGAACGGCTTGATGAGCAGACAATCAAGGTCCGAGGTGCCGTCAACATCGAAGAAGTAAACAGCGCACTAGAGATCGAGCTGCCTGAGGGCGAGGAGTTCGAAACGATTGCTGGGTTTATTTTCAATCGTGCTGGGCGACTGGTTGAGGAAGGTGAGGAGATCAGGTACGAGAACGTAATCCTCCATGTCAGCAGCGTCGAGAATACGCGAATCAAGGAAGTACGCATCCAGAAAACCGAACAAGCGGTCGACCCCGACGCGACCACAGACCAGGCCGTCGATTCCGAACAGGAGAGCTAACTGAGCAGAAGGCTACTGCCCCAGTAAAGCCCATATCCGAGTCCGAGGGCAAGCACAAGCGAGAGTACCCACGCAAGAACAGTATAGCCCATTTTCTGTCGGCTGACAGCTGCATTCCCAACGGCATAGCCACTCCCAACGATCGCACTGACAACGATCTCGTTAAACGAAACGGGAATCCCAAACAGAACAGCCATCTGTGCGATCCCAAACGAGGGGATCAATGCTGCGATTGACCGGCGAGGGCCAAGTGAAGAATAATCTTGGGAGAGCGCTTTGATCATCCGTGGCGCCCCTGTCCATGACCCGAGTAGCAATCCAAGACCACCACCAGCAAGAATGGCAACTAAGGGGAGCTCAAAGGGCTCAACCAGTGGCAACAACGGTCCAAGGGCAAGGCCGACCTGACTGCCACCAGCCGAAAACGCGACTAAGATCCCGAGTGCAATCAGAAACCGCTGTTGAGCTTGCATCGCGTCTACGCGCATCCGAACAGCAACTATTCCGCCGATGAGCCCAGCAACGGCGAGTGTCATGATCGCAAGCCCGACCCCATATGAAACAGGCAGTGCCTGCGCACCAACAGCAGCGATTGTTGACCCACCATCGGACCCGAGTACTGCAAACTCCATGTGTGCAATAATCCCGCCAACAACGGCACCGAGCGCGGACACAACGACCGTCTCCGACCAGTCGCTCCGGAGCCATTTCGCGGTTCCATAGGCAGCCCCCCCACCGACAAACGGCGTCAGAATCCAGAGTGTGAGAATCTCAGTGTACTTGTCCCAGGCAGGGGCGCCACCCATCGCAAGGCCAACGCCAACGACGGCGCCGGTAACTGTAAACGCCGTTGCGATCGGATATCCGGCGAACACGCCGATCGCGACCAGTCCAGCCGCGAGGAACAAGGCGATCGTTGCCGCTCGTGCGGAGAGCTCGGTTCCTAACACAAGCTCCTGACCGACGGCTTCGGTGACATTCGCACCTTGAAGGACTGCCCCAGCAAAGCCAAACAACCCAACAAGAAAGCCAGCACGCATAATCGAGATTGCGTTCGCACCGACTGCAGGCGCAAACGGCGTTGAGCCACTTGACCCGGCACCAATCGCCCAGGCCATAAACGCACTAGCAAGCACCGCAAGCGAGAGTGTAACAACAGTCTCGATGACAACCATCTACAGTGCTCCTATCGAAAAGATCTACTGGGTGCGATCCAGTGAAAATTTCGAGTCATCCGGCTGTGAATCCGACTCGGGAACGGATACGCCCTCGCTGGCCTCGACCTGTGCGGTATCTTTTTGACTGTCGACATGCCAGCGCGAGATTTCCGTGTCATATTCCTCTAAAGTCGATGCCACTGCAGTTTTGATCTCATCGTCGTTGATGTTGACCTCGAAAACAAATTCTGCGCCATCTTGTTGGAGATTCGCACTGATAAGGTCATTATCGAAATAATAGGGCGCCATGCGTGTCATCACGCGTTTGTAGACCGCATCTTCGACGGTACGGATCGCCTTGCGCCCGGCTGAATCTGCAGCCCGTGTGACGTAGTCGATCGATTCGCTCCAGCGATCGACTGCCGCATCAGGATCTTCGTCGAGTTTCTCGTATGATTCTGAGAGCTTCTCGCCTGCAGTCTTGATATCCTCCTCAGGGTCTTTGCCAGCCTGTTCACCGGGACCTGCTTCGGTGTGGGCCTGTTCGGCGGTTTTTTCGCTAATGTCCTCATCAAGCTGTTCGTGAGCCTTGGGACGCCAGTCATCCCACTCAGCGAAAGCATCGCGGTGCTTATGATCGGCATCAACCTCTCTAAGCGCATGAGAGATCCGTTCACCGTGTTCAACGATTTCTCCCCAATCGCCACGAACCTTGAATCCAGAGACGCTTTCTTCCATCGTTAACTGAGAACAGCCGTATTATCCGGGGCCACTGTGAATCGGGATCGTATGTTGGAGACGGATGGATAAATGTCTCTCGGGTTAGTCAATCCGCACACGGCCACTTGTTGCGCTGTTAAGCCGCTCCACGAGTGACTCACGATCAGCGACCGGAACGTGAACGCGAAGCGACACCGTCTCGTCATAGGTCGCCTCGAAATCAAGCCCCTCGCTGTCAAGAATCTGACGAACAGTCCCTGAATCGGTGTATGTGACCTCAATCTGAAGGATTGTGTGGGGTTGTTGTGTAATAACACCAGCGTCCTCGATTGCACGGGTCGTTGCATCGGAGTATGCACTCACAAGTCCACCGATCCCAAGGTTGGTCCCCCCATAGTACCGGGTCACAACGGCCAACACGTTCTCAAGTTCCCGACCGGCCAGGACGGTTGCCATTGGCTCACCGGCCGAGCCGGTCGGTTCCCCAGCATCACTTGCGTACTCGCGGAGAAACGATCCATCACGAACGCGATATGCTGGCACGTTGTGTGTGGCGTCATCATACTCGGATCGGATCCGATCGATCGTCGCCTCCGCTTTGGAAACGCTCGCAACCCGATAAACACGGCCGATGAATCGAGAGCCTTGTCGTTCGAACGCCGCAGTGCCTGGTCCAGCGACAGTCTTGAACGTCGTTGTCATAGCACTACTTGATCTCGATCGCTTGAACAAACCCAAGTGCCCGGAGATCGGTGATGACACTTCCCGGAAGTTGCTCATCAAGAACGACATAGAGTCGCGGTTCATCAGTAAACTCCGGGTCTTCGGTGATGATCTGACGGATCGAAAGTTCGTGGTTGGCAAGAACATCCGTGACCGCTGCGACGATCCCATGGCGGTCTGCCTGTGTCACGGTGACTGTCAATACCGTAAGATCAAGCACTGGTGCGAGATCCATCAAGCTGGGCACCTGGGAGATATTCTGGAAGATCCGGCGGAGCTGATCGTCCGCAAGAATTGCATCGGTCGTTGAATCGACGACACGGCGATCGACATCGAGTTCCCGGGCGATTCCGGTGTAAGGGATTTCGATCCCACCGGAGACAACACGTCCGTCATCGTTGACTGAAAACCCGCGTTCGAGAAGCAACCGAATCACTGCTTGCTGGCTTGGACTGCCCTCGAATTTCTGCATGATCTGCTCGAACATGGCTGCTGGTTTGAGTGGAGAGGGATTATAACTCGCCTTTGGTGCTGGGTGGCTCGGCCCGTCTGGTGTCGATTTGCGTAGCGTCATCAAGTGCGCGTGCACTGGCTTTAAACAGTGCCTCGATCTGGTGGTGAGCGTTGACCCCATCGACGCGACCGTGGTATGTGACCCCGGCATTGAGTGCAAGCGACTCGAAGAAATGCCGGGCCATATCGCTTGTAAACGATCCAACGCGTTGTTGTGTGAACTCACCGTCAAAATAGAACCGTGGGCGGCCAGAGACATCGATAATAACAGTACCCACAGCCTCATCCAGTGGTACGCGTCGATCAGCAAACCGCTCAATGCCGGTGCGATCACCCAGCGCCTCATCGAGTGCCGTACCGATAGCGATCCCGACATCCTCGACGGTGTGATGATCATCGATGTCGAGATCACCGTCACACCGGACGGTCACATCGAACAAGCCGTGGGTCGCAAAGGTAGCAAGCATATGATCGAAAAACCCAATTCCGGTTTCGATCGTGCTCTCACCGTCACCGTCGATCGTGAGAGTGACCTCGATATCCGTCTCCGCGGTCGTCCGTGTAATCGCAGCCACACGATCGGTCATCCTACTACAACAGAGCCGATACAGGTATAAGTTCCTTCGGACTGGTTACCGTGCGTTCTCGATAGCGCGAGCAATCTGCTGGTAGAAGCTCAGCTCTTGTGTTGCGGAGGGGTCGATAAACTCACCGTCAACAAAGACTGCTGGTGTGCCTGGCACAGACAAGGCTGCCGCGAGAGCAGCATCAGCCTGGAGCCTCTCATCGTAGGCGTTGGTCGCCGCTGCTTCTCTGGCTGCAGTCCCGACACCCGCAACCGACTCGGCAGTGGACTCGATAACTGACAGGGAATACTCAGATTGTTGAGGGTAGATCGCCTCGACGAATGACCAGAAGGCCTCCTCACCGGCCTCGGTTTGGACGGCACGAGCCGCGTTTGCGACCGGGCGAGACCAATCATCGACAGGCAACACATAATCTCGATGGACATAGGTGATTCGTCCCGGACGAATCTGCTCTTCGATGAGCCGTGGCTCGATTGTAGTGGTAAATTGTCGACATGGCGGACAAGAAAAGTCCTTGAACACAGCAACACCAACAGGACCATCACCACGGGTTGGCGGCGGGAGCTCCGAATCAGCTGAAGTTGCACCAATAGTTGCAGGATCTGTGCTAGAAGAGCCACCGGAAGTTGAGAGACAGCCGGCCATGAGGGCGAGGCCACCTGTTCCGCCAAGCATGAGCACACGACGACGAGAGAGTCCCATAGCTGAGTCATAATCCCCCTCCCACAAAACGGAAAGGATCGACGGGCAAATAGAAGCCGACAGGACACCTGTGAGAGGACAGATGACAGTGGAACTGGTTATTCCGGTTAGTTTAATACAATACAGGAGTAAATTAATAATACACGATGGCTTCTGACACGTATCAACACGGCGCAGATGAACTCAGCGGCGACGGAACACATCGAGAATGGATCGTGGGGGGCCTTGGTGTTGCCGGGTTGTTACTGCTGACACTCGTTGCTGCGGGCTTTGGTGTGACATGGAAGCTCATCGCGATCTCGTGGGCGGCGTTTGGGGCGATGGCCCTTGGGGCGCCCCTGGGCGCACGTGCAGCAACGAGCAACCGGCCGCTTGAACCGGTCTGGGGCTATGGCCTTGCAAGCGGGGCGATGATCACAAGTGCAGCACTGTTTTTGATTCCACAGGCGCTGGGACAGCACATGCGTTATGGCGGTCTTGGCATCGCAGTTGGCTTTCTGGCTGGCTATGTTGGGCACATGCTTGGCCATCGAGTGAGCCACCTTGACTTACCGATCGACCGTGTCTCGACGGAACTGACAGCCCACGCAGTCACAGCTGGAGCGATCATTGGTGCCATCTATGCTGCAATGCCATCATTGACCTCGATTCTCGGTATCGCGATGATCTCACATAAAGGGCCAGCTGGATACGCGGCTGCGCGTCGACTCGCCGATTCCGGCCGATCAGTCGCACCGTTGTTGTTACCGGCTGCTGCGGTTGGGCTCATTGCACTCCCGGTTGGTGTTGTTGGGTTCTCTCCGTCGCCGATTGTTCGTGGGCTGTTCTTCGGGGCCGCAGCAGGTGTCTTTCTGCATGTTGCTGTAGACATGCTGCCTGAATGTTCGGCCGGCAGTGATACCTGTCCTGGAACGGCACAGCAGGTCCACCAACTTCGATCACATGCAGCAATGAGTTCGATCGTTGGAGCCAGCGCAGTCGTCGGAGCCTGGCTACTGATTTAGCGCCTGTTGGGCACGATCAAGCGTAAAGACACCCTCATATAATGCTGAGCCGACAACAGCACTGGCAGCGCCGATCTCACGTAAGGTCAGAAGATCCTCGATCGACGCGACACCGCCACTGGCAATAACCGGAAGGGAAACAGCCTCCACCAAGCGTTTGACACGATCGGCTCGAATCCCGCCAAGTCGTCCTTCGGTATTAACATCAGTAAACAAAAAGCCGGCAGCGCCGAGATCGACATACCGTGTCGCCGCTTCAACCGGATCAAGTCCCGTACTTTCGGTCCAGCCCTCAACGACGATCTCATCGTCTTTGGCATCTAAACTAACGAGAACACCCTCCGGATACTGCGCCGCGATCTCAGCGACGAGATCGGGACGCTGCAGTGCTGCGGTGCCGAGAATAACCCGATCAACCCCGGCATCCAAAAGCGTAAACGCATCGGCAGCGGTTCGAATTCCACCACCGACTTGGATTGGAATCTCCGTTTGTGCGACGATCTCAGCGATCGTTTCGGCGTTAGCGCGGTCCCCATCAAAGGCACCATCGAGATCGATCACATGGAGCATCGGGGCGCCGGCTTGGGCCCACTGACGGGCAGCAGTCACGGGCGAGCCATACTGGGTTCCAGTGCCCTGTTCACCGCCGACAAGTTGGACCGTCTCACCGTCTTTGATATCCACCGCGGGAATAACGTGAAACTGCTCGAACATGCCGATCAGGCGATACGATCGTACTGGTCGGCGAGTTTGGCTGCTGCCTCGTCAAGCGCATCCTGTTCCGGACCGGTAAGGTCCCACTCGATGATGTCCTCGATTCCATCGGCACCGACCACGGCCGGCACACCGAGTGCCGTGTCCGTATAGCCATACTCACCATCTAACGCGACCGAGACAGGGAGCATCTCTCCTGTATCCTGAAGGATCGCCTCCACAACGTGTGCGATTCCGCTAGCAGGCCCCCATTGTGTGGCCCCTTTCCGCTCGATAACGTCCATCGCCGAAGACTGGAGTGCGCTCCGGATACTAGTACGTTCTTCCGGGCTAAACGTTGGATCACGACCAGCAATACGGACCTTCGAGAAAATCGGCACCTGAGCGTCACCATGTTCGCCGAGGATCGTAGCATCGACGTTCGTGACGGCCGTATCGAACCGCTTAGCAAGGACATATCTGAACCGGGCCGAATCGAGACGGCCACCGAAGCCAATGACGTGTTCGCGAGGCCGATCCCCGACCTCATACAGATGCCGGTTCAACAGATCGACCGGATTGGAGGTAGTGACACTCACATACGAGTCCGTATGCTCGGCAAGTGACGCCTCGATCGTTTCCATGATCGGCGCGTTATCTTCTGCAAGATCGAGTCGCGTTTGCCCCGGGCTTCGAGGAATACCAGCTGTAATGACAACGACATCGGACCCAGCTGTCGCTGCGTAATCGCCTTGTCGGATCGTCGTCGTCGAATCATACGCGACGCCATGATTGACATCAGCTGCCTCGCCGACAGTTTCGTCTTCCTTTTCGGGAATGTCAACGAAGACGACTTCATCAGCGATATCTCGCATCGCAATCGCATACCCAGCAGCCGCACCGACGGTCCCGGCAGCACCGATGATACTGACTTTGGACATACAATCGATCACCAAGCCCCTGAGGTTAAGCCCTTCGGAGGCGCGCAACGACGCCCTCTTTTTGTCTGTGCAGCTCGTGGCTACGAGTATGAGTGAATTCGATAAGGAAGCCGAACGAGAGAAGCTTCGACAGAAATACGGCGACAGCGATGAGGATGAGACGACAGCACAGATGAGCGAGCTCCTGTTGCAGGGCGCAACAATGACAAATCGCCACTGTGAGACCTGCGGAAACCCATTATTCAGAAAGGACGGACAGGAATTCTGTCCGCACTGTGATCTAGAAGAGGGACAGATTCAGACCGAACCGGAACCCGATCCGGACCCGCAACCGGCGACGACAGCAAAATCAGAACCGTCACAACCAACCGCCGAACTCGAGCAGACTCACACATCGGATCTGACAGCTGGCCAGCAAGCACTCATCGAAGCTCTGACGACACACGCACGCCGTGGCGCAAACGCCGATGACCCACGGCGCGCAAAGGAACATCTCGAAGTCGCCCACGAAGCAGCTGCGACACTGACCGAACTGCGCGTCGAAAACCGTTCGTAATTTCCTGCTATCCCATCAGCGTAGGACAATAGATTCAAAAACTAACAGTATGAGTTATGCTAATAATTGGTGGTATAAGGGCTGAATACCGGTAAACAGCAGGAATATAAGCAATTATATATTTCAAGACCAATATATAGTTATATGCACGATTTAACTGGATTCCAACGCGACTTGCTGTACGTTATCGCCGGGCTGGAAACGCCACATGGGCTGGCGATCAAAGAAGAGATCGAAGAGTACTATGGAACAACGGTCAATCATGGTCGGCTGTATCCGAACCTTGATACGCTTGTTGAGAAAGGACTGATCGAGAAAGGACAAATCGACAAGCGGACGAATTCGTATACGCTTACCCAGCGCGGAAAACGGGAGCTTGAGGCACGGCGCGACTGGGAAGGCCAGTATCTAGCACCGACATAACGGACAGCGACCGTTCTGTAACCGGAGAGGGATAGGATCCGAACATCCAAACCAGCAGCCGGTATAGTCGGAGATATGCTGCTCACGCTGGAGGGGCTCGATGGAAGCGGGAAAACGACGGTTTGTGATGGGCTTGCCGAGCGATATGACGGTGTGTTCACCCGTGAACCAACTCATTCGTGGTACGGCGAAGCAGTCCGTCGTTCGTTGCGGACTGACGATGCCGACTCCGTCGCAGAGTTGTTTTTGTATACGGCCGATCACGCTGATCACCTCCATTCGGTCATTGAGCCAGCGTTAGAGGCAGGGAAGTTCGTCGTCTCCGACCGGTATATCGACTCCAGATATGCCTATCAGGCTGCGACATTAGAGGGTACAGTCGATGAGCCCTTAGCGTATATCAAACGGATTCATGAGCCGATTACTCGGATCCCAGATCTCACATTATATTTTGATATCGATCCCGAGACTGCTGTCAAGCGAAGCGAACAGCAAAACAAGTTCGAGCGACGTACGCATCTCCAAACGGTGAGTGCATACTACGAACGGGTAATCGAGGCCGAGCCGGATCGCTTCGTTCGGATCGACGCAAACGCCCCGCCAGAGACAGTCCTCCAGACAGCGATCGACGCTATCGAAGCCCGGCGGTAATCACAGGGGCGTACCACCGTGGGTTGGATCGACTCCATCGCTACCGGCCTGTTCGCTCGCCTGTGAGAGCATGGACGCGATCGGATCATCGTACTCATAGCCCGGGATCGCACCCTGGAGATAGGTGCCCTCAGTGAACTGAACAAGGGCAGTAATCGTCTCGGCAAGTTGTGCTGGCGCCTGATGGGACACCCAATACTGGACACGAACAACGGACGGTTCGCGGTCGATCGAGAGCTCAATTGTCGTTGCTGACAGCGATGTCGCCTTTGGGGCATCTGCAAGTCGCCTTGAGAGTGTCTCAAACCAGCCGTCAGCAACCGCGTCCCCAACGGTCTCGCCCTGGACAACAGCGCGAAGTGTCGGAAGCAGAATTGTCAGCTGGGTCGTGTCCTCTGAGATCTCGATTGTTGTCTCGAACGGCGTCGCCGTATACTCAATTGGTGTCGACTCGGTTCGAACATCACCATGACGAGCAAGCGAACGACGAGCAACAGCGGCTGGATCCATGACCAGCACATACGGGATCGAAACCAATACCGATTGTGCTTGGATGCGAGGGAAGGGATTCGAACCCTTGGACCCCTACGGGAGCGGATCTTAAGTCCGCCGCCGTTGACCTGGCTTGGCTACCCTCGCACAGATACACAGAAACAGCCGTCGGGCAAGTGGATTACGAAATACTGCCTACCGATGAACGGTGACTGATTCTAACCGCGCTGTTTCGGTGGGGCGGTTGTCACCGTTTGTTGGTAAGGATCCGATCTCGCGAACGGTGTCCATCCCATCGATCACTTGCCCGAAGACGGCATGTTTGTCATCCAGATGCGGTTGTGGGCCAAGCGTAATGAAAAACTGCGAGCCGTTGGTATTCGGACCCCGATTGGCCATCGAGACGATCCCTGCATCGTCATGGCGAAGGTCCTCGTGGAATTCATCATCAAACGTGTACCCTGGTCCGCCACGACCGGTGCCAGTTGGATCGCCAGTTTGGATCATAAAGCCCTCGATAACACGGTGAAACGAGACATCCGAATAGAGTGGCTCGCCGTTGATTTCCGTGTCAGTCTCGGGATCAGTCCATGTCCGGTCGCCAGTCGCCAGCCCGACGAAGTTCTCGACGGTTTCAGGAACGCGGTCCGGATAGAGTTCGATCTCGATATTGCCATGGGTCGTATGCAACGTGGCCGTCAGATCGCCCATACGCCTGTACAGCAGCCCCGTGGTTAAAATAATGTGGCATCTGTCGATCAGCGGGCCGGAACGTGGCGAACCGCATCTGCCGGATACGTAAGATCAAAAGAGGCTGTTAGCAGCGACGCGAATATGCCAAGTGTCTCAACGAGCCGTGGACCGGGGCGGTTTACATACTGGCTGCCATCAACGATATACACCTGGTCGTCTTGGACAGCCGTCAGCTCCGCCCATCCAGGGCGATCAGTAAGCGCTGTCCGGTGAGCAACCGTCTGGTCGATGTCATATCCACAGGGGGCGACCATGATCACCTCGGGATCATACGATCGGATCGTTTCCCACTCACGAGGGCGTGCCGGTTGGCCAGCCGTTTCAAGCTCGTACTGACCACCAGCACGGGAGACAAGCTCCGGAACCCAGTGGCCGGCAACCATCACTGGATCAATCCAATCAAAGACGACTGTTCGAGGCCCAGCTGCGGTTTGCGGCTGAGTGAGCTGTTCGACACGATCTTGGAGCCGCGTGTTGAGCTGTGTTGCTGCGTCAGGACGGCCGAGAACGGCGCCAATCCGTTCGATATCGGCATACAGATCCCCAAGCGTGTGGACGTCCGTCTCGACGATCGTCGGATCGATCGACATCGTCTCGATCTGTTCGGTAACTGTTTGGGTGTCGATTGCACAGAGCTCACAGGTGCCCTGGGTGATCATGACATCCGGATCCATTTCACGAAGCCGATCAGTTCGCAACGCAAATCGACCATCCTCGGTTGGCGCTGTTACGACCGGTAACTCGGTAACCGTCGGTGGATAATCACACGCATGTGAGACAGCCGCCGGCCTGACACCTACCGCCATGACGAGTTCCGTCGCAGCAGGCAATGTCGTGACAACCGTTGGCGACATTACTTACAGATCGAGATCGTACAGCGAGCCGTATTTCTGCCGTGCATAGTTCAAAAATGGCGTCGCCGAGAGATCGTTCCCAGTTGCCCGGCGAATCAGCTCATCGGTGGTGTATCGAGACCCATGCTGGTGGATCTCATCGGTGAGCCAGTCATGAATGGGATCAAAGTCAGCATCGCGAATGAGGGTATCGACAGCGAGGTCCTCACGCATCGCGGCGTTGAGCTGGGCAGCAAGGACACTCCCGAGTGAATACGTCGGGAAGTATCCGAAGTCACCGTGGCTCCAGTGGATATCCTGGAGACAACCATTCGTGTCGGTCTCCGGCCGGACACCGAGATAGTCCTCGTATTTGTCGTTCCAGACAGCTGGCACCTCCTCGACGTCGAGATCGCCCTCAAGCAGTGCACGCTCGATCTCATAGCGGATGATGATATGGAGGTGGTACGTCAGTTCGTCAGCTTCGACACGAATGAGATTATCCGGATCGACCGTGTTCGCGGCCTCATAAGCTGCCTGTGGGCTCGTGTCGGCAACCGATGAGAATCGGTCGGCCATTGTCGGGAGGAACGTCTCCCAGAACGGCTTGGTCCGGCCGATATGATTCTCCCAGAATCGGGACTGAGACTCATGGACTGACATATCGCGACTATCTCCAAGCGGAGTGCCGTATTCGTCCTGTGGGAGCCCTTGAGCGTAGGTTGCGTGACCGAACTCATGGATCGTGCTCAATAATGCGCCAAGTGGATCAGTCTCGTCAAATCGGGTCGTGATCCGAGCATCAAACTGCGTCCCTGAGGTAAACGGATGTGGCGATGTGTCCAGTCGGCCATGCTCCCAGTCGTACCCGAGTGTATCAAGCACATCCCGTGAGAGCGCTTCCTGTGTGTCCGTGTCGAATGTCCCAGAGAACGGATCAGCAAGCGCAACATCGCTCTCTCGAATCGCATCGATCATCGGAACCAGCCCGTCACGTAGGTTTGTGAGGATCCGATCTGCCGTTTCGAGTCCCAGATACGGCTCATAATCCTCAAAGAGCACTTCGTAGGGGTCACGATCGGGATCGATGTAGTTGGCGTACTCACGTTTTAGGTTGATAAGCTCCTCTAACACAGGCGCAAACTGATCGAATTCGTCCTCAGATCGGGCCTCCATCCAGATCGGGTGGGCTTCGCTGGTCTGTTCGGAGATCTCCTCGATCAGGTCGCGGGGAACCGCCGCGGACCGCTCATGTTGGCGGTTTACTTCCCGAAACACAGCCTGCTGTTCGGCATCCAACTCAGCGTTATCGAGCTCGTTGATCCACGTCGTCATCTGCTCATCAGTCAACAACTCATGACTAATCGACGAAAGCGACGACAGCTGCTGTGCCCGTGCTGTTGTCCCACCATCCGGCATGACAACTTCTTGATCCCATCGCAGGACGCCAGCAGCATCCTGGACCGTATTTAGTCGCTGGACGCGATCGAGAAATGCCTCGTAGGTTTCCGATGCCATGTCGAACCGGTTGGCCGAGGAACGGTATCAATCCGGCGTTTTGGGGACTGTTGACAGGAGTCGTTGAAATACGATCGGATCGTTCAAGCATGGGAACGGCGACACGTTCGGTTGCAGTATGTGCCTCGCCGGGTTCGGCAGGCCCACAAACCAGACAGGCCATGCCAGTTTGAACAAGCCAGCCCAGTTGTATGCGGTTTGCCGGCCGGTTGCGGCGTCCCTGGCTGAGCGGTGTCTGGGGCTGCTACCTGGGAACCAAGCATCCGAGCAGGCCACCAGTAGCAGGTCTTGATCGATCTTAACCGTGCTCTATTTGTTGTCAAGAACACCGCAAAAAGCAAGGCCGATAGCTCACGGAGTTGACCCATCGAACTCCGTCAGACCGGTATGGCCATATTGTGTGCATATGCTGTGGTTTCTAAGCACAGCTGCGTGTTTGTCGGGAGCCGGTATGTGCAAGTGCCTGGGGAACAGACCGGTGGACTGGCTGATGGACGAGACACGCTATCGGCTCCGATCGGCACGACCTGGGGATGCAGCTGCGATTGCAGGAGTCTATACGGCGGCGTATCCGGATGACAGTGACTATCCCCTACAGACAGCATCTGGAGTCCGTGAGGAGCTGTTCGAGGATGAGACGGTCCGGCCGTTCGTGATCGACACCGAGGATGGGACGATCGCTGCCGTGGCAGCGATCACAGATGATGCGATCGAACCAGGAACAGCAGAGATCTGTCGACTCGCAGTTGCCCCATCACACCAGGGAAACGGCCTTGCACGGCGGCTCTTGGACCATCGACTGGCTGTGGTGGACGCGACGCCACCAGCCGGCCCGGTCTTCTCAAGAGCTGTGACAAACCACCCATACTCACAGCGAAATCTCGAACGCCGCAAGTTCGTTCCGGTCGCGTTTCTCAAGCGTGTTGGGCAGGCGTTGTTCGGGACCGATCGAGAGAGTCAGGTCCTGTTCGTGCATCGCGAATCACTGCAAAGCGCCGAACGACCGCTGTATGTCCCAGAGCAACTCCACTCAAGAGTGACACAACTCTACGAGACTGTACGTGATGTAGGGGCAAACAGAACAATCCACGGGCTGGATGGGATCGGCCCAATAGCGGACAGACAGTTCGATGAGGCAGGGGATTCAGCAGCGACCTGGATGCGATCGACCGAACAGCGCGATGCTGCAATCGAAACAGCAGGGCCAGGTGTCGTGCTTGCGATCGATGCAACCACTCCCGCCGCACGAGCACAGTACCAGCAAGCACACACGGCGGGACTACGGCCAGCTGGGATCGTGCCAGACTGGCTTGCAGTTGCTGGGGAACGCCATGACGCGCTTCTCTATCAGGCCAGAACACCGACACCAACCACGACAGTAGCGGTCACCGACGCAGTCAAACAGCTTATCACAACGCTTGGCATCGAGTATACTCAAACAGACGACGAGGAAAAGCTCAGGGTCTAACGGTCTCAGACAGTTTCGTCTGCACCGTTGATATCGATCGGATGTTCCGCAACCTGGGTAGCAGTTGCGTAGAGGGTCTGGCAGTACGGATCGAGACTCTCTAGCACAAGTCGTTCATCGCGTTCATGTGAGCCGTATGCTTCGGGGCCGAAGACAGCGCCAGGGATGCCAACAGCAGCGAAATGCCGGAGATCACTAGCATGTGGTTTGTCGGCAAACTGGACCGGCGCGTCGACGAACCGATCGGCCTGTCGTTTAAGCAGTTGC
Source organism: uncultured Salinarchaeum sp. (assembly GCA_964403925.1). Taxonomy (GTDB): domain Archaea; phylum Halobacteriota; class Halobacteria; order Halobacteriales; family Salinarchaeaceae; genus CAZFMU01. Next base: position 43,257 of record CAYOHZ010000001.1, read on the forward strand.
GCAATCGGATGCTCTGGGGACGTGTTTACTGGAGCGCCATCGCCGAGAACACTCACCTCAATCTCGGGAAGGGACCGAAGTTCGGCGAGAAGTTCATCACGAGTAGCTTGGTCAGGATACCGGATATCGAGTCCCATCGTTGCTGTATCAGGAACCTGATTAAGGACCGTTCCACCGTCGATCCGGCCGATATTAACTGTTGGTGTCCAGTCGCCATCGTAGCTTTCGGCTAACGACTGGAGCTTCGGGGACAATCCGAGCAGCGTTTCAATGGCGTTCTCACCGTGTTGTGGGGTTGCTGCGTGAGCTGGCGCGCCGGTGGCCGTCAGTTCGACCTGCAAGATGCCCTTCTGACGTAAAATCACATCCATCGTGCCACCCATGTTGTTCGGTTCACCAGTAATCACAAAGCTCGGGGTATAGCCACGATCGAGATGGTATTGAACACCATGTTCGCCCCCGCGTTCCTCATCACTGACGAGCATCAGATCAACCGATGGCGGATCAGCAAGCGCGGCCAACTCAAGTAGGACATGTGTCATCGCGGCCACACCGCCTTTCATATCCGCAGCACCACGGCCGTAGAGCATCCCATCCGTAATCGTCGGCTCAAATAAGTCTGCGTCCCCCGGAACAACATCGATATGCCCATGCAACAACAGTGTCGGGGAAAACGAGCCATCAGCGCTGGCGATCAATGACGGTGTCTCTGCGGAGCGATAACGCTTGTAAGGGACATCTGCGCTATCAAAGACAGCAGCGAGATGATCGATCGTCTCCTTAATTGCTGTGGGATTGTCAGCAGTTGAGCGATACGGAAGTAATGTCGTCGTCAGATCATAGACGCGGTCCCGGTAAGACCCTGCAGCACCATCCATAGCTACCCTCCGGACGCGCGAGCAGAAAAGGGTTAACCGCTGGGTCGCGTAGTGCTGGTATTGTGACACTGAAGGTCGTCCCGGACACGAGCGTAATCGTCGATGGGCGTGTCTCCGAATATATCAACTCGGGGACGTTTGCAGACGCGACAGTCCTGATTCCAGAAGCAGTGGTTGCGGAACTGGAAGCACAAGCCAACGATGGACGCGACAGTGGGTGGGACGGGATCGAAGAACTCCAGGCACTGGCCGACCTGGCCGACACGGGAGCGATTACGATTGAATATATTGGTGATCGCCCTGATGCGGGTGCGCGTGGGCACGCCGAGGAGGGCGAAATTGACGCATATATTCGGTCACTAGCCGCGGATCGAGCGGCAACGTTTTTCACAAGCGATATCGTCCAAGCAGAGATCGCCCGCGGGAAAGGAATCGATGTCGAGTATGTTGCCCCGCGAACAGAGGCCATTGAACCGTCCATCCTCGAGGAGTACTTCGACGAACAGACGATGAGCGTCCACCTGCGTGATGGGATGGTACCGATGGCAAAGCGAGGATCAGTCGGCGAGATGAGTTTCGAGGCCATCGGCGAGGATCCCATCGGGACCGATCGGATGCGAGAGCTCATCCAAGAGATCGAAAACGCTGCCCGGCAGTCGAATGATGGATTTATCGAACTCTCAGAACCGGGCATGACGATCGTGCAGTTCCGTGAATACCGGATCGCCTTGGCACAGCCACCGTTCGCGGACGGCTTTGAGATCACGGCTGTGCGACCGATTGTTGAAACTGATCTCGAGGAGTACGATTATGCTGATGAACTCAAAGATCGACTGTTAGAACGGCAGCGTGGGGTATTGATTTCCGGGGCACCGGGAGCCGGGAAATCGACGTTCGCACAGGCAGTCGCGGAGTTCCTCTCAGACAGCGATTTTGCGGTCAAGACAATGGAGAAACCGCGTGATCTGCAGGTCGGCCCCGAGGTAACCCAATATACGGCACTCGCCGGCGACATGGAACGGACTGCCGATGCATTGTTGATGGTGCGACCGGATTATACGATCTACGACGAGGTGCGGAAAACGGAAGATTTCGAGGTCTTTGCCGATATGCGGATGGCAGGCGTCGGGATGATCGGCGTCGTCCACGCGACCCGGGCAATCGACGCGCTCCAACGGCTTGTCGGGCGTGTCGAGTTGGGCATGATCCCACAGGTTGTCGATACAGTCGTCTATATTGAGGCTGGACAGATTAAGACCGTCTACGATGTCGGGACGGAGGTCAAGGTGCCACACGGCCTTACCGAAGAAGATCTCGCCCGCCCGGTCATCGTGATCCGAGAGTTTGCCACCCAAGAACCGGTCTATGAGATCTATACGTTCAACCGGCAGGTCGTAACGGTCCCACTACAAGATGACGACCAACACAGTGATCGCGGTGTCGAACAAATTGCCCGCCAAGAAATCGAGCGGGAGATCCGGTCGATCGCCTCCGGCCATGTTGCTGTCGAGTTACAAGGACCGAATGCGGCAACCGTCTACGTCGACAACAGCGACATTTCCGCTGTCATCGGGAAAGGGGGCGGCCGAATTCAAGATATCGAGAACCGACTCGGGATTGATATTGACGTGCGAACCCATGCCGAGCGGCCAGAACCGGAGTCGACTCCACAGACGACCGACGGTCATGTCGTTGATCCGGATGTGACATCCCGACATATCGTGCTCCCGGCGACGGAGTACGCTGGCGAAACGGTTGAGGTCCAAGCAGGCGACTCATACGTGTGTACAGCGACGGTTTCCCAAGGCGGAGAGGTCCAAATCTCACGTGGAAGCGCCATTGCCGACGAACTGGAAGCAGCGATCGATCGCCGACAGCCGATCACCGTTCGGCCGTCTTGACAGAAGCGTAACCAAGAGCCCCGGTGTTTTTTATTCAACGGGGAGCGGATATCGAACATGGACCTCGATATCGAGGCGGTTGCCGAGCCCTCCACAACGGCATTGCGGTGGCTGGTACTGGCAACCGCATATTTTCTGATTCTGTTGTTCGCGATCGGCGTGCTCGATCTGCTGGTCGCAACATACGGACTCTTCGCTAACCGGACCTATCAGGACCCAGCGACAGTGATTGCATTGATCGATACGATCTTACTGTTATTGATTATTGTCGAAGTGCATCGGACCCTCCTAGCGATCGTTCGACAAGAGCCGGTCGTGCGGATCGTCATTAGTGTCGCGATCATCGCAGTGGCCCGACAGATAATCAGCTTCCGAATCGAGGAGTTCGAGACAACAGGGGCAGCACTAGAATCTGCTGGCGCGTTTGTTGGACTGTTAATCGCGTTAGTGATCGCGTATTTCCTCGCGGTACGATTTGAGGATGAGAAACTATGACGAGAGAAGAAGACTAAGCAGTCTTAGTCGACGTATGCACTGGCGTCACTGCCATGATCGGAGTCAGTAGGTGCCTCGTCAGTGATCTGATAGAGGTTCTGCCGTGCATCGGCAAAATAGACATCCTCAGAGACGATCCCGATATTCTCGAGGCGTTCAAGCGCATACCGGACGGTGCGCGCTGAGAGCATCGACTCGTTGACAATCTGCTTTTGTGTTAGTGGACCATCATATTCGAGCACCTTATAGACGAGTTTCGCGCTTGGCGGAAGGTCAGTCAGACCATCCTCATCGGACCCAGCCATTTAACATACGCAAGGAGATCCGGCCGTATAAATATTGGTACCACGGCCTGATTCGGTGAGCTTGGGAAAACCAAGTGGTGATTCGTTCCCGGGGTGTTATACCGGTAAGTGCCTACGGCTCTGGTATGCGAGAGCGGTTCATCGCGGCAGCGAACGGTGAGGAGACCGACCGGCCGCCAGTGTGGATGATGCGACAGGCAGGCCGATACCTCCCTGAGTATCGGGCGTTACGAGAGGACTATTCGTTTCTAGAGGCCATCTCGACGCCGGATGTTGCTACCGAGATCAGCCTCCAGCCGTGGCATCGGTTCCACCCGGATGGGGTAGTCATGTATTCGGATATCCTGACGATTCTCGAACCATTAGGGTTTGAGTACCATCTCGAATCCGGTGTTGGACCGGTTATCGAGAATCCGATCAACAGACCGGAACAGACGGATCGATCGATTAGCGATGTCCAAGCAACACTCCCCTATGTCGGAACGATTTTGCGCCGGCTGTCCGACCGGCTCGGCGAACAGGCCGCAGTTATCGGCTTTGCAGGTGGGCCGTTTACACTGGCAGCGTATGCGACTGAAGGCACCCCCTCAAAATCATACATGGCACTTCGACGGCTCCGAATGGCCCATCCAGACGCCTTCGATCGGCTGCTCGAACGATTGACAACAGCACTTGCAGAGTATCTCACATACCAAGTTGCGGCTGGTGCTGATGTGATTCAGCTGTTCGATACGTATGCTGGATTGCTCTCTCCGGCTGGATATCGGGAGGACCTTCTCCCTTATCACAAGCGACTGTGTGCGGCGGTCGATGTCCCGACGATCCTGTTTGCGCGGAATATGGGCGGGCGATTAGAACTGCTTGCCGAAAGCGGCGCGGACGTGATCGGTCTTGATTGGACTGTTGGGTTGTCGACGGCAACACCACAGCTATCAGACCAGGCAGTTCAGGGAAATCTCGATCCGGCGGCACTGTACGGATCGCCCACACAGGTGCGAAAGCGCACCAAAGCCATGCTTGAGCGTGCACCAGAACAAGGCTATATTGCGAATCTTGGCCACGGAATCGACCGTGAGACACCGATCGAGAACGTCAAGGCATTCTTCGAGACGATCCGTGGCGATTACTCTGAGTGACACGGGGCGTTCGGACAGTAGGTGCCCGGCGTGTCATGACACTGACAGGGCTGGAGGCGGTAGGCAGCAGGATCAACATCGATGAGAAACGGCTCAATAAGATCTGCTAGAATAACCGGGAGCCGATCATCAGCGTGCGGGACCGACACCCGATGGAGGGTCATCCCGGCGGCTGCAATCTCCTCTTGCAGTTCGATATCGAGTTCAACAAGCGTCTCGGATTGTTCGTGGATAAAACTGATCGGATCGACAACGACATGTTCCGTGTCGGCAGGCAGTTGTTCGATCACCGTCTCAGTCTCCGGAGTTGTCCACTCGACACCGCGGTTGGTATGGTTTTGATAGCCAATCTGATAGGGAGCATTGCCGAGTCGGCCGGCAATCATCGCGGCGTGTTCGGTGACATACTGGTCGTATCGGCTTCCCGCATCGAGGTATTTGACCGGCGTTCCATGCGCTGAAAAGACGAGTGCGGTATCCGGGGACGAAAGCTCGATCCCGGCTTCTGTGAGGGTTTCGTCGATCGCATCGGCCCGAAGCTGCGTGTATCGGGGATCACGATGCCAGCCGGCAAGCGATCGGAGTGTCGGATCATACCCGGTGTAGTCATCGATGGCAGCAGCAAGTGTTTCGATGGCAGCCCTAGTTGTTGAGGGGCCGGAAAGCGGGTACAGCGGGAGCGCAATGACCCGATCGATCCCATCAGCAGCCAATGTCGGAACGAGATCAGGGATCAGCGGCTCCATGTACTGCATTGCGTGATAAACGGGGACATCATGATCACGTTCTGTCAGTGTCGTCCGAATCGCATCGACCTGTTGTTGGGCCTGAGCAGTCAGTGGAGACCCATCGATCGCCTCATAGTCAGCCTGTAACGAGTCGAGCCGTTTACGAGCAAGCGCTTGAGCACGCTGTTGGACGGACTGTTCGGAGTCAGCCGCGTCCAACCCCGCATTATCAGCAAAAATACGGGTCAGATACGAATGAATCGTCTCGCGGTCGGTCGTGGCAGGTTCACCGAAGGTTAACACGACGATACCGGTTGTCATGAGGGGTAGGCTGTACTCATGGGAGAACGGTCAAAAACATCCGGATCCACGTACTCAGGTTTCGGCAATCGTCTCAGCAAGGGCATTGGCATTCCGGACCCGACCGGGAAGTCCCGGCCGTCCGACATAGTTAGCGGCAATATGAATCCCCGTAGGGAGCGATAGCTCGTTCATTCCCGACCAGGAACCATCATACGCTGGCATCCCAGGCTCCCAGCGATGAGTGTCGATCGGGTGGGCTGAGACGCCAGTTAGCGTCTCGAAGGCACCAGCAGCGACAGTTCCGAGCTCCGCATCAGAAGCGGTAGCCAACTCCGGGTAGCTATCAGCATCAAGATAGGCAGTAAACAGCCCATCGCGGTCCAAGAAGCTCGCGTTCCAGGTCAGCCCACTAATTGGGACATCCGCATCCGATGGCACGATCGTGCCCATACCTGGCTGGTCGAACGATGATTCAAGAAAGACCATGCCGATGGGATTGTAGGTGAGCTGCTGGAGCTGTGTGGCCGCAGCAGGAGCAACTGGATCAAGCAGGTCACCAGCTGTCGGGGCTGGGACTGTAAGCACAACCGTATCGACGGTCTGCGGTCCGGTCGGGGTCTGTAGTTCGTAGCCACCAGCTCGACGCGTGAGTCCAGTGACGGGGGTTGCAAGTTCGATGTGATCAGCGTGTGCGCTATACAGAGCCTCTGAGAGTGTACCAAGGCCGTTATCAAACGTATAGACCGGCGGCGGGTTCCGGCCAGCCAACAGCTTCCTGGCGGCCCACACGAGAACGCTGCCATCCACACCGGCGTTCGCAAGGGCCCGACCAAGAGAATATTTCATTAGCATCTCAGCAGGATCAGTCCCATAGAGCCCACTATACAGCGGGCCAAAGAACCGACGAGCTGCTTCGGGACCAAACTTCCGTGTGAGAAAGTCATCAACGGTCTCCCCTGGCTGGACTGGTGCAGTAAGAGGTTCTTTCAGTACCCGAAGTTTTCCGCGAAGTGACAATAGATCGGTGGACAGGGCTGCAGTCACGGAAAGAGGCGCCTCATAGAGGTCGCCCTCACGGTAGATATACAACGGCTGATCGTCGTCGCCGGCACGGAGCTGCGCTGTAAGTCCGAGCTCATCAACCAAGGCCTCGAGTCCTGGAGTCAGTCGAAGTCGCTGGGGGCCAAGATCGATGACATGACCGTCCGTTTGTCGACTCCGGACCGTTCCACCGGGATTTGAGTGTGCCTCGAAGGTTCGAACAGGGACATCAGCCGTGCGCAACGCATGTGTGAGTGTTAACCCAGTAATGCCAGCGCCAACAATCCCGACTGTCATCGTTGAATATGGACGGATCGAACGGCATAGGGGTATTGTTTCAGTCCCGTACAGTAGCCGTGAGGGGATCGAACGGCTTTTGCCCGGTGCTACTGGAGTACCGATATGTCGATGAACGAGGAGCAATGGGAGCATATCCGGGCGATCCTGATCACGCTCGGGACGACCCTCACAGGTGTAATTGCAGGGGTCGTTTCATCAGCGGTTACTGCTGGAATCGAGGACCCGGGGGTAGCGGCGAGCGATCCCACTGGATTACTCGTCCTTCCAGCAGCGATCGCGATCCAGATTCCCATCTATCAACAGGCCTTTGATGAGTGGGGCGGCGGTCGGGATCTGCTGTTTGTCGTGTTTATGACCTTCTGCCTGTGGTTTATCACCTGGGGCATGTTACTCACGACGGGAGCACAGATCGTATGAGCGAGGACAGTATCGCAGTTGTTGACATCGAGCAGTGCCAACCGGACCGGTGTAACTACGAGTGTATGGAGTACTGTCCCCCAAACCGGACCGGAAAAGAGTGTATCACACGCCGGGGGCCGGACACAACAGAGGGTGACCCTGAGCAAGTCGAGATCAGCGAGGAGATCTGTCTGGGGGAATCCTGTGGGATCTGTGTCCAGAAGTGCCCCTTCGACGCCATCCAGATTATCAACCTTCCATCGGAACTGGAAGACGACCCTGTTCATCAGTATGGGATGAACGCGTTCCGGCTCTATGGGTTGCCAGCCCCGTCGGATGGACAGGTGACCGGGATCCTCGGGCCAAACGGGATCGGGAAAACCACTGCTGTCAAGATCCTGGCCGGGGAGTTCACGCCGAATCTCGGGGATTGGGGGACAGAAGCCAACTGGGCCGCTGTACAGGAGGCCTACACCGGGACCGAACTACAGACATACATCGAAGGGCTCAGCGAGGGATCCATCGATGTGGCACGAAAGCCACAGTATGTGGACCAACTCCCGGAACAGCTGTCCGGAACGGTTCGAACATTGCTTGAGCGGACAAACGAACGCGGGGTAGTGGATGAACTGATCGAGCGCCTCTCTTTAGAGCGGATCCTCGATCAACCAATCGAAGACCTCTCAGGTGGCGAACTCCAGCGAGTGACGATTGCAGGGGCATTGGCTCGGGATGCGGAGTTTTATTTCCTCGATGAAATCACGCCGTATCTAGATATCAGCCAGCGGATCGCAGCGGCCCGGGCAATTCGGGATCTTGCGGCCGATACGGACCGCTCAGTATTGGTCGTTGAACACGATCTGGCGGTGTTAGATCTCCTTGCGAACACACTTCATATCGCCTACGGTGAGCCAAACGCCTTCGGTGTGATCACGGATCCGAAATCAGTCCGGAACGGCATCAACGAATATCTTGCTGGCTATCTTGAAAACGAGAACATTCGGATCCGAACGGAGACGATCGAGTTCGAAGAACATGCACCACGCCAGTCGATGGCTGGGACCGAGCTGATCACGTATCCACAACTCGAACAACAGTACGGCGAGGACGGCTTCGGGTTGACTGTTGAGTCCGGAACGATCTACGAAAACGAAGTGCTTGGAATCGTCGGCCCCAATGGGATCGGGAAATCAACGTTCGCAAAGCTTCTGGCTGGCGAGCTTCGCCCGGATGTCGGCGCACTTGACTCGGAGCTAGAGATCGCGTATAAACCCCAGTACATCGAAGCCGACCAAGAGCTCCGAGTCGATACGTTCCTCTCTGGGGTGACCGATTCGTTTGGCAGTTCCTATTGGACTACCGAAATCGCGGCGCCATTACAACTCGAGCCGATCATGGAACAACGGCTGCCAGAGTTATCGGGTGGTGAGCGACAGCGGGTTGCGATCGCAGCAACGCTCTCACAGGACGCGGACTTATACCTGTTTGACGAGCCATCGGCCCATCTCGATGTCGAACAACGTGTTCAGGCAGCCAATGCGATTCGCCGATACAGCGAGGCTCAGGACACGACTGTGCTGGTAATCGATCACGATATTTACCTAATGGATCTGCTGGCCGACCGGCTGTTGGTGTTTGATGGTGAACCGGCAGTCGCTGGACACGCTGGGCAGCCACAGGAGATGCGATCGGGCATGAACGAGTTCCTCTCGAATCTTGAGATTACGTTTCGGCGAGACGAACGCACCGGGCGACCGCGGATCAACAAACCAGGGAGTCAGCTTGATCGAGAGCAGAAGCGAGCTGGCGAATACTATTATGCCCCGACCGATCAGTGATTGGTTGACTCTACAGCATCGACAAGGAGATAGGCACCAACCGTCGCCGGGTCGACAACGACATCGGCGCCGGCTCGGCGGAGTTTCGAGACATTCTCCGAGTTAGTAACAGCGGCAACAGTTCGGACATCAGGAGCTAACTCAGCGATTGTCAAGGCGATAAACGCATCCACAGAGTCGTTTGTCGTAGCGACGATGGCGGCAGCTGCGTCAGTCAGTTGGGCCCGTTTGAGCAGCTGTTCATCTCCTGGATCGCCATGAATGGCTGTAATGCCACGGTCGGTGAGCTCAGTGGCGCGGGCGGTCTGTTCGGTGATAACGACAACCTCGGTGTGATCGGACAGTTCCGTAAGGATCGGCTCCGTAAAGTCGCTGTAGCCAAGGACAATAACATGGTCGGTAAGTTGTTCGAGTTGTCGGTCACGAACACGACCCAGACCAGCAGCAAGCCGAGCCTCAATTGCCGGACCAAGCAAGACACCGATCGCAGCACCAAAACTGGCAGTGCCAAACAACAACACCGACATAGCAAAGAGTTTTGCCTGAGGCGTTAGCGGGACAAGATCCCCGTAGCCGACCGTTGAAGCGGTAACAATCGTGAAATAGAACGCATCAAGCACGGTCTGAATGTTCGCGAATTCCTCACGGAGCGTATAGGCACCAACAGTACCGTAGACTTGCACACCAACAAGTGCAAGCCCAGTGGCGATCTGGGCGGTTGACAGACCAATGCGACCGGTGAACTGGCCACGATGATATCCGATAACAACGAGGCCAATGACTGCAAGCACGACGAGTGGGATCGCAAGCGGGCTTGACTGAATGATGCCTTGTGCAGCCACCATCGGAACGAACACCATCGTCCAGTACCAGCCAGCCCGATATCGACGATAAAGCCCATATGCAGCAAGCATGAGCAGAAAGCCGGTCAGTGCAAGTGTAAAGCCGACTGCAGAGCGAACAACCGATGGGATATACGATTCCAAAAACGGCACTACGGGAGTATAGGTGATATGGACGATCCCGGTTGCCACAGCAACGACTCCGATTGCGAATCCGAGACCGATACTAAGGCGTGTTCCGATCCGTCCTCGGGCCGCGCGATCGGGGATCATTGGCCGTCGTCCTCTGTCGATACTGCCCGAACATCGCTTGCCGTCTCAACCGTTGTGTCTTCAGTGAGAAGCTGGGCAAGCAGGTGATCCGGATCGGCCTCCGAAAGGGCAGTTTGGACCAATAACGCGGCAATGACAGCCCCGATATTGACAACGACATCCGCGCCAGCACGTCGAAGCTTCGGCGCGTCGACACGCTCGTTGACAAAGGTGATAATCGAAATCTCAGGGTCAAGGTCCGCAGCTGTCAACACAGTAAGGACGTTCTCCTGATCATCGAGTGTGGCAACCAATACTGCTGTCGTGGAGGTCACACCGGCCGTTCGGAACGCTGTCTCATCGATGACAGGAGCCTGGACGACCGAATGCCCGCGATCGACAAGCGCATGCTCGGTTGCGGGATCGGTGACAAGCACTGTATAGGAGATCGCTAGCTCACGGAGTCGATCAAGAACCGCCTCCGTCCACGTATCGTAGCCAACAACAATAACACTCATGGGTAAACGAGCTGATAGAAGAGCGAATATTCTGTCGGTGCCATACTCAACGAATGTATGTTGGTCTTATGGGTGTACTGGAGCTAGCTAATCTCTCGCGAGCAGCTTCCACAGAGAGTCATCTCCTTGCGATCGATTTCCTGAGTCGTTGGCGAGAAACTCATCACACACCGATTGTTATCACAGTGTTCTAATCCAAGAGTGTGGCCGATCTCGTGGACAACCTCCTTGCGAACCCGATCATCAAGGATCTGCTGTGGGTCACGGTGTGCGAATCCGCCATCCGAAGAGGTCTGTAATCGGTGAGTCGAGACAACACTCCCACGACCTTCCAGATATGCAAGCCCAAACACGTAGTTTCGCCGACGATAATACAAGTCACGGGCGGTAATCGCGATGTTTTTATCGCCACGTCCAACACGCGTTGCGAGTTCGATGAACTCTTCGGCCCGGTACTGATCACGGGATTCGTCGTAAGCGCGGTCAGGAACAGCCTGCTGTTCGTTGACAAGAACATCACAGTCATAGATAGACTGGAGGGCCTCCGAGGCGCCGCGTTTAACCCGGGGTGCCACGGCGCCGACCGGGACGATGTCGACGATCATCGGCGGAGTCTTATGCCGGAGTAGGCATAACTGTTGTTGGTGTCCACCACCAGACAAAGCGAACAACAATGACGAAACCGGCGACGTTTCAAGAGTGGTTAGCGCAGTTTGAGACGCTCATAGAGGTTGGGATCGGAACACGACCGGAGATCGCAGCGTCGCTCAGCGAGCACGGGCAAACAGTGTGGGCAACGGACATTCAACCCCAGACAGTGCCGGCAGGCGTAGCCTTCGTGCGTGATGACATCACAACACCGGATCACTCGCTGTACGCGATGGCGGAGCTGATATATGCACGCCGGCTGCCACCGGAATTACATCAGTCGATCTGTGCGGTGGCACGGACTGTCGAAACACGGGTGTGTTTTACAACACTCGGCGGCGATCCACCGGCAGTGCCGGCACGGCCGATGACGTTCACAGACTACACGTGTTACGTTCCGGTAGGCCCATTAGCGCCGGCGGCCAACCGGGAGGTGTGACCCAGCTAGCTGTCGATGCGGTCGTGCTGGACATCGACGGTGTACTCGTCGATGTGGCCGACTCCTATCGGAAAACGATCGTTGACACCGTCCAAGCTGTCTACGGCGATACCATTCCAAAAACCGCGATCCAGGCGTTCAAAAACGCCGGGGGATTCAACAACGACTGGGAGCTCACCGATGCAGCTGCACTGTACGTATTAGCACGTCGTGTCGGATATGAGGAAACGATCGAGACCTATACCGAGACGATCAGGACCCACGGTGGCGGACGCGAGGGCGCCATGGCAACGCTTCAAGCAGCGCTGACAGACAGTGCGTGGGAGATGGTGAACACGCGCTGGACACCAGACCGGCTTCGGGATGTCTTTCAGCAGCTGTACTTGGGAGCTGACCGCTATCGAGAAGTAGAGGGTGGCACGCCGGACGCACAACAACGAGGCTATATCGAGAATGAAACAGTGCTGATCGATCAGGCGACGATCGATTGGCTCCAGCAAAACGTCAAACTCGGTGTCCTGACCGGGCGCCCCCAGGCTGAAGCACAGCTCGCACTTGATCGTGTTGGACTTACTGTGCCAGCCTCACACCAGTTCACGATGGACGACTGGACGGCTGGCAAACCTGATCCGGGAGCGTTAAAGACGATCGCTGAACGACTACACGCAACACGGATCGCCTTCGTGGGGGACACGATCGATGATATCAACACAGCACGAAATGCTGATACTGCTGATCCCGATCGGCAGTATATCGCGATCGGAGTCCTTACCGGCGGATTGACCGGGACGACAGGACGGGAGACGTTCATGCAGGCAGGCGCAAAGCAAGTGCTCGTGACTGTCAACGAGCTCACAAACCAGATAACACCAACGACAGCAACCGACCAGACTGAGGAGTGAACAAACGTCTCGCTGACGTACAGAAACCAGATCACGGAGATCGCGATCGGGGCTCCTTGATAAGCGAAGGTTGCCCGAGCGAAGTAGTTGTTTATCGCTCGTCAGTTGATTTCCGAGCGGAGTGTCCCTAACTGGACAACACGGGCTGCGTGTGCATCGTGTTGGTGAATCGACTCGTCGTTTGTCTGTTCCATTGTGACGATGGTGTCATCCGGGAGCGTAGGAAACGCATCGACAACACCCTCGGCCATCGCACGAACGACATCCTCAACGAACCGACCGTTCTGGTGAGCATTGCGAGTCATGTGATCCTCATCAGGTCGCTTGGCATAATTGTATACGCGGGCACTCATCGCGTCGCGGGCGATATCGGCTAACTCATGCAGATCGATGCCAGGACCACCTTCGGTTTCAAGGGTTAATGTGGCATGCCCACGCTGTGAGTGTCCGGGTTGGGGAGCCTGTTCGAGAAATCGATCGGCAGTCTCACGATCGACACCCAACTCAAGTAAGGTCTCTCGGGCATGGGCCGCTGACATTCCCTGTGAACAGGGGCAAACAGTCATCCCCGTCGTGTTGACGCCGATCTCAGCCCGTGTTTCATCATCGGTAGCAGTCGCAGACGCAATAATATCAAACGAGTATTGTGTCTGTTGGTCCGTTGCCGGCGTTTGCTCTTTGGTAACGTATGTTGCTTCCATCGAGACGGTCGCTGAGCTGGTATACTCGTGTTTCTCAATCAGTCGTTCTGCAGCGTCGATACAGACATCCTCAACCCGATAGGTCTCTTCTTGGGTTGCAGCTTCAAGCGCTTCATCAACGACTTCCATGTTCCGGCTCATATCAGCTCCTTTTCGCCAGGAGGGAAGGTCAACAAACGCCTCGAACTCAGCCATAAGAACGATCGGGCGTCCTTCCGGCCGTGCGAGTTCGACAAGTTTCTCCACGCCAGTCACACCAACTTCGCCCAGGCCAACGGTTACATCCGGTCGTGACGCCTGGACATCTGGCAGTTGTGGTGTCATCGAATAAAGGAAGGGCGAATCAGGATTATGCCTTTCGGATTCGACACCTACGCGAGCTTTCGGAGCGCATCGAAAAAGCCTGCCTCTTGGCCGACAATACGAACCGGGGAGTCTCCACGCTGGATCGTTAGTGAGACAGGGAGTTGTAGCTGTGTTCGTTCGCGACTATCAACAACCAGATGGCCGGTCGAGTCGGGGACAGAATCACTTGAGACCCGGATATGGACGGGCTGGTCGACGGGCACAACAAGTGGTCGGGCCCCGGTGTCCGGACACATTGGCGTCACAAGGATGACCGATGCGGAAGGATGAACGATCGGGCCACCTTCACTGAGGTTGTAAGCTGTTGAGCCGGTCGGAGTCGCGATCAAAACCCCATCGGCATGGTCTGTGAGATACTCCTGGTCACCAACAGAAACCTCGAAGGTCGTCTCGACACCAGGGCCGCGCTGGCGACCCTGTACGACGACCTCATTGACTGCCGGCCCGAGTGTAGGACCGGACCTGAGTGTCGCAGTGAGCGTCGGTAACGTTCGGATCGGAAGCGCATCCTGCTTGATCTTAGAAAGGGCTGTTTGGACGGCAGAAACGGCATTCTCTGGGTCGATAGTGGTTAAGAACCCAACTTCGCCGAGATCGATTCCGAGAATCGGTGTCCCTGCCGCCAGGTTTGCAGTATACAGAAAGGTGCCATCACCACCGATGCTAACCAGCAACTGACAGGCCTGGAGCTGGTCAGGAGATGCCCCACGAGCGTCGGGGAGTGCATTCGCAGTGGCGACATCAAACCGAAGGTCAACCGCAGGAGCAAGTGCCGACCGAAGCGTCTTGACGAGGGTGATTGCACGCTCGTTCGATCGCTGTGCCACGATTCCGAGACACTCAGACACGGCTGAGAATAGACAGTGGGTGGTTAAATATTGCCGTCCTCAGGGCAAGCGTGGCCAAAGTGTTAATGACCGACGCCATGTGATATGAATAGGGATGACCGCTGGCGGAAACTGGCGTCGAGATTCCGGATTTGAGCAACGATGAGCGAAGACGAAGACTGGTTCGAGCAAGCCCTTCGAGAAGAGACCGACTCGGAGACAGAAACCTCCAACGAGGAGACCGAAGACCGCGACCCCGCTGAGAGTCTCGAGGCTGCGTTTGACACAGAGCAGACAGCAGAGACCACCGAAACGGAATCGTCTGATGACGACGCTGAAGAGCTGTTTGAACAGGATTTCGCGTCTGCACTGCAAGAGACACCCAGTGGACCAGAAGAACAGCCACCAGAAAATGAAGACACCGAGGAATTTGCAGACGAGGTGCCGGACTCGGATATCGAGTATCTTAACCTTGGGATTGATGGGTTGGATGCGATGATCGAAGGTGGGATTCCGAATCGGTCGTTGATGGTCACAATCGGGCCACCCGGCAGTGGGAAGACGACATTCGGATTACAGTTCCTTCACGAGGGGCTCAGACAGGGCGAGCCGGCCGTGTATATCACGCTTGAAGAAAGTGCCCAGCGAATCGTGCGGAGTGCAACTGAAAAAGGATTCCCCTATGATGAATATGTAGATTCGGGGATCTTAGCGGTGGTCGATATCGATGCGTTGGATATGGCAAACAGCCTGCGGACGATCCAGAGTGATCTTGTCCGACTGATCAATGAATTCGGCGCAACACGGTTGGTGCTTGATTCGGTGTCCTTACTGGAGATGATGTTCCAGGATCGAGCAACGCGACGAAATGAGATCTACGCGTTTACCAAGAATCTAAAGGAAGCCGGCATAACGACGATGCTGACAAGTGAGGTTAGCAACGACAACCCCTATGTGTCACGGCATGGGATCGTCGAATATCTGACTGATGCGGTATTCGTCTTACAGTATATCCGACCGGAAGATTTCCAAGAGACCCGGATGGCAGTCGAAATCCAGAAGATCCGAGATGCCAATCACTCCCGAGAGAAAAAACCATACGAGATCGACAATACCGGGATCTCGGTCTACCGCCAAGCGACGATCTTCTGAGCTACCGAACGATCGTCACGGGGACAGGCGATCGGCGGAGCACGGACTCAGCGACACTGCCCAGTAACACACGGCGTAATCCGGTTCGACCATGACTGCCGAGGACAATATGATCCACCTCCTCTTCAGTCGCATACTGAACGATCTCCCGGCGAGGGCGACCAACGAGCGTGACTGTCTCGATCGAGCGATCATACGCTGTCGCCAGGTCTCTGACTTGGTCAAGAGAGGACTCAGCCTCTTGTTGAAGTCGGTCCTGCCAGTCGATCCCTGGCATGGGGAATTCGTCGCCGGTGATATACGCAGCCTCGGTTGGATCAAGGACAGTCAAAACAACCAACGTCGCGTCCGGGAACTCTGTCAGCGCGTGTTCAACTGCCGCCGTCGCCTGCTCACCGCCATCAAATGCGATGAGCACACGTTCTGGCATGCGTCTTCATAGCACCCCACAAGATAAAAATCCCTCTCTTTTTCCGATTAGTCGTGCCGTGTGACACACTTGGGCAACCCGACGAGTTCGACCGGCTCGGAGTTGTCAGGAGAATAGACCACCATCTGGCCTTGTTCCATATAGGGAACCTTACCTTCCAGTTCGGCTGGGATGTTCACACTGTCGATCGCATCCTCATCCCCGAGATTGAGCACGATCGTCGTATTGAGTTGTTTGAACACGGCGTCATGGATATCCTGCGGGTCCTGTGTAATCAAAAACAGCCCTAACCGCTCCTTACGTCCCTGTTTTGCCGCGTCGGTGAACTTGCCGATGACGCGCCGGGCTTGGACGCTTTCAGCATCCGTGAGGTAGTTATGGGCCTCGTCCATCCCGATGACAAGCGGCGTTTCCTTGATCTGATCGTAGTCAGGATCGCTGGACAGTTTCTGATCGACAAGCAGCGATGCGACCGCTAGTACGACGGTTTCGGCAGCTCTCGTATCACTAATATGGTAGGTAGGGACAACCGAAAGCCGGCCAGGGGTGACGAACTCTCGAACTTGCTCAGTAATCGGGACCGCGTCCTGATCGAAGACATGCCCGAAGCCACGGACCCGTCGGAAGACCGCATCATATGTCTGCTCGTGGACACGTCCGGTCTCGTCGAGTTCACTCTTTAGGGCTGGATCATCGAGAAACGAAATAAACTGCTGGTATGTCCCGTCGATACCATGTTGTGTGAAAAACCGATCGAGCAGCTCACGCAGTGCTTGATACTGGTTATCATTGAGCCCGCTGCCGGCAACGAGCCATTGGTTGTCCCGTACCATCGAAAACGGGATGGTAAACTCGATCTGCTGAGCTCGGTGGTCGCCGCCGTCATAGGTGGCACCGGCGACCTTCGGGACGAAGGCAATCGTATCATCATGGCCGCCGTAGACAATCCCCTCGCGGTCCCAGCGGCGTCGATCGTCATCAGTAATTGTGGTGTTCGCGTCGTGCATTTGGGCGTATTCGTCCTGTGGGTCGAACTGAACAACCGCTGGTCGACGAGTCCGTCCATCCGAAAGAGCATACGTTCGATCCTCCGCCAAGACTTGTCGAAGGATGTTTTTCGCGGCGTGGGTCTTGCCTGAGCCAGTCCCACCGGCGATTAGTGTGTGTCTGAACAGGAGGGGATCGCCGTCAGCATAGGCATCTTTGAGTCGGTAGTCGATCGTTGGCGGGCTTGCTGCAGTCTCGATACGCTGGCCACCAACAGCAAGATGGCCGACGAACACCCCCTCTTCGGGGATTTTGAGTCCGGTTTTGATTTCGGTGGTGTCGGTTGCCGGACGGACGGCCGTTTTGGGTTTGGGGACTCGATCGGCCATGCGGCGTTTCAGTTGATCATCATCTCCATACAGGATCGCAATCGGGGCAAGCTCGGCAATGAACTTGTAATCGGCTTCGTCAATCCCATCCTGACGCATCGCTCGTCGTGCTTGGAGTTCGGTGGCATCATCGCTGTGAAACTCCTGTCCGTATTCAAGCGCCGCGATCCGACAGAACAACCGTTCGCCATCCGGATACGGAACGAGCAGATAGGATCCGACACGGATAGCAGACCGGTTACGTGCGGTGATATATGCTCGGAGAGTAGTTTCTGTCCCGGTTTCATCGATTCGGAGCCCCTCAGAGACTGAAATCGTGCCGATCCCTGTATCAGAACCATGGGAAGTTATGTCAGCTGAGTCGAACTGGAGATCAGAGTCAACAGTAGGGTCGTCAGCAGGATCGGCGGACGCATCAGTATCATCGGGATCAAAGTCCGTGAAATCCTCTAAGGCCATATGAGCTCATAGCTGGGACCGACCTTTAGGTTTGGCCACTATCGTAACAGGCGAACCCGAACGTTTGTGACACGAACGGTGCCGTGTGTAG
Organism: uncultured Salinarchaeum sp.; assembly: GCA_964403925.1. Taxonomy (GTDB): domain Archaea; phylum Halobacteriota; class Halobacteria; order Halobacteriales; family Salinarchaeaceae; genus CAZFMU01. Next base: position 61,584 of record CAYOHZ010000001.1, read on the forward strand.
CTGTACACGTGAGCGTTGCATTGTTCGCCGACCACGCGCTGTTCTCGGCAAGACGTGAGAAATACGTGGCCCAGGCATCCGCATAAGGGGACTCGCTTGCATCAAGCGTGATAGTGCCCGTTGTCCCGACTGGAGTAATAAGACGGCTCATCTGGGGGGACTGCTGGTCAGCAACGACTCGAACAGACCCCGTTCGACTCACTTCTGGCCGAGCTGGCGTGATCTCAACCAGTGAAATCATCGCCCGATCATCGTGACACCGGATTTGCGGGGCCGAACGAACGACACCACCGGAGTGGTCTTGTCTGATTACCGCCCCGCCATGGTAGGCGATCTCTGGTGCTGCCCCGCCAGTCGAGGTGATCGCGCCATCGATCGTTGTTACGGTTGTGCCATTAACACGAATAGCGAGGGAAGTGTCCGTTCGAACTGACAGCGAGCGGTCGCCCATCGAAAGGTCCATCGCGCGACGGGGGCTGCGATCCTGCTGGATATCATCGATCCCAACGGCCAGCGCCTCAAATGCTGTAATCGTGCTTTCTGTCTGTTGAGCATCTTGGACAGTCAACAGGGCAGGCATTCCGAAGGCATAGACAACACCAACAGCTGTGATGATAATCGAGAATACAAGTACAAACGCCAGCGCGTCACTCACTGCACGGCGAGAAGGTATTGGGATCATTGCGGTGTGATCGTAATCGTACCGTTATCCGGTGTTGGCTGGTAAACGAACTGAACGCGGTCAGCGTGTGCAGTGCCCTGCTCGATTGTGATACTAGGCGGGACACTAACCGGCGTTTCAACGGTCACCGGCGGATCAGTTGCTGTCAGTCGGAGACACCCATCATACCCAGTTGCACCGACACACGTGTCATTGGCAGCCAGCGGACGAAGCTGGAGCCGGTAGTCACCCTGTCGACCTGTGGTATAGCGCGGGTGTACCTGAACGGTGCTGTTGTCAGCCAATCCGTGGACAGCAATTGACCGGAGATCAGTACTGGCATAATCACCGAGTGAACGAAGTTCGCCGTCGGTCGCGGTCCGCTGTTGTTGTTCAAGCAGACTACTCGCCCCAAGCAAGAGCCCGGACAACAGGATCGTCATGATCCCGAGCGTAAGGACATGTGAAATCGTAATCGAGACACCACGATCGGTCATGGATAGACTGGCACCTCTCGGGCAGTCGCGTTGTAGGTGACTTCCTCGACAGTATACCGATAGGAGACAGTTACCGCCCAGACGGCCGCCGACAGCGACGGGGCCTCAGGACTGTCAGTGAACCGACTGTCATCGGAGACAGTACCATTGACAGCGATCTCGTAGGTGCCCCGTGCTGTTGTCGCCCCATCATCCGCGACGAACGTTAGCTGGGTCGGATCGGTCACACCGGCAAACGGCGCGAACTGACAGTTGCCAGGGCTGGCAGTGCCAGCTGCGAGATCGACCAGTACGCGGTCGGTCCCCTCGATTGAACAGAAACTGCCGTCAGGGCGTTGAATGGAGTCTATCGTAATAATGATCTCCTGGCTCGCTGTCTCGTTGGTAACGTTAACGCGCAGTTCACCGTCAGTGAGCGTTAGGCGTGTTGCACCGATCGC
>CAYOHZ010000001.1:63281-79854 GCA_964403925.1 uncultured Salinarchaeum sp.
GCTTCGTTGACACCTTGGATGGCCGTGCCAATGGCAGTGACGAGGTGATCACTCGTGGCGGCACCATCCATGATCGCCGCACTCGTGCCCTGTGTCCCGGTTGTCTGGGTGAACACTGCTGTATCGATCGCCACAGCCAACCCAAGGACAACGAAGGCGATCAGCACGGCACCCACGAGAATGAGCTGGCCGCGATCATGTCGGGTCACCAGGCGATCACCCTGAGTTCGACAACAGCATAGACAGGATCATCCGGATCGGTCGCCGTCGCGTTGATCGGATGATCAAGATCCTCATTCTGACGAACGTCACCGAGGGTATATGCTGTTGCTCCAGGCGCTCGAAGGCGCATCTCATCGGTTAATAGCACTGTTCGAGTAACAATAACTGACTCCGCACCGGGAGCCCCCCGATAGCGAAGGAACTCGCGTTGTCGTGTCCCGTCCTCATACCAGACGGCTTCGACATTATAGCGAAGTCCGTGTCGGTCAAGTAAGCCATCAAGAGTCGTCCCGAGCGGCTGGAAGGACTCGTTGGGCCACGTCTTATAGCCGGACGCTTCCGACCAGTTACCAGCAAACGTGCCGTCAGTTGTATTCACATACAACAGTAGATGCGTGAGCTGATCGGTTGCGGTCGGTCCGGCAAGTGTATCCGTAAGCTGTCCACGAAGGTCGTCTTGACTGCTTGAGTCAAGTGTCCCGGACGTGGTCGGCGTGACAACAGCAACGTTCAGGGCAAAGACCACCGCCGTGAGGAGAATGATCGTCCCGACCAACGCCTCAAGCGTATAGGCCTGTCCTCGGTTACCCATCGTTACCACACCTCCACGACAAGCCGGCAGGGCGAGGCACACTGGTCATCGGACGATCGGACAACCCGGGTCCGGGTCGTCGTCGATCGATCGCTGGGAACAGACGGCCCGACTGTCGCCCCGATGGGAGTGTCGTTGGTGAGCCGACGAAAGGAGACGTTAATGCGGGTCGTCGGTGAAACGCCAGCTCGCTGCCGGAGCGTTGTTTCATTCCACGGAGTCAGTGTCGGTGCCGTCTCGCTGGTAGCTGTCGAGGCAACCACCGTCGTCGCGATCCGATCAGCCTGTGCAGACTGACTGCCGGTTGGCGTATAATCGTAGGGGGCGAACACGGACGGTACAACACCAAAAACGAGTGCGACAGCCAGCAGAAAGATCCCAATACCGACAGCAAAATCCTGTGTTGTCTGAGCCCGATCGGAGTCACCGAGACCAGTCAGCATGGGCATACTTAGACGAACACCCACACGCCGAAGGCGATTGTCAACAGGACAAGGGCATACTTGACGCCACTCAGAAGCTTCCCATCTCGCATGTAACCGGCGATTAACCCGGAGAGGGCACCGTGAAGGGTGACCGCATGCAAAAACAACAGCGACAACAGCGCAGTATCGACGTTTCCAACACCGAAGCCATCGGCAGCGTCGAGCTCTTCGCCACCACCGGTGAGCCCGTCCATGACACCCAAAAACTGTGACTGCAGGATCGCCATCACAGCCAGCAACGTCAGAAAGGTCATAATGATAATGACCACTTGCATGCGGGTCCGAGATTTCCGCTGTTGCTCGAGTTCGTCTTGGTTTTCGCTTGCCGTCGCGGCAGTCTGGAGAACGCCAGTGATCTGGCTAGAGGCTTCTTGGGCCTCGCTGATGAGCTTGATTGTTCTAGCCAGTCGCGGGAGATGATAGGTATTGTTAAACTCGACGAGGGCATCACGCAGGCTCATCCCATAATTGACCTTATTGTAGATCGTCTGGAACTCACTGGCAAGTTTATCATTACTGGTTTCAGCGACGGTCTGGAACGATTCTAAGAGGGTCAATCCGGTATCGTTGGCACTGGAGAGTTTCCGGAGGTTATCCGACAGTGCAGTTGTAATCGCTCGGCGTGACCGAACGTTCCATTCATAAAACACCGCAAGAGGAATGCCAATCAGATACACCGGCGCGTAAACATACAAAAACGTCCCCCACAAGGACTGCTCTACGAGGTGCTCCCATGTCGTTGGTGCAGCACCACTGGTAACAGCCACAACAAGGAACACGATCGCGAGGGGAATCGTGACAGCAACTGTCGCCACTGGATGCGCCCGGAAAAACAACTGTGGTGCCCGAACGATCTGCCAGATGCGATACCAAAGCTCTCGGCGACGAATCTGATCGAACAGAGAGCCCTCAAACCGATCGAACAATCCGTTCTCAACGAGCCCATCCGTATCGGTCGCGTCATCGCTCCGGTCGAGATACCCATCACCAGGATCATCCTGTTTAACCGTTGAGACCAAGACGAGAAACGCAACACCGACGATCGGGATCAACGCATACACGGTCAAATAGAGCATAAACGGTTGGGCTTCTCCGACCATCCGCATGATCACTAACACGATAACCAACAACAGCGGGAACAACGAGAGGGTCATATACATTTCCCCGAACAGCTCCAAGGTTTCGAGGGTCCGTTCTTGTTGCTGTTTGGCAGTCCGCATATGCGTCTCTTTTTTATCATCCAGGAACTCTTCCATGTCCCCACCACTGGAGATAATCGAGAGCATATCCGTCAAAAACTGGCTCAGTTGATCACTCGGTGTCGAAAGCGCCTGATTGCGGATCGCCGTTCGGTAGTCGGTATCAAAATACTCTGTCTCCTTGCGAATGCTCTGGAATTCGACAGCAACCTCACCGTAGGTATCCTCTGCTTGTGCCATCGCCTCAATGATCTCAAGTTGGTTAAGCCCCCCCGCTGAGAGCGCATATAGAAACGAGACCGCATCGGGCAGTAGCATGTTGATCTCACGCTGGCGTTCGTTAGCGCGAAGATACGGACGAGCAAGCAGCGTTCCAAACCCCAGCCCAAACCCGATCGCTCCGAGAAGTACACCGGTCGTGAGGACAAGCGCGGGGATCCGTAGACTCCGAAGAACTGCAGCAAGTGTCGGATCAGGAATCGACTGCATGAACACGACCCCGACCTCGATGATACCGGTCGCAAAGAGCAGATAACCGAGTGCAGTCCCGGCAATCCACAATACCCCGCCAAAGAGAAGTCCAACTGCAAGCGCCCGAGTAAGATACCGATCGACAGCCTGTGGGATCCGAGCGTGGACAAGCGTCTCTTTGAACCCGGTTACGAAGGACCCTTCCTCATCGAAAAGCCACCGATACAGCGGTAACAGCCGATCGATGACCACCGAGTCTGTCGAAACAACTGTTGGTTGTCGTTCCGTGCTCATTTGCTGGATCCAGGTGTGGGCTCACTTGTTGTGGGTGCGGCAAGCGCGTCAGCAAGCCCCCGTGAGGTCGGATCGTGATCGCGGTAGTGTTCAAACAGTGAGTCTTCTGCCTCGGCGAGAATATCGGCTGCGAGTGATGCCACGTCGCTATCCGGTTCTGGGCGAGGAACGAGGGCCTCTTTTTCCGGGTCGATCTGTATCTGGACACTTTCCATTGCCATGAGGTCCTCCAGACTGGCCGTGAGTTCATCCGTCGCGATCAAAGCAAGGACCGTATCCGGGTCATTGATAAACGCTTGGATCGTCGCAGCGACCTCAGCATACTCAGTGAGGTCATTATCGATGAGATACGCGAGGATCACCTGGCGTTTGAACAACGCGGTTTCCAGGTCTTCTTGGGTCCAGCCACGGTCGAATTTGATTTGCTCAAGCGTGTTAGACCGCCCCATTTTCCGGAACTGATCAGTGTCAGCGTTCCACTGGAAAATCTGTCGGACGTTGATCTGATCGCTTTCGGCATCGTAGTGATTGACTTCTGTGAGTTCCTTGATCCGCCGAACTTTCTGACCTTTGACCCGGGTCTGGGTCTGGATCGAGACCAGATCAAGCGCTGTAAACATCGTCTTTGAAACGTTAATCGGGTCGGTTGTGAACCGTTTGAGGACCTCCCCGACCGTGTCGGCGTGAAACGTTGTGTACGTCGTATGCCCAGTTGACATGATTTGAAAGAGCGTTCGTCCTTCCTCACCACGCACCTCACCCATGATGATATAATCAGGACGCTGTCGGAGCGCTGCCTCAAGTAGATCAAACTCATCGATGTCGCCAACCTCATCGCCGGTAAAGGACGGTCGAGTTACTGACGCGATCCAGTTTCGCTGTGGAAGTTCGACTTCACGAGTATCCTCAATTGAGACGATCTTGGCGTTAGACGGGATAAACAAAGACACAGCATTCAGTGTCGTTGTCTTCCCTGAGGCAGTCCCGCCAGCAAAAAGGATGCTCTTGTTGCTCTCGATAGCGAGCCAGAAAAACGCCATCTGCTCAAGTGAGACGGTATTCCAGTTGATCAGATCGATCGGCGTGAACGGAACGTCCTTGAACTGTCGGATCGTGTAGTTCGTACCGTGATCGGACACTTCCTTCCCGAGTGTCAACTGTGCCCGTGAGCCATCGGGAAGCGTCGCATCGACCTGCGGGCGCCGTTTCGAGATCCCTTTCCCAGACCGTTGGGCGAGTTTCACGACGAAATCATCAAGCTCACGCTGTTCATGTGAGACGTTCGTGATGAGTTGCTCATACTCTGTATGATAGACAAAGACGGGGGAATGATAGCCGTCACAGGAAATGTCTTCTACGTTGATATCGTGTTTGATACCGTCGATCCGCTCATACCCCAAGAAGTCACGCTTGAGATAATAAAGGAGTTTCCGGACCTGATAAGTCGTCAGCGCAGTGTCCGCTGTCGGTTGATCTGACGCCGAGTCCGCGGTAGAAGCAGCATCTTGAGTATGCAGAACTCGATCAGGGAGCCATGCGAGGGGATCGACAGCCCCCAGTCGCTGGCTAAGCCGATCAGTCAACCCCGCGGGATCATCAGTCGTACCGTCAGAAGTTAGCTGTGCTCCAGTATACAGATCATAACGGCGGAGCAATCGGAATGTCTCGTTTTCAATCACCGTTTCTCTAGTCTCTGGATCCGTGTTGGTTGTTGTATCCGAGTATTTGATCGAGCGTCTGAGCTTGTCAGTGAGAAACTCCGTGAGATCGGTCTCAGTCGGTGTGATATACGGTTCGATCAGGTAGTATTTCTGTTCGTTCTCCTTGCGAGAGCGGAAAAGAATAACAAATGCGTATGGTTTGTTGACCCAGTAGCGTTCGATTTCCTCGAAGTACCGTTTGTTCGGGATCGAGACAGCCTGTTCGAGATCATACCGATCAACGACGGTCTCGCTGCCGTCGGCGTGAGCAAAGAAGGCATCCTCATCAAGTTCCGGCGCCACATCGACGGTCCGCTCATCAACAAGCGCTGTGAGCCGCTGTGCACGAGCGGCACCGTCAGCAAGCCGCTCAGAGGGTGGTGGGGCTGTCTCAAGATAGTCACTTGGGGAGGCGTCATATTCGGCCTGAAAGTGTGCGGGCGTGTACTCACCACGGATAACGGGCGTTTCAACCGGTGGCTCAACAGCTGACGGCACGGTGTCACCCGAATCTGTCGTGTCACCGGCCGGTTGATCCGTCTCCTGTGTCGCCATTAATTACTGGCTACTGCGCTTGAAGACAAAGGCCTGTTGCCGAATCAGGCAATATCACGGCTGGTGTCGACAGCTACTCGATCGGAGAGATCGAGTTTGATCGTCTCAGTAAGCGCCTGTCCACCGCGGAACTTCGGGACAGTCAACCGGGTTTCAAGTTCGGAGCCATCGAGAGAGGTTTCTAACTCAAGGACGACATCAGCCACATGGTATGTCGTATCGCGGTGCTGTGGCACGTTTGAACCGGTTAAACAATGCAGCACCGTCAGTGACTGGGTGTTTGCCATATGTGTCTGTAGGTCGTTAAGAAAACTCATATAGCGTGTGTGATCACGACGTTCAAGGACATCCACAGGATCGATGATCAAGTTCGTCTCTTCTGGGACGGTCCGGACAAGGCGGTTCATCTCATCAAGTGGCTCGCGAGTACCGACATCGCGGATCGTGAGGCTATCCATCGTCGAAAGAGCACTCGAGAGGGTATCACGGACAGCCTCACGCGAGCGTTGAGTCGTGAGATACATTGTCTCCCGTGTACCAGCAAGCTCGTATAACAGCAGCTCAGATTGACTGGCTGGTGCAGCACCGTAGGCGACGATACTCCCTGCTGGAAACCCGCCGCCGAGGCGACGGTCAAGGAGATCAACACCGATCGGGAGACGATCGGGCATACATCGGCGTAGCCACGCCTTGAATAATAGCTCTTTGGCCACTGGCTGTGCCAACGTCCCACCACCGAACCAATAGGTCAACTGCCTCGGGATCAAGCCCCGAGAGACCCCCCTTGGATGTTGATGAAAACAGACAACAGATAACTACTGCGCATAGAATCCTTACTCGAAGTTTTCGCAAGTTATAGAATGACAGCCGACAAACCGGACAGCAATGACTGATCGGAATATCCGGATCGAGCCGATCAACGAGTCGGGCATCGAGGAACAGCGGATCGAGATCGTTGAGCGAAAGGGAATCGGACATCCCGACTCGATCTGTGATGGTGTTGCTGAAGCCGTTTCACAGGCACTTGCCAGGGAGTATCTCGAGCGGGTTGGGGAGATCCTGCATTTCAACACCGATGAGGCACAGCTAGTCGCCGGTGAATCGGTCCCGGCCTTTGGTGGAGGTGAAGTCCACTCACCGATCTATCTTCTCTTGGTCGGTCGGGCAACCACAGAGTACAATGGAACACGGATCCCGGTCGAGGCGATCGCGTTAACAGCAGCACGTGAGTATCTGCAGACGGCCGTCCCGGAACTGGATATCGGCAGTGATATTGTAATCGATGTTCGGTTTGGGGAAGGCAGTGGCGACCTCCAGCAGGTCTTTACCGGTGATGGGACGACGGTCCCCAAAGCAAACGATACTAGCTTTGGTGTCGGGCACGCGCCATTGTCGGAAACAGAACGGATCGTCTATGAGGCCGAACGGCAGCTTAACACCGAGTATAGGGCTGATCATCCGGAGTTAGGGACGGATATCAAGATCATGGGAAAACGCGAGAACGATCGGATCGATGTCACTGTCGCTGCGGCAATGGTCGATACATACATTCCGGATATGGCCGCGTATAAGGAAGCCGTAAGCGGTGTGAAAGCCGTTGTCGCTGACCTTGCGGAACAGTATACCGATCGGGAGGTCTCAGTGAGTGTTAATACCGCCGATAACTTCGAAACAGGGTCGATTTATCTGACTGTCACGGGGACCTCAGCCGAAAACGGTGATGACGGCTCAGTCGGTCGGGGAAACCGAGTAAACGGGCTTATTACACCAAATCGATCGATGTCAATGGAGGCATCGTCTGGCAAAAACCCGGTAAACCATATCGGCAAGCTATACAACCTGCTCTCAACAGAGATCGCAAAGGCAGTTGTTACCGAGGTTCAAGGCATTCGTGATCTTCGTGTTCGACTGCTCTCACAGATCGGCCAGCCAATTGACCAGCCACACGTCGCGGATGTGCATGTCCTCACCGAGACAGGAGTCGCCGTCGAAACGGTCGCACCAGAGATCGAAGCGATCGTTGATCGTGAGCTGGCAGACGTGACATCGATTACGGATCGGATTATCAACGGAGAGCTCTCGACGTTCTGATCGTACACCAGGCTGGAACCGCAAAAAACGAAAAGAAGGGGACCAGACTAGGACCTATGAGCAACTATCTTGTTGCGATGGAAGCAGCATGGTTGGTTCGAGATGTTGGAGCTGTCGACGACGCGATCGGAGTCGCTGTCAGTGAAGCCGGCAAACGGCTTAACGATCAGGACATGGATTATGTCGAAGTCGATGTTGGGGCGACAGGGTGTCCCGCCTGTGGCGAACCGTTTGACTCGGCGTTTATTGCTGCGGATACAGCACTCGTGGGGCTTGTCTTAGAAATGACCGTGTTCAATGCGGATAGCAACGAGCACGCAGAGCGGATCGCCAAATCCGAGGTCGGGGGCGCACTCCGAGACGTTCCATTGTCGGTCGTTGAGACGGCCGAACTTGAAGAAGAAGAGGAAGACTAAGCGGTTGTGAAAAGCGATATGATTTTTGCAGGGGCCCACGAAAGGGAAATATGCGACACGATGGGATCACACGCCAGCTATCGATACTGAGTCGTCGCTAAGATGGCACAGAGCCCCAAGACGCTAATCGTTGACGACTCACACTTCGTGCGATCTGTTCTGCAGAGACTGCTTGAAGAACACGAGATTCCGGTTGTTGGGACCGCAAGTAATGGCAAAGAGGCTATCGAGATGGTCCAGACACAGAAGCCAGATGTCATTACGATGGACGTCGAAATGCCGGAGATGGACGGGTTAGAAGCCGTCGAGCGAATCATGGCTCTGCGTCCAACGCCGATTCTTATGCTCAGTGCCCACACGGAATCGGGAGCAGAGACGACCTTTGACGCCCTTGAAAACGGCGCAGTCGATGTCTATCCGAAACCGGGTGGCGAGGTGTCAACGGAACTGTCCAGTCACGGCGATCAGCTTGCTGCAATGATACGATCAGTTGCAACAGCTGACGTGACACACACCGATACGAACACGGAATCGGCCGGGGACACATCGGGGACACAAACAAACACATACGTTGAGCATCCGACGGTCATTATTGGTGCGTCAACAGGAGGACCACAAGTCGTCGAATCGATCGTCTCGGAGCTACCGGCGGCGGCAGAGCTGCGGATCCTGATCGTCCAGCATATGCCGGCAACGTTTACCAGTCGGTTTGCTGATCGACTCGATCAAGCAAGCGATTACACGATCCGAGAAGCAGAAGACGGGCTCCGGATCGGGGCCGGGACCGGTGTCGTTGCGGCAGGCGACCAGCATATGGAGATTGCCGGCTACGCTCGCGGCCGGTTACGACTCACGCTCACAGCTGATCCCCCGGAACACGGGAGCCGGCCAGCAATTGACGTAACCATGCGGACGGCAGCCAAGCAGATCGACGATCCGATGGTCGGCGTGATCCTAACAGGAATGGGTCGAGATGGCGCCGCTGGCATCCAAGCACTGAAATCTGCGGGGGCCTACACGATCGCACAAGATCAAGCAAGCTCGACAGTTGATAGCATGCCACAGCATGCGATCGAAACGGGCTGTATTGACACCGTGGCTCCCACACAAGCGGTGCCGACGGCGATTATCAACGCAATAACGACAGCAGAGCATTCACCATGAACGAGCAATATATCGAGGAATTCCTCCGTGAGGGCGAAGAACAGATCACGACGCTGAACAACTCGCTGTTAGAACTCGAGACCGATCCGAATGATGAGGCAGCGATGGAGGAGATCTTCCGGACGGCACACACACTGAAAGGAAACTTCGCCGCGATGGGATTCGATGATGCAAGCAACCTTGCACACGCCGTTGAGGATCTGCTTGATGCGATCCGAGAGGGAAAGGTTGCGGTCACACCCGAAATCATGGATCGAATCTTCGCTGGGGTCGATCAGATCGAGGCAGCAATGGATCAAATCGAGGCCGAGGGGGAACCACAGATCGATCCCAGCACCACAATCGATCAGCTCCGAGCAGCAATAGCGGAGAACACTGGTGAGCAGACGACACCGACAGAGACGACAACAGCCGACAGTGCGTTCGATACAGCAGCGATCGATCCGGACGATATCGAAGCGGAGCTGGCAGTGCTTGAGTTGACGGTAGATCCCGGTGAGCTAAAAGGCGTTGACGCGATGATCGTTCTTGAAGCACTCGACGAAGAGCTAACAGTCCGTCAGACTGACCCAGACCGATCGGTCATCGAAGACGGACAGTATGACGATCACTTTGCGGTGCTTGTTGAAACACCGGATCTCGAGACTGCCGAACGGATCGGAAACGACCCGGGGCCGGTTGTTGACGTCACGGCAACAACGATTACCGACCAACTGGAGACAGCCGACACATCGGAGTCCACCCCGGAGAGCAAAGAGACAGTTGTTGACGAGATCGAAACAGTCCGGATCGATGTCGAGCAACTCGACCGGCTCTATCGACTTGTGGAACAGTTTGTCACCGGCCATGTCCGGCTCGAACGGGCAACTGAACAGACGGACATCGAGAGCATCCAAGAGAACGTCGATGAGCTCGGGAAAACCACGCAGACACTACAGGATACGGTCATCGATATGCGGTTGGTGCCGTTTGACACGATTATCGGGAAGTTCCCCCGAATGGTCCGTGATCTAGCCAGAGAACAGGACAAGCGGATCCAGTTTGCGATCGACGGGCGGGATGTCGAGATCGACCGATCGATCCTGACTGAGCTTGGCGATCCACTATCACATATCCTCCGGAATGCAATCGATCACGGGATCGAGCCCCCGGCTGAACGGGAGGCGCAAGGCAAGCCACCGGAAGGAACGATCGAATTGCGGGCACGACGACAGCGAGACGGCGTCATTGTCGAGGTTGAGGATGACGGCCGTGGGCTTGACAGAGAGGGCATTCGAGAAACAGCCCTTGAGGAGGGCATTCGAACCCCAGAGGAACTCGAGCAGATGACAGACTCAGAACTCTATGATCTGGTCTTCCATCCCGGCTTTTCAACGACTGATGAAGTGACGGAGGTAAGCGGCCGGGGCGTGGGGATGGATGTCGTCAACGAGACGATCACCCAGCTGGATGGGTCGATTAACGTCGAAAGTACGCCCGGCGAGGGGACGACCGTCTCGTTACATCTCCCGGTTACAATGGCGATCGAGCAGGTGCTGATTCTCCAGGTTGGTGATGAGGAATATGGGATCCCGATCAAACACGTCGAAGAGATCACAACGCGATCGGATGCAGTCACCGTCGATGGCAGCCCCGTCCTCGAGGACGAGGATGAGCTCTATCCAGTCATCGAACTAGCAGAACGGTTCGCAGTACCGAACACGGATACCGAGGGCACAGGGAACTTGATCAGAATCGACCCTGCGGAACGCCGAATCGCAATCGGCTGTGACCAGGTTCGCGCCCAGCAAACAGTCGTCATCAAGCCACTTGAAGGGATGCTTGGCGGGACACCAGGGCTTAGTGGAACGGCAATTCTGGGTGATGGCGATATCATGTACTTGCTTGATATCCCAACCTTGTAGGGCGACCGTGGGTTTTTGTAGTGAACAACCAGATAGTAAACTAATGGCTAGTTCCGCACCAGCGTGGCTGTGTGTTACAAACGCGAAAGGCGGGACTGGAAAGACAACCGTTGCGATCAATCTCGGTGGTGCGTTGAATGCGCGTGGGAAGGATGTGTTACTTGTCGATCTAGATCCGCAGGGAAACGCAACCGAAGGACTCGGGGCCGCCGATCGATACGATGTACCACCGCCGACGTTGTTTGATGCACTGTTGGCCCCCGACGACATCGCGATTCGAGACTTGCTTGTCCATCACAGTGAGCTGGATCTAGTGCCATCAAGCGTCGAGATGCTGCAGGCTGAACGAGAGCTGACACTCGCAACACTTATTGAGGAAGCAACTGCCCCGGAGACAGCAGCCGATCCGGAAGCAATTGCACAACTCAGTGTGAGCGCCGACGCAGCACATCAAAACGATCCGCCGGGGGAGATGGCCTTGGCACGAGCTCTTAGACCGATCGCGCCCGAGTATGACTACATTATCGTCGACGCGCCGCCGTTTTACGGCCAGTTGACTGATCTTGGGATTGCCGCCGCAGGAAACGTGATCGTTCCAGCACTTACTGAGACAACATCGGTCCGAGCGATCGAACTCCTGATTGACCAGCTGACAGCGTTGGAAGGACGGCTCGGGACATCGATCACCGAAGTCGGTGTCGTCGCAAACCGTGTCGAATCGACAAACGAGGACCAGAAGATGCTCGACTGGCTTGAAACAGTATTTCCGGAGATCCCTGTCTGGAGGGTTCGAAAGCGAGTGGCATTACAGCGTGCCCTTGCCGCCGGCAGCTCCGTGTTTAGGTATGCTCCGGACACGGACGTAACCGACGCATTCGACCGGATCGCAGCCGACGTTGAGGACCATTTCGAGACTGGCTGGCCGGCAGACTGGCAGCCTGCCTCCGAAACCACAACCGCAGCTTCTACGATAGGCGATCAGACTGATTATTCATGACCGAGAATGACATCGACAGCGAACGAATGGATCGTGCTGAACGCATCCGAGAGATGCGAGAAAACCGAACGAACTCCGAGGAGACAACACAGCCATCACCCGAGGATACCGAAAACACCACAGAGCACGACCAAGACAGCTCGAAAACGACGACAGACGATGACACTAAAGCGCCAACACAAGCTGAAACGGCGACGAACACACAGCCAACAGCCCCCACCGGATCACAGTCGCGACTGCTTCGATTCGGACTGGGCGGCGAACAGTATGCCTTTGACGTGACCTATGTCGATGAAATCGTCGAAAAACAGGAGATCACGCGAATGCCGACCACACCCCCAGCAGTTGCGGGATTGGTTGATCTCCGTGGACGTGTAACGACCGTTCTCGATCCGGCGAAGGTGCTTGAACCACCGGGTGAGCGCGATGACAAACAGCTCATCATCGTGTTTGATACTGATCGACTTGATCAACAAGGAACAGTCGGCTGGCTCGTTGATAATGTTGATGCAGTACTAACAGTCGACAAAAACGAACTGACCGCACCACCAGCAGATTATGACTGGATGGAAGGACTGCTTGAGGATTCCAATGGCGACGGCTATGTGATCGTCATCACGCCGGAACTGGTCTTTTCACGTACCCGGGATGTGATCGAAACAAGAGTCAACGCCTAAACGACCCCAACGCTTATTTAATAACTTGCAGTAATCCCAGACATGGATCTTCCGACGCCAGCAGATCTCAAGGAGCGACGTGAGAAGACCGGACTGACACAGAGTTCGCTGGCAGAGGCTGCTGACGTGTCACAGCCGCTGATTGCCCGGATCGAAGGTGGTGATGTCGATCCACGGCTCTCAACGCTGCGGCGGATCGTTAACGCACTCGAAGAAGCACAAGGCGAAGTCGTCAGGGCATCGGAGCTTATGAACAAGGAGATCGTCGATGTAGCTCCAACCGAACCGGTGCGGACGGCTGTCCAGCGAATGAACGACGAAGCGTATTCACAGCTCCCGGTGGTTAAAGATGGTGTGCCAGTCGGCTCGATCACACAGAGTGGACTGGTCGGGCTCGAAGAGGCAGCCAAAGACGACCCAGTAAGCGAGCATATGACAGAAAGCTTTCCAACGGTCTCACCGGAGGCAACATTGGACGAGATCAGGAGTCTTCTTGAGCATTATACGACGGTAATGGTCACCGATGGCGGTGACACCGTCGGGATCATCACCGAAGCCGATATCGCGGCACGACTGTCTTAGTCGATCATTGCACCGAAGGCAGTCGCTGCATCACTCGGGGTGTCGAAATCATGGAAGTGTTCGCCCCGTTCTTTTGTGAGGATATTCAAAGCGGCTGCGGCACCATCACCTGCGGAAATGACTGCTTGCCACTCTTCGGCACGGACCATGGCACCAGTCGCATACACATTCGACACACTCGTTTCCATTGTGACATCGACATCGACGACATCACCATCGAATGTACAGTCAAGCTCAGCGGCCAACTCTCTGTCAGCGCCAGTCGCAAGGACAACATAATCCGCCTCGTATGTCGCTGCGTCGGTCGAAAGCGAGAAGCCATCCGCAGTAGCTGTCAGCTCAGTTACTTCCTCGTCATCGTGGATCTCAACACCAAAATCCGTCGCTTGTTGGCGGGCAACACCAATGAAGTCCTCGCCACTCATCGAGCCGACGCCTAGATAATTAAACAAGTGCGCCTTGTGCATCCACGTCCGGCCAGTATCAAACAGCGTCGTTTCGAGACCGTTTTTGCTTGCAAACAGACCAGCACTGAGACCGGCGGGGCCGCCGCCGACAATTGCTACAGTTGTCATACCCCATTATTTCGGGTGCGGATACATAAATTGTCACGCTCAGAGTGAGATCCCACGGACGGAAACGCCGGTCTGTCCATCGATTACTGAGCCGATCACGCGCCCATCAACAGCACCCGCAAGCGCATCGGCGTGTTCAGCGGGAACAGCAGCGACAAATCCGGTGCCCATATTGAACGTTCGGTACATTTCAGCATCAGTGATCGACCCACTCTCTTGGATGAATCTGAAAACTGGCAGGGTCGGCAGCGGATCGTCGATCAGATACTGGTACTCACCGAGCCGCGTCAGGTTCTCAAAGCCACCACCAGTGATGTGGGCGGCACCACGAACAGCATGTGCTCGAAACGGTGCCAACAGATCAGTGTAGATTCGCGTTGGTTCAAGCAGGACCTCCCCGATCGTCTGGTCGGGCGCTGGCGGGAACGGATCCGAGTAGGTATAGCCGGCCCGGTCAGTAATCGCTTGTCGGGCGAGGGTCAGGCCATTCGAGTGGATCCCACTGGCCGGCACGCCAACCAGCGCATCACCCGGCTGTGCAGTACCATCAAAGACCGCATCGGTCGGCGCAAGTCCAACAGCAGCTCCAGCAAGATCGAATCCAGCAATGAGTTCCGGCAAGACAGCAGTTTCACCACCCAGCAGCTGGACACCTGCCCGTTTAGCACCGGTTGCAAGACCGGCGCCGAGGGGGTCAGTAACGGCGGGATCGGGTGTCTCAATCGCTAAGTAATCGACAAAGCCGACAGGATCGATCCCCATGGCAACCAAGTCATTGACGTTCATCGCGATACAGTCGATCCCGATCGTGTCATAGGTCTCGATTGCGTCGGCAACAAGCAGTTTCGTCCCGACGCCATCGGTGGTCAAGCCGAGATACTTGTCACCGACCTCAAGAACGCCTGCATAGTCGGTGTCGACGACAGTACCGACTCCATCAAGCAGAGCAGTCGTAGCAGCTTCGCTGGCATCGATATCGACACCGGCCGCAGCATAGGTTAGCCCATCCGACTCGTCAGACGAGTCCGCATCGGGTGCTGGCATATACGAGGCCCCGATCGGCGCCTGCAAAAGCCCACCGGTTGGCTCGTTGCACGGAGTGACTCGGATAGCTAACAGCAGAGGGGATAAGAGCGATCCGGTCGTCGGCCGAGCACGGGGGTTTATACTCAAATCGGTCCAACAGGGGGCTATGAAGGTACGCAAAGCGATGACCTCCCGTTCGGAGGTTGTCACGGTATCGTTGCCGGGGTCTCGTGAGGATGCACTTTCGTATCTCAAGGAGGGAGCGTTTTCGTCACTGCCGGTTCTCAAGCAGACAGACGACGGGGAACAGTATCGTGGCCTCGTCTCTCGTGAAAGCCTGATTGAACAGCCGGATGAGGATCAACTCGCATTGTTGATGGAAGACGTCCCGACAATTGGATCGGATGCCGACCTGACTGAGGCGGCACAGCTTATGGTCCGGGAAAACGCACGACGTGTGCCAGTTGTTGATGAGAAACTAGCCGGGATCGTCACCATAACTGATGTCATCCACGCGATCGCAGACGGGTCAATTCCAGGGGAAACGACCGTTGAGTCGGTCTCGACACGGGCTGTCAATACCACCTACCAGGAAACACCACTGCCGGTGGTGAATCGACAACTCGCGTTGGCAGGTGTGCCGTATGCAATCGTCCTCGATGAAGAGGGCTCGATGGCCGGGTTGATTACTGAACTGGATATCATTGAGGTCGCAGAGATCGTCGATGGGGAGGCAGCTACTGGCGACAGTATGGCCGATCAGGACGACCAGTGGATGTGGGAAGGCATCAAAGGCACCGGCAGTCGGCTGTTACCGACCCGAAACGTCGAGTTCCCGCCAGGGCCAGTCACAGAGTATATGACAACAGATGTGACGACGATCGGTGGGCGGCGACCAATCAGGGAGGCCGCACAAACGATGGTGACAGCGGATCTTGAACAGCTGCCACAGGTTAGCGGGGGCGATCTCGTCGCGATCGTTAGAGATATCGATCTCCTCCGTGCACTCTGAGCTATGACCGAGCGTATTGCCGAACAACTCGTCGAACTCGCAAAACGACGGGGCTTTTTTTTCCAAGCGAGCGATGCCTACGGCGGCGTTGCGGGATTCTATACCTTTGGTCCGCATGGAGCGACGCTGAAACGGAACGTTGAGGACGCCTGGCGGGACCGGTTTGCGATCGCAGCCGGCCATCAAGAGGTTGATGCACCGACGGTCATGCCTGAACCGGTGTTTGAGGCGTCTGGCCATCTCGACGGATTTGATGACATGCTAGTCGAATGCCCAAACTGTGGTCAGAGCCACCGGGCGGATCATCTCATCGAGGACGCGACCGAGTTAGAGGACGCAGAGGCACTCCCAACCGAGCAGGCAGAGACACTGATCGAAACCCATGATCTGACCTGTCCGACCTGTGGGGCGACACTTGCGGGCCAGCCAGTCGAACAGTTCAATCTCATGTTTGGGACCAACATCGGTCCAGGATCCTCAGCACCAGGTTATCTCCGACCGGAAACTGCACAGGGGATTTTCGTCGAGTTCCCGCGGCTCAAAGAGTACGCACGCGGCAAACTGCCATTCGGTGTGACACAGATCGGACGAGCGTACCGCAACGAGATCAG
>CAYOHZ010000001.1:79954-106820 GCA_964403925.1 uncultured Salinarchaeum sp.
TGCCCGGCGAGCGTGCCCACTATGCGACCGATTGCTGGGACGCCGAAGCGTATGTTGCTGGTGACTGGGTCGAACTATCCGGGTTTTCAACGCGTGGGAGCTATGATCTCCGACGACACGACGAGCACAGTGACGAATCGTTCACCGTGTTCAGACAGTATGACGAACCCATCACAAAGACCCAACCAACAGTCGACCCAGATATGAGTGCTCTTGGGCCGGCGTTTGGAAGCGCAGCAACCGCGATCGCTAATGCACTCGAAAAACGGGCCCAGCAGGAGCCCGAGGTCTTCCAATCAGGGACCTCCATCAGCGTTGATGTCGACGGAGAGATATACACGGTTCCAATCGAGCACACCGGGTTCGAGATTACGGAAGTCACTGAGGCCGGTGAACACATCTATCCGGAAGTCATTGAGCCGTCATTCGGGATCGACCGGATCGTCTATACCATCCTCGAACACGCCTACCAACAAGATGAGGTCGACGGTGAACAACGGACGTATCTCAGTCTCCCGCCAGCAATCGCACCGACGACAGTTGGTGTCTTTCCGCTGGTTGACAACGACGGGTTACCCGAACGAGCAACTGAGATCGTCACGGAGCTTCGTGAGGCCGGACTAGCGGTAACATACGATGAGTCGGGAGCGATCGGCCGACGGTACCGACGGCAAGACGAGATCGGAACGCCGTTTTGTGTCACGATTGACCACGATACGCTTGAGGAGGAGACGGTGACCATCCGAGACCGCGATAGCACCGCGCAGGTTCGCGTGCCAACAGCTGAGCTCACTCGCATACTCCGTGATCTTCGAGATGGCCTTGTTCACTTCGAGGAATTGACCTGAGAAAACGATGGCATTCGAACTCGGCCGCCGAGCCGTCCACGCGACCGGGGTTGCTGTCCCACTCTCATACGTCCTCGGTGTGCCATGGCACCTCCTGCAAGGCGGGCTTGTCATCATGGTCGTTGTTGCAATCGGACTTGAAATCGTTCGGCTGACCGGTGAACTAGACTGGCGGATCTTTCAATCGTTGACGAGATCGTACGAGCAGCACAAAATTGCCGGATATGCCCTCTATGCTGTCGGGATGGCGACGACAGCGCTGTTGTTCGAACCACGGATTGCGATCGCGGGAATGCTACTGCTGGCCATCTCGGATCCGGTCGGTGGCCTCTTAGCTGGTGACACACCGCGACGAGTGAAACGGCCACAGGCATTGGTTGGCACATTCCTCGTGTCAGTAGTGCTGACACTGCCTGTCTTGCCGATTGAGGCCGCGATTGCGGCTGCTGTCGGGGCAACGCTGGCTGATGGTGTCTTAGTCGAGATTCACGGGTATGTGATCGACGATAACCTGACGATTCCAGTCATTGCTAGTCTGCTCGCCTGGAGCGCACTTCGCGTACTGTGAGGGCCTACACTGCTTGGAGACCACTTTCAGGACGCTATACGAATATTTTTGCGCGCGGATCGTCTACCAGAGATCGAATGGCGACGACCGATGAGTCGGCATATGTCTCCCATCCACTGTTGACAGCAGAGACCATCGAACGACGGGAGTATCAGCTCCAACTGGCGGACCAGGCACGGAACGAGCACACGTTAGTCTCTCTGCCAACAGGATTAGGGAAGACGACCGTTAGCCTGCTTGTCACTGCACAGCGGTTCGAAGCTGTCGGCGGCAAGGCATTGTTGTTAGCGCCGACAAAGCCGCTTGTCGAACAGCATGCAGCGTTTTACCGGGAGGCACTGACGATCCCCGACGACGAGATCGTCGTGTTCACCGGCGAGGTCCGACCAGCTGATCGGGCCACATTGTGGGATGATGCCCGGGTCGTAATCGCAACCCCACAAGTGATCGAAAACGATCTCATTGGGGGCCGAATCGCACTCGAGTCAGTAACCCATTGTACGTTTGATGAGTGCCACCGCGCAACGGGCGATTACGCATATACCTACATTGCCGAGCGCTACCATGAGGATGCTGCCCGGCCGCTGGTAACTGGGATGAGCGCCTCCCCAGGCAGCGACCGTGACGAGATCCGACAAGTTTGTTCGAATCTGGGGATCCGGTCAGTCGAAGTGATGACTGACGCCGATGCTGATGTCAGCGAGTATACACACCAAACGGATGTTGAATGGGTCACCGTCGAACTACCGGAGGAGATCGCACAGATCCGCGATGCGCTGCAGTCAGTACTCAAAGATCGGCTCGGACAGCTCCGAGAGTTAGGGGTAACACAGAGATCAAGTGCTGATCTGTCACAAAAGGACCTCAACCGCCTCCGTGGAAAACTCCAGACGCTGATTGACAACGACGATTCGGCTGGCTACAAGGGCATGTCGATTCACGCGGAGCTGATGAAGCTCCGGCGAGCGATCGAACTCATCGAGACCCAGTCCGTTAAAGCACTGGCACGGTACTTCGAACGACAGCGCCAGGCCGCCCGGTCATCAGGAGCCTCAAAAGCCAGCCAGCGGTTCGTCTCGGAGCCGACAATCAAAGAAGCAATGCGACTAACCGACGAGTACGAGGGCCGTCATCCAAAGTTCAAGCGAGCACATGCCCGGCTCGCCGAAACACTCGGGATTGAGGATGGCGAGCGAGTGATCGTGTTTACCGAGTCCCGGGACACCGCGGAGGTGCTAACAGACGTCTTAGCAGAGAGTTTCGAGACGCGGCGATTCGTTGGCCAATCGGACACGAGCGGATCAGAGGGGATGACCCAACGGGAACAACAGGCGGTCTTAGAGGCGTTTCGGGACGGCGAGTTCGAGGTGCTGGTCTCAACATCGGTCGCCGAAGAGGGGCTTGACGTTCCAGAAGTCGATCTCGTGTTGTTTTACGAGCCGGTCCCGACAGCGATTCGGTCGGTTCAACGAAAGGGGCGAACCGGCCGGCAGACAGAGGGATCGGTTGTGGTATTAATGACCGAAGATACCCGTGATGAGGCGTATTTCTGGATTTCGCGGCGTCGTGAACAGGAAATGCAAGAGGAGCTACAGGCACTCAAAGAAATGAGCGACGAACTCGATAGTGAGCTGTCACAGGCGCCACTCGATGCGTTCGACGAGGGGGATGCTGCGGAACCGACAGAGCAACAGACACAGCCAGGACTGGATGCCTTCGGAGAGACAGCTACAAACGACGACACACAGACTGTCGAGGAGCCCCCGACACCGGCCAACGACGGCATCGAGATCGTGATCGATCAGCGAGAACTGGACGCAACGATCGCGCGGTCGCTCTCAAAACGGGACGAGATCGCCACCCGCTTGGAAACACTCGCAGTAGGCGATTACATCTGTTCGGACCGGGCTGCCGTCGAACGGAAAACTGTTGAGGACTTTTTAGCGACGCTGCTTGGCGAGGATCGGTCCCTGTTTGAGCAGATCGGCGACCTGACCAGACAGTACCGACGGCCGATTTTGCTACTGGAAGGCGACGGACTGTATGAACGCCGAGATGTGCATCCGAACGCAATCCATGGGGCACTGGCGAGTCTGACAGTGGATTTCGGCGTGAGCATACTCCAGACTGCCGATGAAGACGAAACTGTCGAGTTGCTTGCGACGATCGCCACACGTGAACAAAAGACCCAAGACCGGACCGTCAGCGTCCACGGTGAGAAACAGTCAAAGACACTGGCCGAACAACAGGAGTATGTCGTCGCCTCGATCGCCGAGGTCGGACCAGTTACTGCCCGGTCGCTGCTAGAGGCGTTTGGGACGGTCGAAGCAGCGCTGACAGCATCATACGAGGAGCTGTTGACCGTTGAAGGGGTCGGAGAGGTGACCGCGGATCGGATCCGTGAGGTCATTACAAGCGAGTACGACCCCCGGTGAATCGCCCCAGGGGATTGTCTTAGCGCGTCCGTACATCGTTGGGGAAAGGAGTGGAGCCGTTTGTTAGTACAACGTGCTTGGGACACTCATCGTGTTTTCCCGACTGTCACAGCCAGCGGAACGATTTATTATGCACGGGGCCGATGCCACGCGTATCTCGATGTCAGAGATCACACTTCGTCGTACACAGCTTGCGACACCGGCAAGTGAACCGGGCATGATGGCTAGTGCAGCCGAGAGCGCTGCTGATGAGGTGTTTTTGGATCTTGAAGACTCCGTCGCGCCGGATGCAAAAGCGGCTGCCAGAGAGCCGCTGATTGAGGCCGCACACGAACAGGACTGGAGTGACACGGTTCTCTCATATCGGATCAACGGAATCGATACCCAATGGTGGTATAACGACGTTATTGAGGTCGTCTCACATGCTGGTGCGGCGATCGATGATATCATCATCCCGAAAGTCAAGCGTCCAAGCGATATCCACACAGTTGAGAACCTGCTCGAACAGGTCGAAGTCAACGCTGGACTCCCTGTTGGCGAGATCGGGATAGAACCACAAATCGAGGACGGCGAAGGAATGATGAACGTCCATGAGATCGCTCACGCCAGTGATCGACTCAGCACACTCATTTTCGGGCCAGGTGATTACTCAGCAGCAATGGGCACACCGGGACTTGACATTGGCCAGTTCCCGGAGTACCCTGGGCATTACTGGCACTATGCACTCTCGGAAGTCAATGCAGCCGCAAAATCGGCTGACCTGCCGTGTATGGACGGGCCCTATGCCGATATCGAAAATACCGATGGATTCCGGCAGTCTGCCGAGCGGGCGAACATGCTCGGCTGTGATGGGAAATGGGTGATCCATCCGAGTCAAATCGAGATCGGCAACGACGTGTTTGCACCGGATCCGGCAGTCGCAGAGCGGGCCGAACGGATCGTGACAGCCTATACAGAGGCCCAAGAGGACGGCCGTGGCGCTGTTGAGGTTGACGGGCAGATGGTCGACGCAGCGACCAACAAGATGGCCGAAGAGATCGTTGCAGTCGCGCGAGCTGCCGAGATTCTCTGAGCAAGACAGGGTTTTGGTTGTCACGCCCGAATCACTACTATGGATGTGCTCGTCGTTGGGGGGACTGGATTTATCGGAACACCCCTGTGTATGGAACTGGACGATCGTGGGCATGATGTGACGGCGCTCTCGCGGACGCCCACAGACAGCCGACTGCCAGATCGAATCGAGACGATCGCAGGTGATGCGACCGACGAGGAGACGATGCAGGCGGCAGCAGCCGGCCGGGATGTGATCGTGAATCTGGTTGCACTTTCACCACTATTTGAGCCCCCGGAGGGACTCACTCACTACAGCGTGCATCTCGGGGCGACAGAAACTGCTGTCGGGGCGGCAATCGAACAAAACGTCGATCGGTTCGTGCAGATGAGTGCGCTAGGAGCCGATCCGGAGGGGGCAACGGAATATCTCAAAGCGAAAGGCCTCGCTGAACAGGTCGTCAGAGACACCGAGTTGGCGTGGACGATTTTCCGACCATCGGTCGTCTTCGGGGATGGCGGGGAATTCGTCCCGTTTCTCAGACGGGTGACGTGGGGGCCGATCAAGCCACTCCCAGGCGGCGGGAAAACGCGGTTCCAACCGATCTGGGTGCAAGATCTTGTCGAGATGCTGGCGACAGCAACGGTCGAACCGGGCCACGAGAATGCATGTTATGAGCTTGGCGGGCCGGAGGTGTACTCGCTTGCGGCGCTCACGCGGTTGCTTCACGATAATCGTGGCACGATCGTTCCGATCCCGATGGAACTCGTCCGGGCTGGTGCGACGATCGCAGAGGCACTTCCAAGGGTACCGTTCGGACCCGATCAAGCCAGAGCACTACAGTCAGACAATGTTGCTACATCAAACGACGTTACTGCCTTCGATCAGGTCCCGGAGGATCTGCGATCACTGTCGGAGTATCTCGAGTCATGACAGGACTGAAAAACCGAAAAACGGCGGCAGACAGACGTCTGACGGGGAGTCATAAGTCTTATACCCGTTTTTGATCTTGCTTCTACTCAGAGAAAATAACAAGCATGAAACTTGCGATGATCGGTTTCGGGCAGGCCGGGGGAAAGATCGTCGACAAGTTCCTTGAGTACGATGAGCGGACCAACAGCGGGATCGTGCGTGATGCCGTTGCTGTTAATACCGCTAAAGCGGATCTCATGGGACTTGATCGAGTGCCACAGGATAACAGAGTCTTGATCGGGCAAGCTCGTGTCAAGGGGCATGGTGTCGGGGCTGACAACGAGCTTGGATCACAGATCGCCGAGGAGGATATCGACGAGATCCAAAGTGCGATCGATCGCATTCCAGTCCACGAAGTCGATGCGTTCCTGATTATCGCCGGGCTCGGTGGCGGGACCGGATCAGGCGGCGCACCAGTGCTGGCAAAACACCTCAAACGGATCTACACGGAACCAGTCTATGGGCTTGGCGTCCTCCCAGGAAG
Source organism: uncultured Salinarchaeum sp. (assembly GCA_964403925.1). Taxonomy (GTDB): domain Archaea; phylum Halobacteriota; class Halobacteria; order Halobacteriales; family Salinarchaeaceae; genus CAZFMU01. Next base: position 86,313 of record CAYOHZ010000001.1, read on the forward strand.
TGATGAGGGCGGGATTTACACGTTAAATGCCGCTCGGTCGTTCCAAACGTTCGTTCGTGAGGTCGATAACCTGTTAGTGTTTGATAACGACGCCTGGCGACAGACCGGCGAATCCGTCGAGAGCGGCTATCGTGAAATCAACGAAGAGATCGTCACGCGGTTTGGACTGCTCTTTGGGGCCGGTGAAGTGTCCACTGGCGATGATGTTGCCGAATCGGTCGTTGACTCGAGTGAGATCATCAACACACTCTCAGGTGGCGGTGTCTCGACGGTCGGGTATGCCAGCGAAACAGTCGAAACACAGCAAAGCGGCGGGCTTCTCTCACGGTTTACTGGTGGCAGCGAACCAGAGATCGACAGCTCGCATGTGACAAACCGGATCACAAGTCTAGTTCGAAAAGCGGCGCTGGGGCGGTTGACACTCCCCAGTGAGATTGACGCTGTCGAGCGTGGGCTATTAGTGATGGCTGGACCGCCAGCGTATCTCAACCGGAAGGGGATCGAACGCGGCCGGAAATGGCTCGAAGAACAAACCGGGTCGATGGAAATCCGTGGCGGTGACTACCCGCTGTCACACGCTGAGCAAGTCTCCAGTGTTGTGTTACTCTCAGGCGCAACCGATGTCCCACGGATCAAGGAACTCCAAGAAGTCGCGATCGAGGCCCAAGAGAACATCGAAGAAATCAAAGAAGATCGGGATGAGAGCTTAGAGAACCTGGTAAACGACGACGAAGACGAACTCGAATCGCTGTTCTGATCCGTGGGTGTCGGTTGACACGTAGAGAGCGAAAGCCCGTCCCCCTCGGCCGTAGGAGAATACCACGTTATACAGATCAATAAGAGCGGGCCAGCGATCGGTCGGAACGAGAGGAGGGATACGATTTTATCGATGAAGGCTCAATACATGCTGTGAGCGTTCCGGCAGTTGACCAGTTGTTGACACACGAGAACAACGACTCGAATCTGCCAGCACAGCTGACCTTTTCGCGGAACGTCTTCGTCCCGCTGACAACGGCGTGTCGGTATACTTGCGAATACTGTGTGTTTTATGATCCGCCAGGTGAGGCGTCACTGCTTGCTCCGACAGAGGTTCGAAAGATCCTCAACCGAGGATATAACCGGGGCTGTACAGAGGCATTGTTTACCTTCGGGGATGATCCTGACGACCGGTATACAGCCATTCACGAGCAGCTCGCAACGTGGGGCTATGACTCGATACAGGAGTACCTGGTCGCAGTCAGCGAAATGGCGCTTGAGATTGGGTTGTTACCACACGCGAACCCAGGAGATCAAACACAGACAGCAATGGCAACTGTTGCGCCGGTGACTGCGAGCATGGGCGTAATGCTAGAGACAACTGCAGCGGTCAGAGCACATGCTGGGCCGCGGGGCAAGGATCCGGAGCAACGGCTCGCGACGATCGAAACTGCGGGAAAACTTGGGGTGCCATTCACAACAGGTTTGCTCGTGGGGATCGGTGAGACACGGCGTGATCGTGCTGAGAGCCTCCAGGCAATCGCGCAACTACACGCCGAGTATGGACACATTCAGGAAGTCATTATCCAACCGGTCACCGAAAACGAGCGATGGAACCGGGGAACACCAGCACCGGCAACCCTTGAAGACACCGTCCGGATGGCCCGCGCTGCCCTGCCAGCAACCGTTTCGATCCAAGCGCCCCCGAATATCGCGCCCCTGAAACGACTCATCACCGCAGGGGTTGACGACGTAGGCGGTATCTCGCCGGTCACAGCCGATCATATCAACCCCGCACACGCCTGGCCGGAACTGACAGCGCTTCAATCACTTGCTGAAGAGTTCGAGATTCCACTGCGAGAACGACTGCCAGTCCATGACCGATATCTGCCCACAGCGTATCGGGCCGAGTGGTTTTCCGGGACGCCTGCTACAGGAGAGTGGGTCTCGGACCGGATTCTACAGGTCCTTGAGGACCGAGGCTGGCAGCAGCGATCAGCAGGCTGGAACCAGGCTGCCGTCGATCACTGATCAAGCAGTGGAGTCCCATCGGCGCGAGGACCAAGTTGGGGACCATGCGGTGCGGCAGCTGGATCAACACGCCGGCGGCGTCGGTAGTCCGTTGAGCGTTCTACGGGAACACGCCCGATTGAGGTAATCAAATCGACATACTCGGCGACGGTCCGGTACTGCCCGTTGTCACCACCGGCACGGGCAGTAATCTCTTCGGACAGACAGGTGCCCATGAAATCATCCGCCCCAGCCTGGAGCAGTCTGAGCCCCCCGGCGTCACCGTGTTTGACCCAGGAGGCCTGGATATGATCGATATTATCCAAAAAGAGTCGTGCAACAGCGACCATGAGTTCGTCCTCTGCAGGGCTGGCACCGCCATCAACATAGCCCTGTTCGTACAGTGGCGTATTGTGATGGACAAAGGAGAGTGGAACAAACTCCGTGATTGCGCCGGTTCGTTCTTGGAGATCTCGAATTTTTCGGAGATGTAACACCCGGTGGGCTGCGTTCTCGATGTGTCCGTACATGATTGTGGCAGTGATATCGAGCCCAACCGCCGCAGCTGCCTCCATGGCGCGGAGCCAGTCAGTTGTTGAGAGCTTGCCCGGACAAAGGATCTCACGTACTTCCTCAACAAGGATCTCGGCGGCGGTGCCAGGGACCGAATCAAGCCCGGCCTCCTTGAGTCGACTGTAGACGGTCCGATAGTCCCAGTCGGTGCCACGAGTTGCATGGACTGCTTCTTCGGGAGTGATCGCATGCAGGTGGATGTCGTCGATATTCATCGCTGCCAGTTGTGTCACGTATGTCCCTGGATCGGTCCGGTACTGATCGGGTGGTGCGTATTCGGCAGCAGCGGGATCCGACTGGGATTCAAGGATTTCGCGATGCTCTGTGTCTAAGGTGAGCGCTGGATGGAGTCCGGATACGCTCGTGATTTCGGAGACACCACGATTGATCGCATCCAGTGCTACAGCGCGTGATTGTGACGGAGATTGTGTGAATCCGCGATGCTCACCCGAGGGGCTACCAGTGGCCTCTGACCGATGATCACGCGCTGGGGTTCGAAAATTACAGAAGCGACAGCCGGTGTTACAGGCGGTTGTGAGGTTGTTGTTGAGATTCGCGACAAAGGTAACCGACTCGCCGATCCGCTCCCGACGGTGAGCATCAGCGATGTTGACGACCGCTTGCTTGCGGTCGCCATCGATCCCGGGTGTTTCGGTGCCGGTGGTAAGCAGCTCGATCCCATCAGCAACGGTCAGTCGATCCCCGTTACGAGCTCGCGCAAGTGCATTCTCAAAGCTCTGATCGGTTGTGGGGACATGATCGTATTCGATATCGGCTCCCCGACCAGGGACCGAAACCCCAAGCGTAAACCCGTCGCCCATCGTCGACCCGTAGGACCCCCAGAGCAAAACACGTTGGGAAGCGGCAAGGAAGCAAGTCAGTCCCGGGCGCGACGGAGCGCGATCTCAAACCACGGACACAACCGCAGTTGCCGATACCACTCCGGGTGCGCCTGCAGTCGGTCATACGGGACCCACATGGTACCGGCGACCTCTGTCTCGTCGGGATCAAGCGTGCGATCGGTCAGGGTTGTCTGGAGAACCGTACAGACCTCGTGTTCGACACCACGACGTTCGAAATATCGTTTATACTCGAATCTGTCAGTCACCTCAAGATCATCATACTGTGTGGACGCAATCCCGAGTTCCTCAGCAAGACGTTGCTCAGCAGCCGCCGTCTGTGACTGGCCAGCAACAGGGTGAGAAGCGACAGTGCCGTCCCAGTGAGTATCCCAAAGGCGTTTGTCCGGACTTCGTTGTGCAAGTAACAGATTGCCCGCCGCATCGAATACGAGGGCGGTAAACGCCCGGTGACGGATGCCATCTCCCGTATGAGCATCAAGGCGATTGACCGTGCCCTGTGATTGATCGTGTTCATCAACGGCAACAACAGCCTGACTCGCGTTTTCATGTGTGTCGTCCATACATATACCTCCGACAGGGAGGGCATACTCTCTTCGATTTGATCAACACTACGCCGTCCCGAAAGCCAAGATTTATCCAATGACCCCCACAGGAGACGGGTAATGACCGACGCCTACGTGGCACTCGAGGACGGACGCGTCATCGAGGCCAGAGGCCGGGTCCCCGGCCGGACACGCGGCGAACTGGTCTTTACGACTGCCTATACCGGATACGAAGAGAGCCTCACAGATCCCTCCTACGAGGAGCAGATCCTGACGTTCTCCTATCCGTTGATCGGAAACTATGGGGTTCGAGAAGGGCGATTCGAGTCCGATCGGGTACACCCGTCTGGGGTGATCGCCCGAGAACTGACTGATGAGGTCGTCGCGTGGCTTACTGGAGAAGGCGTCCCAGCACTGGATCATCTCGATACACGAGAGTTAGTTATCGATATTCGGGAGCAGGGTGCGATGGAATGTGGAATTGCTGTCGGTGAGGATGTGACACCGGCGGATGCGCGAGCCGAGCTAGACGCCTGTGTGCCGATGAGCGAGCATACTGACATTGGAGAGCAGGTCACCACGGAGACGACGACAGTCTACAACGCAGACAGCGACGGCCCGACAGTCGCGGTGATCGATTGTGGGGCGAAAGGATCGATCATCGACTCGCTTGTTGAACGGGGCGCGACGGTCTATCGGCTCCCGTATGATGCGACACCGGCCGATATTGAGGCGACGGGCGCCGATATCGTGTTTGTCTCAAACGGACCAGGAGATCCAGCGACGTATGAACCGACCGAACAACTGGTTGAGGAATACGTCGGCGAGTTGCCGATTGCCGGGATCTGTCTGGGCCAGCAGGTCGTTGCGAACGCACTTGGCGGCAGTACCACCAAAATGTCGTTCGGTCATCGTGGGGTCAACCAGCCGGTAATTGACCTTCGAACCGACCAAGTCGTAATGACAACCCAAAACCACGGCTATGCGGTCGCAGATCCCGGCGACGTGCTAACCGTGACCCAAGAAAACGTCAACGACGGGACCTCGGAAGGACTTGATAGTGCAAGCAAGAACATCATGACTCGCCAATACCATCCAGAAGCCAATCCCGGCCCCAACGATTCGGTGTCGTTTTTCGATGACGTGCTGGCGATGGCGACGGATGGAGAATCACCGGAGATCCCACAGCGCTAGGTCGGTTACCTACAAAACGATCACGCGGCCCGTTTTGCCACGGTCAGACTCAGCGTTAACAAAAGATCCCAATGCCAACGAGCAGTCCCACGCAAAGAAGTGACTCTCTCGATTGCAATCGAGAGACCTTAGAGAAGCGGAATCCACCACACACCCCGGAAGGATGTTCTGAGCGATCACCAACTGGTATGCGTACTCGGGGCACGGGTTCTTGGGGATTGCGAACGAACGGAAAACGATGTCACGCACAACGATTTCCCACCACGACGGGCACATCTATGCGTTTGGCCCCGATCTTGAACCAGTCTATACTGCTGCCGACGGCGAACAGCTTACGATCGAGACGATCGACAGCCTCAACGGCGAGATACAAACCAACGCGGACACCCTGGATGCGATTCCTGATGAGGTCAACGCGGCAACCGGACCGATCGCCGTTGACGGCGCATCCCCTGGTGATGTCCTTGCGGTCGACATTGAAGCAATCCGGATGGCCGAAGATCGTGGACGGGTTGTCACTGCCCCAGACTTTGGGCTCCTCCAAGACGACCCGGAGATCGAACATCCAGCAACCCACATAACCCCAGTCGAGGACGGCACAATCACCTTCGATGCGCTTACAGTGCCGATCGAACCGGTTATTGGAACGATCGGAGTGGCGACGGCCGGAGAGACGATTTCAACGCTGACGCCCCACGACCACGGTGGAAACCTCGATACAACGGATATCACCGCTGGCACGACGGTGTACTTCCCGGTCTTTCAAGAGGGGGCCATGCTAGCGATGGGTGATGCAAAGGCCGCGATGGCTGATGGGGAGATGTGTGGAACTGGGGCCGAAATTGCCGTCGAGATCGATTTGACAGTTGAGGTGATCGATACACCGACAGTTGAGTTACACCGACCGCTCGTCGAAACACCAACAGCCTGGAAAACGATCGCTAGTGCCGAGGACTTCGAGACGGCACTCAAAACCGCCCATCAGGATCTCATTGAGCTGTTAGTCGCCGAGCACGGCTTTTCGAAGACGGAGGCATACATGTTTGCCAGTCTTGTCGGTGGAGTAGAGATCAGCCAGGTCGTCGATCCACTGGTGACCGTTCGGAACGCGCTCCCGACCGAATATCTCGAGCGGCCATTCTGAAGAACAAGACGGGACGACAAAACGTGACGAACTGAGAGGGGCACACAGTGATGATGCTGCTTTTCGAATCGGCTGTCAAATCCGCACTAACTGACATCTCGACACGGTTAAGTGGGACAATCGACGGTGAAACGAGTCCCTGAGACGTCGTTATGAATACTTTCCACGATATAATGGCTGATTAATTTGTGATGTGCAGTTAATACATAAAGTGTCACACGGGGATTGAACAAACATGGATCCCCCAAGCGTTGCCGTGTTCAACGAGTACGTTCCCAAAGCATCAGTGGTTCGATTCCTGACGCCATCGGCACAACTTGTGGCTGGCTTTCTCGATACGGTTGAGTCTCCGATCGAAACCCCGGTCCAGGTACTGACAACCAACGACGCGTTAGCGCCGATCAAGGATGATTTCCGACTGGCAACACGATTAAGCGGGTTGCTTGCGTCGGAAGCTGCCGATCTACGAGTCACCGACGACCCGATCCAGAACTCGCTGGTTGTCACTGATCGGGAGATCGCATCAGTAATTAAAACGAACGATGGGTACACCAACGTGAGCGCACAGGGACAACAACTTGTTGAGTCAATACAAGAACAGATTCACCGACAGTGGCGGGCTGGCAGCGCACCGACAATACGGATTCCACCCCAGCAGGACCTGCTTGACAGTCTGGAGACAGAATTCAATACAGACGTTGTAGCTGATTTCCAGGAGCTAATGGAAGTGGTCTCGGTGGCGGATATCGAGGCTGGCAAACGAGCAGGGGTGATCGTGAGCCTTCTCACGGCTGCCCGAAACGACCTACTGCAGTATGATATCAGCAACTGGGGCCAAGACATCGGACTGGCGTCGGTCGCGACATTCTCACGGCTGAAACAGGACCTATTAGACGCGGGGATCATCGAAACAGAGCGTGTGCCGATTGATGTCGGACGCCCACGCCTCCGTCTGACCCCAGCACACGAAATCCCCAGTGACCCAGACCGGCTTCAAGAGTTGGTGTGATCGTCTGCAACAACCAGCTCAATGGTCGTACCGGTACCGGTATCGCGCTGTTTGATACGGCCGGCTTCCTCTAAGGCAGTAAGCGTCCGTGAGAGCTGTTGGTCTGACCAATCAACTTTTGCGGCAAGTGTTGCGCGTTGGAGTTGGCCACCATTGGCGGCAAGCGTCGTGACAATGCGCTCACCAGCGGCTGGAGATGGAAGGGAATCGGCCCCACGCGGTGGAGGACGCCGGTCTCCACCCCCGGAGAGGGGCGCCCGACGGCGAGTATACCAGTATGCCCCGAATAATGCAAGCCCAAAGAGGACGATCGCCACACCAGCAAGCCCACGAGGGAGCGTACTGCCGGCCCCTGCACCGTCGAACACGCGAAACTGAACGGCCGGCTCGCCAGGATCGAAGGTGGTCGGACCGTCCCATGTGACTGTCTGGTCAGTTCGATCGTCTGGTGGCGGGATCACGCCGGTGATCGTTGCGTTCTCGGGGATGGTGACTGTCATCGTGTCGTTCACAGCGAGTGTATAGGCCTCGAAGACGTCACCGAAAAAGATCCGATCACCAGCCGGCCGGCCAACCCCATCCCAGGTAAACTGGACAGTCATCACCCCCCAGTCACCATCGGGGGAGATCGCGGTGGTAGCACTCAGATTCTGAACCGACATCGATCGATCGTGTGTCCGGTTGGTTGCAGTGACAACAGTCATGACATGCGTGGCGATTGGATCGAGATACCGGCTCCTGTTCGATTTGAATCGCTGTTGAAACTGCTCGTAGCGCTCGACGTCGGCTGTAGTTGTGAGCCGAGTCCGAAGGCTAATCTCCCAGGTCGCTGTCCCGTCGGCAGCCAACTCGACGTGGGTCTCCGTTTCATCCGGTGTAGGCTGGTCGGGCGCAAGCACGGGTGGCTCGAGTGCTGGTGTGCTAGCAGCACCACCGACCGACAGCAGGCCAACTGCCGTCAAAAGGAGAATACAAAAGAGCCCGACAGCCAACAACGATCGCATTGAGGGTGTCTTAGGGATGATCGGGTTAAGAATACGACGGTAAGCAGTCCCGCCTGAATCACCAACCTATACTACTGCGTGTCCCCATCTTCAACAGGAGGATGCGTCGACAGCATCGAATCCTCGGGTTACTAGTAGCACGATTCCAGCCGATCAAACAACCGATCAGACCGTTGAGTGGGCAGCGAACACCAACTTGTCAGGAGTTGCAGTAACGATGGAACCAATGGCAGCTGACGACAGTGAAGCCGATTCTCCCACAAGGGGATGGTCGATGACATTCTCCCGGTTGTGCTAGCTGTCGCGTTGCTTGGAGTAGCCGTTCCCCGACTGCACAGAGACTAACACACCGACACGGAACTTTCAGCATGGAATCACACGACCTCACCAGACCGATCACGACTGGGATGGCAGGTGTTCCTGGTGACCCAGACGTGACAATTAACGAACAGACAAGCCTTGCGGCCGATGGGTACCGGGTATCACGGGTGACCTGTGGATCACATACAGGAACACACATGGATGCTCCACGCCATACCGAGCCGGATGGACGTGCCATTGATGGGATCGATGTGGATCGATTCCTCATGGACGCCTATCGTGTCGATCTACGGGGGCTGGCGCCACGGGCGGCGATCGGCCCTGAACAGCTACCTCGCCCGTCAGCAGATGTGCTTGTCATCCAGACAGGATGGGCACACTACTGGGGGACCGATCGGTATCTGGAGCATCCGTTTCTCACACCGGCGGCGGCAGCCAAGTGCGCGGACGCTGGCTATGCGATCGCGATCGACACGCTCAGCCCCGATCCAACCCCAACTGCACAAGCGGCGGCTGCGGAACCAGATGGACTCCCAGCCCATCATGCGCTGTTAGGTGCCGACCAACTCATCATTGAGAATCTCACGAACCTCTCAGATCTCCCAACGCAATTCAGACTGCTTGCTATGCCGATGCATCTCGCTGGGTGTGATGGCGCGCCGGTGCGGGCGATTGCACGGTATGATCGTTCCCGCAAAGACTGATCGAGCCACAATGCACTTACGAGTACGAGCGAACGGCGAGTATGAGCGAGGACCCAGAGCCGCCCCAGCAACGCGAGTGGGTTGAGGCGTTTTTCAAGCATGAACCCTCGATTCGGGGATTGCTAGACGAGCTTGAAGAGGAACGACTCCTTGGAAACCACGACACAGTACGGGACCAACTGCGATCGTTCGCGCAGGCCCACGATGGCGTCTTCCGGGTCGTGGCACTCTCCGTCCTAGATGTGGACCCGTTCTATACGGATCTCCAGGCCCAATACGACGTAGCGACAGCTCCGATCGAGGAGCTACAGGCCTTTGGATCCGACTATCACCTCCTTGAAGAACCACTCGAGTTGGTCTTCCTCGAGGAGATCTATGGGTATTACAACCCGAGTCCATCAGTTGCTCGGCGATGGCGGTATGATGAGTCACGACAGATGCCACGGGTGGCCATCGAGCTTTATTCCGGAGAGGTGTCAGTTGGAGAGTTCGAACAGCCGCCAGGGCAGGCACTGACCGTTGCGGGATTGATCATTGATAGTGTGGCCGAACTCCTCGAACGGGCAAACAGCCATGATGACCCGATCACAACAGGAGAACTCGACCGTGTAACAGAATTATGCGAGGAGCTCACACGCGATATCGAACGGATGGAAACAGCAACCGCGCAAGCAAAAGAGACACAGGACAACACCGAAGCCACCGACCCGGACCCATACAACGATCGGGGCGTGTACTGACGGGGTCGTGCGTTCTGAAAGACAATCACCGCAGGGCAAGCTCTCAGGCGTTCGTGTCGACTATCTCGGAGGCAAACTTCGTGGTATCCGGTTGGTATCTGTAACGCGGTTATTCCTGGTCGCGCGGGACAGGAACGATCTGAACCGGGACCGAAAGCGTCCGAACAACACGTTCGGCCACACTCCCCAGCAGATAGCGATCAACACCCGTTCGGCCGTGTGTGCCAAGCACGACAAGCTCAATGTCGTTGGTCGCGACATAGTCGCGGATCTCTTCTTGGACGGACATGCCATGTTGGACAGTCCCGGTAACCGTCTCGACACCGGCCGCTTGCGCGCGAGCAGTCGCATCATCGACGATCGAGCTGGCATGGTCCGTAAGCGATTCACGGACAAACGGCGAGCTCAGATCGACACTCACGTCAGCAACATCGACCACCGACAGGATATGCATCGCAGCGCCATGCGTTGCAGCAAGCTCACTTCCGAGGGTCACTGCACGGGTCGCTCCCTCACTCCCATCGGTCGGGACAAGCACCTGCGTTGGTGGATAGACAGCCGAAAACGGCTGCTGAGGAGAGATCGTTCGGACAGGGACCGGTGAACGTCGGATCACTCGCTCGGTGACACTCCCTAAGAGTGCTTGTTTGATCCCAGAGCGGCCTTGAGTCGGCATCACGATGAGATCAATCTCTAGGTCGGTCGCGTACTCGATAATCGTCGTGGGAACGCGACCCTGTCTGACCTCCGTGACGACTGAGACACCACGGTCATCGGCGCGTTCACGCGCCTCGGCAACGATTTCCTTACCTTCAGTTCTAAGAGCATCGACAACGTCGGTGCCGATCCGCGTGACGCTGTCTTGGGTCGTATCAGCGACATGTAGCAGATGGAGTGTGCTATCGTGCTCAACAACAAGATCAAGCACATACGGGAACACGGTCTCGACGCTGGCGCTATCATCGATCGGAAAGAGGATGTGTTCATACATATCACGGTAGTTGGGGAGTTAGGTAGAAAAGGCCAGTCCCAACACTACCGAACACCGGATTCGGGCTGGCTATAGCGAAAGCAACGAGAATGGCTACGGCGTCGGCTGTGGGCTGTTCCGTACGCTTTCCCCGGTGGGCGTTTGCCTTGCTCCTACTGTAACGCCGCCTCCGCGGTCGCCTGGCCGATAGACGATAGGACACCAGTATCTGTGACCATCGATCCAGCGTTCGCGAACAACTGCCCACCGACGGTGACAGCAAATGTATACTTGTGTTCCAGTTCGAAGGGGTGATCACCTGTCTGCGGTGCGTGATTGGAAGCGAAGTGCTCGATCTGTAGAACACACCTCTAACGAGGACAATATGTGAGACACACAACAGCGATGGCAAGACACCGTTGGTCGATGTCGACACCACTAGCCGTGATTCTCGTATAGGGAATAGAGAATGATACTGAGGCCGACGATTTCGACGAGACGGTTGGCAAGCGGAAGCACCGACGTGCGAAGGAACGCACCGGAGGGAAGCGCCGACGCGATCACAGTAACGACAAGCGAAAGGGCAAACGGAACAAGCGTGAGACACGCAAAGCCGATCGCCAAATACAGCATTCGCGTGCTGTCATTGCGGCGATACCCGCGATAGGCCTGAAAGACGATCAAGAGCCCTAATAAACTTGCTAACAGGGTTGTCCCAAAGAGCGCCAAATAGAGTTCTGTTGTCGTTGTCATTTCACAGGTCCTCCCAAAGTTCCGTGAACCGATCGGCAGGATCGGCGGTGTCTGTCTCGATCGCTGTCTGTAATTGGCCGTCCGTGAGTTCGATTGTCGCTTCCATGAGCGTTGCTCGATACACGCCATAATGACGCCCCGCATCGTTGAACTTCGTCTGTTCTTCAAGCAGCTCACACTCAGAAAGCCGGTCGATTCGTCGGTACACTGTTGGAAGCGAAGCGTCACAGGCGTCGGCCAGCGCCTTCGCTGAGAGCGGTTGCTCGCTTGTCTCGGTAAGAATCGTACGAGCGTACTCATCATCAAGGAGTGCGAACAACTCCTCTGCAGGACACTCCTCGCTCACACCAACTATTACCAGTACCGGACGTGTATAAACCTCTCCTGTTTGCAGTCGCTGAACAAAGAACAGACACCTATTAGGGCAGGCGGGCTAGCGGGAATACAAATGCGCATCCGGACGGCGGTGTCGGAGGGACTGTCGCTTGCGGCGTCACGGAACGGTGCCGTGCTAGTCGGGCTGTTTTTTGCGATCGAGGTACTCTCGTTGTTGTTGGTCCTGGCGGGGACCTCGACGTATCTTCCATTGGATGTCGGGACCGGAACGATCCCAGGAACGACGACATCCACAAGTGAGCTTCCAAAGGAAATAACCGTTATCGTAGCCCTACTGATCGGCCTGTTTACATCGATTATTACACTCCCAGTGCAGATCATCGCGATCCGGGTGTTTGTCAGTGGTGTCACTGACCGGATCCCGGATGCAGTCCTCTTTCGACGAATTGGTCGGGCAACAGTGACAGGATTTGTCGGTCTGCTAGGGTATGTGGGGCTGCTGTTTGCAGTCCCGATCAGCATTGGGCTCCTGACGATCGGGCTCGTTCGTGTGCTCCCAGCGTGGACAGAGCTCATTGTTGTCGCGATGTTTGCGCCAGTGTCGATACTCGGGATGCTTGCTGTGTGGCTGTATTTCGTGTTCGTGATCCATGAGATCAGCGTTCGGGACCAAGGCGTGATCGGTGCAGCGATCGGGAGCGCCCGAACGGTGCGCGGTCACGAGCTCAAACTGCTTGTCCTCTCGGTTGGGCTGGCACTCATTCGCGGGAGCCTTGGGTGGGGGCCGTCGGTCAGACATACGACATGGACACCAAGTGAGATCACGATAGTGACGTTAGCGATCGTTGGGTCGGCAATTGCCAGTGTGTTTACCACGGCGATTCTGGCACGGGCGTATCGACAGGGACGTCCCGACGTCATCGATACGCGGTCACATCGTGACACGACACCAGACACACAGACACGGTGATTTTCTCACTCTGAAAAGAGAGCGTGGATATAAGATAATATGACAATAACGTTGTGTTGGGACGTCCCCGTGGTGTACCCGTCCCCCGCAGTTTCCCCGTCCCCATCTCAGCCCCCGCTGACTGTTGACATATATTTTCCACCACGGTGTCCCACCGTTTCTTTCCGGTATCGTGCGAATCCCCTGGACTACCGCAAGAAAAACTACTACGACAACGACGGCAACCGTGTCCACGAAGAACACCCGCGTAGCACGGTGACGTGAAAGCAAAACGGCATCCGTCACGACACCAAGAACAACCGTGTCCGCCTCTCGAAGGGCGCGAACCACAAAGACCACCCGCGAGATTGGGACTATATTCTCATTGAACACGAGACCCGTCCTGAGGCCGCGGTGGAGAACCTGCAACAGGTTCGCGCGGTCTACAGGCAGAGCAGGCCGAGTGCCTCGGGGCGTGACCCCGAGGCGGTTCACCTGTATGATTTGTCCCACGGAGTCTCACCGAGGGAACAAGTGGTAGACTGCAAACCCTAATCTCCCAACTGCGGTCGGGAATCCTCGCGCTTCAGCGCGAGGAGGATGTCAACGAGAGGGAGCCGGCGGTGTCGAATGAAGAAACGTCTGGACTTCGATCGTTCTGCCGTCCGGATCCGTCGCGAAAAACTGGTAGATATCGAACTCATCGTTGACCGTCGGTGGAGCAGTGGCGACATCCGAAAGCTGTTCATACATGGCATCAACAGCGCCACGATCAGGGCGGACGATTGTGATCGTCCCATCGGTGTCAGCAACAGTCCCGTCACAAAAGCCAACAAGAAGGTCATGGACAGCAAGAATCGTACAGCCCCCCTCCTGTTCGAGCCATCGATCCGCATCCAATCGTGTCTGATAGAAGGAAACAACCTGCGAGCGATCAGGCGTGGTAAAAAAGACAATGCCAGCCATACCTGTCGTTGGACCGTCGATGATATCGCTGTTGCGATCAGCAAACGTCAGGCCCGGCCGGCGGAAGCGGTGAGACGGTCGACAAGCGTATCCAGTGACTGGACCTCATACGTTGGGGACTCATCGAGGGCCATATCCTGTCGGTGGGGACGCCGAACGAACGCCGAGTCAATGCCTGCACGATGGGCCGCAAGAACATCCGACTGACTGTCGCCGACATACAGTGCGCTGTCAGCATTCAGATCGGTGAGTGCGCGTTCGAGATAATATGGTTGGGGTTTCTTCCGCCGAACGTCTTCAAGGGTCGGCTGACGACCATAGACGGTTCGGAACCGATCGGCAAGCCCATGATACTCAAGGACATGCTCAACGGTCTCGTGTTGGTTGTTGCTCACGACACCAAGTGGTACATCGAGCCGTTCGATCGCCGAGACATCTTCATAAAGCCCCTTCTGATCGTCGTTGATCAGGTCGATCTGTGCGGCAGCCACGTTTTGATCCCGACGACGCCAGAAGTCAGCTGGATCGAGATCGTATTTCGAGCAGATGGCCAAGACATCCTGGATCGTGACCCCAAAGAGTTGCTCAATATCCTCCTGTGGAGGATCCTCAACACCGAACTCGACAAGCGTGTTGGCGATTGCCGATCGGACCGCATCACGCTCGGTCAGCCGGGCGAGTATCCCATCGTTGTCGAAGACGACTGCGTCGTAGTCCACACCACAACTAACGGATCGATGACTATGGCTTTGGCGACTGGGACTTACATGAAATCGGCGATCCCACTTTGTTTGTTGGTGTCATCCTCGAACGTTCGTTCGATCGATCGTTCAAGCACTTCGAGGCGCTGTTTGGTGTAATCACGGGCACCGTATTCCTCTGCAACCCTGATTGCAGTATCGAGATACTTCGTGACCGACCCCTCATGCACGGTGAGAGTCACGTCACCACCACAGTTCGGACAGGTCCCGGTCAGTGGAGCACGCCGGAACTTCGTATTACAGTCCAGGCACCGAACCTCTTGGCGGGAAAACGCACGAAGGTTCCCGATCAGATCCGGCAAGAAGTGATACTCGATAACCCGTTCTGCGACATCCGTCTCATTGACCCCGCGCAGCTGGCGGGCCAACTCCAGTTGCGCATCCATTTTCTCTTCCATTGATCCAAGGGTTTTGTACGCGGAAAGATCCGGCCCGGCAGCGATATCAGTGGTTTCGTGGGTGTGCTCGAAGCCGTGATACTCATCATCAGTGCCAACGCGTTCCTCGGCGATCGTCATGATATCAGCAACGGCATCCGGATGAGCAAGCTCCCGGGTCGCCTCGTAGAACGCTCGGGGATAGGAGGCCATGGTATCGACGTTATGGGCCTCATCGTCGATCTCTGCAGGGTCGATCCGTGAAGACATCACTAACGGGGCATCCATCGAGTTGTGGGCGTACAGCCAGTTCGCAGTAAAGATCGGCTCACCGCCGACCTGGAGGTCGTAGAGATGACCGTCGTAATCGACGGTTTCGACGTTTTTCACACGAAGATACGAGAGGTCGCCGTCGACGAGCGGCCGGAGGTCGGCGAGTTTCGCGGTGGCGGCGTCGGGAAGCTCCCCGGATTCGAGTTCCCTGACGATCGCCCGGAGGTTCTCCAGGGAGATGTTATCCCGGCGTTTCAGGGACTTCGGGATCAGTTGCTTGATCCCCTCGATGTCCATCTCGCGGATGTCCATCAACGCGTTGGGAATCGAGACGACGAGACTCTTGGGGTAGTGCGGCTCTTCGCCGTCGAGAATCCGGTGCAGGGGGGTATCATTCGCGCCCCCAGACACCGTCACAGTGTAGCTATCCTGTCGATTGCCGTCACGGTCGGTCTTCGCAGAGACGTTCGCGACGAGTCCAAGGCGGTGAAGGAGGAAAACCAACCCGTCCTTGAGGTCCTCACTGGTCGAGTGGAACGCGATTGTCGTGACGTTGTCGTCGCTCTTGTCACTCCCGTCGCCCGCGATGAACCCACGAAGGAACGAACAGGCGACGTCGCGAGGAGCCTGCAGGATACATTCTGGAACGACCTTCTCGCTTGAATTGTACGAGTCTGTATTTTCGAAGCCGAGTTCGTACAACACCTCTCGGAAGACGGCGGGGAACCGTAGTTCGTACGCCCGGTTCGACCAGCGGCGGCCGGGTTCGTGACCGAGTGTCTCCTCGATGATTTCGGCGGCGCGGTCGATCATATCCTCGTCGGTGTTGTGAATCGATGGACAGACACCCGACATCGTCCCCTCAGCGACGAACAGTCCGAGCATCCAGGCGAAGTCCTCATCAACAGCAATGGTTCGCGAAACTCCATCAGACGAGTCCTGGAGTCCGATCTTCACGTCCCGTGGGACGTGGAATCCTGCGTGGTTGAGGATACGCTCGAACCGTTCGTACGGAATCTTGCCTTTCGAAAGGCGGTACGAGAGCCCGGATTTGAACGCCTGGTGGGTGGGACTTCCCCGTTCGGTCGTCTCCCAGGCGGTCGTCAGCAGGTCCTCGACGTGGTCGTCGATGACGACGTACGGATCGTCGACACACTCTGCGATGTCGATCGTCGTCCGCTCGGGTTCAACGTCGAGATGCCGCGGTGCGACTACGAGGTCGCCCTCTGAGAGATCTGCACCCGCGACTTCCTCGATGCCGTCGTCGTATCGGAACAGGCTATGATGCTTGGTCAACTCCAGTGAGCGTCCGAACTGCGTCTCGATGCGGACCAGTTCCTCGTCCTCGTCGGCGCGGTACCGGATGGCCTTCTCGATCGGTTGCAGCGACGCGTCGTGGTTCTCGTCGAACGCGTAGGTCCGCCAGCCCTCGTCGTAGCAGGTCCGCTTGCGGAACTTCCCGTCGGCCTCCAGTGGCGATTCAAGTTCGTTCCAGAACTCCTCGAAGGTTAAAAATCGGACGTTGTCGTCCGGGTCGACCGCAACGAGGCGGGAGTCCTCGGCAACGCTCCCACCTCGTTTATCAGGGAGGTACTGCTTGCTGAAGTTCAAAAGGCCATCAAGAAGGAGCATGACACAGTCTTCGTCGCCATCGCAGTTGCGCCGTTTTGCGGCGTGGAAATACGGATGAGCGTACCCGGCGCTGACATCAGTAATCCCAACAACACGGCCAACGACTGCTGCCGACGTATGCGGCGCCATCCCGAAGACCAGCTCGCCGACAATATCCTCCGGTTCCTCGAGTTCGTAGTAGGGCTCAAGCCCGTAATAGGAGACAAGCAGATCATCGACGAAGGCCGCTGTCCGATGAAGATGCTCGGCGGCCCCCGGCGAGAGGACGATATCCTGGACCTTTAGCTCCACGACCTGATCCTCGTGGCGCAACGGCTCGCCGTGGATGTCCTCCTCATAGCCCAGTTGCCGGAACTGCTCGACGGACACGCCGAGTTCGGCGGGCTTGACAGCCGTCACCGGGAGGTCGGTCATGTCATACCGGATCGTCCCGTCTTTGAACACCGAGACGTCGTGTTTCGCCCGGAGGATGCCTTTTTCGATCGGTTCGGGGGTTTTAACCGATGAGGAGAGCCCCTTGACGCCTTTGAGAATATCGAACGCTCGCTCCCGTTCACCGACGGCCTCGAGCGCATCCTGATATTCCTCGGCGAGATCGATCGTTTTGGTTTCAACAGCACTCCCCTCAACCTCACAACGCTCGCAGAACACGCGGCCGGACTCATCGGGCGTCAGCTCACGACCACAGCTAGGACACGTATACTGGGGAGCAAGATGCTGGCCACACTCCGGACAGCGTGGCCAAAAGGTCTCGACATCGCAGTCCTTGCAATACCGGCGCCCAACCTCAACCTCGATTTGGCCAGGAACCGCCGAGAGCGACTCAGTGTGATCGGCGGCAGCACTGACGTTCCGTTGATCGCCGCCGGCCTCACCGATCGGGAAAAGTGTATGCACCGCCGGTGAGAGTTCTCGATCCTCCGATTTCTCTGGGCGGCCCATCCGACTGCCGATCCGGGTGGGTGCCCGTTCACGCACCTCGAATGGCGCGACCGCATTGACAACCCGCATCGCGTTGGGCCAGTTACGCGCCGGCTCCGGGAGATCATCTAGCGACCAGCGTCGATCAAGTGCGTCGGTGAGCCCAGCTGAGCGAACGAGCGGTCGCCAGACCGGGATCGTGATCCGATCGTCATGTTGGGTATGTTCGATGAGTACTGTTTCAAGCTGTGAACGAACTGATGGATCCACAACCAGCTGGTCTGACGCATCGATATGGCCCGTCTCTAACGCTGAGACCAGCTCTGTGAAGGCCTCAACGGTGAGATCATGCCAGAGGTACGTATAGGTGGGATGTAATGGTACGTCAAACTGATCCGCCCATTGTAGAGCCGTGTCTGGATCAGGCGTGCGAAGGTCGATCGTCGCATCGTCGGCCATAGCCTGGATATTCGCCCCGGCGGCCTCCATATCCTGGCGCCACCATTCATACACATAGCCAGCAGGGGCGAGGGGATGGTTGTTCTCAACGAACTCGCCGTAGTTGACTAAGTATTCACCAAGATCAAGGATCCGATCAATGCCGTTTTGCAGTTCAATCGCAGTCTCGGCATCATCGATTCGGCGAACATCGCCATTTGCCAACTTGACGGTGGGCCCCTCAATGGAATCGACAGGCACCACACCGGCAGCTTTCCCCGGCAGTTCGGTTTTCAGTTGCGTCCCAGGAGCAAGGAAATCGTCGGTGATATGCATCGTTGCCGGGTGCACGCCAGCAGTTGCGTCGCCAAGATTACGCGTTCGACCGTAGCGAAGTCGGAAGCCGCCTGCTTGACTGGGATGCCCGAAAACCGGCCGACCGGCGATGAGATCATGGAGGTACTTCTCGCTGGCCGTAGCACGCGGCGGCCCATCGGACTGTGATGCCGTGTCAGCAGCATCGCCTTCGTTTGGGTTATCAGCTGACGAGGCCGACGCTTCGTCATCACTACCGATCGTTCCATCAATCAACGCGTCAAGCCATGGCCATGAGAGCTCCTCAAGATCGGTCGTGTACCGTTTAATCTTCGGCGCCTTGAGTGCGATCCCTTCAGCTAAGACCAGACACATTCCCCCACGAGGGGCATTCGTCTCGATTCGTTCGAGGTCTCGATAGCCAGAGACTTCCTCCTCACCGGTCGCCTCTCCATCAAGCATGATCGGCGCGTGCTCGACGATGTATTTGGTTTCCTTGTCTTTTGGCGTGTACTGGAGTCCCGTCTCGTCGGCATACAGTGCGACCTCCTCGGCATACCGCTCGATTTCCACATCCCGCGGTTTGAACCGATCAATCCCAAGCAACGTCCGGGCATAATCAGCGACAAGGACCGATAGTGCTTGAGCGGTACCGCCAGCAGAGCGGATCGGACCGGCATAGTAGACGGCGACATACCGTGTGCCATCATCGTTGTCGTTGATCTCGACACGATCGATTCCCTCAATCGGTGCCGCAACGACCCCTTCCGTGAGAAGCGCAACCGCAGTCCGAACAGCCCCCTCGATTGTTCCAGCATCAGTCTCGTAACTACCAACACGGCCATCAACGAAATCCTCAACCAGCGCCAGTGCAATCTCCTCACGGCTCAGATCGGTCTCGGTCTCGAACTCACGAATCCGCTCGGCAACACCCGCGATCCCAAGGATGTTTTCGACGCGA
Organism: uncultured Salinarchaeum sp.; assembly: GCA_964403925.1. GTDB lineage: Archaea > Halobacteriota > Halobacteria > Halobacteriales > Salinarchaeaceae > CAZFMU01. Next base: position 106,045 of record CAYOHZ010000001.1, read on the forward strand.
TCGGCCATGTCCTTGGCCATCGGAATTTCGATCTCGGGGCTGGGATCGTTCCCCTGTTGTTTGGCTGTGCTGGCGACCGCCATGGCGCGGTCAAGCTCGGCTTCGATACGATCGAAATAGCGGCGATCCTCCTCGCGCATCTACAACCACAAATCGAGTTGGGTGCGGTCGTCGTACTCCCGTTCAAGTGCCGGCTCAAACGCCCGGAGATGCAGTTCCCCGGCGAACGTTGTTGCCCGATTGAGATGCCCAGCAATGGTTGTGCCGTCACGATCGGATAGCACCGCATGGGTATGTGCAAATCGATCGCCATCAAGCAGGGAGACGTTCCCGACACACGCGGCGACTTCGTGTGGCGTCTCAACGGTAATCGATTGATATTCGCCCTCCGCTTGGTCATAATACCACAACTCCGCGTCTTGGACAGCACCCATCGCAGTGAACCAAGCGGCGTCAATTTCGAGGTCGTCGGCAAATGCCTCGATTTGTGCCCGCCAATCAGCATCAGTCTCCAGTCGAGCGAGATACTCACGAGTGGACTCGACAGCCCGATAGTGCATATTGACTGCCTATTGTGAGCAGCCTCTAAAAAGTGCGCATGAGGGGTTATCGCCAGGAGTCGAGTTCGAGGGCATCTCCAATATCCATTGCAAGCCAGGCCCCGTCCTCGGAGATATCGGCAATTACGTACTCCTGTGCGGTGCCTTTCCCATCAACCGATCCTAGCACGGTCGGTTCGTCGTGGCCGCTGGAGCCTGGTGAAGCTGCCATGGTAA
>CAYOHZ010000001.1:106920-140496 GCA_964403925.1 uncultured Salinarchaeum sp.
CCGGCGAACATATCAAACACCCGTTCGTGTGGTTGTTCGGGCCGAAGATCGGTGACATCATCAGGCACGGTATCAGGTGGGAACGCGGGCGTGCCATCAGATGCAGCAACTGCCCCGGCCATCCGCGCTCGTTCGGCTTTGTTTCCGGGGGAAAACATCACTTCCGAGAGGTCAAGCCCATACTGGATTCCGTGTTCGGTATGGACTGTCTGTGTGTCCCCGACGCCGGCGATGACACGTGGATTGGGCTCGCGTTCGGGGCCTGCGATCGCACGACGAGCGAGAACCGTATCAGCCTGGCCATGTAGCTCAAGCAGTGCTTCCCCAACGGCTGTTTCATCCGGGCAGTCATCGGGTAATCGAACGAGGATGACCGAGCCAAGCACAGCCCACGACTGTGGTGCTCGCTTGAGCTCTGTATCAGACCACCCCCGTTCGCGAAGGAGTGTTTCAAGATCCAGCTCACGGTATGTCGGATCGGACTGTCGGGCGATATCGAGGACGTCGATCGATGGGGGCGCAGTGACCGGGATCGCGATGGTCCCGTCGTCGTGTTCTCGGATCTTTCGTGTCGGATCGTAAATCCCACGCGCACGAAGCGTCTCAAGGACAGCAGTCCCACGCTGTTTGCGAACGATTGCAACGAGCGTCTCAGACATCGTCATCAGGAAGGGGGTAGAGGTCAGCGCCGTGTTTGAACACGGGTATCGTTTCGGTTGTCCTATCGATATCGAGAGTTTCCGGGCGGGCGATCGTTCTCGATTCGTAGGTCTCCGGATCAAGTACCTGCAGCGCGTGTTCGTCTTCGATCGCTACAAGTGTCGTCGACTGGCCGTCACTCCGGCGTCCAAGGATTCGGGCTGTCACATCGATCGGCGCTGTATATTCCGCGCCGGAAAGCAGTCGACGACCACGGAGTTGTGTCTGGGCTCCCGTAACGAGCACTGGGCCATCGCCGTCTTCCGGATCGATGATATCACCGGATCGATATCGGGGCAAGCGGATGGCGTAGGTGACTCGATACAGCTCGTTGCCGTCCGTGTCTTCGGTGACCAGCGTTTCGGAGGTCGAACGGGTCCCACCGTTTCGATCGATGATCTGTGTTGCAATGCGATCGGCAAGTCCGGTCGTCGAGACTTTGATATCAAGTCCAGCATCGACCGGCGTGATCGCAGTAATAAATGCATCCCGATCCCCGTCGGCAGCAGCGTCATCGACAAGCTGTCTCGCGATCGCACGGGCCTGCGCCTGTTCGTCTGCCGTCGGTGTCCGATCAGCCGCCCGAAGCTGAACGAGCCCTTCATAGTAGTCGCCGGCGATACGACCACAGCGGGGACACGTATCGGTTGCAAGTTTCACAGGGACAACCGTAGACTCCTCGATTGGGGTATCACGAACCGTGCCGGTGACCTGTGTCCGAACGCGGACAGTCGTTTCATCGACCTGTTCGGGTTCGACACGCCAAGTGATGTCAGTGGCCTCAACGTGGACGCCAAGGACGTTCTGCAGCGCGTCAATCGCAATATCAACCCGATCGTCAGCATCGATAGCAACCCAGCGATTACCGCGTTTGACCGCCCCGCAGTGGGCACAGTAGGTCACCTCAATCCGGTCGGGGACATCAATCAGCTCGAACGTCTCAAAATAACACTGATCACACAGTGCCGGCTCGCCACGCTCGACACGGTGCTCGCGAGCAACGGTGATTGGCTCCCCACAGCGTGGGCAAATCGGCTGGGAGTCTGCCATTACTGACGACTACGCAGGATGAGGGCATAAGCCCGCCGGAGCACGACCGCAAGGGTGGAGACGGCCGGTACACTTACTTTGGGGGTCGGCATACAAACGCGTGAATGACGATCGATCCGAGCGATTACGACCTCGGGGAACTCCAAAATGGGGGCAATCGGGGGCAGGAGACAAACGAGTCAGCGCCGCCGGGCACGGCGGATCGACACCCCAGCCAGAACGAGCCAAGTGACTCACCCCTATCAGATGGGATGGAGTGGGGCCGACACCCACAGGGTCCAGACGATCGTCTGACGATTGAGCAACCGCCAGCCGAGGAGACACCCACCGACAGATCGATCGGCCGGGAATTAGCGCGGTTACAACGATCAGTCTCGGCCACACGGCCGTACCTCGCTGAGCTGCCGGACTCGTATGACGCCGAACAGACGATTATTGACTGGTTGGATCCACTTGTTGCTGCGGCCGGCATCCAGGGTGCACTTGATGCGCTGGCGTATTATGAATCTGTGGGCTGGATCAGCACAGCAACAGAAAAGCAGCTACAGGAATACGTCCGGCTGGTTGCAGATCCGGATCTCGGTGCTCGAACGCGGCAGGCAGATATGCACCATCACCGACGAAGTCTTACCTATATCGCACGGCTGGCGGCACGCCGGTAACCTGCCTCTAGCTTACGGAGTCCCTTGTTCTCTATCCGCCAGCCACTGTTTTGGCCATCATCTGAGAGTCGGGGATGTGAGAGCCATAGCCGTCTTGAACTGCCAGATCGCAGGACGATCCCCACACGTGATCTGTGCGGTCTATTGAGAGAACCCTCCAGAAGCTATTTGTGCGTCATTGAGACTAATGTAATTATGGCAGATGAGACGTCCGATGCCGACGGTTCAACGACAACGGTTCCGGACGACGATCCACTTCCGGTGGGCGTGAAACTTGGAAGTACACGAACGGTGTTGGCCTATCCCGACCGAGCTGGCGATCTAACGGTCACACAAACGCTATCGTGTCTGGCAACGTATGCGGATCCGATCACTGGTGAGGACCGAATGCTGTACGGCGAGGAGGCCGCCGAGCAGTATCCCGATCGCGTGCAGTATATGCTCCGGTCGGGGCTGCCGGAAGACGAGGACAGTGTCGTATTAGCCGAGCGCTTTTTTGACTCGGTACTTCGGGATAACAACGTGCCAGCAGACAGCGTCGTTGTCTATGCGATTCCGACGATTGACAACCCAACAGGGCTAGAGAATCTCGAAACAGTCATTGAGGGCAGTCAGATCGGCGACCAGTTAGTCCGGAGCTTCCCGGAATCGCTGTGTGGCGCACTCCCGGCCTTGGGCGATGGCTTGGAGGGACTCGATCAGATCTTTCTATCAGTGAATATGGGATCGACGAATCTGGAGGCCAGCGCCTATCGGCGTGGCGAACAGCTCAACGCCTTTTCAACGGGGGCCGTGACAGGGAACGAAGTTGATCGGATGATCGCAAACCGGATCGAAGAAGAAACCCAAGGCCGTGTCAACATCGATGTCGAGACGGCCCGTGAGTACAAAGAAGAACATGCTGACTTCGAGTCGTTTGATCCATTTACGGATGTGATCCAACAGCCTGGTGGCGGGTCTCATGAATTCACCATCGAGACCAGCATCATGAGTGCTGTCAACGAGTACTTAGACGATGTCGTCGATGAGATCGCGAACACATTCTTACCCCAGCTCGCCAGCGACAATGTCCGTGTCTATCGACTCGCGCTTGATGAACCGATCGTGTTGACTGGCGGAATGGCCTGTCTCCCTGGCATCGTTGAGGAGTTTGCTGACCGACTCAGTGAGGAACTCGACCAGGACGTGCAGGCGATAGCCCCAGAACAGCCGGACCGGTCAGCAGCGATCGGTGCGCAGCGGATCGCCGACCGACTCGTTGAGACGGCTGGCGGACGGTAGTGCCACCCCAGACAGCGAACTTATATTCGCGGATCAACTATTGTGTATTGAGATATGAACTGGCAGACGGACTGGGGACTCCGCGGTCGAATGGTTCTGACCGGCGGACTCCTTGCTGTCCTCTATATCGCGTTTGTCGTCGTCCTCGTTGAGGTCCTCCAAACGGGACCGACAGTGGCATTGGTGTTGGTCGGTGGGTTTTCGTTGGTCCAGTATTTCTACAGCGACAAACTTGCCTTACGGAGCATGGGCGCATCACGCGTCAGCGAACAGGAGTATCCGGAGCTCCACCAGACGATCGAACGGCTGGCACAACAAGCTGACCTTCCGAAACCGGAGGTTGCAGTTGCAGACACGCAGGTGCCAAACGCCTTCGCAACCGGGCGAAACCAAGAAAACGCCGTTGTCGCAGTGACAACTGGGCTGCTCCGAACCCTTGATGATGAAGAACTCGAAGGGGTCCTCGCCCACGAGCTATCACACGTCAAAAACCGGGATGTGATGGTGATGACGATCGCGTCGTTCCTTTCGACAGTCGCGTTTATGATCGTCCGCTATGGGGCATTTTTCGGTGGCGGCCGCAACCGTCAGGGTGGCATCATCGTCGCCATCGCCGCTTCGTTTGTCGTCTGGGTGTTGAGCTTCCTGTTGATCCGGGCGCTCTCACGGTACCGGGAGTTCGCTGCCGACCGCGGAGCTGCACAGATTACTGGCAAACCCGGTGCGCTGGCCTCGGCACTGTTGACCATCTCTGGAACGATGGATCGGGTGCCAAAAGACGATCTCCGAGAGCAGTCGGAGATGAACGCGTTTTTCATCATTCCGATCTCCGCGGGCTTTATCGGGCGGCTGTTCCGGACCCACCCCACGACCGAAAAGCGAGTCGAACAGCTTCAGCAACTCCAGTCAGAGCTCAACTAACGACAGATGAGTCTTATCGATCGGTTTCGGGGGCTGGTAACGGGCGATAAAACGGAGGAGTCACAGCCCGAGCCGGATGCACTATTAGAGCTAGCAAACGTGAGTGTGGCACTTGAGCCACTCGGCTACGAGCCCGTTCAGGAAGCGGCACTTTGTTTCGATACCGAGGGTGCCGAGACGACAATCGAAGAGCTACAGTCTGTCGTGACAGCAACAACCGACCAGCCAGTGACCGTGCCCCGAGATGACTATGGCTACCAATGGCTGGTGTTTGCCGACGAGAGTCCAGAAGCACTCGCCAGCGCGTTGCAGTTTGCTAGCAGAACCCTGGTCGAGGACGGCTACAGAGACGCATTGCTTGCCGCCGTGATGGGCTTTACTGGCGATCAGACGGTCTACGTGATCTACTCGTTCGATCGTGGTCGGTTCTATCCGTTCGTTCCGGAGGGGACCGACAGTCGCGATTCCGTCGAGGAATTCAAGCTTCGCGGTGTGCTTGAGGACTCGGTTCCGGTTGAGTCCGAGCCAGAACAATGGTACCCGCTGTGGCCGGACAGTCCCGGAAGCCATCCCTGGCAGTGAGGGCACCCAGTCGTTTGCTGATTCTCACGTGCGCTTGAACAGGAGATCCCATCGAGTTTTACTTTCACCAGGCTGTTAACGAGAGTGACGGGGGTTTATGTGCGATCAACAGGAAGCCACAGGTATGGCAACAGACGATCTGGAGGAACTCCCAGGTGTTGGCCCGGCGACATCCGAAAAACTCGAAGATGCAGGGTTCGATTCCTTTGAGGGGCTCGCAGTTGCAAGTCCTGGCGAACTATCGAATACTGCTGACGTAGGTGAATCGACAGCAGCGGATATTGTTCAGGCCGCACGTGAACACGCCGATGTTGGTGGTTTTGAGTCCGGCGCGACGGTCTTAGAGCGTCGCGAGCAGATCGGGAAGCTCAGCTGGCTCGTTGATGAGGTCGATGACCTGCTTGGTGGTGGCGTTGAGACCCAGTCGATCACGGAAGTCTACGGTGAGTTTGGAGCTGGCAAATCACAGGTCACCCATCAGTTAGCTGTCAACGTCCAGCTGCCCCCAGAACACGGTGGCCTTGGTGGCTCGGCGATTTTCATTGACACTGAGGACACATTCCGACCGGAACGCATCGATGACATGGTACGGGGGCTCCCGGATGATGCGATTGATGCACTCCTTGACCAACGTGACATCGAGGGGGGTCCAAACGACGAGGCGGCATTGACCGCGCTGACCGAGTCCGTTCTCGATCAAATCCACGTTGCAAAGGCGTTTAATTCGAACCATCAGATCCTCCTTGCCGAAAAAGCCGAAGAAATCGCAAGCGAAAGCCAAGACGATGAGTACCCGGTCCGGCTGTTGTGTGTCGACTCGTTGACGGCACATTTCCGCGCGGAGTACGTCGGTCGAGGCGAACTGGCCGAACGCCAACAGAAACTCAACAAACATCTCCATGACCTGATGCGGGTGGGGGATCTCAACAATACAGCCGTAATTGTCACGAATCAGGTTGCGTCGAATCCGGATTCCTTTTTCGGCGATCCGACACAGCCGATCGGTGGAAACATCCTTGGCCACACCTCGACGTTCCGGATTTACCTGCGAAAATCGAAGAACAACAAACGGATCGTTCGGTTAGTTGATGCGCCGAATTTGGCTGACGGTGAGGCTGTCATGCGCGTCGAACCGGAAGGGCTCAAGCCAGAGTAGCTCGATCAGGCTGTTTCGGCAGCGATCTCAACGAAGTTTGTGAGAATTTGGAGTCCGGTTGCACCGCTTTTCTCCGGGTGGAACTGAGTGCCAAAGACAGTGCCGGTCTCATCGGCAATCAGACTCGGGAAGGTTGTCCCATACTCAGTTGTTGTGACGACCGCACTAGGATCGTCCGGTTGGGCATAATAGGAGTGGACGAAATACGCATACTCACCGTCGATCCCGGCAGCGATCGGATGATCGGACTGGACGGTGAGCTGGTTCCAGCCCATGTGTGGGACCGTTTGATCCGTCGAGAACCGGACGTTACGCCCGGGAATAAGATCCAAGCCTCGAACAGCGCCCTGACCAGCACGGGTAGCCTCTTCGCTTTCGGTCAACAGCATTTGCATCCCCAGACAGATCCCAAACAGCGGCGTCTCACTGTTGGCAACTGACAGGATCGCGTCCCGAAACGGCCCGGCGTTGTCCATGCCCTCTCGAAACGCCCCAACACCGGGTAAGACGACCCCATCAGCCTGTTGAAAGACCGACGCGTCATCGGTGATCGTCACGGTTGCCCCAGCGCGTTCAAGACCGCGCGTAACACTCCGAAGGTTCCCGAGCCCATAATCGATGATCGCGATCTCGGCGATCGCCTCATCATCGGGGCCCTGTGTAAGCGTGCTCATACCCAATCATGGCCCTCGACTGAAAAGACAGTTCCGTATCGGGAAAAGGTGGCTCGGTAGCACCCATCATCACACGGGGCTCAGTGGGGGTAACTGATCGTCACAGCCACCAGCGACGACTAGTAAGGCTGCAGAGAAAAATCCCACGAGGTGCATTCGCGCTGGGCGATGTGAAACCATGCCCGTCGATCCACAGGCCTTTAGGGAAATCCGCCGGAGTCGGTAGCGTGCAGGAACCGGACTGGCAGACGATTTTCGGCCATGAGACACCCTACGATGAGCAAGTTGATGGGATCGAAACGGCGATCGAGCTGGGGCAAGCAGGGGGCTATCTCGCCTTAGAGGGGGCATGCGGGACCGGAAAAACGATGATCGGCCTGACAGCCGGGATTACGCTGGTCCGAGATCCGACAACGGACTTCGAGCGCGTCCTTGTCTTGACAAGTGTCAAACAGCAACTTGCGCAGTTCGAGTCGGATCTCCAAACGATCAACGATGGGTTACCGGCTGCCAACCAGGTCAGTGGTCTGACGCTTGTTGGGAAGGCCGATCTCTGTCCGTATGTTCGAGGCGACGGCGCATTGACGACCAAGACGGTATACGATCGCTGCGAACGGCTTCGGGACCAAACGCGGGGATTGACGGATCGGACGGATGCCAGTGAGTTAGCGCGCAACGCAGTGACAATGGACCATCCCCTGACGGTTGGTGGCATTCCAAGTCCCTATCAGCAATCGCTCCCAAGTCACAACGAGACAACGTTCTGTCCGTTTTACGCCCAGTATCTAGAGGACCTGCCATCCGATGGCTCACAAGGTGAGGCTGCACCGATCGAGATCGACGACCAAGGGCTGTTGGATCCCACAGAAACGATCGAGACAGCACTTGATAACGGCATTTGCCCACACTCGATGGCCGGGACACTTCTGTCTGATGTTGAGGTCGTTATTGGCAACTACTATCATGCATTTGATCCACTGACCATTCAGGCACTGACTGGCGCACTCCTTGATGAGACAACATATGTCGTCTTGGATGAGGCCCATATGCTCGAACCGCGTGTCCGAGAGCTACTCTCAGAGCGGCTTGCAACCGGGACGATCCAACAGGCGATCGGGGAACTGACCGAGCTGTATCAAGCGCGTGATCCCGAGACCACGACACCGGAAACCGACAGCGATCAGGTGGCAGCCGCACTCGCGGATACGGCCGGGACACCAGCAGATCTCAAAACGGTAGCCGCCTTCTTGCAGGCACTTGATACGCAGATTGGCGAGCAGGTACAGACATATCTTGATACGGAAGGAATCGAGTGGGACGATCCTGAGACACGGCCAGCAGAGCTTACGATCCCCTTGCGTGAGCCGGATGCACCCGCTCCTGATACGATCAGTGAGTGGGCAACGACCGTCGAAGACGACGCGATCTGGGAGCAGGTCGAGTTCGCCTGTCAAACGGCCAGTACCGTTTTCGAGACGATTACTGACACCGAAGCCGATCCTGACGATCGAGCCGTCAAGACGGTCGGCCGCGTCCTCAACGCCTGGGGACAGCGGGATCACGAGCAGTTCTTTCGGACCATTCACCTCGAAGAACGTGCCGGACCGACTGGAACCGGACAGTGGGATCAGGTCTATCGCGCCCGACTGGAGATTCACAACTGTGTTCCTAGCGACGCGATCGGGGAGCGGCTCGCACAGTTCGGCGGCGGGCTGTTGATGAGTGCGACACTGGACCCACTCTCAGTGTTTACAACGGTCACCGGACTCGATCACCTCACCAAGTCAGCCGATCGGCCCGTCGAGACGCGTCGATACGGATTGAGCTTTCCGGACGCCAATCGGGCGAGTTTCGCAGTTTCGGCACCGAAGTTCACATACGCGAACCGAGGAGAGCCAACGGCTGTAGACGGACTTGCGGAGAAGGGTGGCGACGACGTGCGGGCAGTCTACGCGGATCTGCTCCGAACGGCAGCCCAGTCGCCGGGCAACGTGTTGATCGGGATGCCAAGCTATCGGGAAGCACAGTGGGCCAAGGAGGTCCTTGCATCGATCGAGAAGCCAGTCTTGGCCGATACTGCAAGCGATGCTGCGAGGACCCAAGAGCTCAAAGAGCGCTTTTTTGATGGTGAGGAGAAGGTGTTGGTGACAAGCCTTCGTGGCACGCTCACCGAGGGCGTCGATTACAGTGGCGACCGGCTCTCAACGGCTGTCGTCTGTGGCGTGCCGCTTGTCGATACGGCAAGTCCAGAAACACAGGCGATGATCACTGCCTATGATCGGGCCTTCGGCGGCGATGAGGCTGTTGGCTTTGAATATGCGCTATCGATTCCAGCCATTCGGAAGGCTCGACAGGCACTCGGCCGCGTGATCAGAGGGGTGGATGATGTCGGCGTGCGAATTCTCATTGACGAGCGGTATACCACGACAGGATGGGATGGGGTCGGGGAGTATATTCCTGAGGAGTTTGAGACAGTCAGCCCCGAGTGGGTAGCCCACGCCCTCGATCAGTTCTGGGAGGGCCAGTGAGCGTGGCGTTCAAACGACTGGAGCGTCCACAAACACGCAATGAGTGATACCGGCCCACTGTCGCCTGACACACCCGATGTTGATCGGCCATTTACCGTCGATGCCCCCTTCGAACCAGCCGGCGACCAACCGAACGCCATCGAACAGCTCGCAGCAGGCTTCGAGACGGGCCTGGACAAACAAACCCTCCTTGGGGTTACTGGGTCGGGGAAGACCAATACGGTGTCGTGGGTCATCGAAGAGACTCAAACACCAGCGTTAGTGATTGCTCATAACAAGACGCTGGCGGCACAGCTTTACGAGGAGTTCCGGGAGCTATTCCCGAACAATGCCGTCGAGTATTTCGTTTCGTATTACGATTACTACCAGCCAGAAGCATATGTCGAAAGCTCGGACACCTACATCGACAAGGACGCCTCAATCAACGAGGAAATCGACAAGCTGCGTCACTCGGCAACACGAGCGTTGCTGACACGCGATGATGTGATCGTTGTCGCGTCCGTTTCGGCAATCTATGGGCTCGGTGACCCACGGAACTACGAGGAGATGGCGCTCCGGCTTGAACAGGGCCAACAGATCGATCGTGAGACGCTGTTGAGCACGCTCGTTGATCTCAATTACGAGCGCAACGATGTGGATTTCACACAGGGGACGTTCCGGGTTCGAGGTGATACCGTCGAGATCTATCCGATGTACGGCCGGTACGCGGTGCGCGCCGAACTCTGGGGCGATGAGATCGACCGATTGCTTAAAATCGATCCACTCGATGGGGATGTCAAAAGTCAAGAACCGGCAGTCTTGATCCACCCTGCTGAGCACTACTCGATCCCGGAAACACAGCTCGAACAGGCAATCGAAGAAATCGAGTCGGATCTACAGGATCGGATTCGATATTTCGAACGACAGGGTGATCGGGTTGCCGCCCAACGCATCGAAGAACGGACGACCTTCGATCTGGAAATGCTCAAGGAAGCCGGCTACTGCTCGGGCATCGAGAATTACTCCGTGTATCTGTCCGACCGTGAGCCGGGCGATGCGCCGTATACGCTGTTGGATTACTTCCCAGAGGACTTTCTGACCGTTATCGACGAATCACACCGGACGATCCCACAGATCAAAGGCCAGTTCGAAGGTGACAAATCACGCAAGCAGTCGTTGGTCGAAAACGGGTTCCGACTTCCGACAGCCCACGATAACCGGCCGCTGACTTTCGAGGAATTCGAAGCAAAAACCAGCCGAACCCTGTATGTGAGTGCGACACCGGGCGAGTACGAACGCGATCACAGCGACCAAATCGTCGAACAGATCGTCCGACCGACACATCTCGTTGATCCGGCCGTGACCGTTGAACCTGCCGAAGGACAGGTCGAGAACCTCATCGATCGGATTGATCACCGGATCGATCGCGAGGAGCGGGTGCTTGTGACGACACTCACAAAGCGAATGGCCGAAGACCTCACCGAGTACCTAGAGGGGGCCGGGATCGACGTCGCCTACATGCACGATGAGACTGACACCTTAGAACGCCACGAGCTGATCCGGTCGTTGCGACGCGGCAAGATCGACGTGTTAGTCGGGATCAACCTCCTGCGTGAGGGGCTGGATATCCCGGAGGTGGCACTGGTCGCGATTCTGGATGCTGACCAAGAGGGCTTTTTGCGCTCGGAAACGACACTTATCCAGACGATGGGACGGGCCGCCCGGAACGTCAACGGAGAGGTCGTGTTGTACGCGGACGATCCAACCGACGCGATGGAACGGGCAATCGAGGAGACACGACGCCGACGACAGATTCAACAAGAATACAACGAAACTCACGGGACCGAGCCGACGACGATCGAGAAAGCCATTGGTGAGACGAATCTGCCCGGCGCAGCGACTGACACCGGTGGCGTAAGCGGCGATGAGCCCCGCGATGCTGATGAGGCAGCCAGACAGATCGAGGAACTTGAACGGCGGATGCAGGAGGCTGCTGAGAACTTGGAGTTCGAGCTAGCGGCGGATATCCGCGACCGGATCCAGACGCTCCGCGAGGAGTTCGATGTTGAGGAGACACAGGAAGGAATTGCCCCCGAACCCGATATCGACTTCTGAGCAGAGTGCGATGTGTACTTTTGTCTGGGCCGCTAAACCGGGATAGTGTCATCGGACCCAGACGCAGACGAGGAGTCGACAACAGACGAGAACACGTCAAGACTGGATGCCGAGCGGATTCGTGAGGCCTTTCAGACCCTCGGGACGCCGGTTGCGACCGCTGCTGATCTTGCAGCTGTCCTCGAGAGATCACAGGCAACCGTCAGTGAGCGACTTGCGGAACTGGTTGCTGCTGGAGAGCTGAAACGACGAGACGTCGAAACGGATCCGATCGTATATTATCCACGCGAGGTCGGAAAATTAGCACAGACCGAGCGAGTTGTCCCGTTCCCGGATCGCCGTGAGATCGTCATCGATCAGCCACGACAGTTCACTCGGGCACAGTGTTCGCAGTTCGCGCGACTGGTAACTGTCGAAGACGGCCGATACCTCTACGAAATCCGGCCGGAAGATATCTGGGGCGCGCCCTACGAGTCGGTTGACGACCTGCTTGGGACGATCCGGGCCGTACTACCGGAACGATCACCGGCACTCGAAAACTGGGTGATCGACCAGTGGACACGGGCCGGGAAGTTCCGGCTGGTCACTCACGACGAGGGATATACTGTGTTGGAGGCCGAGTCGGAATCGTTGCTGGCGGATGTCGCACAGACCACCCTCGAAGACGGACAGCTGCGTGCGCAACTGTCTGAGACCGAAGCCTGGGTCGCAGCGGACGCGATTGCCGAGATCAAACGAGCCCTATATGAGGCCGGGTATCCCGTCCGTGATGACCGCGAACTTGAGACCGGCGACCCACTCTCATTCGCTGTCACACTGGAGCTCCGGGACTATCAGCAAGATTGGGTCGAGCGCTTCAACGAGGCTGGCTCAGGTGTCCTTGTCGGCCCGCCAGGCTCTGGGAAAACGGTTGCAGCGATGGCGATCATGGCAGCAGTCGGGGGTGAAACGCTTATCTTAGTGCCGAATCGGCAGCTGGTCACCCAGTGGCGGGAGGAACTGCTCGCCCAGACAACACTCAACGAGTCCCAAATCGGCGAGTACCACGGTGGGAAAAAACAGCGCCGGCCGGTCACGATCGCCACCTACCAGATCGCTGGGATGGATCGACATCGCGGGCTCTTCGACTCCCGGGAATGGGGACTAATTGTCTATGATGAGTGCCAGCACCTGCCAAGCCCGGTCGCTAAACGAAGTGCGCGCCTCCAGTCGCGGGCCCGACTCGGGACAACGGGCTCGCCGGTCCGAGAGGACGAAAAGGAAGCAGAGATCTACACGCTGATCGGTCCACCGATCGGTACTGACTGGGAAGCACTGTTCGAGGCCGGTTATGTGGCCGAGCCAGAGATCGAGCTCCGGTACGTGCCGTGGGCTGACGACGAGGCTCGGAACGCATACGTTGCCGCTGACGGCCACGAAAAACGACAGCAGGCGGCTACCAATCCGGCGAAGCTCACGCAAGTGAAAACGCTGATAGACGCACACGAGGGAACGAAAGCCTTGGTGTTTGTCGAGTACCTCAAACAGGGCGAGCAGATTGCCAACGAACTTGACGTGCCGTTTCTCAGCGGGGATACCCCACACGCCCGACGGGAGCGGTATCTTGCGGGGTTCCGATCAGGGCAACTCGACACCCTCGTGGTATCGCGTGTCGGCGATGAGGGCATCGATCTGCCCGAGGCCGAACTGGCGATTATCGCGTCGGGACTTGGGGGCTCACGACGGCAGGGTGCCCAACGCGCCGGGCGAACGATGCGGCCGGCTGGGAAAGCACAGGTGTATATCCTTGCGACAACAGGCACTGAAGAGGAGTCGTTTGTCCGACAACGCACCCGGTATTTGGCCGGGAAAGGCGTCCGAGTTCGCGAGCGGGCGCTTGCGTCACCGACGGAGGGCATCTAGGTGATCGGCTCGAACACCGATGCTGGCTCGGGATCGGTGACCGACTGGAGGGTGGTTGGAGCGATCGGAAAGACCGCATCCGGTGTTCCAGCAGCTGCCCAGACCGTCTCGTATTCTAATAATGTCCGATCGAGTAGCTGTGGGACTTCCTGATCGTGACAAAACGGTGGGACACCGCCGATACTCCAGCCAACAGTCTCTTTAACCTCATCGGGGGTTGCCGTCCGCACCGTCTCAGCATTGAGGTGTGACGCGATCGCTGTCTCATCCACGCGGTTGACGCCGCTTGTGAGCGCAATCACGGGCTGCTCATCAGCCATGAGAACAATGCTTTTGACGATCTGAGCCTGTTCACAGTCGATCGCAGCCGCCGCATCGGCGGCAGTCTTCGTTCCTGCAGGGAACTGTTTGGGCTCGACGGTGATCTCATGTTCGGAACGTGCACATTCGACGAACTGCTGTGTTGTCGGATGCATTAGCCATGACAACTTCAGAGACGGGCTTGATCGTTTCGGCGCTCTTAGTTGGAGTCGGTGAGACGCTGCTTGGGAGCGTCTTCAGTTGTCATATCGGACGACTGTGTCTCCATGTCTTCAGAAAGCTCCGAGAGAATCTCATCGACATCATCAAGCCCGAGCAGTTCGCGGGTTTCCGCATCGAAGTCTAAACTGTCAAGCTGGTCGCCATCGGTTTCGACATCGGAGCCGGTCAGATGGTTGCCGTATCGGCCGACAAGCGAGGTGAGTTCCTGTGGGAGAACAAATGTCGTCGACTCGCTTTCTCCGACCCGTTCAAGGGATTCCATGCCGCGTTCGATGATCGCCCGTTCACCCATTGATTCTGCGGATTTCGCCCGCAGGACTGTCGAGATTGCATCTCCCTGTGCTTCCAGGATCTGGCTTTGTTTCTCCCCTTGTGCACGGATGATATTTGATTGCTTGTCGCCAAGTGCAGTTTCGATGGCACTGCGACGTTCTCCCTGGGCTTCAAGGATCATCGCCCGACGCCGGCGTTCGGCGGCGGTCTGTTGTTCCATTGCTTGCTGGACGTCCTTCGATGGGTTCACTTCGCGCACTTCGACGGCCTCAACGCGAATCCCCCACTCGTTTGTCGGGGCGTCGATCGCGTCGTTAATCCGGCGATTGATCTCATCACGACGGCTGAGTGTCTCATCCAGTTCCATATCGCCAAGCACGGCTCGCAGGGTTGTCTGGGCTAAATTCGAGACTGCCGTCTTGTAGTTTTCCACTTCAAGAAACGCCTTTTTCGCGTCCATGACCTTGATATAAATGACAGCGTTGGCAGTGACCGGCGAATTATCCCGGGTGATCGCCTCCTGTGTTGGCACATCGATCGTCTGGGTGCGCATATCGAACCGGTAGGTCTTCGAGACGAACGGCGGAACGAAATGCAATCCCGGTGACAGCAATCCCCGATACTCGCCGAAGACGGTGAGTGCATGTTGTTCATAGGCGTTGACGATCGCAACAGCACTGCTCACGGTGACAAGACTGAGTGCGAACAGGAGGAGCCCGACAGCGACAAGCGGTGTCAGCTGGAGAACATCGGTTCCGAGCGCAACGAGCACACCGAGTACGACCGCGGCAACGCCGGCAGATCGTGGGCGAAGGCCCGTCGTGCGGAGCCGTCCCACTAGACGGCCAAGTCGCCGAAAGACCGACATTACCGTTTGGTAGCGAGCAGACGCGTATCAGTGCTTCGCCGGGAGCTACAGCGTGCGATCGATCCGCTTTGCAAGTGTTGGCCCAACCCCGTCGATAGTTTGGAGTTCCTCGATAGATGCAGCCCGAATCCCCGCAATGCTGCCAAATCGTCCAAGCAGCCGATTCCGAAGGTCTTCACCGACACCAGAGACCTCATCGAGCGGTGTTGACACCGCATCCCGCAGCGTTTCATGATACTGGACTGCGAATCGGTGGGCCTCATCACGGACGTGGCCCAAGAGAGTCATCGCGCTGTCAGGAATGGCAATTGTCCCAGTAGAGGTAATGACTCGGTCACCATCTGGGTGTTTGGCAAGGCCGATCGCTGGACGATCCCAGCCACTCCCGGCAAGCGCCTCACGGGCAGCGGTGAGTTGCCCTTTCCCGCCATCGATGACGAGGAGATCCGGAGCCGGGCGATCATCCCGGCCGGCAAGCGCACGGTCGGCCCGCCAGCGGACGAGTCGATGCATATTCGCGTAATCGTCGTTCTCATCGGGCAGTCGCTTGCGGCGGTAGCCGGACCGATCTGGCTGGCCGTCGACAAGGACAACATTGCTCCCAACGACGAAGTCCCCGCTAGAGTGGCTCACATCGAACGCTTCGATCCGCGAGATCGACTGTAGATCGAGATCAAGCGCCGACGCAAGCGCTGTCCCCGGATTCTCTGTTGTCGGGGTTGTATGGGCGTTTTCCATCGCCAAGTCGACAAGTCGTGCCTCTCGACCGGCGGTCGGAACTCGAAGCTCGACACCGGCACTGTCCAGCCATGTGGTCACTCCTTCATCGGGGAGCGATTCGGGAACTAACAGGACATCCGGAAGGGATCGCTCGGCGTAATACTGTTTGATAAACGCTGTCAGTACGGCGGCCGACGTTGGGTTGGTGTTGGTCGGAACGACAACACTGTGTGTGTCCCGATCGACAAGCTTGCCGTTCTCGCTGTGGAGGCGGGCAACGGTGGTCGCTGTCTCGGCAGTCTGCCTGCGAGCAACCCCGAGCACATCGACCAGGCGATCGTCACCCGGATCACGAACGGCCGCACCAGCACTCCCGTGGAACTGCCTGACTGTCTCCAGTCGATCCCGGAGGGTGGCTGCCCGCTCGAAGGCCTGATTGTGGGCGGCGGTTTGCATCTCGTCTTCGAGTGGATGGGCTAAGACGCCGGTCTCTCCCTCGAAGAACCGCTTGGCACTGGCAACGGCGTCGGCGTAGGCATCCATTGATATTTCGCCGGTGCATGGCGCCGCACACAGCCCCATCTCGTAGTCGAGACACGGTCGGTCACGACCGGTGTACTTGTGCTCTGAACAGCCGCGTAAACCAAAGCTATCTCGGATCGCCTTGACGACCGTCTCAAGTTCCCCGCGATCGGTATACGGGCCATAGACGGTAGCACCAGGCGCGGGATCACGCGTGATTTCGATTCGAGGCGCTTCATGATCGGTCAATTGGACCAACGGATAGGACTTATCGTCAGTCAGCCGGACGTTATACCGTGGCGCGTGGCGCTTGATGAGATTCGCCTCCAGTAACAGCGCCTGAGTTTCGGTTTCCGTTACCGCGATCTCGATCGACTGGGCCCGATCGACCATCCCAGCGATACGCTCGCTCCGAGGATCAGCATACGATCGTACCCGATCGCGCAGATCGACTGCTTTGCCGACATACAGGACCGGCCCGGTTGCCGGCTCATCAGTCAGTGTTATGTGCTCTGTTGCTGTCGACGGTGCAGATTGCTCGTCGGCTGGCTCGGGAGTACCAGCGTCACGAAAGAGATACACGCCAGGCTGCTGTGGAAGGGTGCCAGCACGTTCACGGACCGTCGCCGAATCCATCCGCCAGAAGAAACGTGATCAGTCGGATTGGGCGTTTCGGGTTGGATCGATAGCTGCCAGCAATGCTGTCCGAGCGCCGTCGCTAAGTCGTCCAGGAGCCGTGAGATCCTGGTCGCCGGCAACCGCGATAACAAGTTGTCTCTTACGGGCCACCAGCGAGTACCCACCAGCCACCACGCCGCCGACCAACAAACCGAGCCCCAATGAGAGGGCAGCCTCATCGATGAGCAACAACAGTGCAAGGAGGCCCTCGATCGTGCTCATAACTGCCCCCACGCCAGCTCCACCAGATAGAGTAGGCAGACTGAAATAGGCCGCCGGATCGAAGAACACGCCGACAACCAGCAAAAGCGCACCGAAAAGGCCGGCACGAAGGGCAAGTCGGCGAGCAAACTCCCCGCCATGTGTCGTCCGATCAATACCGAGGACGTTCGGCCGAGAAACCGTTTGCAACGGTGGCCCATCGGCTGTCGGCGCGAACAGGATCACACGATGGGTCGTGACGAGGAGGCGACCGTTCGATGAGCCGTGAAGACGGGCTGACTCGACGACGGACTCACCAGCGAACAACAGCTGCTCAAGCTGGTCGCTCCAGTGTGCACCAATCGTCGCCCGATCGATCGTTGGAGCGGCCCCGGATACCATGTCCAGCTGGTATGACAACCGAGAGTAAAAATCCGCCGCTAACAAGGTCGATAGGAAGAGGAATGCGTGCCTATCCTACGCTGTTTGGCGTTTCTGTTCGAACCGCTCACGAACTTTCTCGACTTTCGGCGCGGCATGCATCTGACAGTACGCGTCGTTGGGATTCTTCGCGAAGTAATCCTGGTGGTAGTCCTCGGCCCGATAAAAGGTCTCCAGCGGCTGAAGTTCAGTCACGATTGAATCATCGTACCCGCCTTCCTCCGCAAGCGCCTCAAGATAGGTGTCGGCAAGCTCCCGCTGACGGTCGTTGTGATAGAGAATGATCGACCGATACTGCGTGCCAACGTCCGGCCCCTGACGGTTGAGTTGGGTTGGATCATGGATCGTAAAGAAGACCTCCAACAGTTCCTCATAGCTGATCTGACCAGGATCGTACTCGACTTGAACGACCTCTGCGTGGCCGGTCGTACCAGTACTCACCTCTTGGTATGTCGGCTCGGAGACATCCCCACCGGCATATCCCGAGACGACCGTGTCTACGCCGGCAAGTTCCTTGAAGGCCGCTTCAATACACCAGAAACAGCCACCACCAAATGTCGCGGTTTTGCTCTCGCTCATCACCATCAATAGGGCTGCTAGTCGTATGTGTGTTCCGCTGACGACCACTCCAGACGAGCCCGTGCTACCAACCCAATTGTACTGTGATGGCAACTGCCGAAAGTAGCGCACCTGGAATTTTGCCGTTACTACCAGTTATAATAGTTTTGTAGATATTATTATAGTACATCAATGAAGCTAGATCGTGGTCCTCAGAGGGCGATCACAGCCAACACGGAGAAAAGACAATGACAACCGTTATCGATGCTGTCGATCTCGGGCCATTCGAGTTTGAGTCTGGCGTGTCGATTCCGAATCTCCGAATCGCCTACGAGACATACGGCACGTTTACCGGTGAAAATGCAGTGTTGGTGTGTCATGCTTTAACTGGGAGCTCACACGCTGGGATTCGACAGGATCCCGAAAAACGGGTCGAGTTACCGCCAATGGGGGGACAGGCACATGCGTGGTGGAGCGATATCATCGGGCCAGGAAAACCAATCGACACCACAGAGTATTACGTTATCGTCCCGAACTTGCCGGGGTCATGTTATGGGTCGACCGGGCCAGCAAGCGAACATCCTGAGACAGGCGAGCCATACGGCTCACAGTTCCCGCCAGTAACGATCGGTGATTGGACACGAGCCCAGCGACGGCTGCTGGATACCCTGGGCGTTGGGCGGTTGCACGCAGTTGTTGGAGGGTCTGTCGGGGGCATGAACGTCTTAGAGTGGCTGGTCCGATATCCGGACGATCTCCGGTATGCGATCCCGATTGCAACCGCACCACGTGTTGATGCACAGTTGTTGGCGATCAACGCGATTGCTCGGCGAGCGATCATGAGCGATCCAAACTGGCGTGGCGGTGAATATTATGGACAGACACCACCAACGACTGGACTGGCGATCGCACGGCAGCTCGGTCATGTGACGTATCTCTCGAAAGCAGCAATGAACCAGCGGTTTGGCCGTCGATCAGCCAGTCATGATGGCGTTGATCCAGTCGTTGAGCGTGATCAAGGCGCGACGTATTTCCCGTATCGCGATGTGGAATCGTATCTGGATTACAATGCCCGACAGTTCGTTGACCGTTTCGATCCGAATAGTTACCTGTATCTGACACGGGCAATGGATAACTACGGTCTGGCAGCCGGGTATGAAAGCGACCGCGCTGCGGTTGCGGCCTTCAGTGGTGAGGTACTATTGCTGAGTATCACTGGCGACTGGCATTTCACTGTCGAACAGGCTGCCGGACTAGCGGAGGCGGTCCGGACGACTGACGCCGAAATTGCGCACCACGTTATCGACTCTTCGTATGGCCATGACGCGTTTCTGACGGCACCAGAGAAGATCGGGCCACCGATCGCTGATTTCCTAACGGCGGGAACGGCGGGCAACGCGGTGACAGATACTACAGAATGCCCTGCTCGCGAAGAACCGTCCGAAGTTCCGGGACCGTCGTAACGATGTGATCACAATGGGGTCGAACGGCATCATGTGGATCAAACCCGATCGCCGTCCCTGCTAGTTGCAACATCGGGAGGTCGTTTGCGCCATCTCCGACAGCGATCGTTGCTGAGAGATCGATAGCCAGCTCGCCGGCGAGGGCCTCGAGGGCATCGTCTTTGGTCCCCTCGATAAGCGGGCCATCGACATCGCCAGTAAGTGTCCCGTCTTCAACCACAAGTTCGTTGGCGATGATCCGATCCACGGTGGTGTCTGCGCTCTCAAGCGCCCGATCGACACCACGGTGAAACCCACCAGTCAGAATCGCAGTGTGGACACCGGCCGCATTGAGAGTCTCTAACAGCGCGCCAGCTCCAGGGCGCAAGGAAACGTTCTCAAAGGCAGCTGTCATCTCCATACTGGAGAGGTCAGCAAGTAGCTGCACCCGACGTCGAAGACTGTCTGCATAGCTCAGCTCGTCGTTCATCGCACGATCGGTGATGTCTGCGACCGCTGCTGTGACACCCTGTTGCTCGGCGAGACGGACAGTCATCTCGGACTCTGAAAGCGTGCCATCAAAGTCAAACGCTACGAGAGACATCGGTATAGGCCGGTCACGGGCAAGGCGTATGAAAGAACCGATCAAACCAGCAGTTCGACCGTGTAGTCGGCTGCATCGAGCGCGTCGACGACCGTTTCGATATGATCGTGGCCGCGAGTTTCAAGGTCGAGTTCAACCCAGGCATCATCCATGCCGATTTCGCGTGAGGTCCGATCATGCTGGATCGCGTAGATATTCGCCCCATGATCGGCAATCAGATCGATGAGGTCCTGTAGCGCACCGGGACGATCCCGAAGCACGGTTCGCAGCCGAACATAGCGGCCGGCCTCGATGAGCCCCCGCATGATGACTGTCGTGACCATGTTGAGATCGACGTTACCGCCACAGAGCCCGATTGCGATCGTTTCGTCTGGGTCATACCTAAAGGCATTTGATAGCACTGCTGCAAGCGGGGCTGCGCCAGCCCCTTCGACAAGCACTTTCGAGCGCTCTAACAGCCCCATCATCGCTTGTGCGATCGCTGCATCCGAAACCGTGACAACCTCATCAACACGGCTTTTGATGACCTCAAAGGGCCGATCGCCGATCCGTTTTGTCGCGATCCCATCGGCGATCGTATCAACGGTATCTCGTTCATAGATCGTCCCGGTCGCAAGCGACTGTTGAACGCTGGCTGCCCCATCTGCCTCAACACCAATAACCCGGGCGTCAGTTGTTGCTTTAATCGCAGTTGCAACGCCACTGATCAGTCCTCCACCGCCGATCGCGACGACAACGGTATCCAGGTCCGGGAGGTCCTCTGCTAACTCAAGGCCAAGGGTCCCTTGGCCAGCCATGACCATCTCATCATCGAAGGCTGGAATATAGGTACGGCCCTCTGTAGCTTCGATTTCCCGCGCTCGGGCAGCAGCAGCATCATAATCGGGGCCAAAAAGCTCAACGGTTGCACCATAGCCGCGTGTCGCCTGAATCTTCGAGAGCGGCGCAGTCTCGGGCATTACGACCGTCGCATCAACCTCCGATTCAGCTGCCGCAAGGGCTACGCCCTGGGCGTGATTACCGGCACTGGCAGTGACAACACCAGCCTCCTGGTCAGCGGCCGAAAGCGTTCGGATCCGATTTGTCGCACCACGGATCTTGAACGAGCCGGTTCGCTGGAAGATTTCGAGTTTGAGATGGATGTCTGCCCCGGTTCGGGTCGAAAACGCATGGGAACGCTCGATGGGAGTTCGGGAGACGAGGTCATCGATCCGGTCGTGTGCTGTGCGAATATCCGACAACGAGAGCATAGCAGATGATCCACGGGGACAAACAAAAACAGTCTGGGTGCCTCCGAACGCTCTTGTGAATGGCAATACAATCGAGTGGCAATGAGTCTCGGAGCGGCATTGAAAACGGCCTATCGAACCTACGTCAGTCGACCATCGGAGATATTGCCGTTTTACCTTCTCGGGTCTGCTGTCCCGGCAGTCGCACGGACACTGCCGTTTGTGGCATTGTTGATCGGCTACTGGGCACTGGCCCGTGCCGACCGATTGGCGGCACTTGAGACGATTCTCATGGAGGTCGGTCCGATTCCGATCGACGAGCCAACAGAGATCTCACTCGATGGGGAGACAACTGGCGACGTTGTTGATCTTCTTGCCGTTCCGGAGGTCATCATTCCGCTTGCCGGAGCAGTAGCACTTGCTGTCGTGATCGTCTTGGTGTTAAATGCCGCCGTCTCTGCCGGCCAGCTTCACGGTGCCTTTGGAGCCATACAGGGCAAGTCGGGCGTGACAGCCGCTGTTGATGGAACATTTCGACACGCAAGCACGTTTGTCGGATTGCTGGCGCTTGAAGCAGTCACCTATCTGGTGGTTCTCGGAGTTCTTAGCACAATCGTCGGTCTCACAACAATGGTTGCCGAGTTGCTTGCGGTGCTTGTCGGGATTGCAGGGGTAATGATTGGGCTCGTTGCTATCGCACTGACACGATTGGTATTTGCGTTTGCCCGAGCTGTCGCAGTTGTCGATGACACGGGAATACGGGGCGCACTCCGGGGGACAATCGGCTACGGAATCGATCATCCGGGTGGATTGTTCGGCTATGGACTGCTCGTAGTGGGCGTACTCGGCGTGACAGGCGCAATCGCGAGTGGCACGATGACCCTGGGTGCCGGCCCGATCGGCACGCTGGTTGTCTTACTGATCAGTATTCCATTGTTGGATTTGACAAAAGTCGCGCTCTATGGTGGCAAAGTACTCCAGTTTAACCCCGGGCCACCACCAGCGATTTCAACGACAGTCGCTCGAGGAGTAGCTCGTGGGTGGGTTGAACTCATCCGGTTTGTCCGGCAACGGCCTGGGCTGGTGGCGATCAGTGCAATCATCTTTGTCGGTGGTGGATACAGCGGATGGCTTGCCAGTACGGTCGTTGATGGGGTGTTGACGGCCTCCATCGAGCAACGACTAGCAGAGACAAACGTGGTTGCTGATTTCCTATTGTACGCAGGGAACAACTGGCAGGTTGCCTTCGCACAAGCCTACGCCGGGCTTGGATTGGGCGTGCCAGCAATTGCATCGATTGCGGTTAATGGAGTGCTTTTGGGGGTACTGTTTCAGTTGGAAGTCGCACCGATGACGCTGCTAGCATTTGTGATTCCACACGGGCTCATCGAGATCCCGGGATTGCTGGTATCAGGGGCGCTAGGGCTGTATTTGGGCGGCCGATCGTGGCGGTATCTCCGTGGACAAGCCGGTCGTGGTGATCTCGTGCTGGCAATCGAACACGCCTATCGAGTGATTATCGGTCTTGCAGTGGTGTTTACTGTTGCTGCAGGGATCGAGGCGACAATCAGTCCCTATTATTGGCGACTGCTTGGCCTCTGAATCGCCTCGGGACTTGCCGCTGAAGCACTTGATCTGTCCCGCCTATGGATCGATCGGATCGAATTGCTCAAGACCGTGGGGGCGACTGTGACAGGTATGGTTAGTCTTGGGACGGCAAAGGCCGGCCCTGGCGAGATCGCCACTGGACGGTTATCCATCGGGGAGACACGAGACGGGACGCCGGCACGGCTACCGGTTGCTGTGATCAACGGGAGCACACGCGGCGAGACATTATACATACAAGCGGCAAGTGATGGCGACGAACTCAACGGCGTTGGTGTCATCAACGGACTGGTGCCACAACTCGATCCCGACAGATTGGCCGGGACGATTCTGATCGTCGGGATCGTCAACTACTATGGTTTCCAGCGAGCCGAACACCGGAATCCGATCGATGACACCAAGATCAATCGGGCCTACCCGGGTAACGAGGAGGGCTCGACAACAGAACGGATTGCTGCTGCGACCTTCGATGCCGCAACTCGGGCCGACTATATTCTGGATCTTCATCAAGGATCGACGAGTCGGATGATCGAGGAAACACGGGTTCGGTGTGGCCGTCGCCACCGGCTGCATAGTCAGTGTCTCGAGCTGGCAAAGGTCTTCGATGCAGGCCACATCCTGGATAAAAAGGGCCCTGATAACCAACTTGCAAGAGTAGCACCAGAACGAGGGATTCCAACGATCGATCCAGAACTGGGGGCGAACGTCGGCTGGGATCCTGCAGCGATCGAGACGGGGATCCAGGGAGTACTGAACGTGCTCCGGTACTATGAGTTTCTACCGGAGTCTGTTCAACCAACAACCCAGTTCCGCGCATCGGGATTCGATCAATACG
Source organism: uncultured Salinarchaeum sp. (assembly GCA_964403925.1). GTDB lineage: Archaea > Halobacteriota > Halobacteria > Halobacteriales > Salinarchaeaceae > CAZFMU01. The sequence goes on from CAYOHZ010000001.1 coordinate 130,989, forward strand.
GCGCGCCAGCAGGCGGGTTGGTGACCTTTGAGCAGGAGCTTGGCACACAGGTGAGTCGCGGGGAGCAGATTGCGACGATCACGAATACCTTTGGGAGCGAAAAGGCAGTGATCACTGCCGACAGCGATGGGATCTTTTGGCGGTCACGGCGGTTGCCACAGGTTGCAACGGGTGAGTACGTCTGTTCAGTAGGGACGGGCATCGACAAGTACTAAGTTATCGTTCAGGGTGTGTTGGGGCGTCGAACCCGCCACGAACGAGCGGTTTCGCGATATGACGGCGGGCAACTGGCGGGACTTCATACCAGCCGTTCGCAAGCGATCGGTTGAGTGAGACGGTCGTTTTCCCAGGTGCAGTTGTGCCACAGCTGCGACAGCGATAGCCCTGCTCGGCGCCCGCACTCTCCATCGATCGTCCACACGAAGGACAGGTCGGGGCAGTCTGTGTCTGGCGTGTAAGCGATCGGACGGCGAATTTCTCGAGTTTGATTGTCCCGCTATCGACCTCACCACAAACCGTTAGCTCATCACCGACGCGCAGCGCACGGACGCGGTCCCGAAACCGTTTGGTCGGCTCGAAGGCCACGCATTGTCGGGTTGCTGTGCCATCGCCGAGTTCGAAGAACACGTGACCTCCTTCGCGAGTCTCCGGTGGAGTGGTGACGGTTCCATCGGTACACACGCCCATGCCATCACGAGCGTGTTGGAGTGAGACGGACTGGAGATGCGCATCTGTCCCTTGATTTGTCATAAACGTCGTCGCGCTGTCGACCGGTTCCGAGTCGATCGCCGCGCTTGCTTGTTCGACAGCCGTCGGATCGTCACCGCGGATCCCATAGAGGACCGGGCCAGGTGTGTGCGGAACACAGACGACCGCATCAGCCTCTCGATCAACCGTATCCCAAATCGTCGGATACCACTGATTGGCGGCGGCAAACACCGACGATCGATCGACAGTACGTGTTGTTCCCCAGCGACTGGGGTCACGATACGTGATTCGTTCATACGTCCAGTCGGTGTTTGCCTTCCAGGCACCGATCGCTGCCATCGCACCGATCACGCCACGCCCGGTCTTCCAACCGGTATATTGGTATGCATGCTGAGTAGCGAGATCGAACGCTCGGTCAACGGTGACAAGCGAACGGACGGTATCGGCTGCAAAAGTCGCAACCGGGTCAGGAATCGATGCTGGATCGTGTGGTGCAACAACCAAGCCAGGATGCGTCTCTGGATCCGAGAGGACGGCGAGATCATCGATTGCAGCCTGAGCGATCTCGAAGACGCGATCCGGTTGACCGTCTGTATGGAGGCCAATCGCAGCGTTGCCCCGCGTCTTGTGAGGGGCTGCAGGGTTACACCGGAACAACAGCTGTCGTGTGACGGTAATCCCAGCAGTGGCAAGTTGCTCAGCAATCTGTGTGCCGAGATACGTACTGCACATTCCCTCTTGGCGGGAATCAGTATCATCAAGCCCGATCAATGCCGCCATCGATGCTAGTCCCTATGACAGCAAGTAATAAGTCTGGTTCGGGTCACAAAACACGGAACCGGTCGTCAACAGAAGACAGCGAGCGTGTCGCTGCGGGAGTTTACGGAACGTATGAGACTCCACAACACATATAGTGCTTGGGGCCCGTATATATGGGTATGTCTCGGTCCGCCCTAGTCGGAAATATTATCGCGATGCTCGAAGACGCCGGATTCCGCGTGAGCGATCGGTGTGCGATCCGGCCGCGAAGTTTCGACATCGCTGCCCGTCGGGGACAGGACCTCGTGTTGCTGAAGATCTTACGGAATGTGGACGCGTTCACTGCCGAAAGCGGAGTGGAAATGCGCCGGATCGGCTCGTATCTGGATGCCACCCCGATGGTGATCGGGCTTCGAACCCGAGACAAAGACCTCCAGCCAGAAGTCGTGTATTTCCGCCACGGTGTCCCGGTGTTAAGTCCGGATACGGCGATGGATCTGTTTGTTGAGGATCTCCCGCCATTGATCTATGCTGCGCCAGGCGGGCTGTATGTGAGCCTCGATAGCGAGGTCCTTGCTGATAAACGCGAAAAGCGTGGCTGGTCGCTTGGACAGCTGGCAAACGAGCTTGGCGTCTCCCGGCGGACAGTCTCGAAATACGAAAACGGGATGGATGCCTCCATCGAGGTCGCAATGGAACTAGAAGAGCTCTTCGAGGCCTCGCTGACTTCGCCAGTAAGCGTGCTGGAAGATGATGCTCCTGGACGCAGCGAACAGCACCAACCTGAGACGGAACCGACCGACGAGGCTGACCGGCCTGAAGCGGTCTCAATGCTTATGGGGGTCGGATATGACGCCCACCGGACAATCAGAGCACCGTTTGAAGCTGTTGGCGAAGACGAAAAACGGGTCGCAGTCCTTGCAGGGCATTCGGAACTCAACGCGACAGCTGAAAAACGGGCGAGACTGATGGGGTCGATCGGCGAGGTCGCAGAGACACCAGCAGCCTATTTCGTGGACTCAGCCGGTCGAAGGCGAGTTGGGAACACAGCGATTATCGAACGCGAGGAAGCGGACGATATCGACCGTCCTGAAGGCCTACTCGAGTTGGTGCGGGAACGAGCGAAGCTTGCCTGACCGCTCGTAACAGAAACGTGATGCGTCTTACTTTCGGTACGCTTATGCGGTCACAGCAACGAAAACACGTATGAGCGGGACGGTAGCGACCGAGATCGATACGGCCGAAATAGCAGTTCTCAAGCGGCTAGCGTTGGAAAGCGATCTCGACGGTGCGTACAAGACTTCCTGTAGTATCTTAGGAACGGCACTAGACGTGTCGACACAGACAGCCTCACGGCGGCTCCAGTCACTCGAGGAGGCTGGATTAATCGATCGTGAGACAGTCACCGACGGGCAGTGGATTTCAGTGACTGACGCCGGACAAGAGGTGCTCTATTCGGAATACACGGATTACCGGCAGCTGTTTGAAGGGATCTCGACGATCGAGCTGACCGGTACTGTCGAAAGCGGCATGGGCGAAGGACGGCACTACGTCTCCAGAGAGCAGTACATGGAACAGTTTATCGAACACCTAGAATACGAGCCGTTTCCGGGGACCCTAAACGTTGGCTTAACTGAGACGAGCGAACAGCGACGGGGAGCCCTCGATAGACTTGCGGCGATTCATATCGATGGATTCGAGACCGACGCTCGAACGTTTGGCCCAGCGGTCTGTTATCCAGCGAGTCTTGTTGTCGGTGACAGGCGGTACGATCGTGCCCATCTCATTGAGCCGGAACGGACCCATCATGACCGAACACAAATCGAGTTGCTCGCCCCTGAAAAGCTGCGGACGGCCTTGGACATAGATGACGGGGATCAACTTACCATCATCATTTCGGAGTCCGGAACGTGACTGTCAACGCCCACTCATCCGCGGAACAATCGGTAGCAGCGGCGATCGAGGCCCTCCAGCAAGACGAGCCGATCTGTATTCACGACTTTGATGACCGTGAAGGAGAGACGGATCTAGTCTATCCGGCAACTGCGGTGACACCAGCGGCAGTGCGACGGCTTCGATCGGACGCTGGCGGGTTGATTTGTGTGGCGCTGTCCGATACAGTTGCTGAGACAGCAACGCTCCCCTATCTCAGTGAGGCTGTTGATCATCCGGCCGTCGATGGCGGGACAATGGACTATGGTGACCGACCGTCGTTTTCGCTTACCGTAAACCACCGAACAACATATACAGGAATTACCGATAGAGACCGGGCAACGACGATCCAAGCACTAGGGACCTTTGCTATGAAAACGATGACAGGAGACCCATCGACAGAAAGTTTCGCCGATCAGTTCCGATCGCCCGGCCATGTCCACCTGTTGCGGGCAGCCCCTGGACTCCTTGCGGATCGGCAGGGACATACCGAACTTGCGGTACAGCTGGCGTATGCGGCTGAGCTTCCGCCAGCGATGGTCGTCTCCGAGATGCTTTCAGCAGACGGTGGCGCAATGCCAGCCGAGCAAACCAAAGCATACGCAGCCGAGCACGATATCCCGTTTGTGACCGGCGAAGAGATCCTTACAGTGCTTGGATAACTAGTCTGGAAATAGCCTGTTGACAGGAACCGCGCACACTCATTAGGGAGGATGTCATTGGCAGCCATATGGTCGCGATGAAGCAACCAGACAGCATCGGAGCACAAGCGGTGTCGAACAGCGGAGGGCTGACGGATGAGTGAACGCCCGGAGATGTTCGAAGGGACAGAGACGATTTGGATGGACGGGGAGTTCGTCGACTGGGAGGACGCGACCGTTCATGTGCTGACACATAGTCTCCACTATGGAACGGCGGTCTTCGAGGGCGTGCGGGCATACGAGACGGACCGTGGGCCGGCCCTCTTCCGGTGGGACGAACATCTCGATCGCTTGTATGAGTCGGCCCAACCGCTTGGCCATGAGATCGAACACGACCCAGCGGAGCTCACAGAAGCAACAGTCGAGTTGATTCGCCGACAGGGCTTTGACTCCTGTTATATCCGGCCACTGGTGTATTACGGCTACAACAGCCTCGGCGTGAGTCCTGGTGAAACGCCAACGAAAACGATGATCGCCGCCTGGCCGTGGGGGGCCTATCTGGGAGAAGAAGCACTCACCGACGGGGTTGCAGTGAAAGTCTCATCGTGGCGGAAACACGCCTCAAGCCAGATTCCGACGAATATCAAAGCAACAGGGCCGTATATCAACAGCATGCTTGCCGGCGAGGAAGCCCGACGGAACGGGGCTGTCGAGGCGATCGTGTTGAACAAAGAAGGGCTTGTTGCCGAAGGCCCAGGTGAGAATATCTTCCTTGTCAGGGACGGCGAACTGTATACACCAGCACTCTCACAGAGTATCCTTGAGGGAATCACACGGGCTAGTGTCATCGAGATTGCTCGCGAACTGGGGTATACTGTCCACGACGAGGCGACGATTTCCCGTGGCGAGCTGTATACGGCCGATGAGCTGTTTTTCAGTGGAACAGCTGCCGAGATTACGCCAATCAATCAGGTCGATAACGTTGAGGTTGGGACTGGGAGCCGTGGGCCGATCACCGAGGAGATCCAACGCCGGTTTTTCGAAATTCTGGATCGGGAAACCGATGACCACGAGGAGTGGTTTACCTACGTCAACGAGTATTCGCGCTAAGGGCTAGTCATCCGAAGTGGACGTCTGGGGAGCGGATTGTTGACTCCCGCTGGCCCCTTCACCGCCGAAGCCAGCACTGAGAAGGCGGGTCAGTGATTGTTCGACCCGTTCATCAGTTTCGATGAGATCCTCTTCGTGAACCTCCATCACAAAGCCAGTCGTGATATTCGGTGCAGTCGGCATGAACACGATCACACGCCCGTCATCAGTCTGTTGTCCGGTCTTAAACGCCGTCATTCGCATCCCCTCCCAGGGTTCGACCTTGACAGCCTCTTGTAATGAATCGGTGCTTGTCAGTGCCGTTTCGGTTGCCATTTTCGAGGCATTGTACACGACACGAAGCCCAGGAACCTGATTGATCACGCGATCGAGTGTTGACTCAAGGACTGATCCGATCGCTGTCCGCATAAGGTAGCCAACAGCAAGCACGACAAACGAAAACACAAGCAAGGTTAAGACGACACGAATGAACTCAACGGCCCATGCAAGGCCCACGGTCGCAAGCAGCTCCGCATCGATCACCGCAAGGAAGGGTGTCCCAGCAATGAAATTGTACAACCAGAGAACAACCCAAAAGGTGACAATCAACGGTCCAAGAACAATCAATCCGCTCGCAAAATCGCGCTTTAGGATGACCATTGGGTTGATGTGAGCCGTCGGTGCTAATTAGGGTTCGTGTCTCGGGGCAGGACTATCCTGCTCCCAATCACCGGGCAGAAGCTCATCGGCTAACATCGGAAGAAAGGCCCCGACATCGGTGACCATCCCGATCGCCTGCGCACTACCCCGATCAAGCAACTGTGTCACCGTCGCGGGGTTGATATCAACACAGACAGTCTTGGTTGTTGATGGGAGGCAGTTCCCAACGGCCACCGAATGTAGCAAGGTCGCAAGCATCAAGACGAGATCCGCCTCCCGGGCTTGCTCACGGATGGCGTTTTGAGCCTCAATCGAGTTAGTGATCGTATCGGGAAGCGGACCATCATCCCGAATCGACCCCGCGAGGACATACGGGACATCGTTTGTAACCGCCTGATACATCACCCCTGACTCAATGACGCCAGCCTCCACAGCCGGTTTGATTCCGCCCTGGCGGGCGATCTCGCTGATTGTATAGATATGGTGTTTGTGTCCCTCACGAGGATGATCCATCGTTTCGATGTCCATGCCGAGTGAGGTTCCATACAGATCGCGCTCAAGATCATGCACAGCGAATCCGTTGCCAGCGGATAACTGATTGACATACCCATGTTCGATAAGAGCAGCCAGGGCTTCGGCGCCACCGGAATGGACGACCGCTGGGCCAGTGACGGCAAGAACCGAGCCACCATCAGCAACTGTCGTCTGGATCTCGGTAGCAATTTCTCGAATCAATGATTTCGAGGGGCGTTCACTCGACACCCCACCTTCCATGAACCCAAAGGTATTATCACTATCTCGTGGTCGCTCAGGCGGGTACACTCGGATCCCCGCATCACCAGTAACGACAAGATCGCCGGCCTCAATCGCGTTGAGTACCTGTGTCGAGGCGCGGGGGCCATCCGGCGCATCCGGTTCGACGACAATCGCACAGTCCATCTCAGGGTTCTCAACGGGGATCCAGTCGCCGTTATACCGGATCTCTGTTGGATGATTTGTCGTCGAATAGAAGCCAGGAGGCACGACGCCATCCTCGGGCGCTGGGTCGACCGTGACATCGGTCGGATCAGACAGCGCTGCCCCGTTTTTGTTCAGTTCGTGGATGATCGTCTGGAGCGTTTGCTCGGCAGCAGCATGGACTTTCAGACGGGCGTAGGACTCACTGTGTTTGTCCTGCCCAATCTCGAAGGTCTCGACATCGAAGTTACCGCCGTTGTTCATGATGATCCGGAAACAGCGCTCCAGAATGCCAGAGTCAATAATGTGGCCTTCTAATTCAACAGTCTGTGTGGGCATAGCTCAGGATTGATCGACCAGGCCTTGAGCGTTGTGCCCCTGGCTGTGCTGATCGGGCCGATTTAAGTCCCAGCAAGAACGAGTGGCTAGTATGCGCGAGCACCGAGGTACTTACGTCGCAGTCTGTGTCATGGCACTCCTGCTGGCAACAGGGATGGGGGTGGCTGCGGCAGAGACGACGGTCTTGGAAGTAACCGTTACCGATTCAGCGGGGGACCCGGTTGACGGAACGACCGTCCAAGCTGAGTGGGAGAATGGAACAGCTGAGGGGACAACACTGGTTGATGGTGTTACCCGGATGGAAGTCGAGTCAGGTGCAAACCTGACGATCACGGCTGCCCACGATCGGCTGGTGAGAAACCATCCGGTTGAGATCACCAACTATGACGGGGATTCAGTTGCGGTGACGATGTTCCCCCCGGGCACCGCGACGATCACGGTAACTGATGAAGACGGACCGGTCGAGAATGCCGCTGTCCGACTCTGGAAACCCGGTGATGACCGGTTTGCTGCACGAGGAATGACCGACCAAAACGGGGAATACAGCACCCCAACGATCGAAGAAGGCGACTATAACGTGCGGGTCGAAAAGCCAGGATACTCAACCGAACAGGACAGGTTGACTGTCGATAACGCGACGACAGCAGAGTATGAGATCAACGCTGAGAGTGTGAACCTCAATGTCGTCACACAGGATGGTGTGACCGAGGAGCAAATCGATGCGAACATCACGGTCCGAACTGCAGATGGCGTCTTCTTGCAGACACGGACGACGGCCGATCGTGGCACGCGAACGATTTCACTGCCAGTAAACACAGCATATGAAATCACGTTCGATCGAGCGGGCTATGACGCCACTGAGCGGTCAATCGAGATCGGCGAAGACGACCAAACACTGACCGCGAACCTGACACGAACACCGGCGTTGACCCTTGCCCCGGGTAACTCGCGAATCGTTGTTGGAGAAGACCTTCGAGTGGAAGTCACAGACGAGTATGACCGGCCGGCAGCGAACGTGACCGTCGAGGTAGATGGGGACACAGCAACAACAAATGACAACGGGGTTGCGCGGGTGACAGTTGCACAGACTGGTGAACTGAATCTCACGGCACAGCGAAATGGCGTTACTGCAGAGCCGGTCACGATTACGGCAATTACTGGACAGGAAGACGGGACAGATGAGGAGACGGCAGGCGCGGACGGCCAGCCAGGCCTAACCGTGTTTGCAGCGGTTGGGGTGCTATTAGCAGTCGGGATCGGGGCTGCAAGACGATCCTAACCGACTAGTCTTCAGTCGGTGGGGCCGTCCAGTCTTTGCACGCTGTACACACCAATCCAGCTTGACTCTGCCACAGACGGTCGACACGGTGCCCACAGACCGCACAGGACTGGCCAGCTTCCGACCACGCCATTGTCACGGGTGGGCCCGAAAAGTCAGCGAGTGTTGTTGATTGCATCGATCAATATATTGATCCGATGGATCCTTGAGCCCTGGGGCTATCGGTTTGAACATGTTTCGGCCGATCGACGAGCTCTGGACTGCAGTGGAGCTGTTTTATCGGGCTGCAACGGTCGATCCGCTCTCATTTGTGTTGGTGCTTGCTGGAACCGTCGTCTTCGCTGTTGCAACGGGAGTCGCGATCGTTTTGGTGGGTGGAGCGATGATCGACTTGCTCAAAGACTACAGCTAGTCGTTGTCTGTCCAGTCTACAAGAGCCTGCCGGAGGGACGTCGTTTCCCGATCACAAAACAGCTGCGTAAGCATCAAGAGCAATGCCACAACCGTCAGCTTTCGAGACAACAACCAGGATGTCATCATCAATCGAGACAGGTGATGTCAGGAGTGCAGCGATATCATCGGCAGAGGACTTCCGGAAGGTCCTCAACAGCAGGAAACGCCATGATCACCCCTCAATCGGGGTCCCTTCAATAAGTGGCGTGACACGAACAGATCCATCAGAGACGGTAAGCCGGTACATCGTTGCGTGATCGGCCGGGTCGGCACCGGTTGCGCTGCCGGGATTGAGCAGTCGGGTCCCAGCAACGGTCGTATCCAGCAGTTCATGCGTATGGCCGGCGATCCCGATCGCGCCAGGGTGCTGTTGAGTGACGATAGTTTGGACACGTGTCTCGTATTGTCGTGGTGAGCCAGTTCCGTGTGTAACGACAAAGTCCACACCCGCAAGCTGGCGTATCTCGACCGTCTCAAGCCCCAATCCTGGATCCATATTCCCACGAACAGCCGTCAAGTCCGTCGCGAGCTCACGAATCTCCTCATAGGCAGCTGTGGAGTCAAAATCGCCGGCATGAACAACATGATCGGCTACGGTCAATTCCGTTTGGACCCACTCAGGTAACGCCGCTGCTCGTGACGGAATATGTGTATCGGCAAGAACGGCTACACGCATAGCGGATCATAACGG
>CAYOHZ010000002.1:0-21000 GCA_964403925.1 uncultured Salinarchaeum sp.
AGGTGTCGGAACGCTCATTACTCACGAGAAGGGCGGGATTCTCTCGCTGAATCAAAATAACTCTGGTGGCTCAGTTGTTCCGGGGAACCGTTCCGACAGTAACATACAAGGGGACTGTCTCCGTCCGCCGATAGGTTCCGGCCTGCATCTGATCGATCACTTTCCGCCCAACCGTTCGCCACGCCGATCTGAGCTGATCGTATTCCGCTGTTGAGAGCGGTCCTGCAAGCAGCGTTTCTCTGTCAGCATCCAACCCGGTCCCTGTTGCCTGGCGCCGTGCAGCTGCAAGCGCCCGCTCTGAATACGGCGGCTCAACCGTTCGTGTAAACTCATGGCGTGTCTGTTCGATCTGTGTGAGTCCTCGCTCAGCGAAAAGCTCTCGGAGATTCCTCCCGAGCGTTGGATCGGTCCGTGCGCCGGTCAGAAACGCGTCACGAGCTTGTGTTGCCAGTTTCGCTTCCCCATTGACAGTTGTCTCGATCTGGACGGCCTCGTTATCCGGCTCAACAGCTCCAACCAGTTCCGAGGAGACCCGCATAAAGTCCGTCAGTGTCTGTCCGGGTGCCCGAAGGTTCACCAGCAGTGCTTGACAGACGACGAGATCGACACTATCGGCCGCAAAGGGGAGGCTTGTCGCATCGCCGACGACGGGGTCCCCGTACTGTCTGGCTGCTGGGAGTAGCGTCCGATCCCGATCAACGGCGATCACGCCCGTTTTTGCCCCCGTTTCTTCTCGCAGTACGCGTGTAAACGCTCCTGTCCCAGCCCCGACCTCCAAGATTGACTGGCGACTCGGGAGCTGTAGTCCTGCTAAGGCACTTCGGGAGCCCTCCCAAAGCCCTGTCCGCGTCTCTTGGAGATACGTTGCCGAAAACGAACGCACATGTCTGTTCTGGGTGTCGTTCCTAAAAAACCGACTCATTCAGCTATACCGTCATTGCCACTCCAAGCTCCGGAACGCGAGCATCGTATCCAGCTTCCTGTAATTCCGCTGCAAATGCCGCTGTTCGGTCCCCGTGGTTAGTGACGATCGGGGTCGAGCGGTATGTCTCCAGAAACTCCATGAGCCCTGTTCGGTCGGCATGGGCCGACAGGTCAAACTGTCGAACCCGGGCGCTTACAGGCTGTTGTCGCCCGTTAATCGGAATACGACCGGTTTCAAGCAGCTCCCGGCCGGGGGTTCCTTGTACTTGGTACCCAACGAGTGCAATCGCGTTTGTCGGCTGTGATCGGATCGCCGGGAGATATGTCATTGCTGGTCCGCCCTGCAACATTCCAGCGGTCGTCACGATCGCGACGTTTTGATCGGCGATTCGACGGCGCTGTCCGTCACGGCCATTGACAAATCGTGCGTGTCTGGTCCCCGCTTTGAGACTCTCGACATCGACGTACGCTGGATGCTCAGCCAACAGTCGTGCAACCCGTTTGCCCATCCCGTCAACATAGCAGTCAATGTCGGCACCAGCAAGCAATGCGAGGATTTCCTGTGTTCGTCCGATCGCAAAAGCCGGGATGAGCACTGTCCCACCCTCCCAGATCGTTTCCTCAACGAACTGGACGAATTCGGCTTCGATCTGTGATCGTGGCTCCCGTGTCACATCGGAGTATGTCGTTTCTGTGATGACTATATCGGCTGTTGGTCTTGCTGTCGAGCCAGCCACCAGTTGCTGATCTTCCGTATTGAAATCGCCGGTGTACAGTAGGCGTGTTGTCCCGTCATCGATTAGTACATGTGCGCTCCCCGGAATGTGGCCAGCATTGTAGAAGGTCACCTCGTGGCCTGCTGCCTGAAACGACTCACGGTACTGATGTCGCTGTGTCGCGCCGGTAAACCGCTGCAGATCCGTCCGTGTAAACGGGCAGTTTGGCGTTCCACCATGGAGTTTAAGCGTATCCTTCGCAAGCACGCGAGTGAGCGCTGCTGTCGGTGCGGTCAAGTGTACCGGTGGCCGTTCTGTTCCAGCATATAACGCTGGGACGGCACCAACATGATCGAGATGGCCATGTGAGAGCACGACCGCCTCAGGATCGACGTCACCAACTGGATACGCTGGGGGTGGCCCAGTTTTGATCCCATAATCGATCAATAGCCGGTCGTTGACTAACAGTGCACTCCGTCCGACTTCGGTTGCACCGCCAAGGAATCGAAGATTCATTGCTGTGATTCCCACCGTTGGATCCGGAATTCATTGTACCCTCCATACGCGAGTTCAAGCGAGCCAACCCACCAGTTCCATCGCTGGACCAGTGTCTGCTCTTCCGGCGCATCTGTCAATTCATCGATAAGGTGCGCTATTGTCAGTGAGTGCCCTGTGTCGGTCTGATAGCGCCCTGAATCGGCTAAGTCACCGGCCGTTCGTGTTACGACTCGGTACTGCCCATGTGGCGCCTCAAAGGTCGCTTCAAGCTGTTCCCGCAGTTCCATCCGGTCCACATGAGTTATTTGCTGGTGAGCCTCGTGAGTATATCGGATTAGTCTTCGATGTGCTTTTGACCCCGCATCCAGTCGATATAGGTATGGCAACCTTTCAGGTCGTTGTGTCGGATCCGAACTCCGGACGATCACGACAGATCGATATTGACGGGCAGGATGCGAATCGATTCCTCGGGCGTGAGATTGGTGACGAAGTCGATGGTAACGCGATTGGACTTAGCGGCGCAACCCTCACGTTAACTGGTGGGTCAGATGACGCTGGACGACCACTCCGGGATGACGTTACTGGCCCCGATCTCGAAGAAATACTGCTTGAGGGTGGCGTCGGCTATAATCCGTCCCGTGATGGCGAACGGAAACGCGTTACCGTTCGTGGCCGTGAGATCAGCGATGCCGTGGCACAGATCAACGCCATGATCGTCGATGCCGACGACGTTGATCTGGATTCCTTTTTTACTCCTGACGACGAGTAACGGGATTACGTGGTTGCGAGCACTTCCTCGACAACGATCGATGGGGCCAACAGTTTCGGGTCGATCGCTAGATCCGTTTGTGCACTAACAAACTCTGGCAGCGACTGCTCATCATAGACGATCACTTTCAACGACGGGTTCGCATCAAGCGCAACCGGGATTGCTGTTGCTTGATCGAGATCCGTCAGCACGAATAGTGCTGCGTCTTCGATCCCGGCGGTTGCTAACTTCTCTCCTGTCGCAAATCCATCAATGGTTGTCACCTCTGCTCCGTGTGTTTGAAACGCATCACCGATTCCGTGTGGATCATCGCCAACAAGAACGATACTCATCATTCGTATTCGATTGTTGCTGGCGGCTTATGTGTAACGTCATACACGACACGAGCGACCGATTCGTTTTCACCGGTAATTCGAGATTGGATTCGCTGGAGGGTCTCCCAGTCAAGCTGTTGTGCCCGAGCGGTCATCCCATCGCGGCTCTCGACGGACCGGACAGCAACAACCCACCCATGGACCCGGTTATCGCCTTTGACGCCTGTGGCTTTCCCGATCACAGCCGCAAAGGCTTGCCAAGGCTCCTGCTCTGTTAGTTCTTCCTCAACGATATGTGTTGCTTCCCGTGCGACAGTAAGTTTTTCTGCAGTCACCTCACCCAGGACTCGCACGGCAAGCCCTGGTCCCGGGAACGGCATCCGCTCGGACATTTCGAGATCTAGTTCTCTGGCAACTTCCCGGACCTCATCCTTATAGAGGTCCTGTAATGGTTCAACGATTCCATCAAAATCGATCTGTTCGGGCAATCCTCCGACGTTATGATGAGATTTGATCGTCCCTTCAGATTCGATCCGATCCGGATAGATCGTCCCTTGGACAAGCTGTGTCGCTCCAACGTCCGTGGCAACACGCTCGAACTCTCGGATAAACTGTTCGCCGATCCGGTGTCGTTTTTCTTCCGGATCAGTGACGCCGGCAAGTTGTTCCAAGAACCGATCTTTCGCATCGATGATCCGCAATGAGTCCATGTATGAGAACGTATCACGGATCTGTTCGGTCTCACCTTTCCGCATGAGTCCCGTATCAACGTAGACTGGCGTGAGTTGGGTTCCTACTGCCTCGTAGGCCAATGCTGCCGTCGTTGAGGAGTCAACGCCGCCTGAGAGCGCGATAATCGCGTTTTCATCACCGATCTGCTCGGTGATCGCTGTCACTTTCTCTGTAATAAATGACTGTGGATCAACCATTAGGCTTGCACCTCTGTCGTTTCTCGTTGCTGTCGTGTGGCCTCTACCAGTCCGACAAACGGCGGTGACGCGTCCCCTGGGCGGGAACTGAACTCCGGATGGAACTGGGTACCAACAAAATAGGGGTGCTCTGGGAGTTCCAGAATCTCCATGCGGTGTCCCGAGCGCCCGGAGAACACTAATCCCGCGTCGGTCAGCCGATCGATGTACTCGGGATTGACCTCATACCGATGGCGGTGGCGCTCTGCAGAGTGATCGCCATACAGCTTGGCTGCCAGTGTTCCCGGCTCGATGTCCGTCTCGTGTGTGCCAAGGCGCATCGTTCCACCAAGATCATCGATTTCGTACTGTTCGGGGAGAATATCGATGACTGGATGTGGCGTCCCCTCGTTGATTTCCGTTGAATGGGCGCCACCAAGTCCAACGACATGGCGTGCATATTCGATCACAGCCATCTGGAAGCCCAAACAGAGCCCCAGATACGGCACGTCGTGTTCACGAGCATACCGAACGGCCTCGATTTTTCCTTCCGTTCCGCGGGCTCCGAATCCACCCGGGACAATAATTCCATCAACATCATCGAGTTGCCCGCCGTAGCCGTCTGCAAGCTCTTCACTGTGTATCCACGTTCGCTTTATTTCAACACCGAGCTGCTGCCCGGCATGTTTGAGCGCTTCATGGACCGAGAGATACGCATCCTCAAGCCCGTATTTGCCAACCAGAGCGATCTCGACGGTTTCGGTTGTCTCCTGTGTGACTAGCTCCTGCCACGTCCGATCACGGTTGGCCGCTGGCAATGCGCGGTCGCTCAACGAGAGCTCTTCCATGACATATTCGTCAAGCCCCTCCTCTTCGAGTACTAACGGCACCTGATAGATATCCTCGACATCCGGGTTTGCAAAGACGGCGTCATTCGGCACATCACAGAACAATGCGATCTTTTCACGTGTTTTCTCAGTCAGTCGGTTCTCTGAGCGACCGACGATCAAGTCCGGTTGGAGTCCCGTTGATCGAAGTTCCTTGACTGAGTGCTGGGTCGGCTTTGTCTTCTGCTCTCCAGTCGTTGAATACGGCACAAGCGTTACATGCGTAAAGAGGATATCGTCCGGATCCTCCTCATGGGCAAACTGCCGTAGCGCTTCCAAATACGGCATTCCTTCGATGTCTCCGACAGTCCCACCAACCTCGACAATACAGATATCGGTGCCAGCAGCCGCTTTCCGGATTCGACGTTTGATCTCATCGGTGATATGCGGGATGATCTGTACAGTTTTCCCGAGATAATCTCCCGCCCGCTCGGCTTCGATCACGTGCTTGTAGGCTTTCCCTGTCGTGATGTTATGATCGGCCGTCATATCCTCGTCGAGGAACCGCTCGTAGTTCCCCAAATCGAGGTCAACCTCCGCCCCATCTTTGAGGACGAACACTTCCCCATGCTGGAACGGGCTCATTGTCCCAGCATCGACATTGAGGTACGGATCGATCTTGACAGCGGTCACCTCAAATCCGGCGCTTTTTAACAACCGACCAAGCGATGCGGCCGTGATGCCCTTGCCCAGCCCGGACATCACACCACCAGTGACGAAAACGAACTTGTTTCCAAGTGATGGGTCGTATTCGGGGTCCGTCGGCATACTGTCCGTCCACGACGAGGCATGAAAACCATTTCGGAGCCTCACGCCCAGCGTAAGATACATCAGGTGGCCGTTGGTCTCTCTATCCAGTTGTTCCGCGAACTGCCTGTGTGAGCGCCACTGAAGTCCCGTTTTGGTGTGCCATCAGTCGGTCAGTCCGTGGCTATTTTTATCCTGCATCTCCAATAACGCCTATGGGAATCCTTTCACGGGCCTCGTATATCGTCCGGTCTAAAGTCAATGCCCTCCTCAATCGTACTGAGGATCCCAGAGAGACATTGGATTACTCATACGAGCAGATGCAGGACGAACTACAGGATGTCAAACAAGGCATTGCGGACTTGACGACCCAGAAAAAACGGCTGGAGATGCAAAAACAGCGGCTTGAGGAAAACGTCGAGAAACACAACGAGCAGGCGCGCCGTGCCGTTGAGCAGGATCGTGAAGACCTCGCTCGGAAGGCCTTGGAAAAGAAGAAAACGAAAATGAATCAAATCGAGGATCTTGAGACACAGATCGGCGAGCTTGAAAATACTCAACAGAATCTCGTTGAACAGAAGGAAACGCTCCAACAGCGTATCGAAGAATTCCGGACCAAAAAAGAAACGATCAAAGCCCGTCACGAGGCAGCCGAAGCCAGTACCCGCGTCTCTGAGGCCGTCACGGGTGCCGGCGAAGAATTCGAAGATGTCAGCCGCGCTATTGAACGAGCCGAAGAGAACACCGAAGAGTTGGAGGCTCGTTCCGCTGCACTTGATGAGCTGAAAGACGAAGGCGTGCTTGAAGACCAGATCTCAGACAAAAGCGGCCTTGAGCGTGAACTTGAGGACATCTCAACAGAAGGCAGTGTCGAGTCGGAACTTGAGACGCTCAAAGCTGAAGTAGACGGCAAGGAGACATCACAATCGAAGACCTCCAATACCGATATTGACGACGACATCGAAGAAGAGCTTGATCAACTCGACGATAAGTAGCACACACGTTCTCGATCCGATCGGCGGATTCTTCTTACTGGGGGTGCTGTTCCGAGCATGGATCAGATGCTCATCGATGATGCGTCACTGTCTCCGGAGCGTCGGTCGATACTTCCTGGCACCGGCTTTTTCGTTCCTGATGACCTTCAGGAAGGCATCCAGGACGAACAGCTCCGTACAGACCTTGCAACTGCAGAGACGATTGTTCTTGCGGATCCCGATGCCGATGGCCTAGCGTGTGTTGCACTGCTACAGGAAGCCTTCGGCGAGGTGACATTCGTTCCTGCTGGCCCCCATGAGCTTTCGGCCGGACTTGAGCTGATTGCCGACACGATGGCACCCGATGGAACCGTCATGATCTGTGACCTCGCGCCGGATTCGTTCGCTGATCTTGAAACACCACTGTCAACGATCGTGCGTGCTGCAACAACCGTCCGGTGGTTCGATCATCATCAGTGGGATGACTCGATCGTTGACGCGGTCCGTGCGCTTGGCATTGATCTCGTTTTGGGTGCCTCGGATGAAGAATGTACAGCCGATGTTGTTCAACGATCACTCACGACTGATTTCCCTGCTCATCTCCAAGAGCTGACTGCCGTCACTCGCGATCACGATCTTTGGATCAAAGACGACCCCCGAAGCGATGATCTTGCTGATTTCGCGCGCTGGAGCGATGACGAGGAGACCTACATTGAGACCGTTGCTGAGCATGGGCCTGATCTTCCGGATGATGTCATGGCGATGCTCACAGAACGGCGCAAACAGAAGGCCGACTTGATCGATCGTGCTGTTCGACGCGCTGAGTTTCATGATATCGGGCCCTGGACTGTCGCAATTACCTATGGCCGCTGTTCACAAAACGAGGTCGCCGAAGCGCTTCGGGCGGATGGGGCAGATGCCGCTGCGATCGTCAAACCGGCTGGTTCTGCCTCGATTCGGGGCAGCGAGACCTTTACACGCAGTCATGAGGTTGCCCAGCAACTCAACGGCGGCGGCCACCCTAAAGCTGCTGGCTGTAAGCCCGATATCTATGCGGATATGCTCGATTATGCACACCACTGGACGACGCGCGGTGCTACTGCCAGGCAACTCCTCCGTGACGCGTTCCGATCTATTGCCCCTGACTGAGTGGCTTGCCCCCATTCGAGGGTGCTTTCGCTTTGGCGGTCGGTAACGGTCACCGTGTTCCCGCGACCCATCGCTGTGAGTATGCAGTCCCGCAACTACACTGTGCGTAGGCATGGATCACATCGCCTTCGCCATATTGGCCGCCCACCTCTTCGTTTTGGCCCTCAGCAAAGGCAAGTAACACGCGTACAGTTCCGTCTTCACAGTTCGGGCATTCCCCACCAGTTAGGTCTCGGTCGATCTCGCCGGTCGTCTCCATTGCTGTCTTAGCAAACGCCATTGCTCCCATCCCAGTTGCTGTCTGGAACACTTGTCGTCCTGTCTCACCATCCAATACTAACACGAGCCCATCCTCAACGCGATGTCCATACTCACGAAGCCGATCCGGGTCATCGACAGTGTCGTCGGCGAGATAAATCACGATATCATCCAGTCGTTCGCCTGCCAGAAACGCTTCACGTGCGTCGTCCATGGTTCTGCTGGTCGGCCGCTAAAGAAAAAACACCGCCTTTTGTGCTGCCCAAGTCTATCGAACGACAGCGAGTGTATCTCGGGGTTGCCCCTCACTCTTCGAGTTGCCGTGCGATCTCCGTCAGCGCTGTCGTGGCCGTCTCGTTTGTCTCATAGATCTCCCGCTGGCCAGGGGCACGAAGACCATATTTGGCCGCTGGATCGATCACGTCGATATGGACGGTTCGTCCGATCGTGAGCTCTTGGCTCTCAAGCCAGCGCTCAAGCACGTCAGTCCCTGTCGACGGTGCTCGTGCTGTATCCGGCGTCTTGAAGACTCCCGTGAGTCGGCGGTCTATGTTCGCTGTTGCTCTCGTTGGCCGAGCGAAATACGTTCCTGTCTTTCCTCCGAGTACGATCCGGACGACGGTTTCTTCAGGCATCCCGACCGCCTGTGGGATCGCAACTGCAGCCCGACTCCGAGCACCATGTGAGACTACTGTTCCCGCATACGAGTCGATCGTGTCGTGATCGGAGGCGATTCGTGCCATTGGTTACTGAACTAGCACTCCGACCAACCGCAGTTCATACAGGTCTTACATCCCTCGGAGTATTGCAGCGCCATCTCACCACATTCAGGACATTCCGGGCTCTCGCCGGCCTCGATTAATGTCTGTGTATCATCGGTCGTAGTCGCTGCTGTCTCGGAATCGGTTGCTGCACCACCGTCGGTCTGGTGTGTTCGTTCTTCGTTTTGTACTTCCGTGAGATTCTGTTGTTGGGGATAGTGTCGATCAACGTCTCCGTCAAGGTACCGACGCAGTGCCGTCCCGATCGCGTCGGGGATCGACTGAATCTGTTCGCCTTTGTCCCATGCGATCTTTGGCGAGCGAATCCCTTCGAGCTCGTCAGCGATTTCCTCAGGGTCGATTCCAGAGCGGAGTGCGGTTGAAATCGTCTTCGCGAGGGCCTCGGTGAACGATGCAGTGAACCCACCGGAGTTGCCGATGTTCGCGAACAGCTCGAATGGCTGCCCTTGGTCGTCCTCGTTGATATTGACATAGATCTTCCCGTATCCGGTGTCGATCCGTTGTGTCACGCCATACAGGACATCGGGACGAGACCGTACTTCGACATAGCCCTCGTCGCTGATTTGCTGTCCCGGCTCACTCTCGCCATCGGTCCCCTTCGTTTGTTCATACAGTGCTGTCAGTTCATCGCCGAACTGCTCTTGGAGTTCCTCTCGCTCGATGAATGCCTCAAGGCCGTCAAAGGTGGCCTCGATCTGCTCTGCAATCGCCGTGGCAGCTTCGCTCTCATCTGCGAACTCTTGGTTCTGTGCCCGGGTTGTCTTGACTTGTTTTGACCGTGTCCCATCACGGTAGTAGGTGACGCCTTTCCCACCGTGTTTGAGCACGTAATCAAACGCTTCCTGTGTGTCCTCAAGGGTCGCGTCATTCGGTGCGTTGATCGTCTTTGAGATTGCCGCATCGACACCGTCCTGTAGTGCACACTGAACGGAGGCGTGTTCAAGGGCACTCAGCTCTTGGGTTGTGACGAACAACTCTCCGATCTCGTCTGGGACCGTCTCCAGTGACTCGGCACCCGCAAACTCATTGTTGTTCATCAGCTCGACTGCTTCAGCCTTGGCAGCCTCGAGGTCGATATCATTCGCCTCAAGGGTCCGCAGGAAGTAATCGTCGAACTCGACCAGCATCTCATCGCCTTGGACGTCATCGGAGACGTTTTTGAAGAATGCGACATTATAGATCGGTTCACACCCGCCACTGGTGTT
Organism: uncultured Salinarchaeum sp.; assembly: GCA_964403925.1. Classification (GTDB taxonomy): domain Archaea; phylum Halobacteriota; class Halobacteria; order Halobacteriales; family Salinarchaeaceae; genus CAZFMU01. Next base: position 10,132 of record CAYOHZ010000002.1, read on the forward strand.
TGCGAGCATCGAGGTCGTGCCCGTCGGAGCGATTGTTGTCGTGTTGTAATTGCGCATCGGGAACCCATCAGCCCAGTCGTCAGGATCCTCGCCAACGTGGCGTTCAAACCACTCCGGATACGCAGTCGGATCGGCGAATTTGCTGTCCTCCCACCAGTCGAAGGTCCCGCGTTCTTCCGCTAGCTCGCGGCTGATCTGCTTTGATTCGTGGTTGACATGGGTCATGACCTGGCGGGCGACTTCGTTGCCCGGTTCAGAGCCATACCGGAGCCCCAACTGGATATACAGTTGTGCAAGCCCCATGATGCCGAGCCCGACTTTCCGGGTTGCTGCGACGGTCTCGTCGATTTCCGGAATCGGGAAATCCGACATCGTCACCACATTGTCAAGGAACCGTGTGCCGGTTTCGACCCGTCGGTTCAACCGTTCCCAGTCGATGGCCTCCTCTAAGAACGCCTCGACTTGGGCTTCAATATCGCCGTCGGCCTCAAACTCTCGCCAGTCCGGTGCGTTCTCTGCAACAACCGTCGAGAGATTAATATGCCCGAGGTTACAGGCATCGTGCTCCATCAGCGGTTCTTCACCACAGGGATTTGTCGCGGTGATCGTCTCCTTGCGGTGATATTCTTCAGAGCCAAGTGTTGCATCCGGGTCAACCGGGAATGCGTGCTGTCGGTTGACCTCACTGATGTGGATCAGTCCAGGTTCGCCGTTCTCGTGGGCCCCTTCGGTAATCCGGTCCCACAGTTCTTTTGCGTCGACCTGCAGAACCTCGCCGACTTCAACCTGATCGCCGAGTCCGTACCGACTGTACATCTCCTTTGTCTGCTGGGTTGCGACGTGTGGCTCGGCTGTCCGGGGATTGACCATCGTGAGTTGTTCCCCGTTATCTTTGGCCTCAATGAACTCATCGGTAACCGTCACGGAGATGTTGAAATTCGAGAGATTGCCCTCCACAGCGTTTCGAAGATGCTCTGGCACGCGCCCGTCTTCATCGATCAGTTCGCGGGCTTCCTCAAGTGCCTCGCTAAAGCTTGTGTGCGTGAAATCGTCCGGGTCGTTGAGCTTGAGCGTCCGTGCAAGTGAGACGGCCTTTCGTTTGGCATGGATAAACTCGATTACATCGGGGTGGGTGATGTGCATGTTCGCCATCTGGGCACCGCGCCGGACGCCACCCTGAGCGATCGTCTCGCACATCTGGTCGGCCGTTTGCATGAACGTGAGCGGCCCGGATGCGATACCACCGGTCGATCCAACAGGGTCACCGTAGGGGCGGAGCTTTGACCAATCGTACCCAACGCCACCACCGGTCTTGAAAATCTGGCTTGCTTCTGTGATCGTTTCGTGGATATCAACATTGTCGTCTTCCGGACTATTGACGAAACACGCCGAGAGCTGCTGGAGCTCGTTGCCGGCGTTCATGATTGTCGGGCTGTTTGGCATCCACGCTAACTGCTCAAGCAGATCCTGGAACTCCTCTTTCCAGTATTCTACGGTTGACCGAACGTCGTCTGGAAGCTCCGGGACGACGGTTTCGTAGGCGAAATATCGGATATTGTCTTCTGTGAGCGGGACCGTCTCACGGAGGAGATGTGGTCGTGCGTCCTCTAAGTCGTCCGGGAACGCATCGAGATCAGCAAACTTGGCACCGTCATATCCAAAGACTTTCCCAGCGACTTCCCCGCGACGACTATGTGTGTGTTTGATCTGGTCCGGGCGAACAGTAATCTCGACGTCAGCCTGTTCGGCCGCATAGATCGCCTCTGCTAGCGCGATGTTCTTCGCGACACGTCCGAAAATCTCTGCGACCTCCTCGATGACGTTCCCATCAACGTCCTTTCGGAGATATCGCGCCGGCATGATATTCTGCACGGCGTTGTCGGTCATTCGATCAGTCACCGACGTATCCGGGTCGTCGTGACGTTTGACCGGTAATACTAGTTCGTCAGCGGAGAGATCCTCAGTACTCATCGGGACCCCTCCACGACGGATGATACTGTTTTGATCAAGTGGTGCGTATTCATCATGGATACCATATCTACTCGTTTGTACCGGCCGGCAAGCGGGGTTTCAGGCCCAGCTGAGACAGATTTCTCTGGACCGTTCGGTTCCCACCCCCGATGAGCCGTAACCGATCACAATCTCATAATGGTAGCCTATTAATAGCTACTCTACCGGAGTGAAAGTAGTCTACGGATCACCCCGAGTTCTCCCATCCAATGGCCCCTCTCGAGTCAAATCTAACCGGTCAAAGTGAACCGTCCCGTTCGGCGTATTTGTCCACGTCTGTTCTTGTGGTGAGTTCTCTCGGCCTGTGTTGGTTTTACACGATACGTGATCGGTCGTGTCAGACCGGATCATTAATATAATGTGCATACATGTACATTAAAACACGGAAACATACACTGGTGTCTATATATGCAATCATACATTGACTCCGTTCTCGATGGTACGGATCTCACACAGACCGAGGCACGGGCTGCAGCGACGGCGATCTTCGAGGATGCAACGGACGCACAGATCGGTGCACTGCTTGCTGGTCTCCGGGCAAAAGGTGAAACCGAAGCCGAGATCGCGGGGTTTGCAGAGGGAATGCGTGCGGCTGCCCGACAGATCGATCCGGATCGTCACCCACTCGTTGATACCTGTGGGACTGGTGGCGATGGGTATGATACGATCAACGTCTCGACAACCAGTGCGATCGTCACGGCAGCGGCCGGGGTCCCAATCGCAAAACACGGGAACTATTCAGTCTCTTCCTCTTCTGGCAGTGCTGATGTCCTCGAAACCGTTGGTGTGACTGTCGATGCTGATCCCAACGCTGTCGAGCAGTCAATCGAAGACAACGGGATCGGCTTCTTACTGGCACCTGTGTTTCATCCAGCAATGAAGGCCGTGATTGGCCCACGACAGGAACTTGGGACCCGAACGATTTTCAATGTACTCGGCCCGTTAACGAATCCTGCCGGAGCGGACGCCCAAGTGGTTGGTGTCTATGATTCCGAGCTTGTTTCGATCGTTGCACGGGCACTGGGTCGAATGGATATCGACCGAGCGCTTGTCGTCCACGGAAGCGGGCTTGATGAGATCGCTCTGCACGATGAAACGACCGTCGCGGAGGTCACCGGCAGTGATATCGAAGAGTACCGTCTCACACCGGAAGACATTGGACTTCAGCGAGCCCCGATCGATGCCGTCGCTGGTGGCTCACCAGCCGATAACGCTGCCGACATGCGGGCGATCCTCGCTGGAGAACGGCAGGGTGCCAAACGTGATATCATTCTTGCGAATACTGGAGCTGCCCTCTACGTTGCCGGCGAAGTCGAGAGTATCGAGGCCGGTGTGGATCGTGCGGCGACCGTGATCGATTCCGGACAGGCAACCGAGACATTGTCGACACTTCAGGAGGCTGTCTAACGACCCATGGTCACTGCTCGACCGCGCGTGAAAGTTTGTGGACATACGAGGCAGGAGGATATTACTGCGAGTGTCGCTGCTGGTGTTGATGCTGTTGGCGTGATCACGGAGGTTCCTGTCGACACACCGCGTGCAGTCTCGCTCAATCACGCGGCGGAGCTGCTAGGATCTGTCCCGCCGTTTGTCACGTCTGTTCTTGTTACAATGCCTCCCGATGTTGAAACAGCAATCACTCTCCTTGATCGCACTACTCCGGATGTCTTACAGCTGCATCCGAATCTCGATCCCGAACAAATCAATCGACTTGCTGACCGGGTTGACACCACGCTTGTAATCACGGTCGATCCGACGGACACGAATATCACAGCCTATCAAGCAGCTGCCGACGCGCTTCTTGTTGACTCCGTAACGACAGACGGTGCCGGTGGAACTGGCGAAACCCATGACTGGACGAAGACGCGCGATCTTGTTGCTGAGTTATCGGTGCCAGTTGTCCTTGCTGGTGGATTAACCCCGGATAATGTCGCGACGGCAGTCAGTACGGTTAAGCCATACGGAGTTGACGTTGCAAGCGGCGTCGAGATTACTGGTGGCCAGAAAGATCACGATGCGGTTGCAGCATTCGTTCAAGCAGCCACAACCGAAGGCCGATATCCATGAGCCCATCACTTGCCCCCGGACGAGATCGATTCCAAGAACTCGCAGCAGGGGATCGACCGGTCGTTATTCGTGTACGCTCCCAGTTGGCTGTCGAGACCGAACCAATCGAAGCCTATGCAGCACTCACCGGTCAGACGACTGATATCGATCCCAGCTCACATGCGTTTTTGCTTGAGAGTGCCGAAAAGACCGCCTCAAGTGATCCTAACGGAGCGTTCCGCCCCACAAACGAGGCGACGACTCGGCACGCTCGCTACTCGTTTGTCGGTTATGATCCGGCTGCCGTTATCTCTGTTGATCCATCCGGAACGACCATCCAGGTCCTTGGTCCCGATCGATACGACGAGATACTTACCCCAGGTACCGGCGATACCCTCGCACAGCTTCGTGGTGTCATGACCGATATTCGACGAGCTGGATTTGAGGCCAGCTCCCGACAACGGCTTGATGGCGGGCTCGTCGGTTTCTTGGCGTATGATGCGGTCTATGACCTTCATCTCAACGAAGTCGGTCGTGAACGGCCGGACACACGTGTTCCCGATGCGGAGTATCTGTTGACAACACGGACGCTTGTGTTTGATGAGGTTGCCGGCACAGCCGAGATCGTATTTACGCCGGTGCTTGGTCCGGACGATGATCCCAAGCAGATCTACAAACAACTCCAGAACGAAGCAGACCGTATCGAAACAGTTCTCAAAAAAGCTCCGTCTCCAACGCCTGGCGGCTTTTCCCCAACGGAGACGACAGCCGGGCGCCAACCAGCGTACGAGCAAGCTGTCAAGCAGACCAAAGAACACGTTCTTGACGGCGATATTTATCAAGGCGTCATTTCCCGAACTCGAACCCTCTCTGGCGAGATCGATCCGCTTGGCCTGTATACTGCGCTTCGCGAGATCAATCCCTCTCCGTATATGTATCTGCTCGATCATGGTGATCGACAGATCGTCGGCGCAAGTCCGGAGACACTCGTTTCTGTCAGAGACGACAAGGTCATGGCCAATCCGATCGCAGGCACGAGCGACCGTGGGTCAAGTCCGGTTGAGGATCGTCGGTTGGCTGGTGAATTACTCGCCGACGAGAAAGAACGGGCCGAACACACAATGCTTGTTGATCTGGCTCGCAACGATGTCAGGCAGGTCTCAGTCCCCGGCTCGGTCCGCGTTGAAGAGTTTATGAACGTCCTGAAATACAGCCATGTCCAACACATCGAGTCGACGGTGACGGGGACCCTTCGGCCGGCGGCAGACGCATTCGACGCCATGCGGGCGACGTTCCCAGCAGGCACCTTATCAGGGGCCCCGAAAATCCGAGCCATGGAAATCATTGATGCCCTTGAACCCACTCCGCGTGGGGTCTATGGTGGTGGGGTTGGCTATTTCTCGTGGACTGGCGACGCAGATGCAGCGATCGTTATTCGGACCGCAACGATCGAGGATGACCACCAGCACGAGCAGCGTGTTACTGTCCAGGCAGGCGCTGGGATCGTCGCGGACAGTGATCCGACTGCCGAATATGAAGAAACCGAAGCAAAAATGGATGGTGTGCTTGCAGCACTCGATCAGATCACCGAGCCCGAACAGGAGGTGCGCCAATGACTGCACAGTCGGCCCTGCAATCAACGGAGCTTACGGTTGCGTTTGTCGATAACTTCGATTCGTTTACCTATAATCTCGTTGAGTACGTCAGCCAGCATGCCGATCCCGTTGTTCGTCGAAACACAGCCTCACTCGATGAACTCCGCTCGCTCGATCCGGATGCGATCGTGATCTCGCCGGGGCCGGGACACCCGAAACACACACGAGATGTCGGTGTCACACCACAGGTGCTCCGTGAGTTGACACCAACGATCCCAACCCTAGGCGTCTGCTTAGGTCTTGAGACGGCCGTCTATGAATATGGCGGGACCGTTGGCCGCGCCCCGGAGCCGGTTCATGGTAAGGTGTCGGCGATCAGTCACGACGGACATGGCGTCTTTACTGGCCTCAAACAGGAGTTCAAAGCCGGTCGCTATCATTCACTGATTGCCACGGAGGTCCCCGATGAGTTCGTCGTGTCAGCGCGAACTGCTGACAGCGAGACTCTCGTAATGGGACTGCGACACCGAGACCACCCCTTCGAAGCCGTCCAGTTCCATCCCGAAAGTGTCCTTACGGGTGTCGGTCACGAACTCATCGAGAACTTCCTCACGACCGTTGCTCGCGAAAACGGGAGTGCTCCCTGAACTGTTGGTTTCGATCACCCCCTATTGTCGTGTTCGTTTGCGGTCAACACACAGGAAACGACCACAGCAAACGCTATGCCAAACTATACAACTGCAGGGACCGTATTTTATCGTATGCAGACCCGACGCACGTTCCTCGGCGCGGTCAGTGGTGCCGTTGTTCTCGGCACGGCGGGATGTGTCGAACAGAGCATTCCGGATGAGTTTAACGCCGCTCCTGCGTCCGTTCCAGAGACGACCCTTGAAGAAACCGGGTATAGCGAACAGTTCATCGAGGAACAGCCGATCACCCGGACCGTCAGTCTCCCGACCGGTGGACAACAAGAAGTGACGGTCACCAACTGGGCAAGCGTCTACGAGAAGGGGCTAGACCTTGGGGGAGAAGATATCCAAGGTGCCGTTTTTGGTGTTTTTACAACACCACAGATCAGTGTTGCCGGTCAAGAGTTCAATCCGGTCGCTGAGTGGGGGCCTGAAGAGATCGCCACCCAAGCTGAATCCCGGTTTTCTTCGACCGGTAGTGTCGAGATCCAGATCGAGAATCTCGAAAAAACAGGAACCGAGACGACGCCGATCTTTGATGAAGAGGTTGAGGTCACCCGCTTTGAGGGCGATATTCAGGTCGAATCGCTTGAGACCGTTGACGCAGTCGTCTACGCAGCGATGCCAATTGCCCATGCCGGCGATTTCGTGATGCCTGCCGGTGGGTATCCTGCGGCGTTTGACTCAGCCGAACGGGAAACCCTGTTTGCTCTCATGGGGGCTATCGAGCACGGTGAGGACGCCTAACCGAGCGGGCATAACTATTGTATGGGTCGCTCTCGAAGGGTCAGATAATGCTGCTGGTGCTGTGTGTCGACCGGGATGACGATCTCGGGCGAAAAACCGATTTTGACACTCCAGTTGTCGGTCGATCAGCAGTCCAGCAGGCTGCAACAGCTCTTGCCACTGCTGACCCGGAAGATTCCGATGTAAACGTTCTGTTCAAAGGCCTCCAGATTATCGATCATATTGCTGATGAGCCTGCAACACTGGCTGTTGTGACCGGCACCGAAGGTGACGATGTTTTAGCGGATCGGCACGTCGGCAATGAGCTCGATACGGTCCTTGCCAGCCTCGACAGCCATGAGGACTTGCGGGCGATCGTCGTTACTGATGGGGCCCAAGACGAGGGTGTGCTGCCGGTGATTCGCTCGCGGCTTCCCATCGACGGCGTCCGTCGTGTGGTTGTCAGACAGGTCCAAGATCTCGAATCCGTCTATTATACTGTCAAACAGGTTTTGGACGATCCCGAAACTCGGGGGACGATTCTGATTCCCTTAGGAATCCTTCTGTTGGTCTATCCGCTGGCGATTTTGGCAAGTTACTTTGATCTCCCGGGATCCGTATTCGGTGTCACCTCCGGACTGTTGGGGTTGTATCTGCTTGCTCGAGGCTTCGGGATTACTGACGTTCTTGAAACAACTGTTGATCGCCTCCAGCAGGCGCTCTATACTGGTCGTGTCACAATCGTCACGTATCTGGTTGCGGTCGCATTGCTTGTGATCGGGGGGGCCAGTGGGCTCGAACAGCTGGAGATCATCCGGTCACACACTGCAGATCCACTTACTGTCTCGGAGATCATCGCTGCGCTTGTCTATGGGGCTGTCCAGTGGTTTGCTGCGGCCGGTATTACTACGAGTCTCGGGCAAATCACCGATGAGTACTTGGCCAATCGACTCGAGTGGCGGTATCTTAATGCGCCGTTTTACGTGATTGCGATTGCCGTCGTGCTTCATGGTGTCAGTAGCTTTTTCCTCGGTGTGGCAAGTCTCACCTACCTTGCTGCTGCACTCACCGGGGGCTTTCTGCTTGGAGTTGGGAGCACGCTTGCGTTTGCTGTTGCTGAAGCCCGACATCCTGACCGTTCTTCTTCAACTCGGTAATCTCGGTTTCCCGACTGCTGTCAATTAGCTCGGCAATACGCCAGCCCCCATAAGACCGAGGCCAGCCGGAAACCACAACAGCAAGAAGGCCCCAGGTGAATCATTCAGCATATGGCGATTGGTACACGTGGGCTGTTAGAGGATCGGGTTCGGAAACCGCTCTCGAATACCGCGTTCTTTCCTGGGTGGCTCATCCTTGGTGTCACGACCCTTCTGTTCCTTGCGGGGCTTTCCGTTCCACAACAGTATCAGTGGATCCCGTTGATAGCAAGCGTCGTGTTATTCGGCCTTCCACACGGTGCGGTTGATCATCTCGCGTTACCCCGGTTGTATGGCGATGGGCTCACACTTCGGTGGGTCATAATTGTCGTTGGGCTCTATGCGGTCGTTGGAGGCGCGTATACGGTTCTCTGGTTTGTGGCTCCAGCAGCCGCGTTTGTCATTTTCATTCTTATCACGTGGTTTCATTGGGGGCAAGGTGAACTGTATCCACTCCGTGAGCTGGCTGGCGGTGGTCATCTCCGGTCTCGAAGGATTCGTTGGTTGACTGTCCTCGTTCGCGGTGCGATGCCGATGGCTGTTCCGCTTGTCGCGTTTCCTGCTGAGTATCGCCGGGTCGCAGAATATCTCATCAGCCTGTATGATCCTGCTGCGGTCGAGAGTCTCAGTGTCTTTTTCAGCGTTCAGGCACGAATGGTTGTCGCTGCTCTCGTCGGGGGGCTCATTATCATCACGTTTGCGCTCGGGTATCAGAAAGCACAGACGTATGATACGCTTCGCCCGTGGCTGATTGACCTCGCGGAGATCCTGTTGCTGATCGCGTTTTTCGCTACTGTCCCACCAATTCTGGCGATCGGTCTGTATTTCTGTTTCTGGCATGCGATTCGACATATCGCCCGACTCATCGCGCTTGACCGAGATGCACGACATGCGCTCCGAACCGGGGCGCCCTGGACCGCTGCCTGGCGGTTTATCCGTGATGCAACCCCATTGACGGTCGTCTCAATAGTCCTTCTTGGAGGATTATATGCCCTCACGCCTGGTTCGGTTACGACGATTCCAGAGCTGGTTGCCCTCTATCTCGTCTTGATTGCTGTCCTGACGCTTCCACATGTTGTGGTTGTTAGCTGGATGGATCGGATCCAAGGACTGCTCCCCTGACAGCAGAAAATCACCATCAGGGTCCATGGGGGCGACCGGATGACACGCAGAAAACCCTAATCGTTTTATTCCCACCAGATATACCTCCTACTATAGTGCAGCGTCGAAGATCGGATTCGAATAGCTAATCTCTACCATGCCCAGTGATGAACTCGTTCGGAAGTGCAAGCAGATCCAACGGAATACGGGACGAACATTCTATTTTGCAACACGGCTGCTACCCGCTCGTGTTCGGCGGCCCACGTATGTCCTCTATGCGTTTTTCAGAATTGCCGATGAGATCGTAGACGGCGAGCAGGCAAGCAAGCTCACGGAGACAGAGCAACGTGAACGTCTCGAAGAGCTTCGAGCCCAAGCAATCGGCGCCACTGAACCCGAACGCCCTGAACTCGAGGCCTTTCAACAAGTAAAAACGGAGTACGATATTCCCGACAACGAAATCGATGTCTTCATCGATGCGATGAAAACCGACATCGACAAAAATCGGTATGATTCATTCGAGGAACTCGAGGAGTACATGCGCGGGTCGGCGGCGGCTGTCGGGGTCATGATGACAGCGATCATGGAACCAGACGACCGAGAGAAAGCACTCCCGCATGCTCGTGCACTCGGTGAGGCCTTCCAGATGTCGAACTTCCTTCGGGATGTTCGGGAAGACATCGTTGAACGTGATCGAATCTATCTCCCCAGTGAAACGCTTACACGACATGATATAACCCACGATCAAATCGAGCGGCTTGAGTTCAGTCCTGGGTTTGCGGCCGCGATTCGTGATGAGCTAAATCGTACCGAACAACTCTATCAAGAGGGCATTGCCGGGATCAAGCACCTACCGGCGGATACACAGTTTCCGGTATTGCTGGCTGCGGTCATGTATGCCGATTACCACAGCCAGATTCGTGGGGTCAACTGTGATGTACTCAACAACGAACCAAACCTCTCGACGGTCCGGAAACTCTCTTTGTTTGCCCGCACCGGCTATCGATGGCAGCTCTCGAAGGATCCCGAAACCGTATTCCGTTCGGTAAGTGATCTCACGCTTCCGAACTCGTCACCGCCTCCACCAGGTCCCGGCGAGACCGTCCCAATGCAGTAGTCAGCGTTCTCCGACGCTCAAGCCGAACCTCCACGGCTTTCGCTGTGGGGTGAAGCCGATAACTGGAACTCACCCCGCCTCCAGTAGCAGGTTAGCTCTCCACTAGTTGCGAAACACCGATGCTACGAATAGGAGATGAACTTGGGGGGTACCGTCCCCGCTGCACTGGCTGTGGACAGCGATGACGCTGTGCTCCTCGAAGCGACCATAAACACCGTCCTCCGGTTGGCACCGTCTGTCGTTGCCCACGCTTCCAAGGCGAGTATGTCACCGCTGGCAAGACGACGAAACCGACGACGATGTCCGCGAGAAAACGGACAGCCTCAACGGTAAACGTCGCTCGGAACAAAGCTAACAAAAGCGTCGTTGCCTGCAAACGGTACGGCATC
>CAYOHZ010000002.1:21100-30603 GCA_964403925.1 uncultured Salinarchaeum sp.
CACTGCTTTAGCGGTAGGTGGCTCAACGATCGACTGACTGTGTCCCAGCCCCCAGTCCTGCAAAATCGAACCAGCTGACACGGAATAATCCGATGAGGATCGCCACCGCCAGTGCAACCGGCACGAGATTCCCGAAATACAGGTTCACGAGCCCCCAAAACAACAGGAAATTGATCAGATCATCCAAAAAGAACCCGACTTCTCGGAGGCGGGTGATGATCTGCTCGTGATCAAAGGTGAAATGAATAACGCCTACAGCGATCGAGCCAGACAAGATCCATCCGGCGAAATTACTCAGGGGGACACCATAGTAGGCTCCTGGGTGTTCCCAGGTCCAGAATCCGAGTTGTAGCGCCCCCGGATCAAGAATAAAGTCAAGTAACAAAACGAACCCAACTACCACGGGATACCGGATTGTCAACCGCTCAGCATACTGACCGAGTGCGAGTACGCCAAGCAGATAGCTGTTTAGTAAGATCGGAAAGTAAAACACTGGCAACGCCAGTGGAATATCGCCAAACAGCATCGGTCCCAGCGCAACCTGGTACTCGAAAGCACCATATGGGATCCCGGTGTTCACGCCGAGCAGCTCAATCCCCCACGCAAAGCCAACGAGTGCTGCCAACCCAACGCCGGCCCGCCGATCAATAACCGGTAGTATCCCGGCTACCAGTGGTAAGGCCATAATCGCAGCCGCGGACACCATCAAATATGGATGAAACGCAAGCCACCGTGGAATCCATCCTTCGCTTCCGGCAACGAGTAAAGCGACACCAACAAGCGGAAACGTGATTGCGATCGTCGCCCGATTATTTCGTACAACGGTCTCAAGTTGGGCTTCGATTTCCCGACGATCCATTGTCATATGGGTCCGCTTAGTATCCTCATGAATTGTTCGATACTATAGCATCAGACAAGCCCGCTTGGCAACACGACCGACGGTGGAACTGTATGGATCAGCGCCCACAATGTCAACACTGTTCCGATCCCCGTATTGATATACGGGAACCACCAGTATGCTCTGTCGACAGCGATATCAGAGCTCATCACACCGGCAGTCAACACCGCATACGTTCCGATCACGAGACCAGCTTTCAGATCATATCCAGCAAATGCCAGTGCCGCCAGTCCCCATACGCCGATACAATACAGATAGGTGTTAGACTTCCCAAGGACGGTCGCGGTCGTCTCGATTCCAGCCCGTCGGTCCGGCTCAATATCCGGGATCGCAGAGAAGGTATGCATCGCCATTGCCCATAGCCACGCGCCGATGACAGTCACCAGCGGCGGCTGACTGCCGGCAACAGTCACGTATGCCGCTGCACCAGGCAGAATATACAGCCCGTTTGAAATCGAATCCAAGAACGGGGTCGTTTTGAATCGAAACGGTGGGGCACTGTATTCAGTCGCCAAGAGACCATACAAAAGCAGCCATGGCCACGCTGCTGGATCGATAAGGGGGAACAATGCAAACAACAACAGACCAGAGCCGATAACAATAATTGGTACAAATCCTTCCCCGGTGTAGCGAACCTCTTTTTGCTCTTTTTTCGGATTTTCAGTATCGATATCCGCGTCAAACAGATCGTTGATACCGTATAAGTAGATGTTCGCCGGGCCCAAGAAATACAGAAACAGTGCGACTGTTGGCAGCGTAATCAACTCGCCTGGACCTGTCGCTGCATATGCCACTGCAACGACGATCGGACCAGCAAGATAAAGCCAAAACCGTGGTCGAGAGAGCTTCAGGAGATATGACGCCCGTTCCATCGGTCCGTACGATTAATTGGCGTCGTTGATGATCTTATCAGCGACGATTTCGCCGCCGATCATCGTCATGGGAACACCGATGCCCGGGTTCGTTGAAGCTCCGACTGCATAGAGCCCATCAACTCCTGGATAACGATGGCTCGGCCGGAAGACGGCTGTCTGCATCAACGTGTGTGCAAGCCCAAGCGCGCTGCCTGCATAGCTGTGATAGCGACCAGCAAACCCAGAGACCCCGAATGACTCCTCGACGACAATCCGGTCACGCAGGTCCTCACCGGTATATTCCGCGATCAACTCCAAGACCTTTTCTCGGAACTGCGCCCGCTGTTCGTCGCTTTCCGCAAGGCCTGGGGCAATCGGCACCAATGCAACAACTGCGTGATGCCCATCAGGGGCAACAGTCGGGTCCGTCTTCGATGGAACACACAGATATGCAGACGGGTTTTCGGGCCACGAGGGGTCTTCAAAGATTGCATCGAAGTGCGGCTGCCAGTCTTCCGGCAACAGGAGGGTGTGATGATCTAGATGCTCCAAGTTACCCTCAACGCCGAGATAGAGCATAAACGCTGACGGTGCGTAGGTTCGTGATTCCCAGTAGTCCTCACCGTACGCACGTTTTTCAGGCGGTAAGAGATCCTGATCGATGTGTGCGAGATTCGCGTTCCCAACGACAATGTCGGCTGGCACACCTGTTGTTGTCCCGCCATCGACTGCTGCTGGTTGTTGCTGTTGCTGTGTCGGCACACCATCGTGTGCGAGGCTGACTTGTGGCGGCGCATCTCTTGGCGCATCGGCAATCGGCGATCGGTGATCCCGGTCCGGCCGTGTGGTTTCAAGCATAAATCCACCTCGCCGACCTTTGATTTCAGTGACCTCCGCGTTGACATGGTAGTCTACGCCTAGCTCATCGCCCAGCGTCACCAACGCATCGACCACGGCTCCCAGCCCGCCTTCTGGGTACCACACCCCGAGGTTGAAATCGACGTGACTCATCAGATTATACAGTGCTGGCGTGTTTGTCGGCGAGCCACCAAGGAAGATCAATGTATACTGCATCAACTGCTGGAGTTTCGGGTGATCAAAATACGTCTCAACATGCTCTTGCATCGTCCCCCGGATCGTCAAATCTCGCGCTTTAATGAGCCCTGGATCGATCCAATCGCGGAGTCGTGATCGGTCCTTGTAGACAAACTCCTCCATCCCCACCTCGTAGGTGCGTTTAGATTCCTCAAGATACGATTGTAGTGCATCACCGGCGCCATCTTCGTAGTATTCGAAAATTCCACGGGCTTCATCCGGGTCAGTCGGGATCTTGACTATATCACCATCCTCGAAAAACACGGTATAGTGTGGGTCAAGATGAGTCAGCTCGTAGAAGTCTTCTGTCGTGTACCCGAAGTCATTGAAAAACTGTTCGAACACATCGGGCATAAGATACCATGAGGGGCCCATATCGAAGGTGAACCCATCGCGATAAAGTCGACTGAGGCGCCCGCCGAGCTGTTCGTTCTGTTCAAGCACTGTCACATCGGCTCCAGCATCAGCAAGATATGCAGCCGCCGATAGGCCACCGACACCCGATCCAACGATGGCGACCGAACGACCTGCAAGTTCGTTCATATGTGACTGTTGTTGCCCACGTAGTTAAGCCGCCCTGTCCCGGCGAGCAGCGCATCGGCCTACCGATGTCGTGTCACGACAAACTCAGCCAGCTCCTGGAGGTGTTTGTGTGCCTCGGCTCCCGGTGTCTCGATTTCAGCGAGTGCTGCCAGTGCATTCTCGACGTGGTCTCGGGCCTTTTCCTCTGCTTTTGTAACTGAAAGCTCAGTATTGTGAACGACTGATGGTCGATTAACCGCAGTATCGTGTCCAGCCGGCTTTCCGAGCGTCTCAGTTGCGCCTTTGACATCAAGGATATCATCTCGCATCTGGAAGGCGATTCCCAGCTGTTCGGCATACTCGCCGAATGACTGTCGTGTCTCTGGTGCTGTGTCCGCGGCCAGAGCACCGAGTTCTGCTGCCGCCCGGAATAATGCCCCCGTCTTCCGCTGTGCCAAGGTTTGATACTCAGCAAGAGTTACCGGTTGATCTGTTACTTCTGATGCTTCGCCTTCCCCGAGGGCGACCATCGCTTGTGCGACGATCTCCGTTGCTGTCGGATCTGCAAGGAACAACTCGAAGGCTTCGCCGAGCAGTCCGTCGCTTGTCGCGATTGCAGGCCCGTGTCCAAATCCCGCCCATGCACTGTTGTTCCCACGGCGGAGTTCGGAGCGATCGATGATATCATCGACAACAAGCGATGCGTTATGTACCAGTTCGATCCCCACAGCAAAATCAACTGCATCTTCTGGATCGCCTCCAGCTGCTTCACAGACGAGAAGTGTCAACAGCGGCCGAAGGCGCTTGCCGCCTGAGAGGACGACATGAGTCATCTCCTCGTTTCGGTCATCCGGATCGACAGCATCGATGACCTCTGTGAGCCGATCTTCGATCAACGCGTGTCGGTCATCGAAGGCCTCCATCTACGCTGGTTATGGGAGCGACGCGCAAGTAGGTAACGGACTGGATCAGGTTAGGCCCTGAGTTGTTCGATCATGGTCGGGATGATCTCAGAGATATCACCGATAATCCCGTAATCGGCAAGTGCAACCATCGGTGCATCTGGGTCTTTGTTGATTGCGATTATCGTGTCGGCACGTCGGATTCCGGTGACGTGGCTATCGGTTCCCTCAATGCCAATTGCAAGGTAAGTGGTCGGTGCAATCGAGTGTCCAAACCGCCCAACGTGTCGCGCTCGTGAAAGCCATCCGGCAGCGATGGTCGTTTCCGTGCCAACAACTGTCCCGCCAGTAAGACGAGCTAACTCCTTGATCTGTTCGACTGTCGCTTGCTCGTCGATTCCCCCTCCGATCCCGATTGCCAGTTTCGCACCTGTGATATCGATATCGTCTGGCTGGATATCCTGGTATCCCGTGGTAGTCGGTCCGTCCTCGATTTTGTCCGGCATGGCGACCGATTCGACAGTCGCCCCCGGTTTCAGTTTCGGTCGTGACCAGCCCCCCGGCCGGACCGTAACGATTGCTGGGCCCGTCGGTTCAATACTGGTTGTCACTCTTCCGCCGTATAGTTCCCGAACGAATGTCTGATCGTCAAGCTGGATGATATCCGCGATCAGTGGCCAGTCTACATCGATAGCTACAGCCGGTGCATACGCGATCCCATCCGCGGTATGTGGGATCACAACGTACCTTAGAGAAAGCTGTTCGATCAGTCTCTGTGTTCCGCGACGCGCCTGCTGTTGAGTAAACTCAACAGATCCAGGAACTGTATAGATGTGTGAGACTCCCTCACGGTCCAATCGATCGAGAAATCCGTCTTCAGGCCCCCCGATGACGCCGACCGCAGTGCCTTCCTCTGCGAGCATTTGCCCGACTCCGATCGCCTCGAGGCTTACATCCCGTAATGTCCCCCGACGGTGTTCGACCATCACTAAGACATCGCTCATCGGTCGATCACTTCGCTTTCCTGTAGTTTCTGAATGAGTTTTGGTACTGTTTCTTGGGGTGGGCCTGTCCATATCGTTTCGTTGGGTTCGGCATGCTGACGTGTGAACTCTCCGACCGTTAGCCGACCATCCTCAATTTCGAAGTGGTCGTCCGTTTGGTCCGGTGACTGGTGGGTAATCTGTTCGCTGACAGCAGGGGGCGTCTCTGGGAGTGAAATACTCGCCCCAGTCCAGGTGACTGCGAGGACGGCTGGCATCGTCGTCGTCATCCGGGCTTCGAGCCCCTCTTCGAGTTGTCGATACGCACGCACTTGATCGCCACTTATTGCAATATCAGTCACCGAGGTTATCCACTGGTATCCACAGATGGCACCGAGTGCTGGTCCGACCGCCTGATGTCCGAGATCCGCCGATCGGTTCCCAGCCAGGACAATCGATGGATCCTCCGCTTGGACGACCGGTGCTAGGAGTTGCGCAACCGCCGTCGGATCGAACTGCAGTGCTACTGGGTACTGCTCGTCCCATATTCGGATTCCTTTGTCAGCACCGACTGCTAATGCTTGGTTGAGCACGCGTGTGCTCCGTTCTGGGCCCACTGTGAGGACTGTCACCGTATCGTCAGTGCTTGCTTGTTCAAGCGCGACTGCCAGTGCCGTCCGGTCCTGTGGGTTGATTCGATACGTCAGGTCAGTTTCAGGAATCTGCCCTGACTCGATAGCAAACCCGGAGGAAAGGAACGCAGCCTGTTTCACGACGACAATAACGTCCATGGCTAGTCGAACTCAGTAACGTTTTCTTCAGGCAGTGAAATCAGATTCTCGCGGCCGATCCGGAGTTTGTTGATTTGCCCGTCTTCTTCCATCTTCGAGAGTAACTGTGAGACCTTCGCGCTTGACCATCCCGTCTCCTCGACGATCATGGCCTGTTTCATACGTCCGTCGTTTTTCTCAAGTAGCCGAGTCACACGTTCTTCATCACTGAGTAGCTCGGGATCAACAGGGGCTTCGTTTTCTGCCGGTGGCTCATCAGCTGTCGTCTCTGTGCTTGTCGATGGCTGTGGTGTGGTTGTTGTTTCGGCGGGTGTCGTTGATCTCTGCCGTCGCCGATAGGTCCACAAGCCGGTGATAACGATCGCGCCAACAAGGAGCGCGACCATTATGGCTGTTGATTCCTCGAGAAATGGCCCGAATGCAGTTCGTTCGAGCGTAATCTCGATATCACCAGCTGTAAACGTCTCTGGGCCCATCCACGTGATCCTGTTGTCTTCGTGTCCCTGTGGCGAGCTTGTAATCGCATAGCCGTCCGGGACAGTAATCGTCAACTGTTGGCCAGCTTCGAGACTCCCCAGCCAGTTTGTCCCATCAACTCGGAATGCGTCGCCAATCGTGATCCGATCCTCACTGACGTTTGCGAAGTTTGTCCACACGAACGTGTGGGTAAGGGTTCCGACTCCATTGGACCGATTCGTTACTCGTTGCTCGTTCCTGACGTCCATCGTTCGATCCAGGTCTTGGTCGACCTCCTCGACGATCCGGATGATCGCTGTGCCGCCGATGTCATGCTCTCCGCGTTCGAATTCGTTTGCCAGCTGATCAAAGGCCGCCTGCTGAGCGTCTGTCTCTGCTGGGAGTCGCTGACTGATCCGGACGTCTGCGTTCCCGTTTTCACTGACGTTAATCGTGATCGTCTGCTCAATTTGCTCGTTTGCTGATTGTCCTTGTAACATCCCGTCCCCGGA
This sequence comes from uncultured Salinarchaeum sp., assembly GCA_964403925.1. Lineage (GTDB taxonomy): Archaea > Halobacteriota > Halobacteria > Halobacteriales > Salinarchaeaceae > CAZFMU01. Next base: position 28,114 of record CAYOHZ010000002.1, read on the forward strand.
AACCGCTCCGACGACACCAATACTGCCGCTAAGTATGAGTATCCAAGCGATACCAAAAACGAGGACGGGGACCCGCATGACAGAATGTTCTCATTGGATGGAAAAAAACGCTTTCTATGCCGAAACAAGACTCAAAGACTCATTTGAGCTTTTTTTATCAGTCTTGAATACTATCGATTCTGTATGTTCGGGCTCTGTCGCATGGTTTTTACTCACAGAGGGGAAACTCAGCGATGATGGACCGATGGGCCCTGCTTTTGTTCGTTGGGCTGGTTGTCGTGTTAGGGGGAATCGGTGTTGGTGCTGCTAGTGGCAGCTACAGTCAGGCTGTCACTGATACCGATTCGCTTGATATCCCACACCGGTTGTCGCTTGGGTCCACTCCGACAGCCGGAACCACCGTCCCGGCCCCGGAGTTGGGCCCAACCGCATACACTGGGGCGACAACGACACACGATCGGTATCGAACGCTTCTCCTTGAGGAACGACTCAATCGGGCAGAGACTGCAGCCGATCGACAGGCGCTGTTAACAAACGAGTCACAGGCACTCCAAAACCGGACGGAAACCCTTCGGACTCAGGAACGTGACGCGTACCAGCGCTATGCAGCCGGTGAGCTTACTGAGCAACAACTCGTCAGTAGCTTAGCCCTGACAAGTGGTGAGGCCTCCGGACTTGCCCAACGCCTTGAGGTGCTTTTCGGGGCTATCGAGACCACAGACGGAATCACTGTTACCTCAAGCCTTCGTGGCGCTCGCGTAGAAACCGCAACTGTTCGGACGCCATTGCGAGAGCAGCTCGTTGCTATGGTTGCCGGGGCAGATCAGCCACAATCGGTTGCCGTCGCCGCTACTGACCGTGGACTTGGGTTAGCAACAATCGACAGTACCGCTTATCGGGCTGAATCATATTATGGTCCAGCCCGGGGGACTGCCAATGAGGTCTCCTTTAGCTTTGGCGAGGTCGAGACACAAGTTACGGATCTGTATCCGTGGCTGACACCTTCCCGAATCAGTGTCATCTCGGCACCGGCCGAGCTCGGTGAGGCTATCTGGGTCGTCCAAGGAAGTGACGATACTGGGAGTCTTACCGTCTATTTCGATGAGCGCACCCAGGAAATATACCTCGAAGAACAACGACTCCAACCGGATGGCATTTCGACGATCCCGGCGGTACAGACCGTTGACAACGAATTAGAACTCCGAATCAATCGGACCCACCCTGGCGGCCCAGCACATATACAGGTTATCGATACCCGCACCGGTGAGCCCGCCGATGCAACGATCCAAATTGAGGAGTATCGGCAGGTCCAACAGTCAAATGATACGGTCTGGATTGTCGCCCCGTACACCCAAACGACGGTCACGGCAACCGTTGACGGTCGAACTGTGAATGCGACGACCGACTGGGGCGCTGAAACATAAGTTAATATACGATCCCGCAAGCAGCCCCGGTTGTGATCGATCGTGGTATTGCACCGATTGTTGCCACGGCCTGTCTGCTGGTGATCGTCGTTGCCATTGGCGCTGTCGCTGGCGGCGCGATCATGGGCATTGGCTCGCAGGCAGTAACTGCGACACCACAACAAGCCGTCATCACCGCGGATGCTAACGCGGAGACCAATGAAATAGCGCTCCGACATGAACAGGGCGCTCCACTTGATGTCGATCGACTGCAGGTTCGAGTCTTCGTTGACGGACAGCCGCTTGCCGAGCAACCTCCCGTCCCGTTCTTTTCTGCAACCGGGTTTCACAGTGGCCCAGAAGGGCCGTTCAATCCAGCTGCCGACCAACGCTGGAGTGTCGGCGAACGGGCTAGTCTACAAGTCGCCCAGACGACAAACAGTCCGTCGATTACACCTGGCGCACAGATTACGGTCGAATTATATCATGACTCCCAGCAGCTTACGACTGTTACGGTACGCGCCTCATGATGGTGCTCGTGCTGTCGTCACGATCGCGATATCGGGTTTGTATACAGGCCCCATCAGCGTATGCTCGATCGCTTCGAATCCAGCTGTGGTGAACATCCGATCAGCCTCTTCCTGGCTGTAAAATAGCATGATTTGATCGGCCATCCACTGTCCGATTCTCGTTTGTGGGCGATGGGGGCCGACAATCAGAACCTGGCCGCCCGGCCGGAGTACACGCCGGATCTCCTCTAATGCCGCGACCGGATGTGGCCAGTATTCGATCGACCCTGAAGACCAAACGATATCAAACGTGTCTGGTCCGTAGGGGAGTTGTTCAGCGTCACCAAAGGTGAATTCAACCGGGCCGTGTTTATCGAGTTTGTTCCATGCCCGGTTCATCTGCCCGCGACTCTGATCAAGTGCATAGACGTTCTGTGACTGTTCTTGGAGTGCCTGTGTTGCAAAGCCCGTTCCAGAGCCAACGTCAAGGATTCGGTCGTCCGGATCGATTTCAAGTAAATTAAGCGCTTCATCACGCATCTGTTCGGTCCAAATAAACGGGTTAATTCGATCATAGA
>CAYOHZ010000002.1:30703-97057 GCA_964403925.1 uncultured Salinarchaeum sp.
TCTGTTACGATCCGGAACGCCCATATATGTGCTCTCATGACTGTGATATGCTGTAGAGTATGCCGAGGCCAGAAGTCTTAGACCGGATCAAAGAGGCCGAGCACGAGGCCGACCGGATCATCGCGGAGGCCCGCGAGGCCAAAGAAACGCGTATCGCAGATGCTCGCGATCGCGCAAGCGAGATCCGACAGGAGGCCGAGGTTGATGCACAGGAGCTGAAAGAAACCCGTCTTGAAGAGGCACACAAACAGATCGAACAGCGACGACAAGAAATCCTCGAGGACGGCAGACAGGAGCGTGATCGGCTCCTCAACCGAGCTGACGAACGCACCGACGAAGCGATCGACCACGTCCTCGATCTCATCGAACAGGAGGTCCATGCTCAGACCTGACCGCATGAGTAAGGTGTCGGTCGCCGGTTCCCAGGCCGTGATGCCGACCGCCATCGAGACCCTCCATGAGCTCAATCTCGTCCATCTTAGCGACTATGATGGCTCTTGGGGCGGATTCGACAACGGTACGCCGCTCTCTGGTGCGGAAGACACATCCGAGAAGCTGGTCACTGTCCGTTCTCTGCAAGATGCACTGGACATGGACGACGATCCGCCAAGTGCACCACCAGGGATTACCGACGCCGAGCTTGAGACCAGACTCCCGGAGATCCGTGCGGAGGTTAACGAACTCGATGATCAACGCGATGAGCTCCGGGATCGGGTCCGTGCTATCGACGAGCGGATCGAAGCCCTAGAACCGTTTGCCGAGCTGGGGATTGATCTTGATCTCCTCAAAGGCTATGAGACGATCGACATCCTCGTTGGTGACGGTGACGCCACCGCAATCGATAACGCCCTGACTGGCGCCGACGAAATCGATGCCTACGAAACCTATACGGGGGGAGACATTGTTGCGATTGCTGCTGTTGGTGACGGTGAGGATCCGCTAGGGGATGCATTGGCTGGGGTCGCGTATACGCCAATCGAGATCCCGGACGGCGAGGGCACACCAAGCAAGTTAATTGCTGATCTGGAGGCTGAAAAAGCCCAGCTGCAAGACCGGATCGAAGATATCGAGGCTGACCTCGCTGATATCCGAGCCGATGTGGACACCTTCCTGTGGGCAGCCGAACGGTACCTTTCGGTACAGGTTGAACAGCTGGAAGTGCCCCTGCAGTTCGCCACCTCCAAACGCAGCTTTATCGCGGAAGGCTGGATCCCGACTGCCGAGTTCGATCGGCTTAAGACAGCGCTTCGCGATGCTGTTGGCGACCGCCTTGCGATCGAAGAGCTTGAACGCGCCGACTACGAGGCTGTCCACGACGACGACACACAGGAGGCCGCTGCCGACGGTGGACAGCCGGCTTCCGTTGATGACGTCCCACCGACCAAAATGAAAAACTCGCGGGCAGCAACTCCCTTCGAAGAACTCGTCCGCGTTGTTGCACACCCGAAATACAGTGAACTCGACCCGACGCTGATCGTGTTCCTGACGTTTCCGTTCATGTTCGGGTTCATGATCGGCGATATCGCGTACGGTATCCTGTATATGCTACTTGGGTATGGCCTCTGGCAGGTCAAATCCGATGTCCTCAACGCGCTCGGAACGGTTGCGATGTGGGCCGGTGGGTTTACTGCGCTTTTCGGGATCCTCTATAATGACTTCTTAGGGATGAAACTCACCAAGGTTGATCTCCCTGTACTTGGGGTCCTGCATAAAGGCTACAAGCCGGATCTTACCAACCCCGAATTCTGGGTGCTCTCATGGATCATCCTTGCGATTGTCTTTGGGGTTGTACACATGACCACCGGCTGGATAATGAACTACATCAACGAACGCGCGCACAACCGCACCGGTGCGTTAATCGAGTCCTCCGGCTGGATTATGGCTGTAATCGGGCTCTATACCTGGCTCTTTAGCAGCCACCTGGCTGGCGAGACTGGTCCGAAACCCGAGTTCATCGCCGGTGAAAATGCGTTGTGGTTCATCCCGAATATCCCTGCCAGTGTTGGGCTTCTTGGGCTCGCAACGGTTGCCCTTGGGATCGTTTTGATCACCTACACAGAGGGCTTTACCGGCGTCATCGAGATCCCCTCGATCATGCTTGGGCAGACCCTCTCGTATCTTCGGATTCCGGCTGTCCTCCTGGCAAAAGGTGGGATGGCGATGGTCGTGTTGATGTTGACCGGGCTTATTCTCGGTGCCGGAGAGACACGGCTGGTGACCGAAGAAACCATCTACACGCTGGTGGCCGAAGGCGAATTACTCGCGTTGCTGCCAGATGGTGTGACCGGCCTGTTGCTTGTCGTCGTGGCGCTTGTGTTGTTCACTGCCGGCCACCTGCTGGTGTTCGCACTCGGTATTACCGCCGCCGGGATCCAGATGCTCCGGTTGGAATACGTTGAGTTTTTCCAGAGGTTTTATGAAGGCGGTGGAAGGAAGTACAACCCGTTCGGACGAAATACCAATTCCATTACTGAAGAGTAAACACATCCATGCCAATTGAACTGACACCCGATATCGCAGCGATCGTACTACAACAGATGAGCGAACAGGCAGCCAAACAACTCGGCGTCCAGTATGCTCTTGCGGCCGCCGCAATCGGCGTTGGCCTTGCGGGACTTGGTGCTGGCGTTGCTGAATCTCGAATTGGCGCCGCATCCGTGGGGGCAATCTCCGAGGATCGTGATATGTTCGGGATCGGAATCCTGTTTACGGTCCTTCCAGAGACGCTTGTCATCTTTGGAATCGTTATCTTCATCCTCGTGTATGTCCTCGCCCCGGGCATTGCGATCTAACGTCCAGGAGATCCACCAATGAGCCTGGAAACGGTTGTCGACGATATCAAACAGGACGCCAAGGAACGCGCCGAGACGCTCCGTGAGGAAGGCGAACGTGAGGCCGATCAGATCATCACGGAAGCCAAAGAGGAGGCCGAACAGATCCGTGACGACGCAGAAGCTGAGGTCGAAGCGCAGATCGAGCAGGAACGCGAACAGACCGAGTCAAGCGCACGGCTGGAGGCCAAACAAGAGCAGCTCCGTGCCAAACGCGAGGCGCTTGAAGCCCTCTATACGGATCTGGAAGACGAACTGGCGGCACTCGATGGCGATCGTCGTCGTGACCTGACCGTGCAGTTGCTCGAGGCCGGCCTGGCGGAACTTGGCGATGTTACGACAGTGTCTGTCCACGGTCACCCGGATGACGAGCAGTTGCTTAAAGAGCTAATTGCCGATCGAGACGATATCGCATATGGCGGCACGACGGAGTGTCTGGGTGGCGTCGTCCTCACAGGGCCAAATGATCGCATTCGGATCAACAACACCTTTGATTCGATCCTTGAGGACGTCTGGGAAGCACACCGCAAAGAAATCAGCTCACTGCTGTTCGAAGAATGAACAGCGAATACGCTACGACCGGCTCGTCAAACCCGGAATATGTCAATGCCAGGGTCCGAACGCTTCGGGCGAACCTCTTCGATGAGGAGGATTACCGCAAGCTGGTCCGGATGGGCCCAAGCGGGATCGCCCGGTACCTTGAGGAAACCGAGTATGAAGACGCGATTAACGATCTCGGGACCCGGTATAGCGGGGTTGACCTCATCGAATACGCGTTAAACCGTAACCTCGCGACACATTTTGCTGACATCCTGGCGTGGTCAAACGGACGGCTTCACGACCGGTTGGCCCGTTATCTCCGGAAGTACGATGTATGGAATATCAAAGTCATCCTCCGCGGACGATACTCCGGAGCCGCTCAAGAAACGATCGAGGCTGACTTGATCCGGGCTGGCGAACTCGGGGACCGGAAGATCGATCAGCTACTGTCTGCTGAGACGATCGGCGACGTTGTCGAGGGGTTGACCGGGACCCTATATTATGACCCGTTAAGTGAAGCTGTCCCCGAGTTCGAGGAACATGACACGTTGATTCCCCTTGAGAATGCGCTCGATCGGGCCTTTTATACGCGTCTCCTTGGGAGTGTCGCGCCCGGTGAAGCAAGTTTTGGCGGTGCACGGCTCTATGTCCGGTTCCTCCGTGCTGAGATCGATTTCTTGAACATCAAAAACGCGCTCCGGCTCTCACGCAGCGGTGCGGACATGGAGCCAACGGCCTACTTTATCGAGGGAGGACAGCTATTCACCGCCGATCAACTTCGGCAGTTGATCGGTACGACCGATGAGCTGGTCAATCATATTCGGGACAGTCGCTACGGTAGTGAGCTGACAGCCGCGCTTGATGCGCTCGAAGATGCCGACAGTCTCATTCAGTTCGAACGCGCGCTTGATGTCGCGTTGCTCTCGTATGCTGACCGGTTGGCAAGCAGTGAACCTATGTCCGTCGCGGCCGTTATGTCGTATATCCTCGCAAAAGAGCGCGAGGTCGACAATATCCGTGCGATCGCGCGGGGTCGTGAAGTCGGCCTTGATGAAACAGAAATCCAAAACGAACTGGTGATGTTATGAGCACAACCGGGAGCCAAGAGATCGCGGTTGTCGGAAGTCCGACTTTCACAACTGGGTTTCGGCTGGCAGGTGTGCGACGATTCGAGAACGTTCCGGAAGATGAGAAAACCGACCAGCTTGATGGCGCCGTACAGTCGGTCCTTACAGACGATAATATCGGGATCGTTGTGATGCATGATGACGATCTTGCGTATCTCTCCCGTGAGACACGTCAAGCCGTCGAGACTGGTGTCGATCCAGTCGTCGTCACACTCGGTGGCGGCGCAGGAAGCGGTAACCTTCGACAGCAGATCAAGCGGGCAATCGGTATCGACCTAATGGACGAGGAGCAATAACAATGAGTCAAACAACAGACACGACCGTCACGGAAGACGGTACGATTACGAGCGTTAGTGGGCCGGTCGTCACAGCCGTCGGGCTCAACGCCCGAATGAATGACGTTGTCTATGTCGGCCACGATGGGTTGATGGGCGAAGTCATCGAAATCGAGGGCGATGAAACGACGATCCAGGTCTATGAGGAGACCTCCGGTGTTGCGACGGGCGAACCCGTCGAGAATACCGGCGAGCCTCTCTCGGTCGATCTCGGTCCAGGCGTCTTGGATACCATCTATGATGGAACCCAGCGTCCACTTAGTGAGCTTCGCGATCGGATGGGAGCATTCCTTGATCGCGGGGTTGACGCGCCGGGCATTGATCTCGACCAGACCTGGGAATTTACCCCGACCGTTGCAGAAGGTGATGCGGTCAGTGCTGGCGATATCCTGGGGACCGTCCCGGAGACTGAGAGTATCGAACACAAAGTAATGGTTCCACCCGATTCTGATGGGGGGACCATCACTGCAGTCTACAGTGGTGAACTTGAGGTTACGGAACCGGTCGTTGAACTTGATACCGGCGAGACGATTTCGATGCATCAGGAGTGGCCGGTCCGTCAACCCCGTCCAACCCGCGATAAGGAGACGCCCCGTGAACCCCTGATCAGCGGTCAGCGGATCCTTGATGGGTTGTTCCCGATCGCGAAAGGTGGGACGGCGGCTATTCCAGGGCCGTTCGGAAGCGGCAAAACAGTCACACAGCAACAGCTTGCCAAGTGGGCTGATGCCGATATCGTCGTCTATATCGGCTGTGGAGAGCGTGGCAATGAAATGACTGAGGTCATCGATGATTTCCCTGACCTTGAGGATCCAACAACCGGGAACGCATTGATGGCCCGGACCTGCTTGATTGCCAATACCTCCAATATGCCGGTTGCGGCCCGCGAATCCAGCATTTATACCGGTATCACGATTGCGGAATTCTACCGCGATATGGGGTATGATGTAGCGCTGATGGCCGACTCGACCTCCCGCTGGGCTGAGGCGCTCCGAGAGATCTCCTCGCGACTGGAGGAGATGCCCGGCGAAGAGGGATATCCAGCCTACCTCGCTGCTCGGCTAGCGAACTTCTATGAGCGTGCTGGTCGGTTCCAGAATATCAACGACACAGAAGGATCAATCAGCGTTATCGGGGCTGTGTCGCCACCTGGTGGTGACTTCTCGGAACCAGTTACCCAGAACACGCTTCGAATCGTGAAGACCTTCTGGGCACTAGACGCAGACCTCGCCGAACAACGACACTTCCCGGCGATCAACTGGAACGAATCGTATTCTCTGTATCGCCAGCAGCTTGATCCGTGGTTCCAGGAGAACGTTGATGCCGACTGGCCGGAACTCCGTCAGTGGGCTGTTGATACGCTTGAGGAAGAGACCGAACTCCAAGAGATCGTCCAGTTGGTTGGGAAAGATGCGCTACCAGAAGACCAGCAGCTGACCCTTGAGATTGCTCGCTACCTCCGTGAGGCCTATCTCCAGCAGAATGCCTTCCATGACGTGGATACGTATTGTCCACCGGAGAAGTCTTTCCGGATTCTGCAGGCGATCAAAGCCTACAACGACGAGGCCTTTGCGGCGCTTGATGCCGGGGTGCCGGTCGATGAGATCACCGATATCGACGCGCCACCACGCCTTGGTCGGATGGCGACAACCCCCGACGAAGAGATCGATGACTTCGCGAGTGATCTCGAAGAACAGATAGCTACGGAACTCCAGGACCTCTACTAAGAGCAATGAAGGAATATCAAACAATTACTGAAATCAGCGGTCCACTCGTATTCGCCGAAGTCGATGAACCGATCGGCTATGACGAGATCGTTGAGATCGAGACTGCAAGCGGGGAGACCCGTCGAGGACAAGTCCTCGAAACAAGTGAAGGGCTCGTTGCGATTCAAGTGTTCGAAGGCACTGGCGGCATTGGCAGAGACGCGTCGATCCGGTTTATCGGTGAGACGATGAAAATTCCTGTCACGGAAGATCTGCTCGGTCGCGTCCTTGATGGCTCCGGCCAACCGATCGATGACGGGCCGGAGATCGTTGCCGATGAACGACGAGACATCGTCGGCTCAGCAATCAACCCATCGGCCCGTGAGTACCCTCAAGAGTTTATTCAGACGGGGATTTCCGCGATTGATGGGATGAACACGCTTATTCGGGGCCAGAAGCTGCCCCTGTTCTCGGGCTCAGGGCTGCCACATAACAAGCTGGCGCTCCAGATCGCCCGACAGGCAAGTGTTCCCGAAGAGAAGGAGGACAGCGACTCTGAGTTTGCTGTCGTCTTCGCCGCGATGGGGATTACCGCCGAAGAGGCAAACGAGTTCATGGACGACTTCGAACGGACCGGCGCGCTCGATCGGACCGTCGTGTTCATGAACCTCGCTGATGACCCAGCTGTCGAACGGACGGTTACCCCCCGGCTTGCGCTGACGACGGCGGAGTATCTGGCCTTCGATCAGGGCTATCATGTCTTGGTCATCCTCACGGATATGACCAACTACTGTGAAGCCCTTCGTGAGATCGGGGCCGCCCGCGAGGAAGTGCCAGGACGGCGTGGCTATCCGGGGTATATGTACACGGATCTCGCCCAGCTCTACGAACGCGCCGGCCGGATTGATGGGCGTGATGGCTCTGTCACGCAGTTGCCGATTCTCACCATGCCCGGTGATGATGATACGCATCCGATTCCAGATCTCACCGGCTATATCACCGAAGGACAGATCTACGTCGACCGAGAGCTCAATTCTCAGGGAATCGAACCGCCGATCTATGTCCTGCCAAGCCTCTCACGGCTTATGGATGATGGGATCGGTGAGGGGCTGACCCGGGCCGATCACAGTGATGTCGCAAACCAGCTGTATGCCGCTTACGCTGAAGGCGAAGACTTGCGCGATCTGGTCAATATCGTCGGCCGTGAGGCTCTGTCCGAACGGGACAACAAGTTCCTTGACTTTGCCGATCGGTTCGAACAAGAATTCATCCAGCAAGGCTTCCAGACCGAGCGGACGGTCAATGAGACCCTTGAGATCGGCTGGGACCTGCTTTCGATGCTGCCAAAAGAAGAGTTGACGCGGATCGGCGAAGAGTTCCTTGAGGAACACTACCGTGAAGACGATTCGGAGATGGCGGTTCTCTCGGCGGACTGATCCGAGTTCGATCGGCAAGTGTTTATCCTCTGTTGGCCTACTATACGTGTGACCGACCCCGGCTCCTCGTCTCCTCGTATTGCCCGCCTGCTTGGGCTTGCTGGCGTTGGTGTTGTCATCCTGATCGTGGTGTTCGGGCTTGGCACGCTCCTTAGGGTCGACGGTGCCGGTAGAGCCGTGTTGGTGACTGCGATTGGTGCGGCAGCACTCCTTGGGATCAGAGAACTTCTCCTTGAAGACGGCCCCGTACGAACGGTTGCTGGCATCGCGTTGCTTGCCAGTGGTATCGCCGGTATCGCAAGTGCTATACTCGGAAACAACCCCTTCGATCAGTGGTTTATCCTCGGTCCGATGGCCGCCGGTGTTGCGATCACGTTCTTTGTTGATGCCTGACGCCAGTCGCCTGCCCTCGCAAAAGTTAACACCGTCGGCTTGTTATCCGGACCTACGATGGCCGAGGATGTCAAACCCACGCGGAAGAACCTCATGGAAATTGAAGACCGGATCGAGTTTTCCGAGCGTGGGCATGATACCCTCGAACAGAAACGTGACGGCCTTATCATGGAATTTATGAATATCCTTGATCAGGCCAAAGAAGTTCGCTCAGATCTTGAGGCCGACTACGAGCGCGCCCAACGGAAGATCAACATGGCCAGGGCCATGGAGGGTGATGTGACCGTCCGAGGGGCGGCCGCCGCACTCGAGGATCATCCCGAGATCACGACCACCTCAAAGAACATTATGGGTGTCGTTGTGCCACAGATCGAATCCACGAAAGTCAAAAAGAATCTTGATCAGCGTGGGTATGGTGTCCTCGGAACGAGCGCTCGGATCGATGAGGCCGCAACCGCCTACGAGGAACTCCTAGAGAGGATCATCCTCGCAGCGGAAGTCGAGACGGCAATGAAGAAGATGCTTGATGAAATCGAGAAAACCAAACGCCGAGTTAATGCCTTGGAGTTCAAGCTTCTCCCGGAGCTCAAAGAGAATCAAGAGTATATCGAGCAGAAACTCATGGAGCAAGAACGGGAGGAAACCTTCCGACTCAAGAAAATCAAAGATAAGAAGGAAGCCGAAGAGAACGCACAAACCGCCGAGTCAGATGCCACACTGCCAGCAGTCGAAGCCGACGACTAGTTCTCGCCAGCTGACTCCTGACTGTATGGCGTGTGGGCGACACGGTAGCCGCTTGTTGTCCGCTTGATCTGATCGATCGTATACAACGTCAAATCTCGCTCTTGTTTAGTGCGAACTGGAAGATCGTACTTGTCTGTGGTATATGGATGGTCGTCCGAGGGATGGTCTTGTACGAACTGTTGGTGAGCGTTTAGCCGCTCCTTGACGGTTCTCGTTGCCTGTTCTGGAATCGTCTTGTGCTGTGTCTCAAACTGGTCGATCAGTTCCCGTGATAGCTCATACCCGATCGAATTCCGGGCACTAGCCATTGCGGCGGCCGTCGTTGTCCCCGTGCCCCAGAAGGGATCTAATACAGTATCACCATAGACGCTGAACATATTGATCAGCCGATACGGGATCGCAAACGGGTATGCTGCAGAGCGGTCACGAAGCTGCTCATCGTCTAAGGCCTGCCGCTCACCCGTTATCCCTGACCAGATCTCTGAGAACCACCGATTGCGCTCCTCCCAGAAATATGCCGCTTCGTATCGCCGTGACGCTCCCGGCGGAAACGATCGACGAGAGCCTTTACGGAACAGAAGGATGTATTCATGTTCAAGGGTGACATACGCGTTCGGTGGTGTCATCCCGCTCCCTAGAAACTTTGTCGCCGCGTTTGTCGGCTTATGCCAGAGAATGCTGGGTAATGGAGCAAATCCCCGCTGTGTGAAAGCCTCAATTACTCGGCTGTGGTTTGGATATAACTGGTACTGTCCGTTGATCGATCGTGTTGCGTCACCAATGTTAATACAGGCAATCCCGCCATCGACGAGCACGCGAGCAAGTTCACTCCAGACGGCATCTAACTGTGCATGCATCCCTGCAAACGCCTCGGCACCGTTTTCACGCTCGATAGCTGTCTCAATTGCTGGATCAAGACTTGCGAACAGCTCATCCCAGAGCTCAATCATTGGATACGGTGGCGATGTAACGACTAGTTCTACCGACGCATCTGGCAGCCCAAGCTGTCGAGCGTCACCTTGCACTGTCCGGTGTACCGTCTCCATTGTGTCAGATCCCGCTGGTTAGACGTGGTCGTCGGGCATGAGTGCGTTGAATTCCTGTTCGTTGAGCCATTCGATAAGCCCGACAAGCTGGCCAGCTGTGGTCTCACATAGTTGCGCACTGATCTCAGCGGGTGCATCCATCCGATCGCCAAACACAGCCGAACATTCGACCGAATCGTAATATATCCAAGTACTCTATCGTTCAGTCTCGCCCGTCTCAAGATTCACTCCTCCACCGTCTTGGGCCTCCACAAGGCGGTGTTCGTGGAGCAACTCCGGATGGAGGTGGTGGATCAGAGCCAACTCCTTTGACCCACTGTGTGGTCCGGTATTGACTCGATGGAATCTCGAAACACGGATGGGTCAGCCCACATCGTACCAGGGACTTGCTCGTAATGTCAACTGGCACCGGCGGGAATTGTCGGCGTACAAAACACTCCCGTTCGGCTCGCTGCCTGTGGGCACACCGCAGCGATCGGATGATCCGTGCTCTCTGGACGGTGTGGTCCCTGTTGTTCGGTTGAGTCACGTGAAGTTAATGTCAGCGGGTGCTCCACCGTGTCTTCTCTCAGTTCTGGCCATCCCTCCTCGCGAGATCCATCCTCTGTGCTGGGACGCTGCTTGAATGTCTGTACTCTGTCAGCTCCCGGCCGTGATCTCTTCTCGGGCGAACTGTGTCAACAACGATAGGTCGTCTAGGTGGAACAACTTGGCTATCGCCCGGATGTTTCCTTCGTTGGCTGCCGCAAGCGTCTCGACGTCAAGTCGGTTCAAGTCAGCAAGGAACTGGTCATACCGTTCGTCAGGAGCAAAGTACAGGAGCTTGGTCATCAGCAACCGTCGGTCCATGTTCGGGGCAACCCGTTCATGCCAGAGATCATCATAGGTCGCCATCGTCTCGGCTGACGTATCCGGCTCAGTTGGTGTGAGCGCGTGATCAGCTGTAATTGCCGCCATCCGTCCTGACTGCATCCCTTTGTGAATTCCCTCACCCCACAGTGGGTCGATCGTCGGAACGGTGTCTCCGATCGCCATAAACGAATCCGTACTCAATGCTTGTGGCGACTGAATATGTGCTGATCCCCGGTGTTGGGTGTCCGGGATCGGTTCTGCATCCGCCAGCCGAGGATCAACCTCACGCCAGTGCTGTAAGAATCCATCGATCGTTCGATCAACCGCTTCTTGGCGGAACCGATCGTTTTGAATGTAGGTCACGCCAACTTTCGCGGTATCGGCGCCGGTATGGAAGATCCACGCGTAGCCCCCCGGTGCGAGGTCACTATCGAGCCGAAGCATCATCGCATCCCGTAGGTCAGCATACCCCGGATGGTTGACTTTGACGCCTGTGAATTCTTGTTCAACTCCGATTGCCTGATTTTGGCGCTCCAGCTCAACCACATCGAGATCTTCTGCCAGAGCTGCTGCTGGTCCGGTGGCGTCGATTACGATCGATCCGCGGACCTCTTCATCGCCATTATACCGGACACCAACGACATCACCATCCTCAACGATTGGCTCGGAAACATGCGCTCCGAATTCGTAATCGGCACCTCGGTCGCGGCCATCCGCAACAAGGAACTGCTTGAACGCCGCGAAATCCAGCACTGCACCCGGTTGGTCGGCCACATAGGACTCATGTGGCGACTCTAAAACGACCGAGTCGGTAAACTGCATCACGACATCATCGGGAATTCCAAACGCCGCCATCATCGACGGGAACGTCCCACCGGTTGACTTGTTACTTTGTTTGGGAAACCCGGATTCGGATTCACGCTCAAGCACAAGCACATCGTAGCCCCGGTCAGCAATATCGCGAGCCGCTTGAGCACCAGCCGGTCCAGCACCGGCAACGATCACGTCATACCCTCGGTTCATACACGTATCCAAGGATGGATTGCAATTGGTCTTGTCGATCCCGGATTATGTTCGGGCGATCTCGAATCCAACCTCCAGTACCCCGAAGACGACCATCGCGACTGACAAGGTGACAAACCAGATCGGCGAGAGGAGGAGCCATACAACTGCCGTCACGACAAGTGTCACGACTGTACTCACAGCTACTGCGTCCCATGGGGTCGGGAGATCTACCCCTGGAATCGGATCGGTGACAGCCATATCATGTCCTTTTCCGTCCGGTCTTTTGATCTTTACTAGCTGTCGGCGTGATTGCTGGTTGCTGTCGGAACTTAGTCGTCGCTAACAGCTCCGTCTTCCCAGCCCTCGCTGTGAATCCGCTCGTCTGGTGCCCCCAGTTCACGTAGTTGTGCTTTTGTCTCGACAACCATTTTCGGAACACCACAGACGTAGAAATCACGCTCCGCAAAATCATCAAACAGCTCCTCAAGATGTGTCTGGACGTATCCGACTCGATCAGTCCAAGACCAGTCCGGGTCCGACAGGCTGAATGTGACTGTCAGGTTTGTGTTCGCGGCCGCTAGATCATTGAGTGCTCCTCGGTGAATAATCGACTCATCCCGTTTTTCCCCATAAAGGAAGTGAGCGTTGCCGGTCCCGACCTGCATATATTGTCGAGCCATCGCTAACAGTGGCGTCAGCCCGGTTCCGGTCCCGATAAACGCTACGTCACGATCAGGATCAGCAAGCGTGAGGTTTCCTTCAATCGGTCCAATCGTGATTTCATCGCCACGAGTCCGGGTATGCATATACGAGGAGGCCAAGCCATCTTCGTACCGCTTGATTGCAAGAGTCAGCTGGTCCGTTCCTGGCAGGTTTGTCGGCGTGTAGGGCCGGACAACCTGTCTGCCTCCGGACTCAAATCGAACGGTTGTGTGCTGACCAGGCTCGTACTCGAATGTGTGGCCGGGAACGCGGAGCCGAAACCCCTTCACTCGGGGGGTCAGCTGGTATGTGTCAACGATTGTTGCAGTATATGTCATCTCAACTGTTCTACACTGGGTTTGCTAATAAACCCCATGCTGAGACAGGATGGAGCAGTGATGTTTGCAGACAGAACAAAACGTTTGTGCCCAGCAGTATAGGCCACAATTATGGCCCAGGATTCAGTTCAGCAAGAATCGATGTTCAATCAATTCAAGGGCTACTTGCTAACCGGTCTTGTCTTCGTTGTCCCTGCGGTCGTGACTGTTGGGTTAACGCTGTTTATCCTCCAGTTTCTTCTTGGTTATCTCCAACCGGTGTCCGCTTCGCTTGGTGGACTTTTCGGGCTTGATGGGGCCCTCGCAGATTTTGTCATTTTAGTTCTGATCGTCGCCGGGATCGTGCTTGTTGGTGCCTTTATCGAGACCATTCCTCATGGCGGGCGCGCAGCTGAAACGTTTCACCATATTGTTGAGACGATCCCTGGGTTTGGACAGGTTTATGGGGGCTTTCGGGAGATGAGCCAGACAATCGCCAGTGGCGAGGAAAGTTTTCGTGATGTCAAGTTAGTTGAGTATCCTTCTGAGGGCTCGTATACGATGGCGTTTGTAACCGCCGATACACCATCGACTATCGAAGAACAGGTCGGACACACAGAGGAGGGGATGGTCAGTTTGTTCATGCCGATGGGACCGAACCCAATAATGGGTGGCTTCGTAATTTATGTGGCTCGCGATCGGGTCTACGATATTGATCTTAGTGTTGAGGAGGGGCTTCAGGCGATTATTACGAGTGGCGTTACCGTTGGCGAGACAAAGGACGCTCCCGATCGCCCACAGCTTCTCGAACGCTTTGATCAGTAAGCTGCTGTCCCTGTTGTTTTAGTCTGTCTGGCACAACCATGTGACTATGGCTGCACTGTTCGATCACACGATGGTCCAAGTCGCAGACTTAGAGACGACGCGACTGTGGTATCAGGACCTGCTTGATTACGAGCTTGACACCACCCTTGAGACCGATCACTTCCGGGCGGCCTACCTTGTCCCATCAGGAGCTGGCAGTAAGGCTGCCCGCTTAGGGCTTATCGAGTACAGCGACAGCGACACCGTCGAACCGGGTAATTCATGGGGACACATCGCTGTTGCCGTACGCAACGTCGAGACAGCCTATTCTGAACTGCTGGATGCTGGTGTCGAGGACTACCGTCCGCCGGAGAACAATCCCGGGTATGCCTTCGTCCGTGACCCGGATGGCCGGGAGGTTGAGATCGTTGAGCGATCCAAAGGGACACGCTGGCATATCGATCACACGATGATCCGGGTTACCGACGCCACGCGGGCCATCGGCTATTGGGTGCGGGCTTTCGAGTTTGACTCGGCCGGTCGCTGGGAGGCTGATACCTTTGCAAACTACTTCCTGTCACCACCTGTCGATGCGCCGGAGGCGATGACTGTCGAACTCACGTATAACTATGACGGTCGTAGTTACACTGCAGGGACTGCCTGGCAACACCTGGGGGTGCGTGTTGACGATCTTGCGGCTGCTTGGGACCAGCTGTTAGTTCGGGAGTCAGCGTCAGTGCAGCCACCGGCTGTATCCGAGGATAAGTACGGTCTTACGACCGATCCTGATGACCATATGATCGCGTTGGTTGACGGTTCTGATGGCATTGTTCCGATGCGTGTGGACTGACGCGAGATCTGTCCAGCAGTTTCGCCGGTTTGTAGAAGGTTACGCTATGATACGTCCAGAAACGTGTGAGTTCGACGTTCAGTCTCGTCCACACACGATCCTCGTTGAGTAGTCCCGGAAGGATTCGAACCTTCGTCGTTGCCCCCAGAAGGCAACAGGATTGGCCACTACCCCACGGGACTGCTCTAACAGAGACTGGACGATGGACCTACTTATGCGTATCGTCATCGTTCGATCGAGTCGATACCTCTTTCCGAACGGCTGTGAACGAATAGATATGTATATCGGCCGGTTTGTCATCGTTGGCCCGGACGTGGCTGCCTACCGAGTCTCCTCACGCTCGTTTCCCAACCGGGAATTCATCGATCGTGGCGACCGATTGACTGTTCGTCCGACCGAGGCTGCTGAGCCCACTGAGAATCCCTATATCGAGTACAATGCAGTTCGTGTTATCGACGATGGAGACCGTGCAGTTCTCGGAAACGGTTCACATGTCGATCCTATCGCCGAAAAACTTTCAGTTGGATATCCGGCCCGGGATGCGCTTGTCATGGCACTACTTGCGTTGGATTATGAAAAAGACGAGTACGATACTCCACGGTTAGCTGGCGTAGTAGATTCTGCTGGAAGCTATATTGGAATCGTCCGTCGTGATGCAGTACTTGTCGAACAGGTTACCGAACCGATGCTCGTTGGCACGTACAACCGGAATCAGCCGGAGCCATATGCTTTCAAAATGGCCGATGCTCAGACGGCTGCCACGGCTGCGTATGAGGCTGCGTTCGAACATCCAGTCTGTGCAGCCGGTCTCGTCGTTACTGACGACGGCATCCAAACCGCAATCGACAACGGCAGCACCTGACGAAGAATATTCTCCCGTTTACAGTGGAGGACTGTCATCAGCGAGTGCTGGGGCTTTTACTCCTAGCACCGTTATAATCGGTAGATGGCGGAGTTTGAACTGCTTGATCGGGCGGCTACCGAGACACCCGGTGACGAATGGACGGATATCGATGTGGGGGACACCGCGGCCGATCGGATTGCTCGCAAGCAGGACCAAGATTTTGCTGAGTTCCGTAAACGCATTAAAAATACCGAGCAGTTCAAAGTCGAGGATTCAGTCTTCGATGATGCGACGTTTGCTGCGTTGTATCGACTCGTTGAGGATGATCTCATCGCGGCCTTTGGCGGCCCAGTCTCGACCGGAAAGGAAGCAAACGTCTATATCGCGTTGGGGGGATCCCAAGCAGCCTCGACGCTTGCTCGCGATGACCCTGAAATCGCTGTGAAAATCTACCGGATCACCGCGGCCGAATTCGACGATATGCGAGAGTATCTTCAAGGCGATCCCCGGTTTGAGGAAGTCGGTGACAAACGCCAGATCGTGCTCGCGTGGACAAAAAAAGAGTATGCCAATCTTACACGAGCTGCTGCGGCCGGTGTTCGGGTGCCAACGCCACTTGGTGTCGAACGGAACGTCCTCTTAATGGAGTTTATTGGGACTGATGGGACCCGAGCTCGCCGGTTAGCAGAAGTCGACATCGAAAATCCACAGACGGCATACGAAGTTGTCCGTGAGTATATCCGCCGGCTTTACGCGGCGGGGCTTGTGCATGGTGACCTTTCGGAGTATAATATTCTCGTTCACGATGGCGAACTGGTCGTGATCGATGTCGGACAAGCCGTCACGATCCATCACCCGAACGCACTGATGTTCCTCAAGCGTGATTGTCGAAACATTGCGACGTTTTTCTCCCGGCAAGGTCATCCCGTCGACGGAACAGAACTGTACAACTGGGTACGTGAGCATGCCGATCCGGATAACTGATCTGACCGATCCGGTCTGTAAGAGTTAAGCAGGTCCATGGCGTTATCAGAGATATGCAACACGTGACGATCCCACAGGACCGCATCGGTGTCCTGATCGGGGACGGTGGGGAGACCCTTCGCGAGATCGAAGCCCAAGCGGAGGTTCGACTCGATGTTGACTCTCAGGATGGGGCCGTCGAGATCGACCAACAGGCCGATGCCGATCCTGTTCGTGCTCTCAAGGGCCCGGATATCGTTCGCGCGATCGGTCGTGGGTTCACTCCCGCGGATGCCCTGGCGCTTCTTGAAGATGACATGATGATGTTCGAACTCGTCGATATCGAAGCTGCTGCCCGCAACAATACCGATCTCCGCCGGAAGAAAGGCCGGCTTATCGGCGAGAACGGTCGAACCCGGGAGCTGATGGAGGAACTCACCGGCGCTCGGGTCGTCATCTACGGGTCCACATTGGGCGCTATCGGCCAACCCGAACAAGTCGAAGCGGTTAGACGGGCCGCTGAGATGCTGTTAGACGGGGCGCCACACGGGACAGTGTATTCGTTCCTCGAAGAGAAACGCAACGAACTCAAGCGCAACGAGCTCTCCTATCACCAGTTCCCGGGCAACTCCTGATCCCGTCGGAAGGATAACACCTATTGTGATCGGGTGAATTACCTGAACTGATACGTGGCCAACGATCCGGATCGATCATCCGAGAGTCAGCAGATCAGCGATATTGTTGAGCGGCTAAAAACGATCCGTGCCGAGGCAGACCAGCGAGCGACGGACACGAATGAAGGCGTCCTGCTTGATCAGCTTGATGAGGTCGAAACTAGGCTGCTTGCCTTCGGTGAGGCGCTCGGTGGATCGCCGGCTGACGTTACGGACCTTCCGTTTACTGAGGAGGCAACGCGCGATCGTATGCCGGAACCGCTGTATGTCCGCCACGATCAGGAGATGCTCAATCAGGTCACAAGCTGGCTGCTACAGGGCCAGCACATTGGACTGATTAGCCCATATGGCACCGGGAAAAGCTCGTTTCGGGAGATCGTTCTTCGTGATCTCGCCAAACACGAGGGGTTTATCGTGACAGCCGTTGAGAATGCCCGAGATACAACCCCTCGACAGCTATATCAGACGATCATCAAGGCGGCGTTTGACGCCGGCTACGAACTTGATACTGAGGATTACTGGCAGACTCGCGATGGCATCCCTTGGGCAACCGATGAGGCACGGCAGGCAGTCGGCGAGATCGCTGCTGATCTCGAAGCTGAGCATACACTCCTGTATGTGATCGTTGATGAAATCGAAGTCCTTCCTGCAGAACTCCTCTCCCCGTTGCAGGTCGCCGGCGACCTCGGTATCCGACTGTTTTTGACCGGTACGCCGGAGGGCAAAGAGCGAGTCAAAGAGCTCCGAAACACGCTTGACTCCCGGCTGCGATACTATGAGGGGATCGAACCGTTCTCGCCTGCTGATGTTGATGAGTATATCGCCCGGTCGTTGACGTACTTTCGGGGGGAGTCCTATAACAGCCAGTCACAAAACCTGTTTACGCCAGCCGCCATTGAGGCTATTCACGAGCAAACTGCTGGTGTTCCTCGTGACGTTCGTATCGAGTGTCGAGAACTGTTCACGAGAGCAGCATTCGTGTGGTATCGGACCGGCCAGTCGATCGATAGGATCCGGATCACACCTGAGCTCCGAAAGCGTCGGTTTGGGATGAACTACTGACCGAACGCGGGTGTTCGCGTTTCGTCAGTCGAACAAAGGCTTTTTATAGAATCACAATCAAAGTATCTATTGATTATGGCACAGCAGATGGGTAATCAGCCGCTTATTGTACTTTCAGAGGACAGCCAACGAACGTCGGGAGAGGACGCACATTCGATGAACATCACCGCAGGGCGGGCGGTCAGCGAGGCCACTCGAACGACCCTCGGTCCCAAAGGGATGGACAAGATGCTGGTTGATTCCAGCGGGAGTGTCGTCGTCACCAACGACGGCGTGACCATCCTTCAGGAGATGGACATCGAGCACCCGGCGGCGAACATGATCGTCGAGGTTGCTGAGACACAGGAGAGCGAAGTCGGCGACGGGACAACGACGTCCGTCGTCATCGCTGGTGAGCTGCTCAAGCAAGCCGAGGATCAGCTCGAACAGGAGATTCACGCTTCAACGCTCACCCAAGGATACCGTCGGGCTGCCGAGGAGGCCAAAGAGGTTCTTGATGAGATCGCGATCGATGTCGATGCAGACGATACTGAGTTGCTCGAATCCATTGCCGCGACAGCAATGACCGGGAAGGGTGCCGAGAGTGCTCGGGACACCCTTGCCAACCTCGTCGTCCAAGCCGTCCGGAGCGTGGCTGACGAGGACAGCATCGATACGGATAATGTGAAAGTTGAGAACGTCGTTGGTGGCTCTATCGAAAACTCCGAGCTCGTTGAAGGGGTCCTTGTTGACAAAGAGCGTGTCCATGAGGACATGCCGTACTTCAAAGAGGATGCCAACGTTGCAGTGCTCGATGATGCACTTGAAGTCCCTGAAACTGAGATTGACGCCGAGGTCAACGTTACTGACCCTGACCAGCTTCAGGAATTCCTTGACCAGGAAGAACAGCAACTCCGCGAGATGGTTGACCAGCTCGTCGAAGCCGGCGCAGATGTGGTCTTCGCACAGGATGGCATCGACGATATGGCACAGCACTTCCTGGCCGAAGAAGGAATCCTCGCCGTCCGGCGTGTCAAATCTGACGATGCTGACCGGCTTGCCCGCGCAACCGGTGCCCGGGTTGTTGCCAACGTCAACGATATCGCCGCTGAGGATCTCGGGTTCGCTGGCTCGGTAACCCAGAAAGGAATCGCCGGCGACCAACAGATCTTCGTCGAGGATGTTGAGGAAGCTCGCTCCGTTACCCTGATCCTTCGCGGTGGGACTGAACACGTCGTCGATGAGGTCGAACGTGCTATCGAGGATGCCATGGGCGTCGTTCGTGTTACCCTTGAAGACGGAAAGGTCCTGCCTGGCGGCGGAGCTCCCGAAGTTGAGATCGCCCAAGCGCTTGGAGAGTTCGCCGATTCGGTTGGCGGTCGTGAGCAGATCGCTGTCGAAGCCTTCGCCGACGCCCTGGATGTCGTGCCCCGGACGCTCGCGGAGAACGCTGGCCTTGATCCCATCGACTCGGTCGTCGAACTCCGCAGTGAACACGATGCCGGCAACTCCGCTGCCGGCCTGGATGCCTACTCCGGCGATGTCATTGATATGGCCGATGAGGGCGTCGTTGAGCCCCTGCGTGTGAAAACACAGGCCATTGAGTCTGCGACTGAGGCTGCTGTGATGATTCTCCGGATCGATGACGTCATTGCTGCTGGCGATCTGAAAGGTGGCAGCACTGACGACGACGATGATGAGGACATGCCCGGTGCTGGCGCCGGTGCCGGTGGCATGGGCGGCATGGGCGGTATGGGCGGCGGCATGGGCGGCATGATGTAAGCCTCCCGTCGCTTGCCAAGCACCGCTTTGATCGGTCGTTTTCTCGGGTCTTTCTCTCAGTTGATTCGCTTGACAGGATAGCCTGCGTCTTCGATCGCGGTTGTGATCCGGTTGGCGTGACTCGCACCGGTTGTCATAACTTGGAACCGAAGATATGCCTCGCCAACTGCGAGATCAGTTGTTGCCCGTTCGTGGCGAACTGTCCGGATATCGCCGCCAGCGGTTGCGATCGCGTCTGAGATTGCAGCCATCTTTCCGGGCTGATCGTCGATCTGTACCTGAAGCTGCAGGAGTTGTTTGCGATCGGCCATTGCATGATCGATCACCGTCCGCAGCTGTGACATATCGATGTTCCCCCCACAGAGAAGCGGCACGACTGTCTCCCCTGTTATGTCGATATCGTCAGTTAGCATCGCGGCAACACCGACCGCCCCAGCGCCCTCCACGAGCTGTTTTGCACGTTCAAGCAGGAGTACAATCGCCTGTGCGATCTGATCGTCATCGACAGTCACGATTTCATCAACGTGGCTATCGATCAACGCAAAGGTCAACTCCGAGATCCCACCGGTTGCGATTCCGTCAGCGATCGTTTCCGGACTCGGATGATCGACCGGCGCGCCCTGTTTCAGACTCTTCGGGACTGTTGCTGCACCTGCTGCTTGGACGCCGATCACACGAACGTCCGGGGCAACTGCGTCTAATGCCGTTGCAACGCCACTAATGAGTCCGCCACCCCCGATTGGCACGAGGACTGTGTCCATGTCCGGGACCTGTTCTGCCAGTTCCAACCCAAGTGTCCCTTGACCAGCGATGATTGCCGGATCATCATACGCGTGGATAAATACTGATCGATCATCAACGATCGATTTGGCATAGTCCATCGCCGCCTGGAAGGTCTCCCCATGTAGGGTGACGTCCGCACCATATCCTTCTGTAGCATCGATTTTTGCCTGTGGTGCATCCTGTGGCATTACGATCGTCGACGCCAGTCCGGATCGTGTTGCCGCAAGTGCAACTCCTTGAGCGTGGTTGCCGGCACTGGCAGCGATGACATGCTCGATTTCGGGACGCTCCGTGATGATCTGTTGGAGCTTGTTGTACGCACCCCGGGTCTTAAACGAGCCAGTCCGTTGGAGATGTTCCATCTTGAGTCGGACTGTCGCATCGGTCATCGCACCCAGTGATCGGCTTTTCTCTACTGGCGTTTCGAAGACAACCGCATCGTCTTGGCGCTGTCTTGCGGTTCGGATATCCTCAATCGTAATCGCTACCATCGCTTGCTGGTTTGTGTGGTCTCACTCATTTTCGATCCATCGACGCTATACCATGGGCAGAAAAGAGCCCTCCGACCGTCCAGAACCCTTAGGACGATTCAGCCCCTTCTCTCTGTGTATGGCTAACGACGACGATCATACTTTCTCCGAGGGGCAGGGATTCGATGACCCATATGAAGGGTTTGATATCGACCCGCCGGAGTTAGAGCTTGATCCTGAACACGTTGATCCGGTCGACTCACGGGTGCTTGCCGATCGACTTGACGATGCCCATTTCCCGGAAGAGCAAGTCGATGTTGACAGCCTCATTGATGTCGGCCTTGAGTACATCCGCATCAATCGTTTTGAGCAGGCGACAGACGCGCTTGAGCGGGCTGCACGACTCGCAGATGACGACCGGATTGAACAGGAAGCCTGGGTCAACAAGGGTGTTGCCCACGGCGAACTCGAAGAATGGGATGCCGCAATCGGCGCCTATCGTGAGGCACTGCAACTTGATGCAGAGTCTGATCACGCTGCAGTCGCCCATACTAACTTAGCATATGCCCTCTGGGAATCCGGCCGTTCTGGCCAAGCGCTTGAGCACGCAGAACAGGCCGTTGAGATCGATCCCCGATTCGATCGGGCCTGGTACAATCGTGGGTTTTTCCTGCTTGAACGGGGGCTTCCTGAAGAGGCAATCGACTGTTTCGATAACGCAATCCGGCTCGGAATGCGGACTGCAGATCTGCTTGATCAGAAAGCTGCCGCACTTGAAGATCTCGGTGAGTATGAGGAGGCCGAACAGCTTGCGACAGAGGCCGAGGATCTACGGGCAGACGCGCAAGAAGACTTACTGCAGAACTGATGATCGTCAACGAGCGAGACACCGCAGAGGGAGTCCTTGTCTCAGTTTGTGACCCGGATGTTCTCGGCGAATCCTTTGAAGATGGGACCGTCTCGATCACCGTCACAGAGGAGTTTTATGCAGGCGAAGACGTCGATCCAGACGCTGCGGTTCGTGCGCTCTCTCGAGCCCGGGTTGCCAATATCGTCGGTGATCAAGCGGTGAACCTGGCTATCGAACATGGGTTTGTCCACGAAGAGAACGTCTTGGATATCGGGGCAACTAAACACGCACAGATGCTCCGGTTAGAGTGATTCTTTTTGCCCCCGGTTCGTGGACCGAAGGAGTGTTTGTGCTTGGGCGCTAGGTGCCCCTAATGGGAGTTCAGGATTCGCCCCCGCTTGATATCCCGGCCATCCGTGCTGATTTCCCGATCCTCCAGCGGACCGTCGGGGACGATCAGCAGGTCGTGTATCTCGATAATGCTGCGACAAGCCAGACCCCGGAGCCAGTTGTCGATGCTATTGCAGACTATTACCGGGAGTATAACGCCAATGTCCACCGTGGGATTCATCAACTGAGCCAAGAAGCCTCCCTTGCATACGAACAGGCCCACGATCGCGTAGCGGAGTTTATCAATGCCGCCGGTCGCGAGGAAATCATCTTTACCAAAAACACGACTGAGGCTGAGAACCTTGTTGCCTATGCGTGGGGACTGCGGGAACTCGGTCCGGGACAGACTGTCGTTCTCACGGAAATGGAACATCACGCATCGCTTGTGACCTGGCAACAGATTGCCGACCGGACAGGCGCTGACGTTGAGTATATTCGCATTACTGAGACAGGCGAACTGGATTTAGACCATGCTCGTGAGGTGATCGGTCCGGAGACAGCTCTTGTCTCGGCGGTGCATGTTTCGAATACGCTTGGCACAGTCAATCCCGTTGCCGAGCTGACCGCGATGGCCCACGAACACGATGCACTTGCATTTATTGACGGCGCACAGGCGGCCCCGACTCGTCCCGTCGATGTTACGGCAATCGGCGCAGACTTCTATGCCTTCTCCGGACACAAGATGCTCGGTCCGACCGGCATCGGCGTCCTCTATGGTCGACAGACGGTTCTTGAAGGACTTGCTCCCTACCTCTACGGTGGAGACATGATCCGGAAGGTCACCTTCGAGGACAGTACCTGGAACGAGCTTCCTTGGAAGTTCGAAGCCGGAACGCCACCGATCGCACAAGCGGTCGGGCTTACTGCTGCAATCGAGTATCTTGAGACGATCGGTATGGATCGTATCCAAGCCCACGAGGAGTATCTTGCCGACTATGCGTATCGGCGCCTCTCGGAACTAGACGATATTGAGGTGTACGGGCCTCCGGCTGCTCCCGATCAGCGAGGTGGCTTAGTTGCGTTTAATCTTGACGGGGTTCATGCCCATGATCTGGCCTCAATTATGAACGAGCATGCTATTGCGATTCGGGCTGGCGATCACTGTACCCAGCCGCTCCATGACAAACTTGGGGTCGCAGCGTCCGCTCGGGCATCGTTCTATCTGTATAATACACGCGAGGAAATCGACGCACTGTGTACGGCGATCGATAGTGCTCGAGAGCTGTTCGCGTGAAGCTTATCCGTGGATATAGCCCTCTTCGCGGAGCGTATCAGCTTCTGCCTGTTCATAGCGCCACGTGATGTCGGCTTTTTCATCCTGCCAGTCCCACGGTTCAACGAGGACGATATCGTCCTCACGGATCCAAATCCGTTTTTGCATCTTGCCAGGGATCCGCGCTGTCCGTTCAACACCATCCGCACACCGTACTCTGACACGATTAGCACCAAGCATATTCGTCACTTCCGCAAAGACTTCCGATTCATCCGGCATTCGGATATCCGATACGTCCGCTGACTGCTGCTTATCGGTCATATACTGTTCTTCGGTATCAGCGTGTTAAAAATCCCCGGACCATGTATTATCAGCAGAACGCGAACGAAGCGTATGCGCCTCCTATCGATGGGTCACTGGGCGTCCACGCTGACTCCCTCGGCTTCAACCGTGGGTGGCTCAAACGTCCCGTTCCTCAACCCGATATTCCGTAATGAGTTGATCGACCATCTCTTCGGTCTGTTCGCGCTTTCGCTGCTGTGCCCGCTCTTGCCAATCCTCGATAACTGCTTCGACATCTGATTCTCGGGCAACTGCAAGTTCATCGACCTCCTGCATTGCGACTTCATCTGCCGGTCCAACGGGCACCTCATGCTCGAAGAGCACCTGATCGGCGACCTCTGAGAGCCGACCGCCATCCCGGAGGACAACTCGCGGCTCGATATCAACAAGCAGTTCCGCTGTCGACCGGCCAGCACCAGATGCATCCCGCAGGTAGATGATATCGTCTGCTGCCAGCCCGTATCGGTCATCAGCTTCATGGATCGCGCTTTTCGTGAACTCATCGATCGGCTTGACCGGAACTAACCCCTGTTTTTCGTCTGCAACATCGCTGAAATTCGAGTGATCAAGTCGCCACAGCGCTTTCAGACGTTTGAGTTTGTCCTCCAGCTCCTCGTTGCGATCGTGTTCCTGTTCAAGCTCCCGTTCGAGTGCCTGTGCTCGACGGCGTATTCGGGTCACTTCGCGCCGTGTGCGTGCCTCGCGGCGTTCTTCGCGGCGGGTCTCTGTTAGTTCGGCTTCAAGCTCCTCGATTCGATCGTCTTTTTCTTCGATGGTCGCTTCGAGTTCCTCAATGTGGGTCTGTAGTCGCTCAACTTGTGCTTCTAGGTCACGGATCCGACGTTCTTCCTCAGTGAGTTCACGCGGGGTGTGATCGGATTGTTCCGCTGTGTCCGTTTCGTCTTCCGCGAGATCTTCCAGGACTGCCTCGACTGATAGTTCCTCGCTCAGGACACGTCTGATCACGGTTCCCCGATCGACCGATGACGGGACCTTCCGTGTAATCCGCTCAAACTGGTCAGCGTGATCGTCATACGCCGATAACGCGGCGGCGAGAGCATCCCGCTCGTGATCGTTCTCCACGGGGTGTTCTCGTGTTCGATGTTTCTTTTCGTCAACCGGCAAGTCAGTTGTCGGCGTCCAGCTTCCCGCATTGAAGCTTCGACGGATCTGCTCGACGGTCTCTGGCATCGGCGTGACATCTGCTGCAACTAACAGCGGCTGTCCATGATCAATGATCCACTCAGTCACTGCCGCTTGGTCATCCGTTCGGCTTGATCGGGTCGCAATTACGTCTCCCTCCAATGAGACAAGTCCAACCGCTGTCGTTGTCCCTGGATCAAGTCCGACAATCACGTGCTCACGCCGTTGTGCCAGGGGTTCAAACTCGATCCCGTCGCGTTGCTGTCGGGTGATCTCGATTCGTGTATCGCCGGCGCGTCGTTCCGACACTGGGAGTTCGTTGGGTGGTGCCCTGACCGTAAAGATTGCTTGTGAGAAGCCCCCGTATTTTTCAGTCACGGAGCGATCATATTCTAAGCCTGCGTCGTCCAGTTTCTGCTGTACTGACCGAGCTCTTTTTTTCACGGAACCGTGGATCCGTCGTGTATACCGATCCTCACTGAAGCCACCAGACCCCGGTGATCGGCCTCGGGCGACTTTGATCTCTGTCGTATCTGTAAACGCTGAGACAACAGAACCGACATTCTGTGTTGCCAGCCGCGCTGCCGCTTCGGCTTCCTGCATCGGGTCTTTCCCATATGGGACATCGTGTCGATTGGCCACCCGTGACAGTGGTTCCGGTCGCTCGGCACCTGTCACCTGTACGAGTCGCGTTCCGTCTGGTAACGACCGGAGAAACTGAACTAACTCATCGGCGTCTGTCGCGAGTTCATAGGCGTTGTCGGTCGCGATCAGTTCTGGTTCAATGGCATCGATTTTCCGTCGCAGTTTCCGATACGAGACGACATCCCGCTTGATCGTGTCGTCATCGATCACGACCAACGCGTATGACGGCGCTTCACCACGGATGTCACCACTCTGCACGTCGACACCAAAAACGACAGAATTCAGGGCTGCGACGCGGGATTGCACACGCCTCTCTATGCGATCGTCGGATAAAAACCCATGGCGCAGTCACTATGCCTCTGGGTACGGCACCTCGATCGTCCGACCGTCATCTGGAATGATAACCTCCCCATCGAACACAGCAGCTGCCTGACGGCGATGTGGGTCCAGTTGTGGTCCATATCGGGACGAAAAGTGAGTGAGTACAAGTCGTCGTGCGTTGCTTTCAGCAGCGATCCGACCAGCCTCACGGGCCGTCGAATGGCCTGTCGTTGTCGCTCGCTCTGTACAGTCATCCCGGAAGGTCCCGTCATGGATGAGAAGATCCGCCTGCTCAGCTGCAACGACCGTCTCACGTGTGGGTCGTGTATCGCCCGTATAGACAACCCGACGACCCGGACGAGGCGGTCCGACCACATCCTCCGGGAAAACTGTCCGCCCGTCTGCTAACTGTACCGGCGTCCCGTCGTGTAACTGTGAGAATTTCGGCCCGACCGGGACACCAAGTGCTTCGGCTTTCTCCCGATCGAATCGGCCCTTTCGCTTGTATTCGATGAGGGCGTAGCCGACGGCCGTCGTGTCGTGGTCGGTCTCGAAGGCGCGGATCTCATAGTCCTCTCGTTCGATGACCGGCTGTCCAGGGGGGGCCGTCTTGACCGACAGTGGAAACGGGAGTTCGCCATCCATCCCGTGGGCGAGCTGTTTGATTCCTGTGGTCAGTCCTGGTGGGACAACGATCGTCAGTGAGGCTGAGCGATCATTGAATGCCAATGTCTCTAATAGTCCTGGCAACCCATAGACGTGATCGCCATGACCATGTGTCACAAATATATGCGAGATTCCGAACCCAGTCCCGAACCGCATCATCTGACGCTGTGTCCCTTCTCCACAGTCAAACAGAAACTCATCTCCCTCTCGATTGAGATAGATCCCACTTGGATTCCGCTCCGGTGTCGGCACCGCTCCGCTGGTCCCAAGCATACTCACGCGAAGGGTCATACTGGAGTCTCGCTCCACGCGCGTATACTCTCTTTGAATACCTACGGCGTGACTCGATGTACGGCAAGAAACGTTACGGCCTGGGAATCAAGCCATGCATAGACCAGTTCCTTCCGGACGCCATGAGCAAGTCGGACATGTAACGATAGTTCACGAGGTGTCAGCGTCGTTTCTGGGGCCAACACTGCGATCAGGCGGTCCGAATGTCCCAACTCAGCAACTGTCGTCACACCGGCATACGTGCGGAAATCAGCTCCGAACTTGAATCCTGTTTTCGGCACGATCCCACGTTCTCGCAGTGTTGCATAGACTTGTAGCCGCCGATCGAACCGTTCGCCCTCGATAGCACGCCCCCGGTTGACAACTGTGTCGTACCCCCCATCGAGTTGGAGGGTGCCGTTTGCCACCAGATGGGCTGTCTCTACTAACGAGAGCTGTATCGCGGTCGTCGGCATGTCGGATGCGCCCAGCGGTTGACCATAGAAGGCTGATTCGTGCAGCGCTTCCGGCGGGTCCCAACAGATCGCCCGATCCGCAAGTAGCGTGCTTGGAATCCCTGTTGGAAGGTCATATGTCGTTGTTCCTTGTGGGTCGATCCGATCAGGCTCAAAGTATGTGACCTCGCTTTCCTCATCCACAACGGCAAGCACATGATCGCCCAGTGCTGCTGGCGTGATCGACGCCCGTTCGCTAACGACCCGAATCCGGTAGGCGATCACATCGTTTTCCGGGCCCTTCCCACGAGGATACACGATAAAATCCGTTCGTGACTCGTTATTATGGTCTTCTAATAGCTCTGCCGGCGAGAGATAAAATCCGCGCTCACGGAGATCAAGATAGACCAGAAACCGCTCCCCGAACCGTTCGCTATCGACAGCTTGGAGGAACTGTTCGAACTCGAATGTCTCTCCGTCCATCCGGACGGCTGTCAGATCCCCCCGCATGAGTAGATGTGCCGTCTCAACGGCAGCGAGGGCGATCCGGTTTCCCTCCAAAGGCTGTCCGTAGCCTCTGGCGTCGTAAAATCGCTGTCGGGCATCACCGGCAGCCACAAACTGCCCGTCCTCCCGGTACGCGTCCATCATCTTCGAGTGACAGGCCCCGACGCAAAAACACCCCGATCTGTTTGAGGACAAGAACACAGTTATATTCGCCCTGACAAGGACTTCCCATGAGCTTTTTTGACCGACTGGCGACTCGGATCGAACGGACAAACAGTATCGTCTCGGTGGGGTTAGATCCGGATCCTGCCCGACTTCCGGCGGCCGTCCAAGACGCTGAGCTTCCCCGATGGGCGTTTAATCGGCGTATTATTGATGCGACTCATGACCAGACCGCAGTGTATAAACCCAATGTCGCGTTTTATGAGGATCCCGATGGCTGGCGGGCGCTTGAAGAAACGATCGCGTACGCTCATGGAAAAGACGTTCCAGTGATTCTTGACGCAAAACGGGCTGATATCGGTAATACGGCACGCCAGTATGCAACGCTGCTTGACAGGGCCGATGCGATCACAGTAAACCCTTATCTCGGCGGGGATGCCCTAGCGCCATTTCTCCAGCGTGCTGACAGCGGTGTCTTTGTTCTGTGTCGGACATCGAATGCCGGGGCTGCGGATCTGCAAGAACAGTTACTGTCCTCTGAGCAGGCCGTCTACGAACGGGTTGCAGATCTTGCTGCCCAATGGAACGAACACGATAACGTCGGACTTGTTGTCGGTGCTACAGCACCCACAGAGCTAGCAGCGATCCGTGACCGGACGCCAGAACTCCCATTTCTTGTCCCCGGTGTCGGCGCACAGGATGGTGACATCCAAGCAGCCGTTGAGTATGGACTGGCCGACCGCCCTGATCAGGACACACCGATCGGTGTTATCAACTCTTCTCGTGGAATTATTTTCGCGTGGGAACAAGACGGCGAACAGGCGTTCCCTAACGCCACACGTGCTGCTGTCAAACAACTTAACCGCCGGCTTAACAGATATCGCTGACTCTTGTTATAAATTCTAATATCTATTTTTTGGATATACAAAGAAAATATTTTTATTCACGCAACCCTACCGAAAAGACACGAGCTATGACAACGGATACAGACACCCTCAGTGATCTCTTTGTGGACGTTACTGGTTCCGAAGAGACAACGATCCAGCGCGAGGAAGAGCCGTCCCGAGACCCAATTGAAGAAGAGGAAGCCGAAATCGCGGAAGCGGCTGCCTCAGCAGCCCAGAACCAAGGGCTTACTGACGCGGTCGCAGGCGCAGAGGCCGATGCTGGTGATCCGTCCGCAACCTAGAACTGATAGGAGTCGTCGCCGGTACCACGTCTGATTGATCTCGCACAGTCCGTACACAATCCTGCGTCTGTAACATAATGGTCCGAACAGACGAGTGCGCCACATCGATCGCACTGCTCTGTCGCTGGTGCTGACTGACAGATCTGACAGAGCCCGGTACTGCTCATACACATGCTTTGGAATCTGTTCTCATGAAGGTATCGTCGGTCCTGTGGGGGAGAGGACTTTTAACCAACTCCCCCGAATAACATGGTAATGGCGCCCGACAGGGCGATTCTCAACGAAGCGGTCGACCGTGGTGAACAGGAAGACGGGAACATTGAATTCAAAGAGCGACTGACTCGTCACACACACTTAGCTGATGGCCGCCGACAAAGTCTTGCTGCACAGTTACGCCATCGTGTCCTCTCCGGTGATGGTGAGGCCACATATGTGCTTGGTGTTACCGACGACGGTGGATTAGCGGGCATCTCACCGGACAAGTTCTCGGAGACGATGGACGTTCTGTCGGCACTCGCTGATGATGCCAACGTGGATATTGACACTGTCAAGACATGGAGCATTGATGATGGTCTTGTCGGGGTCGCTACACTAACCAAAGGCGATGATCTCCAAGCGCGCGGAGATCACATCGTCGTCGGGACGGCTGGACATGTTGATCATGGCAAATCAACGTTGGTCGGTAGCCTCGTTACCGGCAAGCCTGACAACGGCAAAGGCGATACTCGTTCGTATCTAGATGTCAAACCTCATGAAGTTGAGCGGGGGCTCTCTGCGGACTTGTCCTATGGTGTGTACGGATTCACCGATGATGGGCCGGTCCGGATGGACAATCCGAATCGCAAATCCGACCGAGCGCGTGTTGTCGAACAGGCCGATCGTCTCGTCTCGTTTGTTGATACGGTTGGCCATGAACCGTGGCTGCGAACAACGATCCGTGGCATCGTTGGCCAGCAACTCGATTATGGACTGTTGACTGTGGCTGCTGATGAGGGACCAACGAAAACCACCCGTGAGCATCTGGGAGTCTTGCTTGCGACGGAACTGCCAACGATCGTCGCGATTACGAAAGCGGACTTGGTTACTGAAGAACAACAGACAGCAACCGAACGAGCGATCGAACGATTGCTTCGAGACGTTGATCGGACCCCCCTGTTAGTTCGTCGTCACGGGGTCGATGCTGCAATCGAGGAGATCGACGAATCGGTCGTTCCGATTGTCACGACCAGTGCGGTGACAATGGACGGGATGGACATTCTTGATGAGTTCTTCGAGCGACTCCCGAAAAACACTGACACGGACGGCAGCTTCCGGATGTATATCGATCGCACATACGAGGTCACAGGTGTCGGTCCTGTTGCGTCCGGCACCATCGATAGCGGTCAGGTGGCGGCCGGTGACGAGCTTCTGTTAGGCCCAATGCCCGATGGAAGTTTCCGTTCTGTCGAAGTTCGCTCGATCGAGATGCACTATCATCGGGTTGATGAAGCCCAAGCTGGCCGGATCGTTGGGATCGCTCTCAAGGGCGTCTCCGAGTCCGAGGTCGAACGGGGAATGGTTCTTGTCCCCGCCACAAGCACTCCCCAGCCGGTACGGGAATTCGAGGCCGAAATTATGGTTCTTAATCATCCCACGCGCATCAATGCGGGATACGAGCCGGTCGTGCATATCCAGACCATCAGCGAAGCAGCCGCGATCTATCCCGAAGACGGGCAGTTACTCCCAGGCGATACCGGGCAGGCACGAGTACGATTTAAATTCCAGCCACACTTGATCGAAGAAGGACAGCGTCTCGTGTTTCGTGAGGGCCGCTCGAAAGGTGTCGGGACGATTACGGACGTGACACCGGTGGAGGATTAACCCTCACAGGCTATCCCCGTCCTCAAGGAGCCGCCGAAGGCGGCGAGTAGGCAGGGGCAGTTCACTCGGTTGTCGTTAACTCGGCAGAGCGGTACTCCTGGCGATGACGTAGACATGCGGATGCATGCTCGTCGGTGTGTTGAGTAAACTCCGGTTTTGTCCGTTCACAGGGTGTGACGAACGTCGAAGAGAACTGCTCGGTCGCTGTTTCGAAGTCTTCGTCTGCGAGAGCCTCAAGCCCGGTTTGGAGTGCCGTTTCGGCCTCGGGGTCACGCAGTTGCTCTGGAAGGTCAAACTCCGTCCGAATCTGTGCTGTGACGACGTCGGTCGCCATTTCACTGTCCGCTTGCTCGGGGTCTCCAAGCGCGTTCTCTCTGATTTTCTCGATGTCGATTTCCCGATCCTCAACACGATGTCGGAGTGTCAGTAGCTGTCGCCAGTTGTCCTGGTCCAACTCGAGGTTGTCCGGTTGGATCACTCGGTGACACCGTGTATGGAACCGGCAGCCACTCGGCGGGTCTGACGGGCTTGGAACGGTGCCGGTAAGTTCGATTCCCTCAGTCCGGTTTCGGGGATCCGGTGTTGGGATCGAGGACAGCAGCGCTTCCGTGTATGGGTGTTGGGGATCACTGAAGATCTGTTCCGTCGGCCCAATCTCGACGATCTCGCCGAGATACATGACTGCTACCCGATCAGCGATCTGTTGGATCACACCCATATCGTGGCTGATAAACAGCAACGAGAGGCCGAACTCCGTTTGGATATCCTCAATCAAGGAGATGATTTCTGCTTGAATCGAGACATCAAGTGCCGAGACCGGTTCATCAGCAACGATTAAATCCGGGTTCAACACAAGCGCCCGTGCAAGAGCAATCCGTTGTTTTTGCCCCCCGGAGAACTCGTGTGGATACCGATCGTAATCTGCCGCAGAAAGCCCCACCCGTTCAAGGAGGTCCTCAACGATCGCCCGCCGACGATGCTTGTCTGTCATCCCATGGACGAGCAACAACTCCGCAACGGAGCTGCCGATCGTCATGCGCGGGTTGAAACTTGATGATGGATCCTGAAAGATCATCTGGGCGTCTCGGCGGAACGCCTTGAGTTCCTGTTTGTCAAAACGTGTGACGTCATTTGGATGGGTGCCATCCGCGTTTCTGGTGGCACCACCTCGCCCACCCCCATTGAAGAGTACCTCCCCGTCAGTCGGGTCTTCTAGTCGGATGATCGAGGAGGCAGCCGTTGATTTGCCACAGCCGGATTCCCCAACCAGTCCAAGCGTCTCTCCGGGATAAATGTCGAAACTGATCCCATCGACAGCTTTGGCGGCGCCGACCTGCCGTGAGAGCAGGCCCTTCTTGATTGGATAGTGTTTCTTGAGATCTCGAACGGACAACAATGGTTCCTCAGTCATCGTTTACAGATGCCTCCGTTGATGAGCGACGCTCTGATTGATACTCGTCTGTAATCACTGAACTATCGTACCCGGCGGTATAATACACACAGGATACCGTGTGCCCGTCATCGATCTCGATCTCGGGGGGTTGTTCACCAACCGAGCATTCTTCGACGGCATATGGACACCGCGGCGCGAACCGACAGCCATCTGGTGGGTTCGTTGGGTCCGGGAGCGATCCTGGAATTCCTTCGAGTTCGCCGCTTTGCCCTGGCAGGCAGTTCAACAACTCCAGTGTGTATGGGTGTGCTGATTCTTCGAAGATCTCCAGCACTGCCCCTCGTTCCATCACTTTTCCAGCATACATCACGACAATCCGGTCTGCGATCTCGGCGACGACACCGAGATCGTGGGTCACAAACAAGATGCCGAGTCCATAATCGTCTTGGAGCTCTTTTAGCAGCTTGAGAATCTGTGCTTGGACGGTCACATCAAGGGCTGTTGTCGGCTCGTCAGCAATCAACAGATCCGGATCCCCGACGAGTGCCATCGCGATCATTACTCGCTGTTTTTGCCCGCCGGAGAACTCGTGGGGATAGTCATCGAATCGAGTACTTGCGTTTGCGATCCCAACCCGATCAAGCAACTCAATCGCTTTCGCCTTGGCGTCTTCAGTAGAGATATCCTGGTGGATCTGAATCGCCTCAACGATCTGCCAGCCAACGGTAAACACCGGATTGAGTGCCTCCTGTGGGTTCTGGAAGATATGTGCGATGTTGTTGCCACGAAGCGACTGTAACTCCTCGTCACCCATTGCCAACACGTCCCGCCCCCGGTATCGAATCGTCCCTTCAACGGTCCCTGGCGGGCTTGGAACGATGCGTGTGACTGACTCGGTTGCGACTGTTTTTCCGGAGCCGGATTCGCCGACGATACAGACTGTCTCCCCCTCCTTGACTGTAAAGTCAACATCATCAACAGCGACTAACTCACCGGCGTCGGTATCAAAGGTTGTCCGCAGATTCTTAACTTCAAGTAGTGGTGGTTCCGAACTCATGTCTCGCTTTCAGCTTCTGCTTTGGGGTTCAGCGCGTCCAACAGCGCGTCGCCGATGAAGTTGAACGCGAGAATAGTCAAGAACAATACGATCCCGGGTGCCAGCACGATCCACGGTGCAAACGCCAGGTCACTCCGCCCAGTAGCGATCAACTGCCCCCACGAGTAGACACTCGGATCGCCAAGTCCCAAAAACGACAGTTGGGCTTCCGCAAGCAGGAAGCCGGGAACAAGCAGTGTGATATCGGTCACGATACTGCTTGCGGAGTTAGGAACCACATGGCGTCGCACGACACGGAATTGGCTGGCGCCGCTGATTTTTGTCGCCTTGATGAACTCCTCTTCGGCGACCGAGAGGGATTTGCTTCGGACATACCGCGCCATTCCTCCCCACGAGAAGACCCCTAAGAGGAGAATCAGCAACCAGAGCCCGCCACCGAAAATATAGATGATCAGCAGGTAGATGATCAGCGTCGGGAGCGATTGCTGGATATCCACATATCGCATGAGGATTTCATCGACCCAGCCACCGGCATAGGCACTGACCGTCCCGAAGGCCGTCGCGATCGTGACTGCGATCGTCGTCGCAATAAACCCGATTTTCATGCTGATCGTCATTCCATAGACGATGTGTCTGAATATACCCTCACCGCCTCTGGTGGTCCCTAATGGATAGTCCCACGTGCCAGTACACTGTCCGCCGGACATCGTGCCAACACATTCTGCGACATAGGCAGAATCAATCGAGCTGAACACTGGTGGTTGATATCCAATCGGGAGATTCTGTTGGGGCGCATTCAACAGAAACGGCCCAATCAGACCGCCGGCAAAGAGAATCACCAGCCAGCCGAGACTGATCACTGCCGGCCGGTTGCGTTTGAACTGGTCCCAGTAGTATCTCGTCATCCGGGGATTCTGATAAAGCGGCAAGACCAGATAGAACGCAAACAGCCCCAACGTGAACAGGAACATATAATCGATTCCTGTCGGACTGAGCTCTTGACCAGCAATCGTCAGTAATGGTTCCCGTTCACCGACGAACCGCCAGTCATACCCGAAAACAGCGACAAGAACAGCTGTTGTCACGAGCATGCCGATCGTGTTGATCGACGGTGCGAACCCGCGCGATTCCGAGAACTCTTCCCAATCGACTTGATCGAACTGCTGTGGTTTTTTCGTAGCCATGTTATCGATCGTCGTAACTGATTCGGGGGTCCAGTAGTGTGTACACGATATCCTGTAACAGGTTCCCAATGACTGCGACGAATGTAAAGACTAGGGTTGCTCCTAACACGAGATTCGTGTCTTGAGCGATCACAGCCTGGTATGTAAGCCGGCCAAGCCCGGGAATCCCAAAGACGACTTCGACCAGCAGTGACGAGCCCAAGAAGACAAACAGGAGCTGTCCGACCATCGTCGTCGATAGTGGAACCATCGTTGGGCGTAGAACGTGATAGGCATACGCCCGGAATGGAGAGACTCCTTTCGCGCGTGCGGTCTTCATGAAATCTGCGTTGATGTATTCTGCAGATTCGTTTCTGGAGACGCGCATAATCCCGCCGATTGACCCAGTAACAAGGACAAATACGGGTATTGCGAGTTGTCTGGCGTTCTCAAGGCTCACCACCGGGACATCCGGGTTATAGACGATGGGAATCCATTCAAGCCACACCCCGAAGACCAACAGGAGGATGATCCCAAAGAAGAAATTCGGGATTGCGTACCCGAAAAACGCAAAGCCTGTGGCTGCATGATCCCGCCAGCTGTACATATTTGCTGCCGAGTAGATTCCGACCAGCGGTCCGATCAGGATCGTAAAGATCGTCCACGGGATCGAATACTGCGCAGTGTAGTATATTGCTTCTGTGAGTGCCGTCGTGACGAACTGGCTTCTGTAATCCGACCACCCCCATTCGAGTGTATAAATACTCGTCACAAAGTCCAGATACCGCACGTGCAGCGGTTGATCCAGCCCTCGTAGTTCACGAATGCGCTCTCGCGCTTCCGTTGGATCGCCACCTTGGAGTGCTGCCTGTGTGGCCGCCTGCTGGACATCCGGATTCGGTGAGGCCGAAATCAGAAGGAAGGTGAGCGTTACAACTAAAAACGACACGACGACAGCCCAAAGCACGCGTGCAGAGACGTATCTTGTGAACCCCATTCTTACAGTGAGTGTTGTAGATCAGCGAATGCTTTCATATCAGAACCACCAGGGTGCTGGTGGGTGCGTCTATTCGTCGAAATACCAGGCAGGGAAGTCCCAACCGTTGTTGAAGTTCTCGATCGGTCCAACCAGGTCTGGGTTATAGCCGGTCAGGCTATCCGGGAAGGCCAACATGATGTATGGTTGCTCTTCGGCGATGTTGACAAACAGATCCTGTAGTGCTGTCTGGATCTCTTCTTCCGAGGTTGCTGCGGTGGCATCCTCGAAGATGCTCTGAGCATCGAATTCCGGATAGTACCCAACCGGATTATAGAATGTATTTGCACCGTTGAAAAAGACGCTGTTAGTTAACGGATTCAACGGATATGTATTCAGTCCGAAGACCATTGACATGTCCCACGACTCGTTTGATGTCACCGATCGTGGACCAGGGTTGTTCTGGTTCGGGTTCTCCCAGACAACTTCCTCGCCGTTAACCGTATCGCTTGCGCCAGCTTCTGTCGGTTCCGCGTTCCAGTATTCGTTTGCAAACCGCGTTCCATCGATCGCCTCAACAGTCACATCAAGACCCAGGTTATCCCCAAGTTCTTCGGCGATAAACTGACACTCCAGCTTTTCAGTTTCCTGTCCGGCACTGTGGAGGATCGTCAGTGCGACCTGATCGCCGGATGGATTCACGAGCGTATCGCCATCGAAGCTGTACTCGTATTCGGAGCGCTCAAAGGCCTGTTGGGCGAACTCCTGTGCGACATCGGCTCCATAGAGGTCTCCGGTGCCATAGGTCGGCAGATCAGCATCCTCCGGATAGAACCGTGACCACTCAGGTTGCCACGTGTAATGTTCCCGTGCGAGACCGTTGAACACGCCGCTGATCAGATCCTCTTTGCTGATTGCTGCCGCCATCGCCTGTCGGAACTCTTTGTACCGGAAGAGGTTCCCAGGGCCACCGTTCCACCCATTGTCCCGCATGTTCACCGAGACAATCTCGTTGTATGGCTGGGGGATCTGGTAGACATCGACGTTCTGATCGCTATCGAATTCAGCAAACCGGTTCGGTGGGATCGCAGCGGAATCGGCTTCGCCCGTCTGGAGGGCTCCGAGCCGTGAGGCCTGCTCTCCGACGACGCTGATGGATGCTCCCTCAAAGTACGGTGCGCCGCCGAACAGATCGGGGCCCTCGTCGATGTTCTGGATGTAATAATCGTCGTTTCGCGTGTAGGTCGTTCCCGAGCCACGGGTCCACTCATCAAGGCTAAATGCCCCGAGATTTCCAGTAAACTGCAGCTCAAGGAGCTCCTCGTCCTGTTGGAGCCCCTCGACGTCTTCTTCTTGCACGTACGGCTCAACGAGATCCCGCGGGATCGGATACAGGAGCGGGTCATAGCTCTCCGGCCAGAGCAGCTGAGCGTTCGGCAGTTCTGCTTGGAACTCGTAGTCGCCCGTCTGCTCGACGTTAATATTCTCTCCCCAGTTTGGAGCATCAGCCGTGTTTGCCCAGCTTGTCTGGTGGAGTTCCTGGATCTGATAGACAAACGTCTCGGCGGTCACCTCGCCGTATGGATCGCTAAACTCGAGTCCTTCCCGGACATTGAACACCCACACTTCACCATTTTCCGTCGACATATCATAGACCAACGGGAAATACTCATTGTTTTCATCGAAGGTATACCCTTGATCAAGCGTATATCCAATTGCTGTCCCAGCACCGTCTTCGGTATTGTACAGTGGGTTCAGCGTCTCAAAACTCGCTGAGGTTACCGCGTCGTAGGTCCCACTGACCGTTACCTCGTCCGGTGAGGTGCCGTTATCGTCACTATTCGAGTCGCCAGCACAGCCAGCTAGACTGGCTGCACCCCCCATTCCAAGCGCCGCAAGCCATTTGCGGCGGGAAAGATGTTGACCATCGTTGCCGATCTTGTGTATCTTGCGAGACATTCACGTCCACTATTTATTCATATTTTAAAAACCTTTTCGATAGGCAGTCACGCCCATGGACGGATTGGTACCATGACACCATCGCCACCACGAGCGTTTTATTCGCTGGCGTCGAATTCTACCGTGATGGCAGAGACAGAGGCTGCCGCTCGGGCAGTTGAACGCGGTGAGCTTGTTGTCTATCCGACTGAGACGGTGTATGGACTCGGTGCTGACGCCCGGGATCCCGATGCGATCCGACGTGTCTTCGAGACGAAAGGGCGATCTCGTTCGGATCCACTGTCCTTTGCCGTCCCAGATCTCGACACGGCGAGTGAATACGTCTCATTAACTCCCCGCGAGCGGTCATTCAGCGAGCAGTTTCTCCCTGGCCCGGTAACAGTTGTCTGTGAACGTCGGTCGTCGCTGCCCGACATTCTTACCGCCGGCCGTGATCGGGTTGGGCTCCGGATCCCGGATCATCCACTTGCCTTGGCGTTGCTTTCGAAGACACCACCGCTCACCGCAACAAGCGCGAATCAAAGTGGAGCCGGCAGTATAACAACAGTCAACGAGCTTGCTCCGTCGATCAAAGCGGCTGCTACTGTCGTGCTTGATGGTGGAACGACTGCGGGCACCGAAAGTACCGTTGTCGATGTCACCACCGAGACGATCCATCGACGCGGCGCGCAAGTCGACGCTGTTGAACACTGGCTTGCTACACATTAGTCAGCTGTTGCCGACTGCCCCACTTCCTTCCCGGCCCAGCACTGCTCTCGATATGGACACGCTTGGCATTTCGCTTGATTATCGATCCGTTGTGGGGGGTGTGTTGTATCCGCGATCGCCGCTAGCGTTCGTCGATATGCAATCCGACGCTCCTCGGATATTGCAAGCTGTCTGAGTACACCATATGCTGGATACTCCACAAACGCGGTCGTGATCGTCGTCCCACGATTGTCCTCCAGTGCTCGTGCCGTTGCAACTGCTTGTACTGCATGTGAGTGCCAGACCCCGTCTGCTGGCGGGCGTCCCGGTGAGATCACAGACAACTGCAATGGGTCGGTAAGTACTTTCCGAACGATCCCGTGAGTCTCTTCGCCAGTGACAAAGACATCTCGTGCGGTTGGGGCCACGAGAGCGTCCCAGCGATCGATCCGCTCACTTGCTTTTTTGAGCCGTTCACGAAACAGCTGTGGCGAAATCTCGATCGGCGCTGCTTGTAGTTGGTTGTCCGAGGCTGTTTGCAACGCGGGGTATCGAAAGGCAAGCGACCGCCGAGCCGGGACGATCGGCGGTAGTTCGGTCTCTGATGCCCGGTGTTGATAATACAGCTGCCGCGGACAATACGCGCCTGCACGAAGGTCACTAAACGATTCGGTCATGCTCCGGCGTCGCTGCGGCTTCCAAGAAAACGGTGTGGCTGTCTGTCTCCAGCCAGTAGCATCTCCAAGGACTCTACTCGATCAGCAAAGAAGTGGATATTCGTAAAATTATAATAGGAACATCTTGTCGGCAGAAGTGATGACATACGAAAACTTGGATGCCAAGCTCATCAACGAACTTCTAAACGATGGCCGGGCCAGTCTGCGAAGTCTTGCAGAGGATCTTGATGTATCTGTGACGACCATCTCGAATCATCTCAATGACATCGAAGAGCAGGGTATCATCACCGGCTATATTCCAGTTGTCGATTATGAGCAGATCGGCTACGATGTGACTGCAATCATTCAACTCAAGATCAGCGGCGAGGCACTGCCGGCTATCACCGAGCGGCTTCGGTCTCAAGACCGGATGATCAGTGTCTATGAGGTCACTGGCGATCATGACGTGATTGCGATCGGGAAATTCGAGGACACGGATGACATGAACGAACACATCAAAACCGTTCTTACTGATCCGGATGTCATCGAATCAAACACGAGCGTCGTCCTGAATACCGTCTCGGAGAATCGCCAGTTCGAACTCGCCACTGACAAGTAGGCTCGACCAGAGCAACCGTCGACGGTTTATACCACCTCGCCGATTTTTCGATAGACATGGTGTTTGAGGTCATTGTGGTCGCACTGTGGGCAATGGTCCCAGCCTATCTCCCCAATAATGCAGCCGTGCTGGCAGGCGGTGGGCGACCGATCGACGGTGGCCGAACGCTTGGCGGGCGACGTCTGCTTGGTGACGGCAAGACCTGGCGGGGATCACTTGCTGGTATCGGAGCCGGACTCGGCGTTGCAATTGTGTTGAACGTGCTTGCGACCCCAGCGACGACCGTCTTGAGTGTGTCCGTGCCGGAGTTTTCCCTGCCCGCCGCACTCGGGCTGTCAGTTGGTGCTGTCCTCGGTGACATCGGGGCGTCGTTTCTGAAACGCCGCACTGGTCGCAAGCGTGGCGCACCAGTTCCTGGTGTCGATCAGCTTGATTTCGTCGCTGGAGCACTGGCCCTTACTGCCCTCTTGGCGTGGTCGTGGTTCCAGTCTGTGTTCACGCTCCCAGTCTTGCTTACCGTTATCATCGTGACCCCCTTGTTACACGTTGGGACAAACGCCCTCGCGTACTGGCTGCATCTCAAAGACGAACCGTGGTAAGCCGGTTCCCCGTCCGGACCGCTTATACACTCCCCTATCACATCAGCACACATGGCGACTACGGGGCTGATCGAGACACTCCGCGCTGCTGATGCTGTCCGTTTCGGAGAGTTTGAGCTCTCACATGGTGGCACCAGCAAGTATTATGTCGACAAATACCGGTTTGAAACTGATCCGGATGCGCTCCAGGCAGTCGCAGCTGGCTTTGCGAATCACCTCGCTGCTGCCCGCCCGACGTTGCTTGGTGGTGTTGCCCTTGGTGCAGTTCCACTTGTCACGGCAACCAGTCTCGAAACCGGGCTGCCATACGTTATCGCCCGGAAAGAACGCAAAGAGTACGGGACCGGCAACCGCATTGAAGGACCATCGCCAGCCGACAAGCAGGTGGTGGTTCTGGAAGATGTTGCAACCACCGGACAGAGTGCCCTGGACGCAGTCCTCGCGCTTCGGGACGCTGGTGCGATCGTTGACCGTGTGCTCGTTGTTGTTGATCGACAGGAAGGCGCCGCCGACTTGCTCGCAGAACACGATGTTACGCTGGAGGCTCTCCTGACTGCTGAGGAACTGCTTGCAGGTGATGAGCAATGACCAGCCGCTACTTCGATCCTGATCGACTCCGTTCGTTCGGTGCGGCCATCGTCGCTGCGGAAGGCAGTTCGGAGGATATTGCAACGGAAGTCGCGGATGTTCTCGTCCGGGCAAACCTTCGTGGCCATG
This sequence comes from uncultured Salinarchaeum sp., assembly GCA_964403925.1. Taxonomy (GTDB): domain Archaea; phylum Halobacteriota; class Halobacteria; order Halobacteriales; family Salinarchaeaceae; genus CAZFMU01. The sequence continues at coordinate 71,788 of CAYOHZ010000002.1, forward strand.
ACTCACATGGGATTGCACGACTTACACTCTATGATCAAATGATTGCCGACGGGGCAATCGATCCGGCGGCCACACCGCAGATCACGATGGACACTCCGTTGGCGACGACGATTGACGGCAACCGACTGTTCGGGCAGGCTGTCGGTGGTGATGCGGTTGCAATGGGGCTTGATAGTGTCGACCACCATGGGATGGGACTCGTCGGGGTGCGGAATGCCGGGCACCTCGGTCGGATCGGTGAGTGGGCTGAACGTGCTGTCGATGCCGGGTATGGTTTTGTCTCATTTGTCAACACACAGGGTGGGGCACAGGCGGTCGCGCCGCCAGGGACCAGTGATCGCCGGTTGTCGACCAATCCCATTACAATGGGGCTACCCACCTTTGATGCGCTGCCGTTTGATCTGCTCCTTGATATGGCAACTAGCCAGGTTGCAAACGGGAAAATCCACGAGCATCAGGCAGCTGAGAAGCCACTGCCAGCTGCCTGGACGGTCGGAGCAGACGGGGACCCAGTCGTCGATCCGGATCGCTTTATCGATGCCAACGCCGGTGCGCTGTCACCCCTCGGTGGTACTGCTGCCGGATACAAGGGCTTCGGACTTGCAGTGATGGCAGAGCTGTTCGCTGGGATCGCCGGTGATAGTCCTGTCGCTGGTGAGACTGATCCAGTGTGGTTTAACAACGCAGCGTGGTTTCTACTGTTTGACCCCGAGGAGTTTACTGACCGGGCACGCCTTGAAGCCCGTATTGAGGCGCTTGCAACACACCTCCGATCGGCGACTGATGATCCGTCAATCGCTGTGGGGCCGGGCTCGTCGGTCGAGCACATGCTCTTGCCGGGAGAGTTCGAATATCACACCACACAACGGCGACGCGAACAGGGCATTCCGCTCCCAGAACGAACCGTGACAGCCCTTGATGAGCTTGCGGTGTCGTTGGCTATCGACCGTCGACTCGCTCAGTAACGCATCTGATCACAACCCTTTTGATGTTGATTGATATATATACGATTAGGATGGCAGGTGTTCACTTTACAGGCCGGTCCCCGGCCGTCAACTAACTACCGTCGACACCTGCAGCTGTTCTCCACGCTGTTGCTTATTAAATCGGAACAGTGTAGGGAATACCATTCGGAGGCTCACGCATGTCACATCGAGAAACCACTGAACAAATCACGGTCGTATTGCCCGACGGGTCGGAACTGACCGTCGAGAGCGGGACTACCATCGAGGGGGTCGCCTACGAGATTGGTCCCGGGCTCGGTCGCGATGCCGTCGGCGGACGCATCAACGGCGAACTCGTCGGCAAGGAAGTTCCAATCACCGAGGATCGCGCTGACATCGAGATCATCACGGACGACTCCGAGGAGTATGTCCGCGTGATGCGACATTCCGCGGCACATGTTCTTGCGCAAGCCGTCCAGCGGCTCTATGATGATGTGCAACTCGCGATCGGTCCGCCAACCGATGAGGGATTCTACTACGACTTCGATAATCTCGATGTCGACGAAGACGATCTCCAAGCGTTACGTGCTGAGATGGATGCGATTATCGAAGCCGATTATGAAATCGAATACGAGGAGGTCTCAATCCAGGAGGCTCGCGATCGGCTCGCCGAGCAACCATACAAACAGGAGCTGCTTGCTGAGCTTGCTGACGGTGCTGACACGGTCTCGATGTACAAACAAGGCGAGTGGGAGGATCTCTGTAACGGGCCACATGTCGATTCGACCGGCCAGATCGGTGCCGTTGACCTCCTTGAAATTGCTGGCGCCTACTGGCGTGGGGACGAGGACAACACGATGTTGACCCGGATTTATGGGACGGCATTCGAGACTGACGATGAGCTTGACGCGTTCAAAGAGCGTCGCCGCGAAGCCGAACGCCGTGATCACCGTCGGATCGGTTCAGAAATGAATCTCTTCTCGATTCAGGATGTCACCGGTCCCGGGCTCCCGCTGTACCATCCAAACGGCAAAACTGTTCTTCGGGAACTCTCATCGTTCATCGAAGAGATCAATCTCGACCACGGGTATGAGTACGTGGAAACGCCGCATGTGTTCAAAACTGACCTCTGGAAACAATCCGGACACTACGACAACTATGCCGATGATATGTTCCTGTTTGAGGTCGGCGATGACGAGTTCGGGCTCAAGCCCATGAACTGCCCCGGCCATGCCGCCATTTTCCAAGAGCAATCTTGGAGTTATCGTGATCTCCCGGTCCGCTATGCAGAAGACGGGAAAGTCTACCGGAAAGAACAGCGTGGTGAACTCTCCGGACTCTCCCGTGTCTGGGCCTTTACTATTGATGATGGGCATCTGTTCGTGACGCCCGAGGATATCGATACGGAGGTTGGCCGGATCCTCGATATGATCGATACCGTGCTTGACACCTTTGATCTCGACTATGAGGTGGTATTAGCAACCCGGCCGGAGAAATCCGTGGGAAGCGACGAGATTTGGGAGAAAGCCCAGCGACAGCTTCGCTCAGTGCTCGATGATCGAGCAATCGAATACACTGTTGAGGACGGCGATGGCGCGTTCTATGGGCCGAAAATTGACTTCGCGTTCGAGGATGCCATTGGTCGTCAATGGGATGGTCCGACTGTTCAGCTTGACTTTAATATGCCCGACCGCTTCGAGCTTAGCTATACTGGCGCCGACAACGAGTCTCATCAACCCGTGATGATCCATCGGGCGCTGTATGGCAGCTACGAGCGGTTCTTCATGGTCCTCATCGAGCACTTCGAAGGCAAATTCCCACCATGGATGGCTCCCGAACAGGTCCGGATCCTTCCGATCAGCGATGCCAACCATGAGTATGCACAGTCAATCGCCACCGAGCTTCGAGATCGTGGCATTCGTGTCAGTGTCAACGATCGCGATGCTACGATCGAGCGCAAGATCCGTGGCGCCCATGACGATCGGGTCCCGTATCAAGTCATCCTTGGTGACGATGAGGAAACTGCCGGGACGCTCTCGGTGCGGGATCGACAGGAACGCCAGGAATACGATGTCGATCCGGACGCCTTCTATGATCACCTCCAAACGGAACTCGAACAACGGCGGTTGATCCCCACATTCCTAGCGTAGTTGCACCGTCAGGGCCCAGGCAGTTTGACTGCTTTTTCGGGATCACATACTTTTAACTCCTCCTCGTTTGATCGCCCGAACGTACATGCCGATATCTGATCGGATGGCAGCGTTTTTCGAGCTTGATCGTCATGACACGACAGTCCGGACAGAGGTTCTTGCAGGACTGACGACATTTTTGGCGATGTCCTATATCATCGCTGTCAACCCACAGATCCTTGCAGACGCCTTTATGGCCGATCCGGCGATCGCAGAAGCCTATAGCCGCGGCGAGATCGTCCAGATCCTGGCCGTGATCACGATCTTGGCCTCGGCGGTCGCGATCGCCGTCATGGCGTTGTACGCGAACCGACCGTTTGGCCTTGCTCCCGGGTTGGGACTGAACGCGTTTTTCACGGTCACTGTCGTACTCGGGCTTGGCATTCCATGGGAGACTGCCCTTGCGGCCGTCTTCGTTGAAGGTCTCATTTTCATCTTACTGACTATCATCGGAGCGCGACGATACGTTATTGAGTTGTTTCCGGAGCCTGTCAAACGTGGTGTCGGTGCCGGTATCGGTGCCTTCCTCCTGTTTTTAGGGCTCCAAGAGATGGAGGTCGTTGTTGCCAGTGAGACAACGCTCACAACCCTTGGAGGGATTGCCGCGAACCCGGTTGCCTTGCTTGGCCTTGCTGGATTAGCCGTTACACTGATCCTCTGGGCGCGGGACGTCCGTGGCTCGATTATTCTCGGGATCCTCACGACATCGATCGTCGGGTGGGCACTCTCGCTTGCGGGTGTCGTCGACCACGGTGTCCTCGCGCCCGGACCGATCCAACAACAACTCAACGAAGACGGGATCAGTGCCCTCTTTGGGACGACCTACGACATTACGCCGTTAGCCGGCGCCTTTATCGATGGCCTGCAAGATATCGATCCCGTCGTGTTCACCGTCGTCGTCTTTACGTTCTTTTTCGTGGACTTCTTTGATACGGCGGGAACATTGATCGGTGTCTCCCAGATCGGTGGCTTCCTTGATGAGGAAGGGAACCTGCCGGAGATGGACAAGCCATTGTTGGCTGATGCTGTTGGGACGACCGTTGGGGCGATGCTTGGTACCTCGACGGTGACGACATACATCGAGTCATCAACCGGGGTTGAGGAAGGCGGTCGGACCGGACTGACAGCACTTGTCGTCGGGATCGCGTTTTTGCTGGCATTACTTGCTGTTCCGCTTGTCTCCGCGATCCCAACCTATGCGTCCTATATCGCATTAGTTGTCGTTGGAGTGATCATGCTCCAAGGTGTCATCGAGATCGACTGGCAGGACCCGGCGTGGGCGATCGCTGGTGGGCTCACGATTCTCGTGATGCCGTTGACTGCCTCGATCGCCAATGGGATCGCTGCTGGGATCATCACCTACCCCGTGATTAAAGCTGCAGTCGGCGATATTCGAGAAACCCGTCCCGGACAATGGGTTCTTGCGGCGCTGTTCGTGGCCTATTATTATGTTCGGACCAGCGGACTGCTTGAGACCCTTGGCGCAGCGATCTGGCTGCTCTGAGCGTACAGGTTAGCAACACTCACCATCGTTTTTATCCGAGTCGCTCCCGCATGGCTTGACATGCCAGAGCAACAACTCCTCTTGTATGAGCTCCCTGGCTGTCCGTTCTGCCAGAAGGTCAAACGCAAACTCGCCGATCTTGGCTTGGAGTATGAGACTCGCAGGGTGCCGTCAGCCCATGCCGAGCGGGAGACAGTCAAAGCGATCAGTGGGCAGACAGAAGTCCCCGTGTTAGTCGATCAAGCACACGGGATCGAGGGCCTGCATGAAAGTGACGCTATTATCGCATATCTTGAGGAGACCTACGGCAGCGCCTGATCACGCTGCCCACTCGAAGTCCAGTTGTGTGTCTTCGTCTTTTGCTAACATCGCGACCCGTGACGGTGGGGCTGTTTGCATAACTTCATAGGCTGGCAGGTGCTTTTCGAGTTCTTGTGCGAACGCGACAACAGTCTCGTGGTCGGGCATTGCGGATCGATCCAGGCGCTTGCGTGAATGCCCGATATGCATGTAGGCTTTCACCTCAATGAAATCCGGGTCCGCACGGGTAAACAACTCTGCGTACGCTGCCGGCGCGTGATCGTTGTAGCCTTCGATCAGTGTTGTTCGAATCGTCGTCCGAGAGTCCGTCTCAGCAAGCACGTCTAAGGATTCCTGAAGCGATTCCCAACCTGCGTTTTCGATTGGATTTACGACCTGCTGGTATGTCTCTCGGTCGGGCGCGTCGACTGAGAGATACAGCTGTGTTGGCGAACTCTCCGCAAGCATTGACGGCCGCGTTCCATTCGAGACCAGAAATGTCGTCAGCCCACGATCATGGAACTCATCGATTAGCTCCGGCAGATACGGGTACAATGTTGGCTCGCCATCAAGTGAGATCGCTACATGTTTTGGCTCCATGGCTTCCTCGAAGGTGGTCTCATCGACCGCGTCGTTCCCGCCGAATCCCGAGAGCAATTTCCGCTGGAGTTCGATCGATGCATCCGCGACCGCTTGTGGATCATCCCACTCGGTCTCATCGAGTTCGTATGCGTGGCCGGTATGATCACGCCAGCAAAATACACACCGCTCGTTACAGCGGACCACGGGCGTCATCTGGATACAACGGTGCGATCGGATCCCATAAAACGACTGCTTGTAACAGACTCCCTCGCCGTTGAGGGCGTTTTTCGTCCAGCCACACGGCTGGACAGCAGTATGATTGCGGTGGTGATAATCAAGCTCCCCCAACTGGGAGGTGTCCTGCTCTGCCATATCCGGCGATCAGCACTCGGAACGCAAAAACTGTGGGGTCCGTTACTGTCCGATTTTCTCGCGATCGATCCATGCGGTCCCTGGGGCAGCGATAATCTGTCCGTTGACCTTTTTGACGATATCCCCGTTGATTTCTTGTGTAACGCTTAACAGCTCATCGATGACCAGCTCCTCGGTCAGCTCCGACCGGCCCAGTCGATCGGTGTATACAAGCACGATATCGCCATCGTAGAGTGCGTCTTTGGCCTCGAGGAGATCTCGCTGGGTTTCGATGTCGGCCAGCCGGATCCGCGTTTTCCCTTGCTTGTCGACTGATTGTTGTGTGCTGTCATCCTCGGTCAGGTCAAGATACGCCTCCGGATCGATTCGCCGTCTGGACTGTCGATCGAAGACGTGTTGTAGCATTCGCATTATGAACCGATAGACGAGCCGGCACAATAAGTTCCGGTGTGCCTACCGACCCAGTCGGTCGTATAACCGTCCCGGTAATCCGAATGCTGAAATCGCGATTCCAACAAGCACCATCAGCGTATACAGGCCAAGTGTCGACAGCCAGATCACGACCATCGCGGCGATCGCCCAGCCACCGGCGAGAAACTGGAACGCGCCGAGTGTCATCACGGTGCCATAGAGTAAGACGATATATGGCCCCCACCCACGCGCGTGACTGTGTCGCTGTCGGCGGCGAATATAGGCTTTCAGATCCTGCTCGATGGTGTCTCGGTGGACGGTGCGGTTTTCAAGTCGGTCCTTAAGCTCTTGTAGCTCCGCATGGAGGTCCTTCTCGGTCGTGTCAGCCCCCGTTGTGTCCGTTTGATCGTCATTTGGGGCCGTCGTCGCCTCGCTGTCAGTCGGTTCTGTCGGCCCATCTGTCGGGTCGTCGGTCATCCGCTTATCTTATGCTCTCCATGCCCGGGTTGTTGTAGCTGCCGGTCCGTGGCGCCCTCACATCCGTTCGTGTTGTCCCGAGTGCTGGTCGGCAAGCCAGATGAGCAACCCCCGTTGTGCGTGTAGCCTGTTTTCGGCTTGCTGCCAAACGGCTGCCAGATCGGATTCGAGAACGCGATCGGTTATCTCTTCGCCTCGGTGGGCCGGGAGACAGTGCAACACGGTCGGTGAGCCGGCTTGCTTTAGGCGGTCCATCGTAACCTGATACCCATCAAATGCAGCCAATCGGTTGGCCCGTTCGTCTTCGGCACCCATACTCACCCAGACGTCGGTGTAGATGACATCCGGATCCTGCAGTCCAACTGTAGGGTCAGTCGTCACCGTTGGTGGTGTTCCAATTGTTGCGGCCCGATCAAGCACTGCCTGATCGACACCGTATCCTGGTGGCGTTACGACGGTGAGCTCCAGGCCTGTGAGTGCCGCGCCAAGCACAAGCGACTGTGCGACGTTGTTTCCATCTCCGATCCACGTAACTGTTGTTTCGGTAAGCTCACCACAGCATTCCTTGATCGTCAGGAGATCGGCCAGCGTCTGTGTCGGATGCGCCATATCGGAGAGTCCATTGATCACCGGGACCGATGCATACGCCGCGAGTTCCGCGATATCATCATGATCGAAGACACGAGCCATGAGGAAATCCACATAGCCTGACAGCGCGCGGGCTGTGTCCTTCAGCGGCTCGCCACGTCCTAACTGAATGTCGTCTTTCCCAAGGAAGATCGCATGGCCGCCAAGCTGTGTCATCGCTGTCTCAAAGGATACTCGAGTCCGTGTCGAGGGCTTCTCAAAGAGCATTCCTAAGGTCTGTCCTTGGAGTCGGGGCTGCAGTTCGCCAGCGTGGGCAGTCGCTTTGTACTGGCTGGCCATCGAAAGGACAGTTGAGAGTTCCTGTGCGGTTAGGTCATCGATATCGAGGACGTGACGAACCATCGTGTTACTCTGTGGATCTCTTTGTGTCTTTCAGCCGATCGACGGCAGTGTCCAGTACCGTGATCGATCGGTCGTACTCACGCAGTGAGAGGTGTTCGTCTGGCGTGTGATCAAGCGATGAGTCACCTGGTCCATATGTCGCCATGGGGCAGTCCCACGCTGTCGCGTAGATATTCATATCGCTTGTCCCGGTCTTCCGAACCAGCCGTGGATCGCCATCTTGGGTCCGAATCCCGCCACGTAAGGCCCGAGCAACCGATGTCCGAGAACTTTGCATGACTGGCGGGATCGGTGTTCCCCAATTAACCGTCCCGGCTTCGAGTTCACCATCGGCCCGTTCACGGACTGTGTCGGCATCGACACTCGGTGGGAGCCGGAACTGGACGTCCATCGTTGCCTCTACCGAGAGCCCATCATCGCTGGACCCGCCATCGATGGCGACCGGCTTTGCGGTAAGCTGCTCAAAGATCGGTGCATACGTGTCTCCAGTAAGCTCCTCAAGTGCGGTCTGGGCCCGCTGCCACCAGGCAAGCGCGTGTTCGATCGCGTTCGGTGTCGGTCGTGACGTGTGTCCGGATTCGCTTGTCCCCACGTATGTCCCCGAAAGCATTCCCCGATACCCAAGGGTAATTCCATCCCAACCGCTGGGCTCGCCGTTGATCACGGCATCTGGAGCGTCCCGGGTCTCGATAAGTTGTCTCGCTCCCAGCGAATCCGTTTCCTCTTGGATAACGCCCACGAACGAGACACCCTGTCGTACCGCAACAGTTGCCATGGCAGCCAGCGGCCCGGTCGCATCAACACTGCCTCGCCCCCAAAGGAGCTCATCATCGTCTGTTGACTCGATTCTGACAGGGATCTGACCCGGCACGGTATCGATATGCGAGGTCAACAACACAGCATCATCAGCCGGTGCCCTGACGTTGCCAACCGCATCGCGCCAGACTTCACGGCCGTGAGCCTCAAAAAATGAGACCAGTCGTTCGGCAGCTGCCTCCTCCGAGCCGGATGGAGACGGTGTCTCAACGAGTGCAACGAGCAACTCGCGTGCCTGCTCAGTTGAGATCCTCCTTTCCATCACCCTTCGCCTCCCGTAACCGTCGCGATCGCTTCGACCAGGCGGTCAGCGTGCGAGCGATCGATAATCAACGGTGGTAACAGCCGTAGGACAGTCCGGCCGGCTGGCAACGCCAGCACCTGCTCGGTAAGCGCGAGTTGTTTGAGCAGTCGGTTGGCCCCCCGCTTGACTTCGATCCCGATCATCAGTCCTTGGCCGCGAACCTCCCGGGCATCAATCCGTCCGGTCTCGATTGCGGTCTCAAGCTCCGCCATGAGATACTCACCGACCGCCGCCGCGTTCGCTGGGAGGTCTTCCTCGATGAGGACACGAAGTGTTGCGTTTGCTGCCGCGCTTACTGTCGGACCACCGGAGAACGTCGAGCCGTGATCCCCGTGGTTGTCAGCCAACCAGTCTTTCACCAGGGTTGCCCCCATGGGCAGCCCACTCGCAATCCCTTTCGCAGTCGTAATCGCATCGGGAACGATCCCAGCCTGCTCGGTCGCCCAGAGTGTCCCTGTTCGCCCGATGCCGGTCTGGATCTCATCGACGATCAATGCGGCATTGACAGCTGCCGTCTGTTCACGGGCGACTTCGAGATACTCTGTTGGAGCCGAATAAATCCCACCTTCACCCTGCATTGGTTCGAGAATAAAGGCGGCTGTCTCATCATCGATCGCGTCCTGCAGCGCTGCTGTATCGCCGTATTCGACGAACTCGACATCGCCGATCAGCGGTTCATACGGCGCTTTGTACTTGTCTTTCCATGTTGTCGCCAGTGCGCCCATCGTCCGGCCATGAAACCCTCGTTTTGTCGCGACAATCTTTGAGTCACCTGTCGCCGCTCTCGCGAATTTGAGGGCGGCCTCATTGGCCTCGGTTCCGGAATTACAGAGCCAGACGTTGTCAATATCGCCAGGCGCGACCGTTGCCAATCTGTCATACAGCTCGGTTCGGGCAGCGACCGGATAGGAGCCTTGCACGTACAACAGCTGTTCTGCTTGGGTCGTGACTGCATCGACCACCGCTGGGTGGCTATGGCCGACCGGCGTGCACGCATAACTCGCACCAGCATCGAGATATTCCGTTCCATCCGTATCATACAGGTACGTACCCTCTCCGTGATCGATTGGTAACGGTTTCTCCGAGAATACGAAGCCACTCATGTCGTTTCCTCCGTTGTGACTGCATCTGCGATAACGTGTGTCCCCTCCCCGTCAAGCGCACGCACTGCTGGCGTGTCTGTGGTTGCACTAGCGATGATCGCTGTCGGTGCCCCGCTTTCGAGTGCTTCTCGAATTGCCATCACTTTCCGTTCCATGAACCCTTCTGCAGCTGCTGCCATCGTGTCGAACTCCTCAGGTGTCTCGACGCGGTCAAGCAGGGTTGTCTCGTCATTCGGATCGGTTAGCACGCCCGGCACGTCGGTCAATACCACTAGTGTCGCCTCCATTGCACCGGCAATGGCGGCGGCTGCCCGGTCGGCATCGACATTGACTGGCGTCCACTCTCCGCCGTCATCGCCAAGCGCTGGGAGTGTCACAACCGGCACATACCCGTCTGCAAGAAGCGTCGTCAAGAGTGATTGGTTAACACCCTCGATCCGGCCGGAGTGATCACCACGCTTGATTTTCTTTGTTCCATCGTCGATGATCCGTACTGCCGATTTGCGCGGGCCAGTCAACAGTCCACCATCGACACCCGAGAGGCCGATCGCCGGTACGCCCTCGTTTCGAAGCCCCACGACGAGATCGGTGTTGAGCTGCCCTGGGAGCACCATCTCGAAGACCTCCATTGTCTGCTCGTCGGTAAACCGTCCGACAACCCCATCTGGTGTTTCCACATACGTTGGCTCTTTGCCCAGTGCATGCAGAGTTTCATCGACCGCTGTCGAACCGCCATGAACGACGATGACCTCTTCACCCCGGTCGAGTAACGTTGCAACATCGGCCATGACGGCGCCGGGATCGATCGCCCGTCCGCCGCCGAGTTTGAGTACAATCGTCATGTTATGGTGCGCCAATAGGGTGTAGGCCCCGCAGTGAGAGTCCACGTGTTTCTGCAAGTCCGAGTGCAATGTTCATCGCGTGAACAGCCTGTCCTGCAGCCCCTTTCATCATGTTATCGATCGCGCTGAAAACGACGATCCGGCCACTCTCTGGATCAGGTTCAAACCCCACTTCCGCGACGTTTGAGCCTGCTACGGCCTTCGGTTCTGGATACCGATAGACGCCACCGCCACCAGCGACCAGCTCAACAAACGGTTCCGATTCGTAGGCGTCTCGATAGGTCGACCAGAGCTCCCCACGTGAGACTGGCTCGTCTGGGAACACGTGTGCGGTGGCGGCAGCGCCACGCGTCATATCAACCGCATGCGCTGTAAAGGCCACTTCAACATCGAGATACGCCTCCAGCTCGGCCTCGTGTCGGTGCCCAGTCGGCGCATATGGTCGGACAACCCCTGTTCGTTCGGGATGGCTTGCGGCTTCCCCACCGCCAGCGCCACCCTCCGAGGAGCCGACTTTCACATCGACGACGACCTGGTCGTCTGCAGTAAGAATATCCGCCTCGACAAGCGGTGCCAGCCCAAGTATCGTTGCCGTTGCGTTACAGCCACCCGTCGCGATCAGCTCTGCGCCTGGGAGTGCTTCTCGATTGAGCTCCGGCAGTCCATAGACAGCCTCGGCAAGATACTCAGGTGCACTGTGCCCGTCGTACCATTGTTCGTAGGCGTCGACGCTCGGGAGCCGAAAGTCCGCCGACAGATCGACAACCGTCGTCGCTGCATCCTGAAACGTGTCGATCCGTTCCATCGAAACACCATGTGGTGTGGCCGCAAACAGAACATCGACTGACGCCAGTGTTTCCGGATCGGTAAACCGCATGTCGAGATCCCGGAGGTTTGGATGGACATAGCCAACCGACTTTCCTGCTCGTGATCGACTCGTTGCCTGTACGAGCTCAACATTCGGATGACCATCTAGTAACCGGAGCAATTCCCCACCGGTAAATCCGGAGCCACCAACGACACTTGCGGTGTATGATTCGCTCATAGTGTCGCCTCAACCTGGTCGCTTTGTTGTGCGCGCTGTTCGAGCCAGTCAACGACCGCTGCCGGAATATCGGTGGCAACCGTGTCGTTAAGCGCTTTGAACTCAACGGTATGGTTCACTTCATGAACCGTATACCGACCGTCTCCGACAGGTGACTCCATGAGATCGATCCCAAGCAAGCCGCCACCAACTGCGTCACTCGCTTGTGCCACCAACTCCCGTGCGGCTGTATCGATCTCGAAGGGCTCTGTTGTCGCCCCTTGTGCCGCGTTCGTCAACCAGTGGTCGGATGTCCGAACCATCCCTGCGATCGGCTCACCATCGGCCGCGAGGATTCGGATATCTTGGCCGGGCTTGTCGACGAACTCCTGGATGTAAAACACCTTGTGCTCGTAATGGCCCAAGGTCGCCTTGTGTTCAAGAATCGCCTCAGCGGCCGACCGAGACTCGAGTTTCGCCATTAACCGGCCCCATGAGCCGATCACTGGCTTGAGAACACAGGGATATCCGAACGATTCGATCGTCTCAAGGGCGGCGTCCTTCGTGAACGCGACCTCCGTCTCCGGGGTTGGGATGCCGGCAGCCTGCAGTGCCAGGCTGTTTTTGACCTTGTTTGCACAGACCTCCGCCGTTTCGGGGGTGTTGATGACCGGAATGCCGTAATGATCGGCAAACCGTGTCAGGTACAGCGACCGGCTTGTTGCAAGACTCCGATCGAGCAGTATATCCACCCCGTCGAATACCGCTGGCGGGTCGGTAATCGAGAACCGCTCTTTCCGGACATCGATCTTGACCACGTCATGGCCACGTGCCCGCAACTCCGCTAACAGGAGCTTCTCGTCTTTCCGGATCCGGGAGTAGAGGACGCCGACTCGCACGCTCACTCACCCCAGTCCTCTTCGAGCTCGGGAGCCTTCGTGAGGACTGGTGGTTCCACTGCCGTTACTTCCAGTTCTGCACCGCAGGTTGTACAGTCAACGATCTCACCAATCTCGACGGTCGTGTGTAGGGATAGTTCCGCCCCACACTCGGGACAGTCTGCCATTGTACTCCTATCTGGATGATAAACCCACTTAAAGATACCGAATATATAATAATAATTACATTATATAGAAGCGGCTAACGACGGTATAGTGCTTCCAAAAAACCGTTTCACAAAATACATATTGTTACTTTGTTATTTATTGTCCCACGAGGGGACGTGGTCGCTCAGACATAGGTTCCGATCACCTCGTTCCGTTGTGTCCGGGCGGCTGCCAGCTGTGACCGGTATTCCTCCAACAGCGAGCGGTGCGTCTCGATATCTTCCCGTTCGTGTTGGATCGCTGCGGTGAGCTGTCCGGGTGCTGGGCCGCCATATGAGTCCCGTTCTTGAACACTCTGTACTGGATCAAGTGCGGCAGCAAGTGATTTGGTGTCGATGATCTCTGTCACCGGTTGCTCGATCGTCGCCTTTCCAGCTTCATTCAGCGCTGCAATCGCTTCCTCCTCGGTTGTTGCTTTCTGGACGGCCTCTGCAGCGGTCGCAACGATCTCATGGGCTGTCCGGAACGGGATTCCTGCTTGTGCGAGCCGGTCTGCGACACCGGTTGCGGTCGTAAATCCGTCTCCAGCAGCCGCCGCAAGCAGCTCATCGTTCCAGTCAGCAGTTGCGATCGCACCACCGGCAACTTCAACGGCCTCCGCAACAGCGTCGATCGTCTCCCAGACGGGGGGCGATGCGTTCTGTAAGTCACGGTTGTACGCCCGTGGAAGTCCTTTCAGGGTGCTGGTCAACTGTGTCATCCCACCGATTGCTTCGCCTGCGCTGGCTCTGGCGAGTTCTAATGTATCCGGGTTCTTCTTCTGTGGCATAATTGACGACGTTGACGCATACGCATCGGCTGGCTCCATGAACCCACGATGTGCAAAGATGATCCCGTCCGCTGCCAGTCCGCTGACTGTAATCCCAATGGTAGTCAGGGTTCCAAGCGCGTCAACCAATACGTCCCGGCTCGCCACTGCATCCATGGCATTCTCGATGACCCCATCGAACCCGAGTAATGCTGCTGTCCGCTGTCGATCGATGTCGAATGTCGTGCCAGCGAATGCGGCTGCGCCAAGTGGGGACTGATTGACCCGTTCATACGTCCGCATGAGTCGCTCGCTGTCCCGTCGCAATGCCGAGACATACGATGCCAACCAAAACCCGACGGTAATCGGTTGTGCCGGCTGGAGATGTGTATATCCGGGCATCACTGTCGTCGCCTCTCGTTGGGCAGCTGTCAGTAATTCTGCTCGACCATCCAGCGTGGTCTCAAGAACGCTGAGTAGATCCGACCGCAATCGGTACCGGATACAGGTTGCCACCTCATCGTTCCGTGAGCGTGCTGTATGCATTCGGCCGCCTTCCGGGCCAACTCGGTTGATAACCGCCGTTTCGATGGCTGCATGGACATCTTCACCATCGGGGAGAGCTTCATGTCCGGCCTCCTCAACTGCTGACAGCGCCGTCAGGATTTTCCCGGCCGTTGCAGCCGAGATGATCCCCTGTTCGGCGAGCATCACCACATGGGCCCGATCGACGGCTAGATCAGCCGCAAAAATCCGCTTATCGGCAGCTAACGACGAAAGAAACCCTCGTGCAGGGCCGCCGCTGAACCGATCGCGGCGAACGACATCAGAGCCATCTTGATCAGCCATTCCCTCGATCACTCCCAGTCGATTACGGAGGCGTCAGTCGCTTGCTCGCTTTGCTTGTTTGCCAGCCGTTCTTGGAGGCCATGATATTTCGCGACCCCTGTCGCGTCGGCTTGCTCGATTCCAGCAATGTCCTCGGTATTAAACGACGCCATCTCCTCTGAATATACCGCATACTCACTGTCACGCCCGACGGCCCGACAGCTACCGCCACCAATCTGGACAGTTACTGTGCCGGTGACCATCTCCTGGGTTTCGTCAATAAATGCTGCAATCGCATCCACAACCGGTGCGAATATCAGCCCTTGATACGCCTGCTCAGCCCATTCGTCTTCCAGCCGCCGCTTGAGTGTGCGTTCCTCTTTGGTCAAGACGAGATCCTCCAGCGCTTGGTGGGCGGTTAATAAGACCGTCGCTGCGGGATGCTCGTAGTTTTCCCTGACTTTTAGCCCCAGAATCCGATCTTCCATCACGTCCGTCCGTCCGACACCGTAGGCGCCAGCCAGCTCGTTAAGATGTTTGATCAGTGCGACTGGTTCCATCTCGGTGCCATCAACAGCAACAGGCATCCCTGACTCGAAGGTGAGATCGATCGTCGTTGTCTCACCGGTTGGTGGCTCGGTCCAGCCGTAGATCTCCTCATCCGGGATCGTTGCCGGATCTTCGAGTTCTGATCCCTCGATTGACCGTGACCAGAGGTTCTGGTCGATCGAATAGCGGCCACCATCACCGCTGTCAATTGGCAGCTCGTGATCGGCTGCATACTCCATCTCCCATTCCCGTGTCAACCCGAGTTCACGGACCGGCGCAATCACCTCCATATCGGAGCCACGCCAGACCGCCTCGAACCGTAACTGATCGTTCCCCTTGCCGGTACATCCGTGTGCAAGCCCATCAGCGTCTTGCTGTTCGGCGACATCGAGAATCGCCTCAGCGATCACTGGACGAGCAAGAGCAGTCCCAAGTGGATACCCCTGGTATGTGGCGTTTGCTGTGACTGCATCGAAACACAACTCTGCGAACGTCTCGGTGGCATCAACCACATGATGCTCGATACCCAACGCAGCCGCCGTTTCGGCAGCCTCGTTGAACTCCGATTCGGGTTGCCCGACATCAACTGTTACGCCGATGACTTCATCGTAGCCATATTCCTCTTTGAGCAATGGTACAGCAACGGTCGTATCTAACCCACCAGAGAACGCGAGTGCAACGCGTGACATTCCTATCGGAGAGCTGCTACCGCCGGTATTAAATCCTTCCATATTAATCATTAAGGTTTTGCGTATACCCGTCAATAGGCGTGCTACCTGTCGAATCTGCGGTGAACGGATCGGAGAGGAAAGAATAGAGCCGGGCCTAACGGCCCGGTCGTGGTCGTCGCGGACGTGGGGCTACCCCGGTGGGCTGCAGATTACGATTGTACGTGCTCGTCCGCACTGTATACAGTGTTAACTGTGGTGGGGAATATAATCGTTTCGGGGCCTTCTTCGAGCAGCGAGCGGTCCCTGCTGTTTAGGTCACTCGTCGCGACGAACGATCTCATCAAGATTGCTGATTATGATATCGTGACCGCGACTTTCGCCGGGGAGAATATCACCAAGCGACCCACCAAACGCTGCTGCTGCCCAAATAACACTCACTCTGGCTGCCGCTTCGAGTGGTGTCGGATCTCCCTCAAACAGCCGGCCCCACAAGAGCATCATCATCGTGGCAACAATCAACGACGTCAGTAAGACTCCAAGGAGCCGTCTCGGGATAACCCCGAAAAGAAGCCGTTCAGGGGTAACTTCCCTAATATCGGCTCCATAGATCAACCCGATTGTCATTGTAACTATGAATATGATATTCGCCAGGAAAAAGAGCGGAATGCCACCAACACGATAGGTCGCGAAATGCCTGGCGATCTCGAAGACGCCACCTTCGACAAGCAGCGGTAAGGAAAACAGGACGCCGCCGACAAACGTCTCGGCAACATCACGAGTGGTGTATTTGCTGATTCGCTTGCTCCCAGGAAGGCGTCTGGCCAGTGAGATCGTTTCTCTGACGTGGGCTTGTTCGTGTGGTTCGTCGACTGTTCGCTCGAGTTCTTCGAGTTCCCTGATAAGTTCGTCACGGTCGTGATCCCCATCCGACGATGCCATTGTCCGGACAAACGGGGAATCCGGTCAAAAGTGTGTTGTAGCCACTAGGCTAGTCCAGTTGTTCGGCGATCTGTTCTGCGAAATAGGTAAGAATTAGATCCGCACCCGCGCGTTTGATCGAGAGCAATGACTCGTATGCCACCGCCTCTAGATCTAGCCAGCCCTGCTCAGCTGCTGCGTGTAACATCGCATATTCGCCGGAGACGTTATATGCAGCCACCGGCCGATCGATCAGTTCATCGACCGACCGGACGATGTCCAGATACGGGAGTGCTGGTTTCACCATGAGCACGTCGGCTCCTTGCTCAACATCAAGTTGGACCTCCGTTCGAGCTTCCGATCGGTTTGCTGGGTCCATCTGGTAGTGTCGTCGGTCACCAAACGCTGGGGCCCCATCAGCCGCATCCCGAAATGGTCCATAAAAGGCACTCTCGTATTTTGCTGCATAGCTCATGATCGGCACATCGGTAAATCCAGCCGCATCAAGGCGCTCACGGATTACCGTGACCATCCCATCAGTCATACTGCTTGGTGCAATCATATCGGCACCCGCCGCTGCGTGCGACCGGGCGATCTGTCCAAGCCGGTCGAGTGTTCGGTCATTATCGACTGTCAGCTCTGGTTGCTCACGAGCGCTCGGTTCAAGAATCCCACAGTGGCCATGATCAGTATATTCACACAGACACACATCCGTGATAAGATACGCGTCTGTTTGCTCGGTGATTCGACGTGTTGCTTTTTGGATCACGCCATCGTCAGCCCAGGCGCTTGTCCCCACATCGTCTTTTGTTTCCGGGATTCCAAACAGAATCACCGCTTCAATTCCCGTTGCTAACACCTCCTCAACACGAGCAACGATGTCATCCAGTGGAACTCGTTCGTGACCAGGCATCGACGGAATCGGTTGTCGTTCGTTTGCTGTGGCATCAACAAACACTGGTGCGATGAGATCACTTTGGTGGAGTGTTGTTTCCGCTACGAGATCCCGGATCCCGTCCTTTCTGAGTCGCCGGGGACGGTGTGTCAGATCCATACCGAAAATGCGTATCTGGATTCACAAAACCTCAAGCTTTCGAGCCCACTGTTAGTAGTTGGCGTCGGGCACAGCAAGACCCCGATAAGGAGAAGCCCACTTACGCCAAGCACGACATAATCCTGCTTTCTGATTGTCAAGGTGGGCAGTGTCGGATTCCAGGCAAAACACCGTGCTTGGAGCCCGTCAGCGAGTCGGTCAGCTCGATCGAACGTCCGCTTGAGTCCCGTGATACCCACCTGTGCGGCTTGTTTGCTCCATGGTTGGGTTTCACCAAGCCGGGCAGTTTGTGCTGCTCGGATCCGACGGAGATCCTTCCTTATCAACGGTAGCATTCGCGCAACAAGACCAAGTCCAACACCGAGCAATCGGCCGAGCCGTCCTGGGAGCAGCCACTGGACAGCGGCTCGCATCTCACGGACCGGTGTTGATCGGAGATACGCGCCGGTAAGCAACAGCGTTAGGATGATCAGATAGCCCGATTGCGCTGATCGAGCTGCCGGTGTCGTCTCGAACCACGGTGGTCCAACCGTCACTCCGGCGACAAGCGGGCCCACCGCGACCAACAACACTGGCACCCGAAATGCCCAGAGCGTGTCCTGGATTGTAAGTCCACTTATACCGACCGCGAGGCCGGCCAGGATCGTTAAGACGCCGATCCAGAACGGATCTCGTGTGAGGGCTGTCACCGCCACAAACGCAGTTTGAAACGCCAGTTTCACTCGGGGATCCAATCGGTGTGCAAGCGTTGTTCCCGGGCGGTAGCTCAGCATGACGTCGGAACGTGTACGCCGATCGCTCCAAGTGTTTCCCGTACTGCTGGCAGTGGCCCTCGATCGATAATCGTCCCCTCGTCAAGAGCGACGATTCGATCAGCTATCCCTGCCAAGTCTCGAAGATCGTGTGTCACGATAATAATACTCATGCCGTGTGTCGCAAGCGCTGCTAGCCGGCGCTGAATCGACTGTCTGGCTGGCCAGTCAAGCCCGGCAAACGGCTCGTCTAAAACGAGATGTGACGGCTCCATCGCCAGCGCCCCTGCGATCGCGACCCGGGCCTGTTCGCCGCCGGAAAGCTCATCAATCCGCCTTGTTCTGCTCTCAGTGAGTCCAACCGTCTCAAGCGCGTGTTGGACTCGCCGATCGATGTCCGCCCGTGGTAACCCGAGATTCTCCGGGCCGAACGCGACATCGGCTCCGACAGTCGTTGCAACAAATTGATCTCGGGGATGCTGGAACACCATGCCGACGGCCCGCCGGGCTGCAAGCGGATCCGTCGTCACTGCCGTTCCATCGACAATGACTCGCCCAGCATCAGGCTCTAGGAGTCCATTGAACTGCTTGACCAACGTTGTTTTGCCACTCCCGTTTGGCCCAACAATCAGGAGGACTTCCTCATCCGGAATCGTCAGAGAGATCCCGTTGAGTATCCGGGAACCGCCGTAGCCAAACTCTAGGTTTTGAGTTTCGATCATGCTTCTGGTGTTGTGAGAATCGTACTCCGTGCAGCGATGATCGCAGCTGCCATCTTGAGCAGATCTGCTGGTAGGAATACTATCGCTCCTATGAGAATCGCCTTGTTTAGGGCCAGTTCTTGTACTGCAGCCATCCAACCAGTCCCAATTCCATAGATAACCACTAACCCGACAGTCAATCCGAAGACATACCACCCAGTCCCGATCGAGGCTGGCTCACTGCGTTGCACATCCCGGTGAACGACTGCACCAATTATTCCAGCCGCCACTGGATACGACAATACATATCCACCAGTGGGCCCACGGAGATAGCCAATTCCTGCGCTTCCGCCCGCGAACACTGGCAGCCCGACCGCACCGACAAAAACATACAGGACCATCGCTCCGGCACCCCACAATGGTCCAAGAAATATCCCTGCCAGAAAGACACCAAGCACCTGCAGGGTAACAGGAGCCGGTGACAACGGATACGGAATCGCAACGTAGGCAAGCGCAGCCGTTAGTGCTGTTATTGCTGCTGTGTACGCGATGTTCTTGACCTGCTCTGCCGTGACCAGCTCAACGGCCTCCTGATCGACACTCATAGACGTCGCTCTGTCGTCAACCAGGTTATACTTGCTGGTTGACGACTACGCCCAACAACACTTATATTCGTGGATGTTCGAGTGCTGTCACTATGGATCAGAAAACCGAAGAACTCCGTGAGATGTTTCTGGAGGTTTCCGATACCGATACGGTCACCGAATCACAGGCCGAACAGCGGGGCTCGTTGACCGAAGAGACATCCGTCGATGACGAACTTGAAGAGTTGATTCTTGAGATGCAAGATCGATATGAGTTCCGGACAGATCTGTCTCTGTCAGAGCTCAAATCACTCACTCGGGCGGTTTATGACGGAACCAGTGACGCGGAAATCGCACGATCGCTGTCGATCGCCGAAACGACAGTCTTCAAGACGCGATTAGATCTCCATTTGCTCCGCGATGCTGATACGAATGCGCCATTCGATTTCGATCAGTTTCGACGAGCGCTTGCGCAAGGCGCCTCGATCGATGCGCTTGCCGACCAGTTTGACACATCGACAGAGACGATTCGGCATTACCGGACCGTCCACCAGGCGCTTGATCAGTCCCGTCGCGCCAATGATCGCTACCGAGATGCGTTTGCTGAACTTCTCGCTGATGCGGATCTGACAGACACGCTGACCGACGGTGTGACTGAAGATGGGCTTGAGGATGCCACAGAGGGAATGGAAACGGACGTCTCGTTTTGAAGTGCCGACGCGTTTTAGTTGATCTCCTGAGTAGCTTCGGGCGATGCATACAGTAACGTTGGGACCGGAGGGGACCTATTCACACCGGGCAGCAACGGCGATATCGGATGATATTTCGTTTCGTGAATCGGTCACCACGATCGTTCAGGCGGTTGCAAGCGGCGAGGTACCACGTGGTGTCATCCCGATCGAGAACAGTATCGAAGGATCAGTGAGCGAAAGCCTCGATGCGCTAACAGCGTATGATGTGGCTGTCATACGCGAGATCGTCACGCCAATCCGGCATGCGTTGATTGCCCAGCAATCGGAGCTCTCCACTGTCGTCAGCCACTCACAGGCGCTTGCACAGTGTCGGGAATATCTTCTTGAACACTACCCTGATGCCGATCTGACTGCCGTTGCCTCGACTGCACAAGGTGTCGAATACGCTCGTAACGATCAAACTACCGCGGCGATTGCCCACCCTCAGAACGCAACCGGCTCACTCCGGGTCCTCGCGGAAGATATTCAAGACCGGTCCTCGAATGCGACCCGGTTTTTCGGGATCGGTCCGCATGATGCCCGCCAACAAGCCGGCGGGAAATCATCATTTGCGATCTACCCGAACACCGATTATCCTGGTCTCCTGCTTGAATTGCTTGAACCGTTTGCCGATCGCGATATTAACCTGACCCGAATCGAGTCCCGGCCAAGCGGTGATCGGCTTGGTGACTATGTCTTTCATCTTGATATCGCGGCAGGGCTATATGAACCTCGAACCCAGGCTGCACTGGAGGATCTTACGGTGTTAGCCGACGCCGGCTGGATAAAAGAACTCGGCTCGTATGATGTCGAACATGTCGTCTAGCCGGCGAGGAAGTTATACTTCTGCCACCCGTAGATCTCTTGTGAGTATGATGCGTGACAATCCGTTTGATGATTTCGAAGAACTGCTCGACCGTTTTGAACAGGGTCTCGATATCCCAATGCCGGATGGCGTTTCGGTTGACCTGATCGAAGAAGACGACACATACGTCGTTGTCGCGGATCTGCCGGGGTATGACGTTGCTGATATTGAAGTAACATACACGAACCGGCAACTCCAAATCACCGGCCAACGGACTGAAACCCGCGATGTCGATACCGAACAATACCTCCGCCGCGAACGACACCAACAGATGATCGACCGGACTGTTACGATTCCTGGGGCGGTCGATGACGCCGCGATCACAGCCACCTATAACAACGGGGTGCTTGAAGTCACGCTCCCGAAAGCGTCCCCAGACGAGGCCGGACACAGGATCGATATCGAGTAACCGGCCCACTGCGTTCGGTACGAAGTCGGTAGTCCTTTTTACGTTGGCTCTCCCAACAGATACGCATGAGTTACGATCCCGCTGAGATCGAGACGCGGTGGCGCCAGCGATGGGCCTCTGAAGGCCGATACGAGGCGGATCCAGACCCGGAGACGGATGCGACGTTCATCACCGTCCCGTATCCGTATCCAAGCGGTGGCATGCATATTGGCCATGCGCGGACGTATACGGTCCCCGATGTGTATGCTCGGTACCGTCGCCAGCAAGGCGATAATGTCCTGTTCCCGATCGCATGGCACGTGACCGGTACCCCGATCATCGGTGCTGTCGAACGACTCAAGCAGGGCGATCAGGACCAGATCGCCAGCCTCCAGAACGCCTTTGGAGTCCCCGAGTCGGATCTCACGAATCTCGAAACACCGATGGGCTATGCTCGGTATTTCATCGAGGAGGCCGACAGTAGCTACAAAAACGGCATGCGCCAGTTGGGGCTCTCCATTGACTGGCGTCGGGAGTTCACAACTGAAGACGAGCGCTACAAGAAGTTCATCACATGGCAGTACGAAACCCTCCGGGAACGTGGGCTCCTTGAGAAAGGGCTCCATCCGGTGAACTACTGTACCAACGAACAACAGCCGGTCACAACCCACGACCTGCTTGAAGGAGAAGACGCTGAGTTCCAAGAATACACGCTCATCAAGTTCCACGATGAGGAGGCAGTTTACCCCATGGCGACGCTTCGCCCGGAAACTGTTCGGGGTGTCACTAATGCGTTCGTTGATCCGGAGGCCACCTATGTCAAGGCGACTGTCGATGATGAGACGTGGATCGTCGCCGAGCCGACGCTCCGAAAACTCGACTTACAATCCCGGACGGTTGACCAGATTGAGGAGTTCAGCGGTCAGGAACTGGTCGGTCGCTCGGTGTCGAACCCCGTCACAGACGAATCGATTCTGATCCTTCCAGCTGCATTTGTTGACACCGACAACGGGACCGGCGTTGTAATGTCAGTCCCTGCCCACTCCCCGGATGACTATATCGCGCTTCAGGAGGCCAAAGAGCGGGCCGACGAGTTAGCCCGCTATGGTATCGATCCGGAGGCTGTTCGTGCGATTGAGCCGGTCCCAATTCTTGATATCGAGATGTATGGGACGATCCCGGCCCAGGATGTCATCGAGGAATACGACATCGAGTCACAGTCGGATCCCGCACTCGAAGAAGCAACCCAGGAACTGTACAACCGTGAGTACCACCAAGGGCGACTCCATGACACCTACGGTGAGTTCGGCGGGGCTGTCATCGAGGAGGTCCGTGATGACCTTACTGCTGCATATCAGTCTCGGGGGGCGTTCGATAGCCTGTATGATTTCTCAGAAGACGTTGTCTGTCGGTGTGGTGGTGACGTTGAGGTCGCCGAACAGGAGACCTGGTTCCTCCGGTATAACGATCCTGAATGGGTCCGAAAAGTCGATCTTGCGATTGATAATCTCGATACGATTCCTGAGAGTACTCGCGAGCAGTATCACCACACTGTCGACTGGCTCGAAGAGTGGCCGTGTATTCGTAATTACGGACTCGGGACTCCTCTGCCGTGGGATGAGGAGTTCATTATCGAGCCGCTGAGCGACTCGACGATCTACATGGCCTACTATACGATCGCTCATCGGATTCAGGATATCCCCGTCGAGGATCTCGATCGAGATTTCTTTGATACCCTCTTTTATGGTTCCGAATCTGTCGAAGAGGCCGATCCCAATGCTTTGGCGCTTCGCGAAGAGTTCGATCACTGGTATCCCGTTGATTACCGATGCTCTGCAGAAGATTTGATCAGTAACCATCTGACCTTTTTCCTGTATCATCACGCTGAGCTGTTTGAGGAAGCCCACTGGCCACAAGGCATCACCACCATGGGCATGGGGCTGTTGGAAGGCGAAAAGATGTCCTCCTCGAAAGGACACGTTATTCTCCCTGGTGAGGCCATCGGCGAGTACGGTGCTGATACCGTCCGGTTTTTCCTGTTGAACAGTTCGGAACCATGGCAGGATTTCGACTGGCGTGACGATGCTGTCGCCTCGGCACATGACCAGCTCGATCGATTCTGGAACCGTGCGATCGAGCTGATCGATGGGCCGGCCGGTGATGAGGCCGCGCTTGAACCGATCGATCGATGGCTGCTCGGGAAACTCCAAGGGACCGTTGAATCGGTGACCGAGGCCTTAGAACAGTTTGAAACTCGCACAGCTAGCCAGGAGGCGTTTTATCGCTTTGAGGAACACCTCCGGTGGTATCGCCGCCGTACCGACCTCGATCGTCCTGGTGCTCGATGGACACTTCGAGAAGTCCTCAAGACCCGTCTCCGGCTGCTGGCCCCGATCGTCCCGTTCTTGGCGAACGAACTTCACGAGCGACTGACTGGGACACCCGCAGAGGATGCCCCATGGCCGACCCCGGACCCGTCTTCCCGTGACGCGGCTCTGCTTGCCGGCGAACAGCTCATCGAATCGCTCACGGATGACATTGCTGATATTATTTCGGTCACCGGTGAGGAGCCGGAGCAAATTTACGTGTATACTGCCGCTGACTGGAAACACGATGTGTTCGAGACGGCCGCTGAGATCGGCCCGGATCACGGCGAGATCATGAGCGCGGTGATGGCTGATCCGGCGCTTCGTGATCGGGGCCAGCGCGTCAACGATCTTGTCGGCACCCTCATCGAATTTATCCGTGAGCAAGATGCTGACCGGCTTGCCACCCTCCGGACAATCGACGAACCAGCCATGTATGAGCGCGCGCAGTCGTTCCTCGAACGAGAATTCGATGCGACTGTCACGATCGTTTCGGAGACTGACGCCACTGTAGACCCAGACAACAAAGCCGCCGACGCCGTCCCGTTCCGTCCTGCGATCTATCTTCAGTAGTCCTGCGATCGCAACCAGCCGGTCGGCAGTACGTTGTCATGTTGACAGAGCTGAAATCCGCCACCGATGACCAGCGCTGCGAGCACCCAGTTGTAGGAGAGAAATGCCAACCCAGGCTCGTATGTCGGCAACTGCCCTGTTTGAGTAATAACAGACGGAGCTGCAATCCAGCCAACTACAGCACCCAGCACGACGCCGCCAATCCAGACGATCCACCGAAGCAATTGCATACCCAGTTCGTACCCAAATAACCTGAATTCGAGTCCGATGATCGTCACCACGACCAACGGTATGAACTGCTGAGCTTGGGATTCGATCATTATGATCCTATCATTTTATTTAAATATCATATACGCTTGTTTCAATTGCGTCGCCAATCCTTCAGGAATAATGTGTGACTTTATTGCATACCATGCTCTTTAAATGGCGCTGATCACGAATCCGTCAGTCTATGCCACGAGAACAGTGGGCAACACGACTTGGGTTTATTTTGGCAGCTGTTGGAAGCGCCGTCGGGCTTGGGAACATCTGGCGTTTTCCGTTCCAAGTTGGACAGGAAGGCGGTGCTGCGTTTATTC
>CAYOHZ010000003.1:0-22647 GCA_964403925.1 uncultured Salinarchaeum sp.
AAGCGATCGTGAGTCGACTCCCGATCACCGGCTCATACGAGTTGACAAAACTTGTCACTATTTCGATTGGTGTCACGATGTTCGTGAGCTTCTTGCTGATCGTCTTCGGCCCGCAGCTACTCGGTTAGCCTGACACGTAGGGACTGGACTCCCGTTCCTTGAATCTGAGTGGCTATTCCATCGATACACGACCGCACCGGTCAGTTCCAACCAACTGACGGTCTTGTGAGCAAGGTCACCGTCATCTACTAACAGAAAGCTGCTGTTTGCTATCTAACAGCTGTTCTCTTCGAGGTACTTCACTGACATCCCCACTCGGGGAACAAGCTCGTCAGAGCCAGCAAGTCGGGAGGTCGTTTACTGTACCGTTGGTGCTGCAAGTCGTTCAATGAGTTCCTCACGGTATGTACGCTGATCGAAGTCATCGATTCTTGCGACACCCTCATCAACGGCCGTTTGTGCCACTGCAGGGGCGACTGTCGGGAGTACACGGTGATCAAGTGGTTTTGGAATAATATACTCTGGACCGAAGGACAGTGCCGGGTCATCATAGTCAGCTAGGACTGACTCGGGAATCGGCTCATGCGCTAACTCCGCCAGCGCCTCTGTGGCAGCGATTTTCATCGATTCGGTAATATCGCTGGCGCGAACATCAAGCGCGCCGCGGAAAATCGACGGAAAGCCAAGAACGTTGTTCACTTGGTTACGATTATCCGAGCGCCCAGTCGCAACGATTACCTCCTCATCGCGGGCGGTTTTGGCTGCCTCGTAGGCGATCTCCGGATCCGGATTGGCAAGTGCAAATACAATCGGGTTCTCGTTCATCGACTGGATCATCGCCTGATCGACAATCCCACCAACCGATAACCCGACGAACACGTCTGCGCCATCCAGTGCGTCCGCAAGATCACCCTCGGGGCGATCACGGGCAAATGGTTGCTTGTATGTGTTCAGATCGCCTTGTGTTGCCCGCTGTTCGGTGATGATACCCTTTGAGTCACACATAGTGATATTGTTCTCTGGCACACCGAGTGACTGATAGAATCGTGCTGTTGCAATCGCACCGGCGCCGGCCCCGGCAAACACGATCTCAAGATCCGTGAGATCCTTTCCAGCAATTTCGACCGCATTCTGCAGTGCAGCACCGGTAATGATCGCGGTCCCGTGTTGATCGTCATGGAAGACCGGGATATCCAGGCGATCGCTCAGGGTGTCTTCGATCTCGAAACACGCAGGAGCCGCAATATCCTCGAGTGTGATCCCACCGAATGTCGGTTCCATGGCAGTGACAGTCTCGATAAACGCCTCCGGAGACTCGATCTCAAGTTCGATGTCGAACACATCGATGTCTGCAAACTCCTTGAACAGCACGCCCTTTCCCTCCATAACCGGCTTTGAGGCTTGCGAGCCGATATCGCCAAGTCCCAATACCGCGGACCCATCCGAAATAACGCCCACGAGATTCCCTTTCGTGGTATAGGTATAGGCGGCTTCAGGATCCTGATCGATCGCGCGACACGGTTCGGCAACTCCTGGCGTATACGCTAAGCTCAGGTCATACTGTGTGTTCGTCGGCTTTGTCGTCTCAATTGCGATCTTCCCTGGAGGTGTCCGTCGATGATACTCCAAGGCATCATCCTTTAATCCCATACCCACGGTGGCGGATGATCAAGTAAAAAGACGACGATCAGCGTGGCCGCTGTCTACAGGAACTCCTCGAGCCCTGCCTGTGTATCGTCGCTGTCGTCTTCGTTTTCAGCGTCGGGTGTCTGATCAGGATCGTCAGGTGTGCTTGCCGGTTCAAACACTGCTCCGCCAGCGTCCACCGCTGCTTGCTCGCGCTGCTGTTGGGCGTCCTCGATGATCCCTTCAACCTTGTTTGTTGAGGCACCACTGTCCGTTATGAAGGCGAGCTCATCAGCGTCAAGTTCATACGCTGTTGCGACCGCGACAGTCAGGTCCCGTGGCCGGCAATGGTGAATCATTGCGCTGAGATACGGCAAGAAGACCCGTCGTGCGGCACCGATCGACGCCCCCTCCTGGTCGGCGATCCGGGTTGCGATCGCATCGCGAGTATTTCGTTGTCCCCGCGAACGGCCCAGCTTACGGCGCAGACTCGGGGGCCCATACTTCGTCCATCCGCCTTTCGGTCCGTTCCGACTCGCAGCAACACCCGCAACCATGGCGTCGGCTGCATACCGCCAAAACGTGTAGTTTTGTGTTGCCCGAACGCGTCCTAACCACTGATCGGCAGTCCCGAGTGATCGGTAGGCATGGATAAGTTCCTCTCCCTGGTAGTCTTTAGGGAGATTATCCTCGATCCAGTCGATGAGCTCTTCAGGTGTCTCATCGACATCATAGGAGAGTTCCAGTGCCTCTTGTGGTCCAGCCTCTTTGAGTACTGCATCGAGAAACGGAAAGATATCGACCGTTTCGTCACGTCGTCCCGTAACAACATCCGCCTCAGTGACTGCGCCTCCCTGTTCAGCGATTGCCTGCAGATCATTGATCGCTGACCGAAGGTCACCGTCAGCACGCTTTGCGATCGCTTCAAGTGCTGCTGACTCGAACTCGATATTTTCCTTCCGACAGATATCTCGCAACACGGGCACGACCGAGCGTGCGGACACCGCCCGAAACTCGATCGTTTGGGCCGTATTCCGCAGGGTTTTCGACATCTCATAGACTTCGTTTGCGATCAGTACGACTGGCTGGTTGGCCTCTTTGACGAGTGCTGTCACTGCCCGACTCCCGCCGTAGTCGACGTTGCCATGGAAATTATCAGCTTCATCGAGAACGATAAGCCGGCGTCCGGACTCTCCAGCGCCCAAGGTCCCGCTTGCAGCAGCCTCTCCGGCGACACGCTCGACAACCGCCTTTGTCCGGGAGTCACTTGCATTGAGCTCGACGACATCCCAGCCTTGATCGGCCGCCAACGCATGTGCGGCGGATGTCTTTCCAACGCCTGGATCACCATGCAGGATCACGGCCTCGCGATGCTCGGGCCATGTCTCAGCCCACTCCCGGAGCTGATCGCGGGCTTTGTTGTTCCCACGAACTTCACTAAGTGAGTCCGGTCGGTATTTCTCGGTCCAGTCGACCATCCGTTATCGGTCACCCCCATCGATGTGCCTGGTCATATGTTCTTATCGGATCGAGGCAGGTTTAAGCATACTTACTCATCGGATCTGATCGACGAGTATGCGATAGCCGACAACGGCATAGCTCATTACGGTGATTGCGAACAATTCACCGTTGTTAATGAGCCAGAAGATCCGCTCAGCATCCGGATCAGCCCCTCGACTTGGATCGATACCGGTTCGATAATGGGTGTTAGCTGTGGTCCCGCGTGTTGTCTCACCGCCGACGGTTGTTCCCTGGTCAGTGACCTCAAACTCGATGAACGTTTGGACGAATCCACGCTGGTCAGAATAAATGAGTTTCCCCGAAAAATCATAGAACTGGTCGTGTATCGGCCAGAATAGGTTTACCCCGTTGTAAAACGCATCGACAAAGAGATGGGCAAACACGATCGCAGCGAGGCCAACCCAAGCAGTCCGTGAGAGACCGACCGATTGCAGCAGTGATCGATCACGCCCCCACCGATCCCAACCTAAGATCCCTAGTAGGAGCAATGGCACCCAAAGGTTATGTAATGCCGCGCGATGGGTGCCGGGAACGACTACCCCAATGAAAGTATCCAGATCCAACGCTGCTGTCATGACAAAGATGATCCCGACTGTGCGAGGCGAGAAGTCATCCGCCAATAGCGCCGCTGCCAACAGTCCAGCTAACGCCATATGCACGAGCGTTGATGGCACACGGTCTCCCATGGCCGAGATACACTAATGTCTCACGCTGACGCTATAACCTTTTTAACCCGGCGTCGGATAGCAACGCGTATGCCCGACGATGATGAGGGTCCACGACGACAACTAGCCGAGAAGATCGCCGGGGAAATCACACTTAGTTCCGATCCTGGAGAGACCCTCCGGAAGTGGCGGACGGATTTCGATATTACCCAGACGGAACTGTCAAGTGAGCTGGATGTTAGCTCGTCGGTCATCAGCGATTACGAGAGTGGGCGTCGCGAGAGTCCTGGGATCGCGGTTATCAATCGGATCGTCACTGCGCTGTTGGATATCGATGAACGACGCGGTGGCGACCACATTCGCCGGTACGGCCGTGTCCTCTCTGCTGGGTTCCAAAGTGATGTCGTCCGTGATCTTCGGGAGTACTCAACCCCGGTCACGATCGATCGACTGTACGAGGCGATCGGCGCTGAGGAAGTCGTTGCTGGTGATCGATCGGAGGTAACCGGCCATACGGTTATCAACAGTGTCGAAGCGATTCGACAACTCTCCAGCGAGGAATTCTTTCGGTTATTCGGTCAGTCGACAAGCCGAGTGCTGATCTTTACAGAGATCACCCGCGGTGAGTCGCCGTTGGTCGCACTTCGGGTTGTCAATCCCACACCGAATGCTGTCGTTTTTCATGGCATCGACCGTGATGCACTGTGGGAACATGCTCCGGAACTCGCCAAGGTCGATGGGGTCTCTCTTGCGGTCTGTACGACCGACATTGACACCGTTGAGACAGCACTCAATACGCTCCCGTAGCCAACGAGGCCAGTAGCCTTTTTGAATCCCCGACTGAATAACGGAGTAATGGCACTTCGATGTTCGTTGATCGGTCACAAATACGACGAGCAGGAAATCGAGCGGGAGCGTGAGGAGCGCGGCGATGAGGTCGTTATCATTACCAAAGAGTATGACGTGTGTGCTCTCTGTGGTGAACGAACACTTGTCAGTGAAAGTAAGGAGGTCACTTCTGACCAATCGGCCGAAGAGACGTCAGAGTCGTCTGCCGTGTCCACCGCTGAATCCGACACGCCTGAGCCATCGCCGGCTGACACTCCCGATACGACTGAACCGACTGCTGAGGAAGATGACGCTGTTATTCTTGACGATGATGATGATGCGACCGCAGAATCCGAACCACCAGACTGGCCAGCCACTGACGCTGCTGGTGACTCCGATGACGATGCCGAGCCACAGCCATGGCCCGAACCGGACGGGACGGATGAAGGCTTTGATGCGGCTAGTCCCGGTGCCGGAGACAGTCCCGACGTTAACTATGTTGGGTTACAACCGTCTACCGATGACACTGAGACAGTGGATGACGTCTCCGGAGAGCTGATTGACCCCTCTGATCGTGAGGCGACGACTCTCTCTGCAGGACCTAGTCCGGATGACACGCCACGGCCAACCGAGGATATGGAACTCGTCTGTCCGGAATGTGGCTTTACTGACACTGAAGGGAAAGGCTCGCTTCGTCGTGGCGACATCTGTCCGGAGTGTCTCAACGGGTATCTTGCGGCTGCCGAGGAACACAACAAGTAAACCCGCCCATCTCCGACACACCGAGTATGCGGGAGTACAAGATGCGACGCGGGGAATACATTGATGAGCGTGTTCCCGATCTTGATGGACTTATCGAGGAATACTTTGGCCCGATTACTGGTACTGAGACGTACAATGGCTCCGAGCTTAGCGCCGTTGATGATCCAACAAACCCGGCGTTTGCCCGAGTTATTGCCGGTGCCATTGAATACGATCACAAAAAAGACACCCTCGCAGTTCACTTCGAGGAACGCAGTCCCCAGGAGCTTATTGAGACAGGAGATGTCGAGCGAGCTCAAGAGGCCGTTGATCTGAAAAACGACTTCCTCGAGGAAGTCACCGGGCGGGATGCAGAAGCCCGTCGTGATTCGATGAAACGCGCTGTTGAAGATGATCCTGATGACGATTTTGAGGCTTAAGACTCCTGTCCGTCCACTGTCGGCTTGTCGTTTACAGTACTAACAAGGCGAACGCCCGCGGGAGGATGGCAACAGGTAAACAACACTGGCTTAGGATCCTACCGGTCACAGTCAGACGGCTGTCAGTTAAGTGCCTGCTCGACTGAACTGGCAACCTCTCGTGCTTGGGTTGCAAGTGCATGTGTAACTTGGCCAGCTTCAACTGCTGCTTGTAGTTCGGCTTCATCGACGCGCTTGACTGTTCCGTCGGGCATCCGGATCACATCCACATGGAGATCGACATATCGGATCCGATCGGTAAAGACCTCCAATGGCGTACAGATGTTGACATACGTCCCTTTTCGGGTTCCGTCAGTTCCTCGATAGACCGTTGGATACCACCACCGCCCCTCAACGAACCGCGTAATTGCCAGATCGCCTGGCTCGCGGTCAGTGCCAAGCGCATCGTAGCTCCCTTGTGAGGACATTGTGCGTTGAACTGTTACCGTCCCGTCGTCGCTGATCTCCTGTACTGTCCCGGGACCAAGGCCGTATGCTCGTCCGTCCGGTTTCCCATGCTTAATCTCGATTTGCTTTCCCACTGCTGGTCCGAACTGTTCGCGGACCGCGGCTGTGGGGAATTCCGTCGGTAGGGCCTGGCTGGCTGTTTCGAGGAAATCAACCGCTGTGCTCGCTGTTTCTCCCTCGGCTTTGATGCGATGGTGGCCTGCCATTGTTGGTGTAAGTTCCCGACGCTGTGCATCAAGTGCAAATCGACTTTCCCGACCGAAACGGATCCATGCCGTTGTCTGTGGCGCCGTAACCGTTCGCGGGACGGTCTCAGGCGATTGCTCGTTAAGTGCTGTCTCGATCTCGTCGACCATTGCATGTCCGCGTTCGAGTACCGTCTGTCGATGCTCCAAGCCGGCCCTTTCCCCAACAGCCTGCCACCTAAGCCCCCATCCCGGTGGGACCTCGCCATCGAGCAGCTCCATCGACCGGAGTAGTTCAGTGGCTTTGTCGCTATCTGTTGCTGTTCGTACATCGTCGTTTCCACGCGTCCAGATAGCCATCGGGGTCGTAACCCTGATTGTCGTTCCGAGTCGCGGAGCCTGATCACTCCACGGCGGCTTTGGTGTCCGGACTTGGACACGAATCTCATCTCCAACATCGATATACCCATCGACCGCGTCAAAGGGCAGATACCCTTCCGTTTCAGCCGGTAGTGTAACGATCGCACCGCCGCCTTTCGTTCGATCAACCCGCCCAACAACGATCGCATCTTGTGGGGCTTGGGCCTGCCAGATGAACGTATCCCGCCCGACGGCATCGCGTACCATAGTGGTGACCTTCTCGACAGCAGCCGGCTGTCCTGTTACTGCGATCCCTTGCCGATCGGACGTTTGTGTTATTGTCACATCAGCCGGTGCTGCCGGGATCGTCGTGTCCAGCCGGTCGACGATCGTTGGCGAGGCTTGGACAAGCGTCTCATCATGCTGACGTACCAGCGCGGTAAGTGCTGTTGTATAGATTCCCCGAACCCTAACGTTCATCCGGGGTCACCTGCTGGTCTGCTGTTAGCATTCGCTCGACGTATTTTGCGATGACATCGTATTCGAGATGCACTTGATCTCCGACGGTTTTGGCTGAGAGGCTGGTTAACTCGTAGGTTTCGGGGATGATCGCAATCTCGAAGGTGTCTGGACGTAATGCGGCGATCGTGAGACTGATCCCATCCAACGCGATCGATCCTTTCGAGACCAGATACTGATCCTCGGTCGGCCGCTTGAAGGTAAACCGCCAGTCGTCGCCAAGCTGTTCGATCGCTGTGATCTCGGTTACACCATCGACATGCCCTTGGACGATGT
This sequence comes from uncultured Salinarchaeum sp., assembly GCA_964403925.1. Lineage (GTDB taxonomy): Archaea > Halobacteriota > Halobacteria > Halobacteriales > Salinarchaeaceae > CAZFMU01. The sequence continues at coordinate 7,669 of CAYOHZ010000003.1, forward strand.
GACCGTCAAAACGCCCGTCAGCCGGCATCGCTCGTTCCAGATTAACGTGTGCTCCACGTTCAAGCGTACCCAGATATGTCACGGCACGAGTTTCTTCGGCAAGGAACGTCTCCATCCACCCATCGCCTGCATTTTCGACGGTTAGACAAACCCCTGAAATCGCAATACTCTGTCCTTCAGTCAGGTCTGTCAACATGTCCGATTCGATCTGTAACCGGAGCCCTGCGTCAGTTTCGGTTCGCTCAGCAATCGTGCCAGTCCCCTCAACGATCCCAGTAAACATACCTTTAGATAGGGTGAGCAACGCCTAAAACGATCGGGATCGAGCTGGTTGCCATCTTCTCATCTCTGAAAGAGTGCGCTTTCACTTGCTGGGTGTTAGTCTACTTGCACTGGGCCACGAACACGATCGAAGTCGTCATCGATGGGGCCCGCTGCTAAGGTATCATCAAGCAGGACCGACAGCGGCAGTGTTGGTGCTCCATCGACGAGATCTTCACAGACGACAAGTCGTTCCCGAGCCCGAGACATTCCAACATAGAAGACCCGTCGTTCGTTGTCCGTCAGGGTTGGCACGGGATCTGTCGTCTTGGTAAACTCTTCGATACCGGACACAGCGGTCGGATCCGGCACTGTTGCTGCCATCTGTTCGACGACCTTTTCGGTGAGATCCGTTGCGACAAAAACGTGGTCAGCCTCTCGGCCCTTTGCTGAGTGGATCGTCCCGACGCGAATACGACCCGGCTCGGTTTCCCGCCCGCGGTTGAAATACGCAGCTATGCTCTCAGACTGGAACGACGTGATCTTCCGTGACATGTCCGCCGCGGCTTCGGGGCCAGGCATAAACGGCGCATGGTCGGTGATTTCTCCTGGCTCGAACTCGATCGCCCGAAGATCATCGGTGTCCGCAGCCTCCTGTCGCTCATCGATTGTGTCAAACAGCTCATCCCGATCGTTTGTCCCGAAGGCTGCATCCGCAAGCATGTCTGCCAACCGACGGGCCTGTAATCCGTCAACAGGCTCACCGGCATCGACTGCCTCGATCGCGTTGACAAACTGCTGCAGCCGATCTGTCCACATCCGTTGGTCGGTCATGATCCGGAACGGGAATCCTTCAACGATAAACTCATCAATAAACTGGAACATCTGGTAACGCGCCCGGAACAAAACCATAATTGAGCCTTCCTCTCCGGTAACCGTTCGCCGGATTTCACGGACGAGATCCAGCATTGATGGACTACGCATTGCCTCGACAGTCCCGCCTTCTTTCCGCGGATTGAGATCCTTTTCTTGTCGTTTTTCGATATGACGGATCTCGCGATTGACTGTCTCAAGGACATTCGATGGGAGCCGGTATGAATTCGGTAACACGACATCTTCGGTTACTGACTCATCAAGCAGGAGATTCGGATCTGCTCCCTGCCAAGAGTACACTACCTGATCATCGTCACCGGCGATCAGAACCTGCTCAACATGTGGACGCCACTCCTCGTAGACAGCATACTGGAGGGTCGTGATATCCTGAAACTCATCGATCACAAGATACTCCACATAGGGGACCAGCGAGCGTCCTTTCACCCGTTCAAGCATATCAGCAAAGCCAATGATCCCGTTGTCGCCCTTATAGCTCCGCCATGCTCTGATCGCTTCCGGAACGTCAACCCGATCGTCGTCACTCGGCCATGTTGGCGTGTATTTGTTTCCATCCATCGCGTTCGGGTCGATATCTGGGGGGAGCCGGACCTTCTCGACATCCCATTGAAACGGGACCGCATACCAATCGCTCACATCATTCCGCGTCCGTTGGAGCCACTGACTCGTTGCGATAATTTTGTTTCCGAGTGTCGTCGAGTTAGCCGTCCGTCGTGCAGCCCCGGAGTACTCATCCTCAAACTCAAGCCCATACTCTTCACAGAACGCCTCTTTGTCCGACTCGGATACCACATCACTTCGCGAAAGATCAAGTAACTCATACGCCTTTGCGTGCATTGTTGCGACGTTTCCTCGCAACGCCCGCGGTGAAATATCGAGCCGTTCAGCAAGTCGTTCCCGAATTTCCGCAGCTGCAGCACGTGTATACGAGACAATAAGGATATCAGCGACCTCGACATCGTCGGACTGGAGGATCTCCTCGACACGGTCTAACAGTGCCGTCGTCTTCCCACTCCCGGGTCCCCCAAAGAGCCGCGTTACAGCTGGGGCTGAATCTGTCATAGAAAAACAACAAGCGTGGGATCCTAATAAGCTCCCCGGGTTCGGATTTTACGTGTGTATTCGACAGGCGAAACGGGCCGAATGTCTCGGGACGTGACCACCGAGGCAGCTGACGCAGCCAATCATTGGTGATAGTCCAGAAACCGCCCACCGGGATACTCGACCCGCTCTGGCTATAACCAGTTGAGTGTGTTTGATCGGCGCTCTAAGACTGGCTTAAGCGCCAGGTTGCCAACCGCAAACGCTACATGCTGTCGCGTCCGGATCGTGTACTGCCCCACATTCCGGACACTGCTTTTTGTTATAGCTTTCGTCCCAGCTTGCGACCTCGTGGCCGCGTTTGGAGAGGAACTCATCAATCAGATCCTCGTTCCCATCGGGTGCGGTTGCCATACATGCTAAACAATGCCATGCTTTCTACATAAATCTGTGGATCGTGTCGGAATCTTCTTGCCGTCAGCCCTCTGACTTTATTTCAGCTGCATGTCCACTCAATCGCTGGCTTATACGAGCCGCCCGCCTCAACGCCAATCGGACGGTCCATCGCCAGCGGTGGTATTATTTCATGGTCGTGGCGCTGATGAAACCGATCTTCTTCCGATCGTCGAGTATCTTCCTGAGACACTCCATGTTTTTGCGGTTCGTGCACCGCTTTCGCTTGAGGATGGCTATGGCTGGTATCAGATGGCCGTCGGGCAAGGAGGACTTCATAATAGTCAGCCGAAAACTGACAGTCTCTCTGAGACACTCACACGCGTCGGCCGGTTTCTCAAGTATATTACTACTACGTACGATATTGCAGCATCCAAGATCGGCCTGCTCGGCTTTAGTCAAGGCGGGACTCTTGCGATTAGTCTGGCAATCGAGATGCCACAACGGACCGCCTGGGTCGTGGCGATGCACGCGTATCTCCCAGACTCACACCGTGGTGCCCAACAGCTTGTCGACGCTCGGTCAGTACCGATGTTTCTTGGCGCTGGTGAAGTCGACTTGGTCGTTCCCGAAGAACGAACCAAGCGGGCACATACTCGGTTACAGGACGGCGGAATCGATGTGACATACCGATCGTACTCGACTGGACACAGTGCCCACGAACAGGAACTACAGGATATCGGCAGATGGGTTTCTGCCCGGTTGTGATCTACGTATCGAGTGTAAAGGATGCTGGTAACAACTCACCAAGTGTATACTCGACATACTCGTCTCCGTTATCAAGATAGACCGACAACTCCGGGTCACAAAACTCTCGTAAGGTCTGTCGGCAGGCACCACATGGTGGCGCGCCGTCCCGATCAAGCGTTGCTATGGCGATCGCCTCGAACTCACGCTCACCTGCATACAGCGCCCGTGCAAGGGCGACTTCCTCAGCATGTAGGCTGTTCGAATAATTTGCAATCTCGATGTTCGCGCCGCCATACGTATCCTGGGGTGTCCTGATTGCAGCGCCGACCTGATAGTCTGAATAGGGAGCGATCGCCTGCTCGGCGGCCGTGCGTGCGTGTTCGATTAATGTTGTTGGGTCCATGCCTCCACGGGATCGCCTGAGCTATAAAAAACCACTTGGTCGCGTCAAGCAAGTACAGATCATCGTGAGGCGGGCAACTGCGTTGTCAACACTACGAGAAGCACCATCAGCACGGCCAAGATGAGATACCCTTCATCGAAAAGCCCGTTGTCAGCCAAAATGCCAAACAGCACTGGGCCACCGGCACCAAGTGATGCTGCGATCGTTCGGATAATCCCCAGACCGGTTCCACGAATCGCTTCGGGCAGTGTATCAGCGAGATACGATTGGGTGATCGCACCTGACCCAAGCATCGTACTGACTAAGATCGTCAACCCAACGAGCGGCCAGAATCCCTTGACAAACGGTAATGCGCCAAGCCCAACGATCGGACCGATCAGAACGGCAAGCAGTGAGCCGCGCATCCCGATCCGGTCGTATGCAGCTCCCGAAACCGGCTTGACAACGACACCAATGCCGAAAAACAGTGCAAAGACTGTTCCCGCAACTGATGGGGACAAGTCCTTGATTTCGGCGAGATAGGTCGGATAAAACCCAGTAAAAGACTGCCAGATGAGAATATACACAAAAAGAACGACAGTCACCAGCGTCATGGTGCCCGTATCAAGGCCCATGAGTCCTGCTTTTGCTTCGGTGAGAGACATCCCCGTCTCATCGTCGTTTGTCGCCGTTGGCACGACAAGCCAGATGAACCCTGCAACGAGCAAGAAAAGCGGGATCACAACGCCTAATCCAAGCTCCCAAGCAACTGCTGCAGCGAGAACCCCAGCGGCCGGTGGGAGAACGGTCTGTCCGATGTCACCTGACGCCATTGTCACACCAAGTGCGCTGCCGATCGAGTCCGGATACAACTCTGTGAGGACCGTGATCCTGGCGATCGGATACAATGACAGCCCAATCCCGACAAGCCCGGTCCCAAGAAAGACCACGGCCGCAGTACTGGTCAGCACGACAATCGAAACCGCAATCGCCACGATCAGCAATCCAGCCGCCATGAGCCGGCGTTCGCTGTATCGGTCTGCGAGAATCCCGCCAGGTAACTGTCCGAGTGCGGATCCAAGCCAGAGGATCGTGACAAGTAACCCGGCCACAGAGAGCGACAATTCATAGGTGTCTCGGAGGTATGGCAACAGGACCGGATAGGCCATTCGTGTTCCAACAAGCAACCCCCACCCCGATGCGATAACAACGAGAATCCGCCCGCGACCCTGTCCCCACAAGGTACTCACGGACTGTCCGACTGAGCGAATCGCGCTCATCGCCGGGGGCGAGCAGGCATGTTACTACGCGTACTGGTCCCGCTTTGATGGCACAGTCCTTGCTGGTCGGTCATGACAGCGATAGATGGGTTCGGGCGGATTCGAACCGCCGATCTCGGCCTTGTAAGGGCCGCGTCATAACCACTAGACCACGAACCCGCCGTGTGAGACAACGAGGCGTTTTGACTAAAGCGCTTTCGTTCGCTCCGTAACCGTCTACAGTGGCCTCTGTCACACCGACGGCTTGGGAGCTGCTTTCTGGAGCGCTGTTTCCGCAATATTGCCGCCATAATCAGCACTTCGGGACAACGAATCGACGACAAGGCCAAGCGACTGTGCTGCGTGTGGATCAAGGGACCGGAACAGCTCGTCAGCCTGTCGTGCGTGTTGATCAATCTGTCCGATCGCATCCCGGGCCTCGTGAGCCAGTCGTGTTGACCGATCGCTGTCCTCTTCAAGCAACGCATCCATCGCCGTATTGATTACCATCCTCGCCTGCTCGAAAAGCTCCATCAACGCATCCGTAACTGCTGTCTCGATTGTCTCAAGCTCAAGTGCCATCTCACTGATTTTCGTGGCGTGATCGGCAATTCGTTCGAGTTGTCTCGCACTGGAATGATAGTCAAAACACAGTTCTCGTGGGATGCCAAGTTCTTCGATCGCCTGTGAGGATCGTAATGTCGCCCGGAACGTCCGCGATACGACAAACCAGAGCCGATCGACATCGTCGTCTCGATCGATCACATTTCGTGCCAAGTCATCGTCGTTGTCGATCAGCGCTGTTACTGCATCCTCTAGCATTGCCGTTGAGATTAGCCGCATCCGTGTAACAGCCCCATGAATTGATAACTCGGAGGAATCCAGGAGGTCCTGAATAACGACCCGATCGTCTGATTCCTCAAGCACTTCAACCCCGACAAGACCTTGCACGGCATCTCGGATTGTCTGACGCTGATCGGAATCCAGTGTGCCGGCTGTCAGGACGATGATGTCAAACCCGCTTACGTACATCGTCATGACGGCACTGGTCAACCGATCGCCGCGCAGGTCTGTGATATCAAGTGTCCCACGTGCTTGCGTTGCGTCTTGTTGTGGTGTGATCAACAGGGCTTCGCCTTCTTGACGGAACTCCACTTCGCTCCCGGCCTCGATCCCCTGATCAGTCGCCCAGTCTTTTGGCAGCGATACAGTGTATGTCGAGCCCCCTGTTAGCTGCACTTTCCGGGTTTCCATAGCTCACAATCACTCTCATGGCTCTATAAAACTACTGGAAAATATATATTAAGCTACAAACGATACGCGTTCTCTCGGTTATTGCTCAAAATAGTACGTACAATATTTATTCACTATCTGCCGTTACAAGACGTTTTATTGGTTTTCGGTGAGTTTTCGAGGATCAACTGCAAATACTATGTAGTACTATATAGTAATATAGTCCGATAATAGAAGGATACTTACCAGTATCCCGTGTGTATTGACCTAATGACTATGCCGTGTCAGGCGGTGTTCCCCACTCTTTCGGTATCTAATCATGAGTGACTCTGATTCCCTCATCGAGACACGGATCGACCCCCAATCAAATGCTGACCAGGCTACTGGTCAGGGAATGAGTGTCTCCGATCCAATCATCCAGGCCCGTGATCTCGAAGTCTTTTATGGCGAGACTAGAGCGTTAGAACCGATCACAGTTGATATTCCTGAAAACAAGGTTACGGCTATCATCGGGCCATCAGGGTGTGGCAAATCGACGTTTCTCCGTTCGATCAACCGGATGAACGATCTCATCGATACGGCTCGGGTTGAGGGCGAGTTACTGTTCCGAGGCAAGAACATCTACGACGATGATGTCGATCCAGTCGCCTTGCGCCGACGGATCGGGATGGTCTTCCAGAAACCCAATCCATTTCCCAAATCGATTCGGGACAACGTTGCGTATGGCTTGAACGTACAGGGACGCGATGAGAATGTCGATGCGGTCGTTGAAGATGCACTTCGTCGTGCCGCGTTGTGGGATGAGGTTAACGATCAGCTTGACACCTCTGGGCTTGAGCTCTCCGGTGGCCAACAACAGCGGCTCTGTATTGCCCGGGCGATCGCCCCGGATCCGGAGGTCATTCTCATGGATGAGCCAGCGTCTGCATTGGATCCGGTTGCTACTTCGAAGATCGAGGATCTCATCGCTGATCTCTCAGAAGAGTATACTGTTATCGTCGTTACGCATAATATGCAACAGGCGGCACGGATTTCCGATCTGACAGCGGTGTTTTTGACTGGTGGCGAACTCGTCGAGTTCGATGCAACCCAGAAGATCTTTGAGAATCCTGACGACCAGCGTGTCGAAGATTACATCACTGGTAAATTCGGGTAACAAACAAGGATACAAAATGCCTGCCGTCTTTGCTGGTAACAGGTAGCTATGTCCCGACAGGATTATCAAAGCCAACTGGAGACGCTCCAGTCGGATGTTCTTTATATGGGCGAGCTTACTCGCAATCGACTTCGGGAAGCACTGTCCGTACTCGACCACCGTGATGAAGACCGTGCAATGGAGATTATCACCAGTGACGCTGAAATCAATGACCTCTACTTAGAGCTTGAGCAGGATTGTATTGATCTGTTAGCTCTTCAGCAACCGGTGGCCGGTGATCTGCGATTTATTGCTGCTTCCTTTAAGATCATCACTGACCTTGAGCGTGTGGCTGATCTGGCGACCAATCTCGCTGAATACTCACTGGAGGCGACGTATGACCGGTATCCGGATGTCGACATCCAGCAGATCGGAGAGATGGCAGAGCACATGTTGACAGATGCGATGGCTGCTTATGCAAACGAGGACACGGAGTTGTGCTATGCGATTGATGAGCAAGACGATGCCCTTGATGATCGCTGTACGACAGCCAGCGAAAACGTTGTCCGGGGCCTCATCGAACAGGATTTCGAGTTACCTGCAGAACAAACGAAGACGGATGTGATCCTGCAAGATGTCTCTCGGCTTCTGTTGACGATTCGGGATCTTGAACGGGTCGGCGATCATGCGGTCAATATCGCCGCACGAACTCTGTATATGAGCACTGCCAACGACGAATTGATCTACTGATCGCGTCCCCACGTGGTGTCCTGTTTCGGACGATCAGTAACCGGCACAACCGACAGTGGCTCCTGCTTTGCTTCAACTGCCTCTAAGGCGGCTTGTGCGCTTGCAACCGTCGAGAAATACGTGATTTCTTCCTCAACACAGGCCTCCAGCGCCGGGCGGTCCCGCGAGATGACCAGATCTACCTTTCCATCCTGAATCGCCTGGACACGATCCTCGAAATCGGTGATGGTGAAATGCTTCTCAAATCCCGTAACTGGGAGATCAACGATTGCTGTTCCAGTGTCGGGAACCGGCTTCCCGATCGCGTGCTGAGCCTTATCATACGCCCGCCCGAAACTGCCAGCCGTCCCCATTACTTCACCGGTGGATTTCATTTCTGGTCCCAACCGTGGATCCGCTCCGGGTAGCCGATCGAACGGGAGGACCACCTCCTTGACAGAGACATCATCCGGTACCTGCTCGGTTACATCCAGATCGGCGAGTGTATATCCGACCATCACTTTCGCAGCGATCCGGGCGATTGGAACGCCAGTCGCTTTTGAGACAAACGGGACAGTCCGTGAGGAACGTGGATTTGCCTCAAGAACATACACGGTCCCGTCTTGCACGGCAAGTTGCACGTTTAATAGGCCGCTCACGTCCAGAGCGTCGGCAATTTGTTCGGTCACGGCCCGAACTTCTTGGAGTGTTGGTGACGAGAGTGACCTCGGGGGGATCATACAGGCAGAGTCCCCCGAGTGGACACCTGCGGATTCGACGTGCTCCATGATCCCACCGATGAGGACATCCTCTCCGTCGGCTACCGCATCGACATCCAGTTCGATCGCATCCTCAAGGAATTCGTCGATCAAGACCGGTTTATCAGGTGAGACTCGAACCGCTTCTTCGATGTACTCAACCAATTCCCCGTCGTCATAGACGATCTCCATTGCACGACCGCCCAGGACATACGACGGGCGAACGAGAACCGGATATCCGATCTCGTTTGCCAGCTCAAGTGCTCCCTCACGTGACTGGGCAGTACCTCCCGCTGGTTGTTCGATCCCAAGTGCCTTGAGCTGTCTGTTAAACCGATCCCGATTTTCTGCCAGATCCATGGCCTCGACACTGGTGCCGACAATCTCACACTCCAGGTCTCGACGCTCGAGTTCCGCCTTGAGCGGTTCCCCACTATCGACGGACGTCTGCCCACCGAATTGGACCATCACGCCGTCGGCCCCCGTTGCTGCAACTACATCAGCGATTTCCTCAGCCGAGAGGGGTTCGAAAAACAGTCCATCGGAGGTATCATAATCCGTCGAGACGGTCTCAGGGTTATTGTTGATGACATGCGCATCGATTCCTTCCTCCCGCAGCGCTTGGACAGCATGCACTGTACAGTAGTCGAATTCGACACCTTGTCCGATCCGAATCGGGCCACCCCCAACGATTACCATACTTTCGACATTGGTGTCGACTTGGAGCTCGTCGGTCCCGGTTGCGATCCCGCTGTGTTGTGGACGCCGGGCGGAGTAATAATACGGGGTTGAGGCAGCGAACTCTCCAGCACAGGTATCGACTTGTTTGTACGTCCGGTCCGGCGTCTGCCCAGCGATCTGATCAATAGCTGCCGCCCCTGGTTGTGGCAGCCGTGAGGTCTCCGTTGGCTCGATCCTGGCGGCCAACTGACTGTCCGTAAACCCTAGTTCCGCCGCTGTTCCAAAGTCTCCGTGTTGCGCGTCTTTGGCCGCCTGTGTGATCCGTTTGTATCGTTCGAGATACCAGTCTCTGATGCCCGTTAGCTGGTTGATCTCCGTGACACTGTACCCACGATCGAAGGCTTCGAAGATCGCATACGGCCGATCGGGTGTCGGGGTCTCTAGATATGCTTTCTCAAGTACGCGATCGTCGATGTGCTCCCAGTCGGTTGCTGGTTCATATTCTGAGGAACGAAGAGCTTTCAGGAGAGATTCCTCAAACGTTCGCCCAATTGCCATTGCCTCGCCGGTCGATTTCATTGCCGGACCAAGGCTAAACTCCACGTCATCGAACTTATCAATCGGCCAACGCGGGACTTTCGTCACAACGTAATCGATCGCCGGCTCAAAGGCTGCTGTCGTTTCACCCGTAATCTCATTGTCGATTTCGTGGAGGCGCTTGCCGAGTGCGACCTTTGCTGTTACCCTGGCAATCGGATACCCGGTTGCTTTCGATGCCAGCGCAGAGGATCGGGACACCCGTGGGTTTACCTCAACGACACGATACTCCCCGCTGTCTGTGCCATCGTCCCGCCAAGCAAACTGGATATTACAGCCTCCATGAATCTCAAGATCACGAATCACCTCAAGCGCGACATCACGCATCTCTTGGTGACCTTTATCCGGAATCACTTGGCTTGGGGTTACGACGATCGACTCACCAGTGTGGATTCCCATCGGATCGATATTCTCCATATTACAAACGATCAGACAGGAATCGTCGGCGTCCCGCATGACTTCGTATTCGAGTTCGATCCATCCTTCGATCGATTCGGTCAGTAAGACTGCATTGTCCCGTGAGAGCCGCAGCCCCTGGCGAACGCGTTCGATTAATTCATCCATCTCGTGGACGATTCCTGACCCTGACCCTCCAAGTGTGTACGTCGTGCGAGCGATCGCCGGTAACCCGCCGATTGTCTCGACGGCTTCTTCGACGCGCGCTTTCAGCGCCCCAGCTGAAAGCTCAGCCAGTGTTTCCTCGTCATCCAGGTTGACCGTCGTCGACCGTGGGACCGGTTCACCGAGTTCATGCATCCGCTGACGAAACAGGTCCCGGTCTTCCGTTGCGTAGATCGTTTCTAAGGGGGTCCCTAAGATCTCGACGCCATACTGTTCAAGGATCCCTTGTTCTGCGAGTTCAGCCGTAACGTTAAGCCCGGTCTGTCCGCCTAGTCCAGCAATAACGCCATCAGGGCGCTCTTGGCGGATAACCTCCGCAATCGCCTCGGGTGTAATCGGTTCGATATATACCTTATCGGCCATCTCCGGGTCAGTCATGATCGTCGCCGGGTTGGAGTTGACCAAGACGACCTCGGCACCCTCCTCTTGCAGTGCTCGGCAGGCCTGTGCGCCAGAATAGTCGAATTCAGCAGCCTGTCCGATCTGAATTGGTCCAGAGCCGATCAACAGGATCGTCTGTCCTGTGCCGGCCTGTTGGTGCCCGGTCGGCATCGTTGTCCAACCAGTGCTAACACTCCTTAATAAGCCCAGCGAAATCTGTAGCGTACATAGAACTACAGCGAGAGTCCCTCGAGGCTTGCCTCCGAGGCAGTTTACAGCCCCTCCGGAGATGACCTCGCGCTTTAGGCAAAGAGCGTTAAAGCCGATAGCGGTACGGCTGTTCGCGGATCACATCAACCTTGTCAGTTTTGGCGTACCTTCCAAGGATGGTTGCAACCTGATGAGAACTGTCGATCTCCGTGTCCTCATCCAGCAACTCGATGATTTCACGGGCGGTTAATGGCTCCTCGGCTTCCTCTAAGATCGATCGAAGTTGATCGAACTCCCGAGGATGGAGGGTCATTGTTATTCTGTCCCATGTGCTTGATCCTCATAAACCTGTGTCAGACAGCTGTCATACACTCTCGGAGGCAGTTGCACTATTATGATGGTCGTTCGTCGAGTGGGTCCTCGTAGTCGCGTTGCTTCCGGTATTGCTCGGTAAACTCCACGGCATCGAACTGTTCTTTGGCCGTCTGAAACTCCTCATACGCTGCCGATTGTTCGTTGCCGATTGCTGTCTCCATCAACGCAAGCGTTTGTCTGACAACGATCTCATGAAGCGTTCGAGCATCGAAGCTTGTGATCCAGACGATCCCAAACCCAACACTACTGTCGGCTCCAGCGTTGTAGGTCGTTACCTCTTCGGGGTACGCATCGAGTACTTGTCCCATGAGATGTGCCGTTTCAAACGTCTCAAACTCGTCTGCAGGCTTGATCGTTTCTTCGAGTGTCTCGACAACTGCCGGTGGCAGGAACCGTGAGGGTGGATTCACATCATAGACAACGGCGTGGCGCTCTCCACAAGTGCAGTCGATCTCCCGTTGGCCAAGATCAAGTTCTCCAACGGTCGTCTGCTCTCCGCAGGGCAGCTCGATCCCAAACCCCGTATCGGCTGACATCGTTTGTAGTGCTCGTTGAACAAGCAAAAGGGTCCCGTCACGACCTCAGTCGTTCGTTGTCTGATCCGACGTTGTAAGCTCCCAATCGGCACTCGTGGCTGCCTCTTTGAGTGGTCGATACTCCCAGACGCTCTGTTCGGGGAGCCATCGGTCTGCGGTGGCTGTCCCCACAAGAATATACCGATCGGTGTCAAACTGCTGTGGCAGCAACGCGAGTGTCTCGGTCGGCTCGTCTGGTCCGGTCGTAAAGTCCGGATTGATCCCGTATTCACGCGTGACTTCCCGAACAACGACATCAGAGACTGCTGCAATTACACCAATGTATCTTGCCCAGCTGCGGCTTTGCCTGATGGCGGCTGCCGGTTCGGCCAGTTGCTTGAGTGCTGGCAATCCAATGGCCAGTGTGATACTCTTCGTCATTGTTCCTGTACTGGCGCCAACGCTTCCGGATCAAGCTCCGGCGCTAGGAGTGCTTGTCTGGCACGATCGGTATCAACGCTCTGTTGTGCGGTCATCAATTGTTTGATCGCGTTTTGTGGCGCGAGATCACCGATCAGGACCGCCCCAACGATCTGATTGTCAGCAAGTGCGATCCGACGCCACTCATTGTCGTCATAGCTTGCTTCGATATAGTCGTCTCCCTTGGTTGGATGTCCAATCGACAGAAACGGGAACTCAAAGTGTGTCACAGAGTACGTCGAGACGAATTCGAATGTATCGACCGGCTCGTCAGCGATCATATTGTGTGCAGCGACAGCGCCTTGCTCTTGGGCAGAGTCCCACGATCCGTTTTTCTCATACGAGTCGGTAATCGTATCATAGAACGTCGTCACGTCCCCTGCAGCATAGATATCCGGCAGCGAGCTTCGCATATATTCATCGACAACAATCCCATTGTCCAATTTGGCCTCCGTCTCTTGGAGAAACTCGACGTTCTCATCCAGTCCGATCCCCACGCCGACGATATCAGTCGCAAACCGCCGTCCTTGTGGATCGATCGCGGCAGTCACGTGCCCCTCTTCATTAACCTCGAATCGCTCGACACCACTCTCAAAGACCGGGTCGACGCCCAACTCCCGTAAGCCATCGTGGACTAGCTCGGCGCCAGTCGGGCTAAGTGCGTATCGCCACCAATACTGTCCGCGCATGAGATACTTCGTCTCCAGATTGTGGGCTCCACACACGCCAGCGAAATCAACGCCGATCAACCCAGCCCCGACCACCACTGCCTTTGTTGCCTGTTCGGCGTGGGCTTTGATCCGACGGGCGTCTTCGAAAGTCCAGAACTGATGGATCCCATCGGCTGCCGCATTTTCAACGGGCAGTTGTTTCGGTGTACCACCGCTTGCGATCAACAGCTTGTCGTATCCAAAACTCCGCCCATCCGCAGTCCTGACAATATGCTCGTCCGGATCGACATCGATAACCAACGTATCCAGTTCGAGGGTAATTTCCTGGTTTGCATACCACTCCGGATCACGCATGGAGATCGGCCCTTCCGGAAGCTTCCCTTTCGCGTACTCTTTGATCAGGATCCGATTGTAGAGGGCTTCTCCTTCATCGGTGAGGATCGTTATCTCCGCATCTGGGTCCCCCTCACGGAGCGTCGCCGCCGCCGTATGACCGGCAATTCCATCGCCAATAACTACGTATGACGATACCATGGCTGTATGCTCACGCTTGAGAGGCAAGTGCGTTGCTCTCTCCTGATTCGGTAATTTTTGCTTGTATATCGCAGACGAAACAACGGACAGACCGCTGGCTTTTTGCAATGGGTCAGCAAGACACGCGGTATGGTCACGGTTCGGGCTCCGGCGACAAGCGCCAATCTCGGTAGTGGGTTCGATGTCTTCGGACTTGCACTTGATCGCCCTGCCGATATTGTCACAGTCGAGCGAGCGCCAGAGACGACAATTTCTGTGACTGGCGTCGGCAGCCAATATATTCCGGAGGATCCCGCTCAGAACACTGTCGGTGCTGTTGCGGATGCACTCGATGTTACCGCTCATATTCAGATCGATAAGGGTATTCGGCCGGCCTCCGGTCTCGGATCATCGGCTGCAAGTGCTGTCGGTGCCGCAGTCGGGCTCGCAGAGTTGTATGATCTAAACCTCTCCCGGCGAGCGCTGGTCGGCCCCGCTGCTGAGGGTGAAGCACTCGTCTCAGGCACCGCTCATATCGATAACGTTACTCCTGGGTTGCTTGGCGGGTTTACAATCGCCGCCAAAGAGCCGGTTGGCATCACAGCACTCGATGCGTCGATTCCGCTTGTCGTCGTGCTTCCGGAACTTGTTGTCTCAACAGAAGATGCCCGAGCAGGGATACCACCACAAGCGTCACTGGAAGAGCTTGTGACAACAGTCGAACATGCTGCAACCGTTGTCGCTGGGATGACACAGAACAATCCGAGTCTCGTCGGCCGAGGGATGGATGACCCAATTGTCACTCCTGCTCGGTCAGCTTTAATCGATGGATACGAGACGGTGTGTGCCCATGCTCAGGCTGCTGGTGCAACTGGTGTGACTGTCAGTGGTGCTGGGCCGAGTGTCATCGCAGCCTGCTACCCTGATCAACAGCGTGCTGTTGCTAGTGCGATGATCGATGGCTTTGAGCAACACGGTGTTGACGCCCGTGCGTATCAAACAACGATCGGACAGGGAGCGCAGATCCGTTGAGACTGAGACCGGCAGGACGGTCCTGTCAGAACCCCACTGTTTGACGTCCTCCACACAGCTGAAGCCGTGGG
>CAYOHZ010000003.1:22747-60499 GCA_964403925.1 uncultured Salinarchaeum sp.
CGGCACAATGTGGGCTCTACGCTGAAAGCCCACCCCTTTAGGATAGCTTACACACCGCGGCTCTGGAGCTTCTCCTCTTCAGGGAGATCAACGTTCGCGTCACCTTCCATGCCTTTGCCAACACCTTTGGTGATCTCGGCAAGCGCCTCCGGATCGTCCCAATTGTTGACTGCCTCAACGATCGCACGACCCATGCGTTCGGGGTTCTCAGCACCAAAGATCCCGGATCCAACGAAGATCCCGTCACAGCCATGTTGCATCATCAATGCTGCATCCGCCGGGGTTGCGATCCCGCCAGCAGCAAAGTTCACAACCGGTAATCGTCCGAGCTCAGCTGTTTCATGGACTAATTCGATCGGTGCTTCGTGTTCACGAGCCCACTTTTCCCGTTCTTCGGCGGTCATCCCCGTGAGCTTCCGGATCGCACTTTTGATGTTGCGCTGGTGATGAACCGCTTGGTTGACATCGCCAGTCCCGGCCTCACCCTTGGTACGAATCATCGCCGCCCCCTCTCGGATCCGTCGGAGGGCTTCCGGGAGGTCTCGAGCTCCATTGACAAACGGCGCGGTAAACTTCTGTTTCTCGATGTGATACCGCTCATCGGCGGGTGTTAGGACCTCCGATTCATCGATCATGTCGACACCGAGGGCCTCGATAATTTCTGCCTCTTTTGTGTGCCCGATTCGGGCTTTGCCCATGACCGGAATCGACACCTCATCGATGATTGCTTCGATGTCGGCTGGATCGGCCATCCGAGCCACACCACCACGTTTGCGGATATCCGCTGGCACTGCTTCGAGTGCCATTACTGCGACAGCGCCAGCATCCTCGGCAATCCGGGCCTGTTCGCGGTTGATCACATCCATGATCACACCGCCTTTTTGCATGCGTGCAAACCCGCGTTTGACCAACTCGGTCCCACGTTTGAGCTCTTCGAGATCTGTTTCTGTTGGCATGGGTTTTGGTTGATCACCCCGCTACTTACCACTGTTGTTGGCGGTAGGCTGCACTTCTTCGGTCGATCAGAAACGCTTTATTCGCCCCTCGAAGAACCTCAGCCGCCCATGTCTGATGATGGCCTGCCGGCCGATTATGAGATCGCGCAGTCGGTCGAACTACAGCCGATTGATGAGGTTGCTGAACCATACGGGGTTCGATCTGCCGATCTGGAGTTCTACGGAAACGCGAAAGCGAAGCTCTCTCTGGATGCGATCGAGCGACTCCACCACGAGCAGACCACTGGTGATGAACGACTGGTGTTGGTCACTGGGATGACACCAACACCACTCGGTGAAGGCAAGACCGTGACAACGATCGGATTGGGACAGGCGTTTAACACTCTTGGTCACAAGGCGGTGTCGACGATTCGTGAGCCTTCTTTGGGTCCTGTGTTCGGCATCAAAGGTGGCGCTGCTGGTGGAGGCTATGCTCAAGCCCTCCCGATGGAAGATATTAACCTACATTTCACCGGTGATATACACGCGTTGACGGCAGCGCACAATCTTATCGCGGCAATGCTCGATGCTCATCTCTCGAAGGGCAATGAACTCAACATTGATCCAACAACAATCGAGTGGCAACGAGCAGTCGACATGAACGATCGTGCACTTCGACAGACGATCATCGGTGTTGGTGGCGCACAAAACGGTGTCACACGTGAAGATGGGTTTATCCTTACCGCGGCATCTGAGCTTATGGCCATCCTGGCGCTTGCGGAGGATTTGGCCGACCTGAAAGCGCGGATCGGCCAAATTATTCTTGCATATGATGAAGCTGGTGCCCCGGTTACTGTAGCCGATCTCGAAGCGACCGGCGCAGCAACTATGCTATTGCGTGATGCAATCAAGCCGAATCTCGTTCAAACGATCGAACACACACCAGTATTAATCCATGCGGGACCGTTTGCAAACATCGCCCACGGTACCAACTCACTGATTGCCGATCGTGCAGCATTCGGAATGGGTGACTGGGTGATTACAGAGGCCGGATTCGGATCGGATCTTGGTGCCGAAAAGTTCATGCATGTCGTTAGTCGCGCCGGTTCGTTCCACCCGGATGTCACCGTTTTGGTCGTCTCCGCACGCGCACTGAAATATCACGGCAAAGAGATGTGGCCTCCTGATACCGATGCCCTCGAAACCGAGGACCTCCAGGCGCTCCGTGACGGGTTCGAGAATCTTGACCGACATGTCCATAATCTCCAGCAGTTTGGTATTCCGGTTGTTGTCGCAATCAATCGATTCCCCGGTGATACACACGCAGAACTTGACGCGATCCAAACACACTGTCGCGAGGATCTACAGGTCCCTGTTGCTGTTTCCGAGGTATTCACCGAGGGTGGCGCTGGGGGGACGGATCTAGCGACGACCGTCGTTGATACCGTCGAATCCCAGCAGTCGGACTTCCGGTATCTCTATGATCTTGAGGCTTCAGTCAGATCAAAAATCGAAACGGTTGCGACGAACATCTATGGCGCTTCAGCGGTCTCATACGATGCTGCTGCGGAGTCTCATATCGAGCGACTCACGGAACTCGGACTTGATGACCTCCCGATCGTTCTCTCGAAGACCTTCCATTCGTTGAGTGATGATCCAGCGAAAAAAGGTGCTCCTGATGACTGGACACTCGATGTTCGGGACGTCTATCCCTCTGCTGGCGCCGGCTTCCTGGTTGTGCTCACCGGCGACGTAATGGACATGCCTGGTCTCCCAGCACGGCCTGCTGCAGCAGAGATGGATATCGATCCGGACGGGACGATTACAGGACTGTTCTGAGGAACGGTCGATCGTACGTTTGGATCGTGCTGTCGGTTCTCTTTGTTCGAGAACTCACGAGGCAAAGTCCTACGGTTTCAACTGTGGGTAGCTCAAAACTTGTTAGACCCACCACACTTATTGTGTGGTACCGTATACCACAGTTATGGATCGAATCGATGGATACGACCACACCACAGGCATTCACTGCGGCTCGACAGCACTCCAGAACGTTGCTACCCACTACGGATTTCAGTATTCGGAGCCGGCCTGTTTCGGTATCGGTGGTGGGGTTGGATTCATCCAGTACGCGCCGACACAGCCACTCCAACGAGTTCGGCTAACCCCGCCGTGGCTCGAATCCGCGTTTTTCGAACGATTAGGGATTCCCCACCGCCGGCAGGCACCGCGAGCGTTTTCAACGGCGTGGGCTCGGCTTACTGACCACCTTGCTGAAAACGATCCGGTCATCCTATTTTTAGAGCCTTCTGCGCTCCCGTATCTCGATGATTCGATGATTCATGTCCCGCCACATACTGCAGTCGCGATCGGGCATGATCCGACGACTGATGCGATCCTCCTTTCAGATGGAGCTGCCAAGCGTCCACAGCGTATCGATCGGTCGACGCTCCAAGAGGCCTGGCACACGGTTGGCGTACCACAACTCCACAATGAGTATCTGGTTGTCACACGTCCCGCTCAAACGACAGCAACAACAACTGCTGTCGCAACTGGGCTTCGGGCAACAGCAACTCGCATGCTCCAACCTCAGACTATCGATCGAGACTTGCGTGGGGCGAGTACAAACGGTATCGACGCGATCGAAACTACGCTCTCGAATGTGGATGGTTCCGTCTCTGCGCTAGCACTTGGACGGTTCGTGCAGCTTCTCACAAGCTCGGCGGACGGTCATGCCTTTCGATCGTTGTATGCCCGCTCACTCGATGAGCTGGGCCAATACGCCGGGCTTGCCCCGACGCTGGCTGCCGACATGGCGTCAATCGCGGATCGTTGGGATCGTATCGCGACTCAGCTACGGACGCTTGTGAACGGTTCTCAGCTTCCTCCCGCAACAATCCAGGAGGTTCGCGCACTTCTCCGGACGACATCAAATCGAGAACGAGCCGTCTTTACTGACCTTCGTGATAGTCTGTAGTTTGCTTGCACTTCCAACAGTTTGCTGGTCTGTCTGCTAGCGTTGTTCCTGTGGGACCTGGGCCATTCTACGACTCGGTTGGACACGTCGTTCACGGAGGATCTCAAAGGCACGAACGAGGTCCGTTCTGGTGACGATCCCGACGAACTCGTTGCCATCAACGACCAATAGCCGACCAACGTTCTGTCGCGAAAACTCAGTAAACGCTTCCATTGCCGTACTCTCAAGTGGAATCGTCTTGAGATCAGTCGTCATGATATCCGAGACATACAGCGCCGCTCGGTCCTCTGGTGTGGTCGATTTGACATCCTCGATCGTGACCATCCCCATAATCTCGTCACCTTCAACAACCGGATAGCCACTGTGTCGTTCTTGGAGCATTCGATCGATGAGCTCTTCGACTGTCATCTCCGGTGTGACAGTCTTCAGTTCTGCTGCAGGAGTTGTGACCTCACTGAGTGCCACATCCTCGAATACGGCGGCGACCGCCGTATGCTGTCCTTCTGCTGAGCCAGCCATATACACAAAGAAGGCAACAGCGATCAGGAAGATATTCCATGTCAGTATCCCCAAAAGCCCCAGTAACACCGCAAAGATCTTTCCAATTCGGACGGCTTTCTCAGTTGCCACCGCAAGCGAGCGTTTGCGCCCATAGATCGCTCTGAGCACTCGTCCCCCGTCAAGCGGGAACGCTGGAACCATATTAAAGACTGCTAAGCCGACATTGATTACTGCTAGATATCCAAACACAAACACTGCAGCATCAATACCTCCTGGGAGGACAACCACGATCAGATACGAGATGATTCCGACACCAACACTGACGACAGGCCCGGCGATTGCAATCCAAAACTCGTGGGTCCAGTCCCGTGGCTGTTCGGTAAACTGCGCAACGCCGCCCAGCAACCAGAGCGTGATCGAATCAATCCTGTAGCCGTACCGCATCGCGACCACGGAGTGGCCCAGCTCATGGAGTGTTACACCGATAAACAAGCCAACAGCGGCTGCGAGACCGAGAAGCCATGGTGTCGTTCCCCCAGTGAGCCCAGCCGGATCGATCGCTGGCCCGACGATCCCATCCAACAGTTCAATGATCTCTGTTACTTGCGAGCCAATGATCCAGGCAAATGCTGGCAGAACAATCAATAGCGTGATGTCGAGCTTAATCGGAATACCAAAAATCGAGCCAACACGGAAGCTCTTGAACATACTCGTTTATCGCTCCGGTTACATAAAAACGCTGAGGCCCTAGTCAACTCCCCCGCTTTACTCACTCTCATTGGTCGCCTCCTGAGGACGGGGGCTTAGCGCCTGCATTCAGCTGACCGCTTGTTGCCTACTGTTTCCGTGCAGAGTCAAACGAGATTTCGAGTTCGTCCAGTCGATCTGCCCATTGTTGGCGTTTTTCTTGGTGATCTTCGAGAAACGCTTCCATGAGCTCGGCCGCTTGCGCTTTACAGCCACCACAGAGTCGGTCGCCATTGGCACACTCGTTGTAGACGCGCGTGGCGAACTCATCGTCATCTCCGGTGAGCAGGTATGCATATAGTTCATAGACCGGACACGCGTCCGGCTGTCCGCCAAGTTCTCGCTGCTTGGCGGCTGTTTCGCGACCCCCTGTTTTCGCCGCGTTGACCTTTTTGGCTCCCTCTGCTGGCTCATCCAGCAACGAGATGTGACTTTCCGGAATTGAGGAGGACATCTTCCCGCCGGTGAGTCCGGTCATAAATCGGTGATAGATCGACGCTGGGGGCATAAATCCATAGCCACCATGGTTAAGTTCGATTTCCCGAGCGAGCTCCGCAGCTGTCTCTCGGTCGGTGTCGAAGGCGTCGATGTGAGCATCATAGACCCGTTTTTCGCCATCGATCGCTTCGATCAACGCTTCAAAGGCGGTGTCCGTTGCGTTGCGATCCAAAAACCGGACCCGTGGTCGGAGTGGTTCTTTCCCGGCGTTTCGAAGCTTCTCCACGAGGGGCTTGCGAACTGCTGGATCTCCGTGTTCGGTTTCGACAAGCCATGTCGCCGCTTCAGCACACCGCGGCCGATCGACTGTCGTTGCATAGTCCTCGCGGTGTTCGTAGGTGCGTTCGAGCAGTTCTCGTTCGACAGCTGTCGCTTCGAAGCTTGCATACGCTTCTGTTACTCCGAAATATCGCATCCGAGCGGCGAGATCACGTGCCAATCTGACGTGTGGATCTTGATCAGGACCGACAGGGATGACCGTCGGTTTTGGTTCATCGGCGACCTGCGGATAGAGGATGTCAGCCATTTGGGTCAGTACTGACTGCATGTGTGAGACGTCCGTCTCCCCATCGAACCCGTAGATCGCCTCTAGTTCCGAGAAGTTCGCCTTTGTTCCCAGCTCAAAGGCGAGATCTTGGACCGCTCGGTTTTCGGACTGTCGGTAAATCGTTCCTTTCTCCGGATCAAAGCCCAGCGCCAGCAACGAGAGGACGTAATTGCGAGCGTGTTCGTCGATCTCTGCCCAGCTCAGATCACGTGCTGCGTGAGCCTCAAGGTCTGCGATCAGCGCGTAGACATCGCCGCCCTGTTGTTGGTGCCAGATCAGTTCATCAAAGACGAGCTTATGGCCGATGTGCGGATCACCGGTCGGCATAAACCCTGAGAGTGCTGCGTATGGCTCATCAGTTCGCATCGCCCTTGCGACCGGCCGATAGTCACGATGGCCGAAGATGACACCACGACGCATGAGATAATGCGGATCCGGAACCGATTCAAGGATTGTCTCGAATTGTTCGATCCCGAACTCGGCAAAGAGCTTCCGGTAATCCGCGATCGTCGACGATCCCCATGGGTCGATCGTGAGCGTCTCGTTTGGTGTAGTCCCACCATCCGGCCGTTTTTGGGGTGTTGACTCGGACGCGGCGTGATCCGACTCGTCGGTCATCACCATCGCTTCGTACTGGCGCCAGCAAAAAGGTTCGCTTCCGGCGGTGATCGAAACCTCTTCTAAGGGGCTCCCCCGATTGCTGTCTATGGCTGTCCCATCGCTGGTGCTTGATATTGATGGGACATTAACCCGACCGGATGGCCCTGGGATCGATCCCCGGGTCTTTGCTCCGCTCCGATCATGGGATGCCCCTGTTGTTCTTGCAACGGGGAAAGCAACACCGTATCCAGTCGGGCTGTGTCAGTTCATCGGGATTGAACCACATGTTATCGCCGAGACTGGAGGTGTGGTTATTGGTCCTGCTACGGAACAACTCCTTGTCGATCCTGATCGACTAGATGGGTTTCTTGCTGCCTACCGTGGGGCTGGCTATGATCTCGGCTGGGGCAGTCTCGATCTGGTCAATCGGTGGCGGCGAACGGAAGTCGCCATTGCACCGGACCGCGCCCCAGCTCCGATCCGATCGATCGCAGCCGACCATGATCTTGCAGTCATCGATTCGGGGTATGCGTATCATGTCACAGCCCCGACCGCCTCGAAAGGACATGGTCTTGAGGCTATTGCTGCTCTCTTGGATCGTGATCCAGCGGCGTTTGTTGCGGTCGGAGACTCCGAGAACGATGTGTCACTCTTTGCGCAGGCCGGACGCAGTTTTGCCGTCGCCAACGCCGCCCAACCGGCCCGCGATGCTGCCGACGAACAACTCAAAGACCAGCATGCTTCGGGAACGCTGTCCGTCCTTGAGCGGCTCAGTGATTAACGATGCCCGCCCCACGGAACGAGCAACCTCCTTCAGCCAGGCTATCAATTGACGACCGTTTCTTTTCGCTGGGTAGCGGCCAGCGCCCGACGCATCTCGTTTGTGATGATCATATAGCCTTCATCGAATCCCATCCCAGGTTTCGCTAAGACCTGTCTGGCGTCAGTTCCTAGCGCGATCTGTGCGGAAATCCGGGCTGTTCGGTCGGTTTCGTTGCAGGTCCCGCCAAGATATGCATCAACGTTGGTCCCCTGTGTGTACTGTACTGCCCGGGCACTATCCCCGACGATCCCCAAGTCCGGTGTTTTCACCTGAACGAGATCGGCTGCGCCGGCATCAACAAACGCCTTGATATCGGACAGTTGATCACACCATTCATCAGCGACGATCTCAACGGGGACATCCTCAGCCGCCAGTCCGTCTCTCAGTTCACTGAGTACACGGATCTGTTCAGCTCTACTGTCGGCTTTGATCGGCCCTTCGAGTTGTAACTGATAGGGGGCTGCTGCTTCGCTGAGACGCTGCACGTATTCGATTACTGCCGGCCGATCGTATGGTGGCTCGAAAAGCTTCCCGAGCATCCCATAAATATCAACATGGAACCGGGGCTCATACCCCGGTGCACCGAGCTCGTCAGTTCGGTCGGCAAGCCAGGCAAGATACGATCTGAGCTGTTGTCCTTCATCTCCGACTTTGCGGAGACTATTAAACAAGCCATGTGGTAGGACATCGACACCTTTCCGGATCATCTTTTCAGCCCCACGGCGCCGATCCTCACCTGTTTGGCCAAACACCGGGACGGGACGATCAGCCATCGTCGTCCCAACAGTGTCGGCGATGACTGTCGCTTCCGGGCGACGCTCGACGGTTGCCGCTGCACTCAATAACGCACCGGAGAGCCCATACTGGAGGGCCGTGTGGAGTGGCGTGCCATCGAGCCGACTGTTAGTGAGAACCTGTTCGTTTTCCGCATATGCTGTTGCCGCTCGCCCGATCAACTGTGGTCCGATCTCGTCTTCGACAGGCTGGACATACTCCTCGGCTCGAAACAGTGGATCACGGCCGCCAGCACCGGAATACTGGACTGCAGCACAGTCACCACGGACTGTCTGCCCGTTGCTCAGCTCAAGATCGATCAGCAGCGCTTCGCCAGGTTCACGGATCTGCTCGAAGCCCGCAGTCCGTGGTGTTCCGTTATACCCAAACCCGTCCGATTCTACACCAGCAACGATCGCTGCCTGGTCATCAAAGAAAAACCCTGAGACGCCTGGATACGCGTGGATGTCAGTAATTTGGACTGTCATGTCTGCTCCCCATCAATCGTCAACTCATCGTCATCATCGTCCTGCCCTGGACGTCCGATAAGTGCGCCAGCACTGATTGCTGCGACATCATCAGCAACCATCCGGAAGGTCGCCTCGCGTCCTTCAGCTTGTGCGCGTTCTTGTAATCGCGCCTGATGGACCTCCTTGAGATCATCTGTCAGCGCTAGCTCCCCAAATTTAAGCAGTCGAACTCGCCCATCATCGTCTCGTGCCGGCAGAATATTCCCCGCTGCGGCATCGCCTGGACAGAACGGGACATCAAGAATCCCTGTATCAAAGGCCTTGATTGTCCCTTTCACGATATCGCCGTCGCCGAGTTCATAGGTTCGTTCAAGCAGTGCGCGGACTGACCGTTCGATAAACGTTTGTTCTTCTTCGACACCTGCAAGCGAAATGTCCTGTTCTTTGAGCATCTCGATCGTTTGTCGAGTTGTTCGAAGTCCGGCTGCGTTCGCCTCTGCGCTGGGAACACCGATTGCTTCCTCCGGAGATTTCGTGATAATCTTGTCCGGATTTGCAATCGCCGCTGTGACACCACCCAATCCGATCACACCGTATGCACGCGCTTTGTCGGCTGGGAACCCACCCATCCACTGGTGGAAAACAGTCGTGACAGTCACCTCCTCCGGAAGGTATTCTTCACCAAGCACCCGCATCGCTCGCAGTGCGGCAACATCTTGCACCAACTCACCGACTTGTCCATATCCTAGTGTGACACTCCGAACGCCCTGTGTCGCGGCCATCAACCCCTCGATAATACAGATTGCGATCGAGATCGATGGGGGAACCAGCGTTCCAGTCAACGGCCCAAACGGTTCCCGGTTAATTGTAACGCCACGTTCAGTGTAAGCCCCAGCAAGCCGATCGACGTATTGCCAGTATTCGATCGTTTCAGCCAGGTCATACTTACTCGTATATGGGATGTTATACGTGATCGGGCCCCCCTCGAAACTCTGCATCCCGCCGGCTAATGTGACCGCTGCTAGCAACCGTGCATCTGGCGTTCCATGACGAACCTGAATCGGTGCGTCAACAGCTGATACAAGCTCTCTAACGCCGTCAACACCGTGGTTTACCGCTGGGAACCCGTTTAGTGTGTCTTCCCCGGTTTCCCGCGCCTCTTCGAGTTCCTCTTGAGCATCCTCATACCGGTTGTCGCGGGTATACGAGTCGATCGTCGTTGGTAAGAGGTCTGCCTGCCCGTCCGTGCGAAGGTGTTCAAGCAGCTCGATTTGATCATCGAGTCGTGGTACACCTGCTCGGGGTTGGATTAGTGGGGTCTCATGCTCAGCTTCAAGCACCGTTGTGAACTGTTTGTGTGCTGGCAGTTGTTCATGATACTCGATCGCACTCTCGAAATCGACTGCCCCACCGGTTGGCCAGTTTGCCCGGACCTGTTCGTCGATGTCCGTAAGCTCATCCCCAGTCAGGCGGCGATCAGAGACCATTTGACTTGACCCGCTGTGTCGATTCGGTACTCTGAGCCTGGACGGCGTAGTCCAAATCGTCTCGCAGGGTTGCAATCGCGTCTTCGGGTGTGGCGCCTGATTCGAAGACGTGATCAAAGCCCATGGCTCGGAATGTATCACGGACTTCAGCAGCCGTTACTTGTCCGACTGCGAGGTTTCCACCCACAAGCGTCACTGGATCCACATCGTGCGCTGCAAGCTGTTCGTGGAGCCCCTGACAGTTCCGCTCTGCGTGGCCGTTCATCGATGATACCAGTACCGCATCAGCATCCTCACGAGCAGCGGCTGCTGCAAACTCCTCGGCGGGCGTCTGTGCACCGAGGTTTACGACATCGAAGCCGTGGTCTTTCAGTGCATGCTCAAGTATTGTAATACCAACGACATGAGAGTCGGAGCCGATGACGCCAAGCACTACAGTAGGCATCTGGATTGGCTTTGATCACTATGTATAATAAATCATGTGGGTTACGGATGGTAGTGATTGACATATTTCTGGTTATCGCTATAAATTGAAGAACTATAATCAAGTAGCTGTTTTCAACCATGTTAAGAACACGATTGTTCATCTTTTCTGGTTACGATGAAAAACGAAAAGCAAATCGATATCTGTCGAAACACGTTCCAGAATCGACGTTCCGCTAATCGGATGTATCTGTTTGCTTTAATTTTTCTCTCTGTTCGTTTATCTATACTGATATATTGCTGCGCAATGGAGACAGAAGGGAGGGCTTTTTCGGACCGCAACCGTAGCCTCACAATGTCGATGGGGCTCGAAGAGGATATCGAAGCACTCCGTGAGGAGATCGCGAACACACCGTATAACAAGGCGACTGAGGAGCACATCGGCCGTCTTAAATCAAAACTCGCGGAGAAAAAGGAGACACTTGAGCAGCGCCGCCAACAGTCCTCCGGTGGTGGCGGTGGGTATCACGTCGAGAAACATGGGGATGCAACTGTTGCTCTCGTCGGGTTCCCGAGTGTCGGGAAATCAACGCTGTTGAACGCGTTAACGAACGCTGATAGTGAGACTGGAGCATATGAGTTTACCACGTTGGAGGTCAATCCTGGGATGCTTGAGTACAACGGCGCGAACATCCAACTGCTTGATATTCCTGGCCTGATCGAAGGCGCTGCAAGTGGTCGGGGCGGTGGTCAACAGGTCCTTTCTGTCGTTCGTGCTGCGGATTTGATTGTGTTTGTCCTCTCTGCGTTCGAGATCGATCAGTACGAGCGACTTCGCAACGAGCTTTACAAGAACAAGATCCGTCTTGACACAACCCCACCACGGGTATCGATTACTCG
This sequence comes from uncultured Salinarchaeum sp., assembly GCA_964403925.1. Taxonomy (GTDB): domain Archaea; phylum Halobacteriota; class Halobacteria; order Halobacteriales; family Salinarchaeaceae; genus CAZFMU01. The sequence continues at coordinate 34,427 of CAYOHZ010000003.1, forward strand.
GAAAGGGAAAGGTGGGATCAAGATCACCAGTAGTGTCGATTTGTCTCTTAACAAGCAGACGATCAAAGGCGTTCTTCGCGAACACGGGTATGTCAATGCCGATGTCGTGATTAACGAGCCGGTTGATCTCGATCGCTTGATTGATGGTGTGCTCGATAACCGCGTCTATCTCCCGTCGATCGTGACTGTCAACAAGGCTGATCTCCTTGATCCAGGTTACGTCGAGACTGTCAAAGCGGAGCTTCGTGACCATGCGATCGATCCTGCAGAGGCGGTTTTTATTAGCGCGACCGAACGGAAGGGACTCGATGCACTCAAAGAGCGACTCTGGAACGAACTCGGCTTGATTCGTGTCTATATGGACAAACCCGGCCGTGGCGTCGATTATGAAGAACCTTTGATCCTCCGGGCTGGCAATACGGTCGAGGATGCCGTCGAAAAACTTGGCTTTACAGATCGGTTCCGAATGGCTCGTGTAACCGGTCCAAGCGCGAAACACGAAGAACAGCAAGTCGGCCTCGATCACACACTCACCGATGAAGACATCCTCCGATTGGTGCTGCGTCGATAATCGTTCAGGACGAAACACACAATTGCTCGGCAATATTATATCGGTCCATGACTTCTGAGTCTACGACTTCCTCAGCAGCCACCGGCGAGCCACAGTCGGTGCAAGGCGCTCCACTTGCACGGGTTGCAGCTCGCTTGAGCTGGCCGATCGAGGCTGAGACGATTCGCGCTCGCGAAGGAGACACGCTCGTCCGAACAACCAGTGGGCCACAGTCAGTCGCTACGTGTCTTGATGAGATTGACGTCGACTATTTTGCCAGCCGAGAAGAATTTCTCCGTGCTGTTCGCTCAGTTGTCGGGACCGGGCCTGTTGAAACGACAGACACGTAGCGTTCGGTTCCGTCGATACATCGTTGGGAGTGTTATCGAACCGAATCTAAGAGGATCTTCTGTTCGGTCCGCTTGACCTCGTGTTGGATGTCCCGTACTGCGTCAATATTCGCAGAGACCGATGTGATCCCTTCCTCAACTAGATACTGCACCATCTCCGTGTTTGACCCTGCCTGCCCACAGATGCTGGTCCGAACATCATGAGCCCGACATGTCTCGATGACATCGCTCATCAATCGGAGAATTGCAGGGTGGAGTTCATCAAACCGGTCCGCGACTGCCTCGTTGTTCCGATCGACAGCCAGGGTATACTGTGTCAGATCGTTCGTGCCAAAGGAGACGAAATCCACGCCGGTCTCGGCGATCTCATCGATCATGAGCGCCGCAGCCGGTGTTTCGATCATAACACCCCACGATCGTCGCTCGGTATCGATTCCAGCAGCCTGTAGATGCTCCTTTGCCGTGAGAACCTCCTCAGCGTCGTTGATCAGCGGGATCATGATCTCGACGTTATCATAGCCCATCTCGTATAGTCGCTGAAACGCTTGCAGCTCCGTCCGGAAGACTTCCGGTCGATCGAACGCTCGGCGGATCCCCCGGTACCCCAGCATTGGATTGTGCTCAATGGGTTCGTCTTCGCCGCCCTCAAGCTCGCGGAATTCGTCAGTCGGGGCATCTAGTGTCCGAACTCGGACTGGTCGTGGATAAAACTCGTCTGCGACTCCTTCGATCCCGGCAACCAGCTCACGTATGTACGCGTCCTCGCCGTGATCGGCTAAGTATCGTTCCGGGGTCTTCTCGAGTGAGAGGACCATATGCTCCATTCGAAGCAGTCCAACCCCGTCAGCCCCAGTTGCAGCCGCCCGTTCTGCTGCCTCTGGGATCGAGACGTTAACCTTGACCTCGGTGGCGGTCATCGGCTTGACGGGAGTGTCCGGTCTGACTTCACCGACTGGATCGTGATCCGATTCGACCTGCCCTTCTCGGATCGTCCCAGTGTCCCCGTCGATCGCAATCTGTTGGCCGTCATCGATCCGCCGGGTTGCTGTCCCGGTTCCAACAACCGCCGGCACACCCAACTCACGTGAGACGATCGAGGCATGACTGGTCATTCCTCCTTCGTCGGTCACGATCCCGACTGCCCGTTTCATCGCAGGGACCATATCCGGTGTCGTCATCTCCGTGACGATCACATCGCCGTCCTGAACACGGTCCATGTCTGCTGCAGAGTCAATAATTCGGGCTGGCCCGCTTACCTGCCCTGGACTCGCTCCCAGTCCAGTCACGAGCACGTCGTTCTTGCTGTCTCCGTCAGTCGTCGTCTCCTCACCACGCCCGTCTGCCGTACTTGTTGTTTCTTCACTGACTGATTCGGTCAGGGTCGTTCCCTCATCGACGGTCGCGGAAATCGTCGTGATCGGGCGGGACTGCAGCATGTACACGACGCCATCCTCAATTGCCCACTCGACGTCCTGTGGTTGTCCGTAGTGGGATTCGACCCGTTCGCCCAGCGTCCGCAACTCCTCTAATTCCTCATCTAAGAGGACCTGTTCCGTGCGTTTGTCGTCTGGCACTGCCTGTTCGATCGTCTCACCGGTGTCCGGGTCGCGAACGTATTGGGTTCGCTTTTCTGCGACTGCGATGTCCTCAATGGCATCTGTGTCCCGGTCAATTACGTAGTTATCAGGCGAGACTTCACCCGCAACAACAGCCTCGCCAAGCCCCCATGCAGCCTCAACGATCATCTGTGGCTCGCCAGTCGATGGGTGGCTTGTAAACAGAACCCCGCTTTTGTCTGCATCAACCATCTGCTGGACGACAACAGCGATGTCGACAGCGTCGTGTGGGAATCCCTGGTCTTGTCGGTAATAGATCGCTCGCTGCGTGAACAACGATGCCCAACAGTCTTTCACCCGATCAATGAGCCCCTCCCGGTCGACGTTCAGAAACGTTTCCTGTTGGCCAGCAAAGCTGGCGTCCGGCAGGTCCTCCGCTGTTGCACTCGATCGGACCGCAACAAACGGGGTCCCCTCCAATGCATCATAGGCAGCAAAAATCTCCTCGCGCAATGACTCCGGAAACGTTGCCTCTTGGATCAACGACTGTGCCCGCTCGGCTGCCCCAGCAAGCTCTCCTGGCTCTTCTGCGTCAACATCGACAGTCTCGAACAGTTCTGTTTCGATTCCGGTCTCCTGAAGGAACGACCGATACGCAGCTCCGCTCACCACGAAACCGGGTGGGACTGGAAGTCCGGCGCCGGTTAATTCCCCAAGCGACGCGCCCTTGCCGCCGACGGTCTCGATATCGTCAGCCCCGAGTTCGTCCAGCCAGAGTACTGGCATCTGTATGTGAGTATCACCGACACAGTGATAAAGAAGGTTCCGAACCGGGCGTTGCACACTCCACAGGCGGTACCTTCATACTCGTCGGGGGCACAGTCGTCGCCATGAAGTTCACGACGGCACTCAAATGGGGACTGTACGATCGACTGCTTGCCGGAGTCTCATTTCTTGTTGGTCTCGGACTCTTGTTCGGCGGAATCTGGTATGGCGCCGGGAATACGCTTCTTGCGCTCCCGGATGTCCTCCTTGGTGCTCGCCCGTTTGTCCCGCCAGAGAACCCGACTGCCTTGGCTGCCGGTGCAGTCCTCGGCGTGTTTGTCTGGCAGGTCGGCCGAGCGACTGTCCGATATCATGGCCTAGCGCGATCGACAAGCGAGGAAGTAACTACAGAGGTCAACACTGACCGTCTGAAAAGCGAGATCTTAGAGGTTGTTGACGGCCGTATTGCGGACCTAGAGGCTGAACTTGACACTGTCACAACACAGGTAGCTGATGAGACGAAACGTGACGGGAGCCTCGATTCGAGCCCTGATGAACAAGAGTCCATTCGCAAGTGATTTTCAGGCGGACGTGATCAAGTTCCGTATCGCTGGGCCTGTTAGGCCTCGATAATCTCATCGTCGTCAGGATCAGGGATCGACAGCGTCCCACTGAGGCTCTGAACGCTGTTACCACTGACCAGCACGTCGTGCCCGGTCTCGACCGCAAGAGTCCCTGGACGCCCACGAAGGTGTCCCTGTTCGATCCGGACCGATGTTGATTCGACCGCATCCTGTCGATCAAGATAGACACCTGCCGCCGCGCTGCCTGATGGCGCTGGTGGCTGATCACCACGTTGTGGAACGATCGCTCTCGCGTGGGCGGTCGCTTGCGCGGCTATCGTCTCGAATGTGAGCGCATAGAGCCCAACAACATCGTATCGATCAGTGAGATCACCGATTCTGGTCGTCTCGATCGCTTTGAGGTCCTCGAAATACGGGACAACGACGACTAGCCACGGCTGTACTCCGGTAACGATCGCAGGCTGGAGGTCGATTTGCTTTGTTGCGCTCAGTTCCAGTGTCTCCTTGAGAGGCGGATAGTCTACGGTCGTGATGGTATATCCGGTACCCATCGACCGTCGAATGCGACCATCGTCAAGCACGGTCAGTTCAACCCGACGATCGTCAGTAAACACGGTATACGTATCGGACCCACGAGCGTGGAGATCGCTCACCGCAGCGATTGGAAGATGTTCGGTTGCTATGGGTCCGTCTGCCTGCATCTTAAGTGTGATCTCAGTCCCGTTTACCGCTGTGATGAACGCGACTCCCGGGACGCTCAGTTCTGTTCTAATTGCTGCCCGTGTCTCAGCAGTAAGTCCTCGAGCATCAACAACGGCCCCAGGAACCCCAGCAAGCGGCTCCTTTGTGAACACATCGATAATTGCAGCCTCAATCGAGCGCACAGTCGAGTCTCGGGCGCCGTTGTGAAAACCGCTCCGGCTCAATCGGCAGTTGCTTCTTCAGCGTCAGTCTCGGCGGCCGGATCTTGCAGCCAGAGGTCACCAAACAACTGGTCTTGCCGGAGTCGGAGCCGGCCACGGTTGGCTAAAAACAACACAGCAAGGAACGTCCGGACACGTGATTCACCAGCGTCTGCTATCTCCGCAAACAGCACTTCTCGACGGCCGGCGTCGTAGTGGTTCGTGAGGGCTTGTGCTACGGTATCGATCGTTGCTTCGATATCTTTCCCATGGGTGCGCTCGGTCACTGCCTGCGCTGATGGCTCTGTCGGTGCCCGGTCGGTATCATCGCTATGATAATCCAATGAGATCGTCCCTTCCCCATAGCCCGTGTTATCCGTATCGTACTCCCGAGACTCTTTCCATCGTGAGCCACGCTCGGCAGTCCGGAGTTCACGAATCAACGCATCAAGGGTTTCAGGAGATCCTCGAGCTCGTTTGCGTTCGAGGCGCCGATCCATCTCCGCTTCTAGTTCCGCGATCGGATCGTGGTCCGACGGCAATTGTTCCATAGGGCCCGGGGCTTGTGGTTCCGGGGCGGGGTCTGGCTCAGGGTCCTCATTCAGAAGCCGATCGCTTTTCAGTCGCAACAAGACAGACGCATAAAACAGTGCTCGCCCAGTTCGTCGAAGATCACCTTTCTCGAGTGCAGCTAAGAACTTCTCAGTAACCGCAACAATGTCGATATCCCACGGATCGATCTCACCGTCTTTGGCTAACTGGACTAACAGCTCAACAGGCTCAGCGTCGTTTTCCGAATCGGCACTTGTCTCAATATCGATCCCATGGATTGTCTCTGTTGGTGGCTGTGTCATGCGATTCCCTCTGTGAGATCGATTCCAGTGACGGTGCTTACATTGTCCTCTTGCATGGTGACCCCGATGGCGTGTTCAGAGCGATCCAACATCGCGGAGCGATGAGACACGACGATAAACTGGGCGTCGCCAGCGAGGTCATCGACCATTTCGCCGACGCGTTCGGCGTTAGCTGCATCCAGAAACGCGTCGATCTCATCAAGGGCATAAAACGGTGCCGGGTTGTATCGCTGGATCGCGAAAATAAACGAGAGGGCTGTGAGCGATTTTTCGCCACCGCTCATGGCGTCAAGCCGCTGGATCGGCTTATCAGCCGGTTGGGCACGCATTGTTAACCCCCCCTCGAATGGCTCGTCCGGGGATTCTAAGACCAGTTCCCCACTCCCATCCGACAGCTGTTTGAAAATTGCCTGAAACTGCTCGTCGATCGCCTCATAGGCCGCCATGAACGTCTCGCGTTTTTGCTGTTCGAACGACTGGATCCGATCGTTGATCGCATCCCGTTCTGCGATAAGCTCCTCGTTGCGCTCCTCAAGGGTTGCAAGCTCGTCAGCCACCTCATCGTATTCCTCAATCGCAAGCATATTCACCGGTTCGAGGGCCTCCATCTCGGCTTCGAACTCCTCAATTGCTGTTGTCACCTCATCGTGGGACGGGATCGTGTCTGGATCATAATCCCCGACCTCCTCAGCGAGTTGGTCGATCTCCCAACTTAATTGATCTAAGTCGTCGCGCTTGTCTGTGAGGGTATCCTCGATGTCCCGAAGGGCAGCTTTGGCTGCGTCTTGTTTCTGTTTGGCAGCCTGTAGTTTTTCTCGGAGCGTGTCACGTTCGGCTTTTAGCTCCGTCAGTTCGGTTTCTAACTCCTCGACGGCAGCCCGCTTTGCTTCAAGCTGTTCGTTGCGCTCTTCGATTTCCGTTTCGTAGCTCTCGATCTGATCGCGTTGTTCGGCAACCGTGTTTTGGGCGGCTTCGATATCCGCGTTGAGGTCTTCGATCGTTTCCTCGATATATTGTTTTTCGAGTTGCTGCTCGTTGAGTGTGGCTTCAAGCTCATCTTGGCGGTCTTGTAGTGTCTCGATCTCGTCTCGGATCGCGTCGGCTTTATCCGTTAACGCCGGTAGCTCCGAGTCTGCAAGCTCAGCTTCGACCTCGTCGATCTCAGCGTCGAGCTCTTCGATTGTCGTTGTAGCCTCCTCGATATCCGCCTCGATCTCTTCCATCGTCTCGTTGACGCTTTCGCGTTTCTCTTTGAGCTCTGTCATCGTCGCCTTGGTTTCTTCGAGTTCCGTTTCGAGGTCGGCTTCCTGTTTGTCTAGCTCATCGAGATCGGCTTCGATCGAGCGAACGGCATCAGCTGCCTCACTGCGCCGATTGCGCGCGTTTTCAAGCCGGTCCTCGAGCTCTCGGAGATCTGTCTTTAGTTCTGACCGTCGATCCTGCAGTTCAGTGATCTCGGCAGCTACACGCTCGAGTTTTCCGCCTCCGGTCTTTGAAAACGAGTACCGTGAGCCACTGGTCGATCCACCAGTCATCGCGCCGCTTTTCTCGATTAGCTCTCCCGCAAGTGTCACCAACCGATACTGGCCCATATACTGGCGGGCCGTTTCGATGTCCTCGACAACCAGCGTTGAGCCAAGGACATACGAAAAGACACCGGCGTACTGTTTATCGAATTCCACGAGGTTGTATGCAAAGCCGATCACTCCAGGATCGTTCGGTGGTGTCGGCAGTCCTCGTGTTTCCATTTCTGTCAACGGGAGAAACGTTGCACGACCGGCATTCCGCTGTTTAAGCTGTTCGATACAGCGTTGGCCGACGCTGTCATCATCGACGACGATGTTTGCAAGCCGTCCTCCGCCGGCAGTCTCACATGCTGTTGCGAACTTATCCGCAACGGCACCAAGCTGGCCGATAGTCCCGTGAACGCCCTCGATGTCCGCATCTAACACGGTTGTGACTGCCCGGCCGTAGGACTGTGATCCCTCGCGTTCGGCTTTTGCCTCTAGCTCGGCGTATTCTTGCTGTTTAGCTTCCAACTCGGCGTCGAGATCATCTAGCGCGTCAGTTTTTGCCCGCTTTTGGGCGGTCAAGTCCTCGACGACTGATACGATGTTTTCCTTGTTTCGTTGTGCTTTTTCCAATTCCCGTTCCAGCTCTGATCGGCGCGTGGCGAGTTCTTCCTGTCGGGCCCGGAGTGTCTCGATCCGATCTTGTGCGGTTTCAAGCTCATCCGAACGGCGACGAGCGGCATCAAGCAACCGATCCTGCTCGCGCTGAAGTTCGTTCCGACGGTCTTTGGCCGTTTCACGGTCAGCACGCAGTTCTTGGAGACGTTTTTTGAGCTGATCGTACTCGGCGTCAACTGCCTCGATTTCGGCCTGAACGTCAGCTAACTCCACTTTCTGATCCTTGATCTGGGCTTTGATCGATGACTGTTCGAGCTTCGTCTCTCGGATCGTTGCCTCGATATCATCGAGTTCTTCTTTTTTGTGGTCATGTTCGACGAATGCTTCCCGACGCTTCGCCTGGGCCTCTTCTATGCGCTTTTCGGCGGCATCGATCCGGTCGTTATACCGTTCGATTTCGCCTTTGATTGTCTCAATCTCGCGCTGGAGTTCGAGTTGCTCGTCCTCGCCTTTGTGTTCGATCTCGGCGTTGAGATCTTCAAGATCCTCCTCAAGGCGGGTGACCTCCCCACGGCGCTTATCAAGTATCGCCTGTCGATCCGCTCGTTCAGCGTTCAACTGTTCGATATCGTCTTCTAGATCTGCTTGCTGTTCGCGTTTGTCAGCAAGCTCAGCCGCTTTGAGATACCCTTCGTACTCGGCTTTCTCTTCACGGAGGGATTGATACTCAAGTGCGGCCTCCCGTTCGTCCTCAAGCTGTGTGAGCCGGTCACGTTTTTCCTCGATTCGAGTTTCTGCTTTGTCGATTCGTTCGTTGACTGTCTCAAGCTCCTCGAACGCGTCGGCTTTCTTCGCATCGAATTCTGCGACCCCGGCAATCTCATCGATGATTTCCCGGCGTTCAGTGGGGGTCATATTGATGATCTCTGTGACATCCCCCTGCATGACGACGTTGTAGCCTTCCGGCGTGACACCGGCACCGGCAAGCAGCTCCCGAATATCAGAAAGATTCACTGACCGATCGTTGAGATAGTAATACGAGTAGTAGTTCGCCTCGGTCTCCTTAATACGACGCCGAATCGTAATCTCGTCAACATCCCCAATTTTCTCCGAGCCAGCCGCATTGATCACCTGTGACCGGTCGAGTGTCCGATCGGTGTTATCTAGTACGACGGTGACACTCGCTTCGCGGGCCCCACCGCTGTTGTCGCCGTCGTCATAGCCGGGATTGTAGATCAGATCCGGCAGTCGCTGTGCGCGCATCCCACGGGTTCGTGCAAGCCCTAATGCAAACAGTACCGCATCAATGATATTCGATTTCCCGGACCCGTTTGGCCCGCTAATCGTCGTGAAATCCTCATAGAGCGGGATTCGTGTCTTCTGCCCGAAGCTTTTGAACTGATCGAGAATGATTTCGTTGATATGCATACGAACTCGTGGGAGACAACCCCGGGGTTAGGCGATGATGATGTCGTCGAACTCCTCGTCAGGATCGTCTTCGTTAGTGGGTGTCGATCGGTCCGTACTGGTGTGTGTTTCGGTTGATTCGACAGTCGCCTCGTCTGTTAGTTCTGCAGCGTCGACGCCTAATTCTTCCTCAACCGTTCGTAACCGGTCTTTCGTCTCAACGAGTTCTTCAGTTAATCCTTTGACTGTCGACTGTAGTTCCGAAACGGTCGTCTCGAGTTCCCGAACCCGATCTGCCATAGTTCGAGTCCCTCGTTCTGAACACATAAACGTGCGTCAGACAATGGTTGTGATAGTAATACGTTTGGAGACTCTGTTCGGAATGGAAACCGGTATACAGGATAGGCCCGAACTACGGGCATGGAGTTACGGAGGCTTGCGGACCTCTCTGCGACGGATCGAGCCGCGTTAATCGAGCGGGATGCAGGGATCGATGAGGCCCGTGCTAACGTTCGGGAGATCATCGCGCAGGTCAAAACGGACGGTGATACAGCACTTCGAACGTTTGCTGCCCAATTCGATGATGTCGATCTCGAGTCGATCGAACTTACTGAGACAGCGAGTGCCGCCTATGATCGGCTGTCCCCAGAGCTTACCGATGCCATTGATACGGCAATCGCGAATGTTCGTTCGTTCCATCGCCATCAACTGCGAGACGACTGGCGTATTACGACTGCTGGTCGGGAGCTCGGCCGTCGTTTTCGTCCGATCGATCATGTTGGTGCTTACGTTCCTGGCGGGACGGCGGCATATCCCTCAAGCGCAATCATGAGCATTGTTCCGGCGGTTGTCGCCGGTGTTGATGATATTGCTGTCGTTACGCCACCTGGAGACCCACCATCGGATGTAACACTCGGTGCGATCCATGCAGCTGGTGCTGATCGGGTGTATGCTGCCGGCGGCGCACAAGGGATCGCTGCGTTAGCATATGGGACCGATACCATCGATCCTGTTGAGAAAATCGTTGGTCCTGGTAATAAATGGGTCAGCGCAGCTAAAGCAGAAGTCCGCGGCGATGTTGCGATCGACTTCGTTGCCGGGCCCAGCGAGATCCTCGTTGTTGCCGATGACACTGCTGATCCCTCGTTAGTTGCGGCTGATCTTCTTGCCCAAGCCGAACACGATCCTAACGCGTCCGTTGTTGCCGTCTGTACCGATCGTGAGACGGCGACTGCGATCGTCGCCGCTGTTGAACAACAACTCCCAGAGCGTGATCGTACGGAGACGATTCAACAAGCGCTGGACAACGACGCAAGTGGCGTCTTTCTTGCGGAGTCACTTGATGCGGCGACTACGTTCGCAGAGGCATACGCTGCCGAACACCTCTCGATTGTTACTGCCGATGACGAAGCTGTCCTCGACCGGATCGACTCAGCAGGATCGGTCTTTCTGGGGACATATACCCCTGTTGCTGCAGGCGATTATGCCTCCGGTACCAATCACGTGCTCCCAACAACCGGTCTGGCGACTGTCAGTGGTGGCTTATCGGTCGATGAGTTCGTTCGCCCATCGACCGTCCAGCGGCTTGATCACGCTGCACTCTCGGAGCTTCGTGAGACCATTGAAACACTTGCAGAGGCAGAAGGACTTGAAGCTCACGCCGAGAGCATCCGCAGCCGGTTCGAATAACATGGATGAGAAAGCGCCAGAACCTTTAGAGTATGAGTGAGACGATTCGGATTGACCCACACGTAAAGCTTCTCTCACCAACGATCGTCGAGCGTGCGAAACGCCGCGGGCTCGATGCGCTGGTTTATGCCCCACACTTTACCCGCCTTCCGGAGATCAGACGCCGTGCCGACCGGTTTTCCGATTCGGAACTTCGGATCCTGCCCGGCCGTGAGGTGTTTACTGGCACATGGGCCGAGCGCAAACACGTTCTCGCAATCGACTTAGAGCAGCCAGTGCCGGATTTTATTTCGCTTGATGCAGCAATGGCGGCGTTTCGTCGCCAACACGCGACTGTACTCGTGCCGCATCCGGACTTTGCTACTGTTGGCCTATCTGCAAGCGATTGTCGACGGTACCGGCGGACGATTGATGGGATTGAGATCTATAATCCGAAACACCTTCCACAGCATAACCGGCGAGCGCAGCAGCTTCAACAGACACTCAATGTACCGGCCTTTGGCTCCTCATATGCTCATCTACCCGGCACCATCGGTGAGGTGTGGACCGAACTGACCGTGGATCGCTGGCCACTGGACGATGCCGCTCTCGTTGAGGCGCTTGTTACCCAGCCTCGCCAGGTTCGTCACCGTGGTGGGTTCGCCCATCACGGGCGGTCACTGCTTGAATTTGCCCACTTAGGATGGGAAAACTCGTGGAAAAAGTTCAATCGGGTCCTGTTGTCCGGACTTGAGCCAACCCATCCGGCACAGGCTGCCTACGACGGCCGGTTCGACCAGGCAGCCGTATACTAACCTAACGGACAGACTTACCATCGTGTCCTGCAACCCCCTGGTATGGACTATCAGACACCGCTGTTCTATCGTGTGATGCAGTATGCTGACAACGTCGATCGGGACGTGATCGGGATGGTCAGTGGGAATCCGGACTGGGCTCCACCACCAGCGCTTCGAGAGGGCCTTGCGGATTACGCGGAGGCACCGTCGACAGAGTTTCAGTATCCGCCATCGGCGGGGCTCGAATCGCTTCGGGAAGCGGTCGCCGACGATCGTGGCATCAATCCTGACCGCATTATCCTCACGAATGGCGCCGGCGAGGCGAATTATCTCGCGCTAGCGACGGCACTTGAAACCACTACGGTGGATACGCCTGAGGTGCTTCTGTCTGACCCAGTCTATCCGTATTATCCGGGGAAAACGAAATTACTCGGCGCGACGCCACGGTATGTCGCTCTCGATGACGACGGTAGTATCGACCCGGTCGCCGTCGAAGAAACGATCACCGACCGCACAGCAGCGATCATGGTGACAACCCCACACAATCCGACTGGAGCAGTTTATGATCGGGCAACACTCAGAGCACTCGCAGACATCGCCGCCGAGCATAACGCGCTGTTGATTAGCGATGAAGTGTATCATCGGTTTGATTACTCTGGTCGATTTGCAAGTGCTCGGAAAGCAGCTGCTGATCCATCATCAGTCATTGTCACTGATTCATTCTCGAAATCGATGGCCATCACTGGCTTCCGGGTCGGGTATGTTGTTCTCCCTGACCCACTGTACGAGCAAGCTCGGACACGCCATATGCTTGTCAACGTGACTGGGAGCAGACCAGCACAAACGGCCGTCAAACAAGCCCTTCTCGCAACTGATCCTGACTATTATCGCCAGCACCGTGACCTGATGGCCCAGCGTGTCAAGACATTTATCGACCGACTGACTGCGGCTGGCCTTGAGTGCTATGAGCCGGACGGCGGGTTCTATGCCCGCGTCAAACTTCCAGACGGCGAAGGAACGCTTGCCGAGGCCAAACGTCTGATTGAGGAAAGTGGCGTGGCCGGAATGCCCGGCCAGACCTTCGGGGACGACCATGACTGGCTCCGATTTTCGTTGACGACAGATCGCATCGGTACTGCTGCCGATCGGATCGCCGCGTACGCTCAGCACTGATCACCATCCCAGCGGATTTTTGGGTGATCGATCCGTTCGATAAGTAGAGCTAACCAATGGACGGGCCACACCAAACTGAAACAATCAGACAGACCGGTACTGCGCTCTCAGAGGCCGAGGCGGCGATCGTGTTCGTTCACGGACGTGGCGCAACGGCCCAAAGCATCCTTGAACTGCACGATCAGATCGGCACGGAGGGCGTTGCCGCCTTAGCCCCACAGGCCGCCGACCGAAGTTGGTATCCGAACTCGTTTCTGCGACCGGTATCGGAAAACGAACCCGGTCGTTCGTCTGGACTGCAGGCGATCACCGATACCGTCACTCGCATAACCGATGCCGGGATCCCGAAGTCGAAGACACTGCTTGTTGGCTTCTCACAGGGTGCCTGTCTGGCTAGTGAGTTCCTTGCTCGCCATCCCGACCGGTTCGGTGGCTTGGCTGCGCTGAGTGGCGGCCTTATCGGTGCCGAGATCAATCCGACGGGGTTCGACGGTGATCTCGCGGGGACACCTGTCTTTTTGGGCTGTAGTGATGCTGATCCGTATATCCCCGTTGAGCGTGTTGAGCTCACTGCGTCGGTCTTCGAATCACTTGGTGGGGCTGTGACAACCGAGTTCTATTCCGACCGCCCACACGGGATCTACGACGAGGAGCTGACACAGCTTGCGGAGCTGGTTGCGACAATCCGTCAGTAATCGCAGGGTCCTCCGATTGTGTCGCGATTCGCATCGACGCGTACACAAGTAGTCGCTGTGTAGTTACTCCTATGAGCGATCTTGAAGTAACGCCGGTCGACGAGATCGATCCGGAACTCGAAACAGCCGTTGACACAGCACCGGCACTGACTGAGACGGCACCAGAATACGTTCTCTATGGTGGGAAAGGTGGTGTCGGAAAAACGACGATGGCTGCTGCAACCGGGCTATCGTCAGCTCGCAGTGACACGAGAACGTTGGTCATCTCAACGGATCCAGCGCACTCACTTTCGGACACCTACGCTACCGATATCGGGTCGGAACCGACACCAGTCACGGATGAGCTTCCACTCTGGGCCGTCGAAATCGATCCTGAACAGGCGCTTGAAAACGGAGCAACCGCCTTTGGTCGCGCTGTTGACACACAATCGATGGACGCCGAGATGGCCGGGCCATTCGATGACGGTGCCTTCGATCCGATGGACGCAATGCTTGGCGGTGCGATGCCCGGCGCTGATGAGGCTGTTGCGATGCAGAAACTCATCGAGTATCTGGATGACGACCGATTCGATCGCGTGATTGTTGATACCGCGCCAACCGGCCACACCCTTCGATTATTGCGCCTCCCAGAATTACTTGATTCGATGGTTGGACGAGTGGTGACGCTTCGAGAACGACTCACCGGCATGTTCGATAGCATTACCGGCCTGTTTGGGGATGAGAACCCAACTGAGGAGGCACAACTACAGGATCTCAAGGAACTACGTACGGGCATCGAACGACTCCGGACGGTCCTACAGGATCCGACCCGGACTGACTTCCGGATCGTCATGGTGCCCGAAACGATGAGCGTGTTTGAGTCTCGTCGACTTCGAGAGCAACTACGTGAGTTTTCGATCCCCGTCTCAACGATCGTTGTCAATAAAGTCATGGAACCACTGGCTTCCGTGACCGACGACGTCGAATCGGATGCTGTTCTCTCTCCAAATATCGAGAACTGCTCGTTTTGCAGCCAACGGTGGGATGTCCAACAGCGTGCACTGACCGACGCACAGGATCTCTTCATGGAGCATGATGTCAAACGTGTCCCCCTGTTGGCCGAGGAGGTCCGGGGTCCACGTGTCTTGCAGGTTGTCGCTGCTTGTCTCCATTCCGAAGGATGACTAGCATTTTCCCGACTCAAGCGCGAGCCTTTCTCCGCAACTATCCGCAAATGCTAACGGGGATGGCACCCTACGAATCGTATGGATCGGATCCCGCTGGGTGTCCCGCGTTTTGACGAGCTTATTGGTGGTGGTGCTCCCGTCGGGAGTTCAGTACTGCTTGCGACCGAGATCGGCGCTGGCGGTCGAGATTTCGCCTACACTAGCGCTGTGTTAAACGGACTTGCACGTGCTGCCCCCGAACAGTTCACCCAGGAATACGGTAAACTTCCAGCCGATATCTCGCCACCCGAATCGATTCGATATCTCTCTTTTACTAACGCAGAGGAGACGCTGGTCAAGGAGATCCGATTTATGCTTGCTGATGAGATCGTCGAGACAGCGACTGAAGCGATCGATTTCAAAGATCTTTCCCCAGAGTACTTCCGCATGAGCCCGGTTCCTGCAGACTGGTATCTCGACCAAGCCCAGAGTCTTAGCTCACTGGGTGAACAACAACGCACTGGTGATGTCTTCGATGCTGTTGGATCGTATCTCGAGACGGTTCCTGACGAAAGT
This sequence comes from uncultured Salinarchaeum sp., assembly GCA_964403925.1. Lineage (GTDB taxonomy): Archaea > Halobacteriota > Halobacteria > Halobacteriales > Salinarchaeaceae > CAZFMU01. Next base: position 49,578 of record CAYOHZ010000003.1, read on the forward strand.
CTAGTGATTGTTGATTCGATCACAGACCTGTTGAGTGTTGCTGATGAAGAGATGGACTGGACGGATGTCACATTACTGATGAAAGGGTTGGATCGGGTCTTCGAGCGGCGTCGTGGACTGTTATTACTGTTGACAAACTTAGAGGCGCTTACTGCGACCCGGCTGGGGAGTCTCATGCAGACGACCGACGCCACTCTCATGTTCGAGTGGGAATCAGGCGGGACCGAGCGCGATCGGACGATGTTTGTCCGACAGTTCCGTGGCGTGTTTTCTCAGCTTGAGGCGGAGGATATCATTCGGTTTGAAACCGAGATCACCGGTCGTGGCTTCGATATCAGTGACGTCCGCAAGATCAGATAGCCGCCTGTCTCCCGGCTGCCCTGCCAGGGGGTTCTTATACATTGAGCCGCAACCTCTCTGTAGATGTCGGAGTCAGGTCCCGAGGAGCAACCGCCCATTCCGGAGGATTACCGACAGTGGCTCAAGCGAGAGGCCGACCGCCGAGGGATGGCTCCTGAAGAGCTTCTTGAAGCGATCGTCCTTGCCCATCAGTCAATGCAAACCGCTGGAGCGAGCAACGAGCCGATAACGCTCGTTGATCAGTCCGATCTTGATGCAATCGAGTCTAAGTATATGGACCTCCTTGAGGATGTTCGGGACCGTGTGATCCAAGTAAAACGTGAGACGGATAAAAAAGCGCCCGCCGACCACGAGCATCCTGATCTCGAACAGACCCTCACAGCGACAACGGAATCGCTGACTACGCTCGAACAGACACTCGATACACTGGACGAGACCGTCGATGAGCTGGATCAGACGCTCGATGAACGTGTCACGGCGCTTGAGTCTGACCTCCAGACGGGCTTTGAGAACTACGAAGAAATTTTAGAGTATCTTCTCGAGACAACCGACACTCTCCAAGAGCGACTGGATACGCTTGCACAGGCCACCTTACAGACAAGAGAACGGCTCCGAGACATTACTGGCAGTCAGAAAGAACGCGAGGCAATTGAAGAACTCAAAGCGACTGCCAACACACGTGGGATCTCTACTGCGATCTGTGAATCATGTGAAAATCGTGTTCGAATCGGTCTGTTGACCAGTCCACACTGTCCACACTGTGGAGCGACGTTCACCGGGCTCGAGAGTACCGATGGGCTCCGAGGGTTGTTCGGGTCTCCCCGACTCACGACTGGCGATCGCCCAGCGTTGACCGGTCGCCAGCAGCCTGCACTTGACGAGCAGATCGAAGCAGACCTTACAACTGATCGAAACACTATGGATGAGTCCGCTGTGAATCTAGACGACGCTGATCCGAGGACAACCGATGAGTGACGAATCTGATCCCTCCGATGACGACCAGTTGGCAGAACGTGCAATTGATCCTCTTGCCGACCTCCGTGAAGAACTTCAAGAGGACGCTACTGACCAAGCAGCTGATGACACGGCCGATACTCAATCCTCCACAACGGCTGAGCAGCCACCTGTCACGGATAGCGCGTCGTCCACAGAGCAACAGTCAACTGACGGACCGCTAGGCGAACTTGCGTCGGCAGTTTCGACCCGGACCGACAAGACGGACGCCGAACTGGAGGAACTGTTCGAGCAACAAGAGACAGCGAGTGTTGATCCGGACGCTGTCTGGGAGCAGCTTGAAGCTGATGACACAAGCGAGGCCGATGAGACACCCGTCCAAACGGAGCCTCGGATTGTCGAAAAAGCGACCTATTGTGAGACCTGCCCGTACTTTTCTGCTCCGCCGGATATGTACTGCACCCACGATGGGACCGAGATTCGTCGGCTTGTCGACTTTGACCACGTCGAGGTTGTCAACTGTCCGATCGTCAAACAAAACGACGAACTTGAAAACGCGTAGTCGTGCGCTTTCTTGCAACGACCGTCCCAGGGCTCGAATCCGTGGCAGCAACGGAGCTGGCAGACTATCTCGGCACGGATACAACGATTCATCATCCGGGTGCGGTGCAGTTCCAAGCACACCCGGTCGCGGTCCCGTTGCTCAACCGTTGGAGCAGATCTCTGCACCGTCTTTTGCTCGTCATCGGCGAGTACACGCTTGTCGATCCCACGTTGTCGCAAGTCTATCAACTGACCCGGGGGATCCCGATCGAACGCTATATTCCCCCTGAGACCACCTTCGGTGTGTCGGTAACACGCCATGGTGACCACCCATTTACGAGCATGGATATTGCCGATCGGATCGGCCAAGCCATCGTTGATCGCACACGGGATGTCTTTGGCACGCGTCTCCCGGTTGATCTCGATGATCCAACCGTCCACATCCGGGCGTATCTTCGTGAGAACAAGTTTTCTGTGACAATTGATACGACAGGAGACCCCTCACTTCACACCCGTGCCTGGCGAGTATGTGAGCACACAGCGCCGCTCCAGCCAACAATTGGCCACGCTATGTTGCGACTCGCTAAATATCAGCCCGGTGATACACTGCTGGATCCGATGTGTGGTGGCGGGACCATCCCAATCGAAGCAGCACGCTGGCGACGTGGGATCCCGCCAGCCGGGCACCGAGAGACCTTCCCGTATGATTCGTTAGCGATTTCGTTTCCCTCTCCGCCGGATCTCACCGAGTTTCCGCAGTCAGAGACCACTCTTCGTGGTCACGATATCGATTCTCAGTGGGTTGCCTGTGCGCAGGATAACGTTGCTGCAGCTGGGGTTGAGACCATGGTTACGATCGATCAGCTGAATGCACTGAAGACGTCACTCGATGCAGACGTGATCGCCGTTGACCTCCCCTTTGGAATTCGGACTGACGCCTCGATTGAGCCCCTTTACCGGCGGTTCTCGGAGGCACTCTCAACGGGCGATTGGGACCGGTTCGTTGCGATTACCACGGCTCCTGAGCTCCTTACAGTTTCTCCGACTCGGACAATGACACTTCAGCACGGCGGCCTGACAGCAACGATTGTTCTTGTCGAACGATAAGCTACAGATCCTTTCACATTAATATTAAATAGTCGACGATCGCAACATAAAGCGAGTTGATGTCCGCTAACGTAGTTGCTGACAGTCTCCAGTCGGTTTTCTCCCAAACGCTTGCGCAGGCCAACTCACTTTCTTTTGTGACATCGTCGCGACAATACGTTGAGCTGTTTTTCGAGACTGCAATCGCGTCTGATAGCCTACGTCCGGAGATTCGCCTGCTTACCAAACGACAAGTACTAGAGGATATTTTTGATGATTTCGTCATTGCCAGTCAAACAGCCGATCTTGTCGAGTGGAATACACTGTCTGTTCGCGCTCTTGAGGGACCGATAGCGAATAGTCTCATTGTTACGGACAACGATGTCATCGCCATTGTTGCTGCCGATCGTCGCAGTGCGGGACTGGTCGGCACTGAACAGCCGTTTGTCGATGCAGCTGCTGACCGATATGACACACGTTGGCAGGCTGCCGACCACATGGCGATTCCAGCACCGCCACTGTCGATTGTCACCCAGCAACTAACCGATCGACTTGGCCCGGAGACAACAGCTGATTTCAAAGCACTTCTATCATTGTTTGGCGAGGACTATGCTGATAGCGCCGTTCTCGATGAGGTGATTGTCGGCCTGCTTGCCGCTGCTGCAAACGATGAGCTGCTCTATGATGTTAGTCACTGGGGTGAAGACGCTGGAATTGCCTCCAAAGCGACCTTCTCACGGACGAAAACGACACTGGAGGACGCAGAGCTCATTCAGACTGAAAAAGTTCCGATAGAGGTTGGGCGCCCACGACTTCGATTGACACTGCCCGAAGAGCAGTCAGCTGTTCCAGAACAGCTCTTGGCTGCTGCTTACGACCGGCTTTCCGAGTGATCGCCCACGTTTTGGTCTCGGAAGACGATCAGCCCAGGGACCGCTGCAGCCAGTCGAGTCACATACCCTAACCGGAACAGGCCGAGTTGCGAAAGGATCCCCAGAACAGTCAATGCCACAAACAGCGGTGTTGTACCATCGATCAGCAGTGGATCGATTGACAGGCGTGCCTGTGCCTGCTGCAGACTGGCAACTGTCACGGACTGTGACGCTAAGGCAGCTCCAAACAGGGAGGTCAATCCAATCAGTGTCGTTTTGGTGAACACCATGCTCAGCAGTGCTATACCAACGCCGATGCCGATCGCGACGATCCACTCCACGTACCATGGCCCGGTGACAAGGATTGGTGCCACGACGGAATACCCGATATAGCTGCCAACAAGCAAACTAGCCGCAGCAATCGCAACCGAGAGGAGAATATATGTGATAATCGCTCCACCGATAACACCAACTGCGATGGCCACACCTGTGGCAAGGAGGCCCTCAACCCCAACTACTGGCGCAACTAAATAGCCGCCGCTTCCACCTAGAATGGCCCCAAGCAGGGCAACACTATAAACTGACAGGACAGCGCCAGCGAATACGAACACCAATCCTGCTCCGACAACTGCGAGTCCCGTTAACGTAACCATACCGACACTACACACGTCCGCACTGATAGCGATCTCCCCTGTTTGGGTTTTCAGTCGTCGTCAGCCGCTGCGATATGCTTTCGTGGCCCCGATAGCTCCACCGTCGGCAGCAGCTCGCGGAGGTACCGACCGGTATGGGACTCGTCAGTACGAGCGACCGTCTCGGGGGTCCCCTGTGCGACGATCGTCCCACCATGTTCGCCACCTTCCGGTCCGAGATCAATGATGTGATCGGCATTTTTCACGAGATCAAGCTCGTGTTCCACTACGACAACCGTATTGCCGCGATCGGTGAGCCGGTGGAGCACATCAATAAGTTTCCGTTCGTCTTCGGGATGTAAGCCAGTGGTCGGTTCATCAAGCAGATACAGGGTTGTCCCAGAATCCTTTTTGCCCAGTTCTTCGGCCAGTTTGATCCGCTGGGCTTCCCCACCGGAGAGTGTCGTTGAGGGCTGGCCGAGTTTCATATATCCTAAGCCGACATCCTGCAACAGCCCGAGCCGCCGTTCGATCCGCGAATCGTGTTTGAAAAACTCGTAGGCCTCATCGACTGTCATTTCCAATACGTCGGCGATTGTCTTGTCTTTGTACTCGACATCCAGTGTTTCGTCGTTGTACCGAGCTCCGTTACACTCCTCACAGGGGACATGCACGTCCGAGAGAAAGTTCATGTCGATCGTTACCGTGCCCTGGCCTTTACACTCCTCACAGCGACCTCCCTTAACGTTAAACGAGAACCGCCCCCGGTCATAGCCCCGGCGTTTTGCGAGATCGGTTTCCGAGAACAACTCACGAATGTAATCGAACACGTTGGTATACGTCGCTGGGTTCGATCGCGGCGTTCGACCGATCGGGCTCTGATCGATAAGCCGCACTGAATCGATTTGCTCGATTCCTTCGATTCCCTCATGTTCGCCGGGATCAACGTCTGTATTGTTGTTCATCTGCCGGGCAAGTCCCTTGTACAGGATTTCATGCATCAGAGTCGACTTCCCGGAGCCCGAGACACCTGTAATCGCTGTGAAACAGCCGATCGGGAACTCCACATCCAAGTTCGTGAGGTTATGCTGTCGGGCACCGGTGACTGTCAGTGTTCCCTCTGGCTCGCGTCGCTGCTCTGGGACGGGAATCGTACGCTCGCCAGCCAAGTACTCGCCTGTCACTGACTCCTCAGCATCCATGATTTCGGTGACTGGCCCGCTGGCAACAACACGACCTCCATCTTTTCCCGGCCCAGGGCCGAGATCAATGATCTGATCCGCTCGTCGCATGGTCGCCGTATCATGTTCAACGACGACCAGTGTGTTCCCAATGTCTCGAAGTTCTTCAAGCGTGTCAAGCAGCTTGTCGTTGTCCCGTTGGTGGAGTCCGATCGATGGCTCATCGAGGACGTATAAGACCCCCACCAGTCCTGACCCGATCTGGGTGGCCAGTCGGATCCGCTGACTTTCCCCACCGGAGAGTGTTGCGGCCTCTCGATCCAGTGTCAAATACTCAAGCCCGACTTCAGACATGAATCCTAACCGTGCACGGATCTCCTTGAGGATCTCTTCGGCGATTGTCCGATCACGCTCCGAGAGGTGCTCTTCCATCCCCTCAAAATGAGTCAGCGCCTCTCCAATCGACATCTGATTGACCTCCGTAATCGATGTCCCATCGACTAACACGGCACGGGATGCCGGTTTTAGCCGTGTTCCGTTACAGGCCGGACATGTCGTCACTGACATGTATTCCTCGATGTGTTCGCGCGTGCTGTCACTGTCTGTCTCGACATGCCGGCGTTCGAGGTTGGGAATCACCCCTTCGAAGGGCTGTTCTTTGTGCCGGGTTCCGTTTGCAGTGTCCCACTCGAAGACGACATCTTCCGTCGTGCCATAGAGGAATGCGTCTTGGATCTCATCAGGAATATCCTCGAATGGGATCTCGACATCGAGATCGAAATGATCGGCGACCGCATCGATCCGCCGTTGATAGTATGTCCGGCTGTAGTTCCACGGCTCAAAGACGTGTTTGATCGGTTTTGCGGGGTTTGTAACGACCAAATCTTCACTGACTTCCTTGGTCTCGCCGAGCCCTTCACACTCCGGGCACGCACCGTGTGGGGAATTAAATGAGAACGATCGAGTCTCGATTTCCGGCAGATCGATCCCACATTGTGGACAGGCAAGATCCTCCGAAAACTCAACGACGAGTCGTTGGTCTGTTCCATCGTCATCTGCCAGATCGCCAGTTGTCCGTGCCTGTGTTCCCAACGACTCACTCGCGTTGTCCGGTGGGTCAGGCAAGATCACCTTCAAGATCCCGTTGGCTTCTTCGAGTGCAGTCTCGACGGAATCGGCGATCCGTGGGCGGTTTGTGGGATCGATCACAACGCGGTCAACAATGACATCGATCGTGTGGTCGTAATTGTCATCCAGTTCTGGTTGGGTCAGCGTCAGATCATACGACTCACCGTCAACTTCGACGCGTGCGTACCCATCCGCGACAAGCTCATCGAAGAGGTCTTTGAATGCCCCTTTCTGATCCCGAACGATCGGGGCAGCAATCTTTGCCCGTGTTCCTGTCGGTAACTCCAGTAGCCGAGAGACCATCGTGCTGGCTGACTGCTCGCCGACTTCTCGCCCACACTCTGGACAGTGCGGGACTCCAACACGTGCATACAGAAGCCGGAAGTAATCGTGGAGTTCGGTAACGGTTCCGACTGTGGATCGTGGATTGTTTGCAGCGTTTTTTTGATCGATCGAAATTGCGGGACTCAGCCCTTCGACGTGCTCGACTTGAGGCTTGTCCATCTGGCCCAGAAAGTTCCGTGCGTACGCCGAGAGTGATTCGATATACCGACGTTGACCTTCCGCATAGACCGTTTCAAACGCTAGTGAGGATTTGCCCGACCCTGATAATCCCGTTATGACGGTGAGTTCTTCCCGGGGGATATCAACATCGAGGTCATTGAGGTTATTTTCCTCGGCCCCTCGCACTTCGATGTAGTCTTTCATCTACCCGGCTATACGCCTGGGGGGGTTCTGTACCCATCGGAAGCGGCGATGGATAGCTGAGATTACTGGGTCGGTTATCCTCAGAGTTGAGAACATATCAAAGGGACAAGTATTCTCCTCTGAACAGCCGAAGACGATCTTCTTCTGGGCAGAGACCTGAGGAAATCAACGACCGAGCTTTGACCGGCTGATCGTGACGCCGGTTGGCGTGACAATCACCTGATCATCGCCTTTTTTGACGATATCTCCACCAACTTCGGAGGCGACCTGTCTCAGATCGTCGATAATGTGCTCTGTTGTTGGTCCCTCCGGTCGCAGTCGTGTGATATCAGCGACAACAAGGTCACCATCGTACACTGCGTCTTTGACCTCGATTGCATCCTGTTTCTCCGATATCTCCGCGATCCGGACGTTCATTGCCCCCTCTCGTTCGCTTAACTCCGGTGCATCCGCTTCCAGTTTCGCGTAATCAGTAACCGATCGTGCTTGTTGTCCTCCCAACAGCTTGTCCATCAGGCCCATGCTCAATACCTCCGTCGGCCGGCGTATAGGTCTTACGTCAGACGCATTCAGGGGGTGAATGTATAGAGTTCATCACCGACGTGATGGATTGAGTCGATAACTTTCCCTTGCTCACCAATGAGATCGGTTCCGTCTACCCGACTTCGTCCGATCGCCAGGGCCTTCCCGTGGGCTTCCTCGATAATCACAACCAAGTCTCCAGCGGTAATCGTCGTGTCAGCATCGGCGATCCCCGGTCGCATCACATCCGCCCCATCACTCACAAACGAAATCGCGCCCGTATCGACAGTCACAAGCCGCTGTGTTGGTTCGGTCGCGTTCGCGCCTTTCACTGTGAGAAACGGGACCCGACCATCCGATTCCCCTTCATCGTTTGCGCCAAGCTCATAATACATCCCAGTCGGTGTCCCATCGACCAATATCAGATCAAACGGCGCTGTCTCGGTTTTGACCAGTTCAAAGGTAGCACCCGAAAGATCGACGCCAAGTTGGTCATGGAGGGTCGATCGAAAGGCTTCCACATCGTCGCTTCGGAGATGATGGCGGGTCTTGGCCTCCATATCGCCTGTTCAGCGGCCGGTAGAAATAAAACGCCCGTTTGAGGGAGCCAGTTTCTAGTTGTTTCCGTATCGCGGTCCAGGCCCGTTGGTTGTCCCAATTCCCATTCCAAGGGCCTGGTTTGTCATCTGGATGCTCTGGTGTGACTCTTTGACTACGTCGAACATCGCCCGCAGAGCATCGATGTTTTCAGGCACGACATCGGCCCGCTGATCGATCGCTTGGAACAAATAGAGATCCCGGCCGGTCGTTGTGATCGATTCGGCCCAGATGTTGTTCTCCCAGATATCGCCCCGGGGCCGACCGGCATCCTCGGCCAGCTCTGTCAGTGTTCCTGTCCCATCGATCCCGATCCCACGAGGGATCATGAACAGCCGTGATTCCTCCTGTAGCCGCTTTTTAACCGTCTCGGCGTCGACCGGCTCTTCGAGTGTGACATTGACTGCATGCAGGTGCATCAGGGTTGTCGGGGCCTTCGTCCCAAGGGTATCAATTGCGAGTTCTGGGAAAATCGTCTGTACGTCCGGGCCATGATGGGATGGGATTGAAATCGGGTCCGGCAGGATATCGTTGATCGGCCCACGATTGGATTGGTCTGGATCCCCACCGCGCCGGATCAGCGTCACCCGGGCTTTCTCGATCCCGTATGTTTCCGCCAGCGGTGCCAGTAGTCGGCTGAGCCCGGTTGTGTTACAGGATACAACACGCGTGTAGTCCCTTTCACGTGCCTGTTCGAAGTTCCCTCGCGCGTTGAAACTGGCTTCGACTAAGGAGTCTTCCTCGCCACCCTGGAACACTGCAGGTGTGTCATGTTCGACATAAAGCGGATAATTTTCTGCCCCGATCCCGCTCGGGGTGGCATCAACGATCACATCACTGTCCATAACTAGCTCGCGGAGCGTTCCTGCCGGGGTGAGTCCGTGTGTCTCGAACTGTTCTTGGTACTCTGCTGGCGGATACAACTCATATCCAAGCGCGTGTGCTCGTTCGGCCGCATAATCCGGTGATCGCTTTGCGACACCAAGTAGAGTCATATCCGGCTGCGCAGCGATCGCATCGGCAACCCGCTTGCCGATTGTCCCGTATCCGTTGACTCCGACCCGGAGCATGTGTTGCATTGTCTTCGGTACGCGCATAATGCTTTCCATCAGGATTGTTCAGGACGAGAGCGACCGATTCAAAACATACCCGCTCCTGCGGTCATATATGAACCTGATCGGGGAGGCCGATCCGGGCCAACGACTACTCGTTCGTATCGACATCAACGCGCCCGTTACCGATGGCCGCGTGCAGGACCACGATCGCTTTGCTCGCCATGCTGAAACGATCGAACAGCTCCTCGCAGCCGACCATGCTGTTGCGTTGTTGGCCCATCAAGGTCGTCCCGGTCGTGATACGTTTCTCCCGCTTGAGCAACATGCGGAGCTCCTGTCGGGCTACCTTGAGACCCCTGTTGAATACGTCTCTGGAGTATACGATGATGCAGCATTGTCGGCAATCGATGAGCTCGGGGCTGGAGACGCACTCTTGTTGGACAACGTCCGGTTTGTCGATGCCGAGTTGGCCGACCGGTCGCCGGAAGAACACGCCAAGACGCCGCTGGTCCGGACGCTTGCCGATCAGTTCGATGCATATGTTAACGACGGCTATTCGGTCGCACACCGCGCACACGCTTCGATTGTTGGGTTCCCCTATCGGATGCCAGCCTATGCTGGCCCGGTGATGGCAACTGAATACGAGTACAACACCAGCCTCCACCATCGAGAGTTCGATGGACCGGTAACGATGGTCTTGGGTGGGAAAAAAGCCGATGACGTCATCGAGGCAATGGCACAGCTTGCGGATCGGGTTGATCGATTCTTGCTTGGTGGTGTCGTTGGTGAACTGTTCCTCCGGGCGAAAGGCTACCCAGTGGGATACGATGTTGCTACCGGGACGGACCTCTATGATCGATACTACGAACAAGAGCAGGCATACATCGAGGAAGCACTCTCACAGTTTGGCGATCGCATCGTCCTTCCGAAGGACCTCGCCTACGAGACCGACGGCAAGCGTGTCGAACAGCGTGTTGATACGATCAATACCAAGACCTGTGATTTCCTGGATATCGGCTCTGAAACGATCGAGACCTACGCTGAGTTGATCAACGATTCTGCTGCTGTCCTCGTCAAGGGCGCACTTGGGGTGTTCGAAGACGAACGGTTCAGCAACGGGACTGTCAATATCTTGGAGGCAATCGCCGGTTCGAATGCGTTCTCGGTTGTCGGTGGTGGCGATACTTCACGTGCTGTCCAGATGTACGCTCTTGATCCGGACGCATTTGACCACCTCTCGATTGCCGGTGGTGCGTATCTTCGTGCACTCACCGGGGAGCCACT
>CAYOHZ010000003.1:60599-84275 GCA_964403925.1 uncultured Salinarchaeum sp.
TATGTCTCTTTCCAAGGCGGCTACAACTGCAGTCACACAGTGTCTTGCACTTACACAGGAGGAAGCGCTCGCGATCGTTACTGACGACGAGCGCTTAGCGATCGGGACAGCACTGTATGATGCAGCCAGTGAGATCACTGACGACGTGACACTCCTCCGATATCCGCCCGGCACACAACACGGTGCCGAACCACCGGCCGTTATCGAAGCGGCACTCACCACAGCAGACGCGTTTCTCGCTCCGACAACGAAGAGCCTTTCTCATACCCGAGCACGCGAGCGTGCGACCGAACAAGGGGTCCGTGGTGCGACACTTCCAGGGATCACACAGTCGGTGTTTGAAACTGGGCTGGATGCGGATTACGAGGCGATTGCCGCCGAGTGTGATGCCGTCTATTCGCAGGTCGCTGGTGCCGATGAAATCCGGGTCACTGCTCCTGCCGGGACTGATCTCACGTTCCAGATTGGCGATCGCGACTGGCGACGCGATACCGGGATTATCCATGAGCCAGGATCGTTCTCGAACTTGCCGGCCGGTGAGGTGTTTGTCAGTCCAACCAGCGCAACAGGGACGCTGGTGGTCGATGGAACGATGATGCCACATGGACGGCTTGCTGACGGCCAGACCCTCCGGTTCGAATTCGAGGACGGCTACGTGACCGATATCGAGGATCCAGCGATCGCTGAGCAGGTCGCAACTGCGGCCGATGCAGTGGGCCACGCTGCGTATAATGTCGCCGAGCTGGGGATCGGGACGAACATCGGCGTTCAGGAACTGGTTGGGTCAGTGTTGCTCGATGAGAAGGCTGCGGGCACGATCCACGTCGCGATTGGTGATGATGCCGCGATTGGTGGTGATACCAACGCACCGCTTCATCTCGACGGGATCGTCACAGACCCGACGGTCTCTGCCGATGGCGAACCGGTGCAGCTTCCTCGCCCATAACGGTTAGAGAACCTACTACACACTCAATCGAGGGGTCTATACGGCCTGCCCGGTAATTTGGCTGATATGCCTGATACCGTCGAACACGTCGCAAGTACGTGCCCGGCGTGCTCGCCGACGGAGACAACCGTGCATGAAGTCCTCTCTTCTGGGGGGCAAGCGACGGTCAAATGTACCGACTGCGGGCATGTTCATACGACCCGCCTCACAACTGAACAGTCCGTGACCGTTAACGTCGTTGTCTCACAAGAGGGCGAGTCGCTTCCCGCGACGATTACCCGATCGGCACAAACAACCGTCGAGACAGGCGATGAGTTCATCGTCGAAACTGAGTCTGGTGTCTTTACCGTCGAGGTCACAAGTATCGAACTCCCAGGCGATCAGCGAGTTGAGACAGCACCAACTACTGAGATCCAGACGCTCTGGACCCGCGCAATCGGAAATGTTGCTGTCCCGATCACGGTCCATCCCACAGCGGGCACCGGTGACCGACACGAAACCTACAGCACCGATGTCTATGTTCCCGGCGATCGACGCTTTACTGTCGGCGAAGAGATCACGATCGACGAGACCCCCATCGAAATCGAAGGGTTGTATCTTCGCGATGAAGCGGCGGATGCAGCTGTATCACCGCTTGAGTCTCCTGGCGATCACGCCCAAGCAAAAGATCTCAAGCGTGTGTACGCTCGCGATCAGACGACCGACGCTTGGTCGGCGTGGTGATGCCAACCGACCGGCCATCCGATCACACGGAGTTCGACACAGCCCGCGAGCAGCTGGTGGACGATCTGGTTGCTCGTGATCGTATCAGTGATCCCGCGGTTATCGATGCATTACGAGCTGTGCCGCGACATGCGTTTGTCCCGCCAGCTCATCGCTCGGCCGCCTACACTGATCGGCCGCTCCCCATTGGTGATGAACAAACGATCAGCGCACCCCACATGGTTGGCATTATCGCAGAGTTGCTTGATCTCTCAGCAGGCGATACTGTCCTTGAAATCGGAACCGGACGTGGATATCATGCTGCCGTAACGGCGGAATTGGTCGGTCCTGCTAACGTCTATACCATCGAGTACAGCGAGCAACTCGCGACCACCGCGAGAGAGATTCTCGAGTCGCTTGGCTACGGAGCGATCTCAGTTGCGGTTGGGGATGGACGAAACGGATGGCCGGAGCATGCGCCCTACCAGGCCGCATATCTTACGTGTGCAACGCCCCATCTCCCAGAGCCGATCGTTTCACAGGTGACTGTTGGCGGTACCATTGTCGCACCAATTGGAACCAATCGACAAACGCTCACGCACTATCAGAAACGAGAAGACGGCAGTTTGTCCCAAGAGACCTATGGTCCTGTACGGTTCGTCCGCCTGCGCGGGTAACCGGAGTCGGGATATTCAAGATCACGCACCACCGAATCTAGCTGTGGATTATACGGCACTCCGGGCTGACATGGTCGATGGCCTTCGACACGAGTCAAAAGGGGTTATTAGCAGTGCTGCTGTCGAGCTGGCGATGGGGGCTGTTCCCCGTCATGAGTTTGTTGATGATGATCGTCGGGCCTACGCCGATGTCTCCCACGAACAGTTCGGAACACGGGTGCTTGCCCCCAGTACGGTTGCTCGGCTTTTTGAGGCGCTGTCGATCGACGCTGAGGATACCGTCCTTATCGTTGGTGCCGGTGTCGGCTATACCGCTGCTGTTGCTGCCGAAGTAACTGAGCCAGCACAGGTTCATGCGATCGACATCGCTCGGCAGCTGGTAGTAACGGCTCGATCAAACTTGGACACGGCCGACTACCCGGCTGTACTGGTTGATTGTCAGGATGGGATGTACGGGCTTTCGGACTATGCCCCCTACGATCGCATTTTAGTCGAGGCGGCAGCTGTTCGTCCGCCAGAGCCACTCCTTCGACAGTTAGCGCCCGAAGGCCGATTAGTTATGCCACTCGGGACTGCACCACAGACACTGACGATCGTCTCAGCGACCAACGATCAGACTGAGTTAGGGACGATCTCGTTTGCGCCGCTGTTGGTTGATGGTGAACAGTCGGGCACGATCGAACGCAACCGCACCCACCGCGAAGAACGTGAACGGTCTCAGCGTGCCCATCGCCGTCGTAACGGCTGGGAACACGATTGGATCGACTGGGAGTGACTATTTTTCTAACACAAGAATCTCCGTATTGGCTCGCTGATCGGCGTATTCACTTCCTGAGGGGGGCTTAATATCGATTGAAAGTGTCCCCTGCCGTTGATTTGGTCCCAGCTCAGGTGTTACTGACAGTTTCACAACACCGTTGCTATCTGTCTTGTCTGTCACAATCCCATCCGGTAGTCGCGCTGATTGGCCTTGGAGGATAACTGTCGCGTCAGCAACCGGCGTGCCTTCATGATCGACAACCGTGATCGCCACCGTATCCGTTTTATCAGCTGTCATGACTTCCGGGTCGGGGTTTGCATCAAGCTCAGAGACACCGAGGGTTCCGATGCCCTGGATCATCGACATCATTACGCTCAGACTTGCGACCCCAACCACAAGTGCGATCACAAGCCTGATTGGGAGCCCTTCGATCCCTCGCGTATCAGTTTTAAATCCTGATCGAGGTGCCGGCCCCCGACTTCGATCCGTTCTGTCCGCTTTGGTGCGATCGGACATGCTCACCGCTGGCCGGACGATCCTACTTGAACCTACGGGCACAGGTTCATATCTGAGTCCGCAACAGCTTGCCACATGGATGTTCTCGGTCGCGAGACTGGGCCGAATGCTGGCCCAACGGCAACGATCGGTCATTACCGGGCACGAGACGGCAGTGCTGGTGCCCCCGTCGCAGTTGATATCGATCAGCCACACGTAGGAGTGATCGTCGGCAAACGTGGCTATGGGAAATCGTATACACTTGGCGTCCTCGCTGAAGAACTCGCGACAGCGCCCGGCGTTGCGCCCGTCGTGCTTGATCCGATGGGAGTCTTTCAGACGTTAGCAACCTCGACAGCGACGATTCCTGCTGATGTGATTACCAGGCCACAAATCGACCCAACAACGATCCCACCACGCGGATGGTGTGATCTCCTTGATGTTGATCCTGAAGGGGCCGTCGGTGGACTGCTCTGGCAACTTGCCGCAAGTGGGGACTCAATCGCTGACATGCAAACACTGCTTGCACAAGCGACTGTTCCCGACGCCACTCGACGGGCGGTCGCTAATCATCTCTCGTTGGCAGCATCATGGGGAATTTTCGACCCTGATGGCACCGACCTTACACGACTTGCCAGCACTGACGCGTCGGTCATCGACTGTGCTGGTCTCTCTGAGACAGCATTGAATGCACTTGGATATGCCATTGCGGATGGCCTGTATGCGGCTCGTGTTGAGGATCAAATCACTCGTCTTCCGTGGTTGCTGATTGATGAGGCACACGCTCTTTTTGCCGGTGCTGCCGAGCCTGCTCTCCGACGTGTTATTACGCGGGGGCGCCAACCAGGCGTAAGTCTCGTGTTGGCGACCCAACGGCCGAGTGCTCTTCCAACAGTGGCGACCTCCCAGGCGGATCTCATCCTCTCACATCGACTAACGGCGAGTGCGGATCGCCAACGACTGGAGGCGATCGCACCAGCGTACATGGGCGGGTCCTTTGCCGGGCGGATGCCAGAACACCCCGGTGACGTGCTTCTTGTGGATGATGTCACCGAACGGGTTCATCACGTCTCAATTCGGGAGCGACAGACACCACATGGCGGCGACTCACCGAAAGCTAGCCAACAGGCCTCGTATATTGGTGCAGCCGAAACGTCACATCCCACTGAACAACACTCCAAATACTGAACAACCGTAGATCAAAAATCCCAGCGCCCGAGGCGGGATTTGAACCCGCGTCACGACCGTGACAGGGTCGTATGATGGGCCCCTACACCACTCGGGCTCGCACTTTCAGGTTGCCCGATGACTAACTTAAGCGTTTCCAAACCCGGCGACAGGGCTGGGGGGCCGGACTCTGTCGGCCGTAGTAACAAGGGTTAAGTATTCTGAGTATGTAAGTCTCTGTAGTATCCTGAGGCGCCAACTTCTCTCCCCAGCCACACACATGGTAGATGTAAGCCAGCACGAGCTTGTCCCGGATCACCGTATCCTGGATGAGCCAGATATCGAAACCGTGCTTGATGAGTACGGTATCAGACGTACAGATCTCCCAAAAATCAAACGGACGGATCCTGCACTCCCCAACGAGGCGGAGGTTGGTGATGTCATCGAGATCACCCGGGACTCACGAACCGCCGAGACCGCAATGGTCTATCGACTCGTGGTGCGATAACTAAGCATGGATCGAGACTACCGCCGCGCAATTTCGCGTGAGTATTTCTCACAAGAACGGCTCGCAGAACACCACTTCCGATCGTTTAATTCCTTCCTTAAACGAGGGATGCAGCAGGTTGTCGACGAAAAAGAGACGATCGACACCGACATCGGCGATAAGGAAGGCCAAGAACCGGTGCATGTCGAACTCGGCGATGTTCGGGTCGTCTCACCGCGTGTCCAGGAGGCCGACGGCAGCGAAGAACTGCTGTACCCACAGGAAGCCCGGTTGCGGAATATTACGTATTCCGCGCCAGTGTTTATGGAAATGGCTATCGTCCGTGGTGATCCCGAAAAAGGCGAAGACCGCGTTGTTGATTCCGCAGAGACCAAGATCGGCCGGATGCCGATTATGGTCGGCTCGGACAAATGTAATATCTCCGAGTTCTCGGACGAGGAGTTGATCGAAGTCGGTGAAGATCCCGCCGATCCAGGTGGGTATTTCATCGTGAACGGGTCCGAACGGGTCTTGATGACCAGCGAGGACCTAGCACCGAACAAGATCCTCACCGAACACGACACCAAATACGGCGACGAGATCCAAGTCGCTAAGACCTTTTCACAGCGTCGTGGCTATCGTGCGTTGGTGTTAGTCGAGCGGACCCGTGATGGCTTGCTTGAGGTTTCGTTCCCATCTGTGTCTGGCAGCGTGAACTTCGTGACACTGGTTCGAGCGTTAGGGCTTGAAGACGATGAGGAAATCGTTCATCGTGTCAGTGATGACCCGGAAATCGTGAAGTTCATGCTGGAAAACCTGGAGGCTGCAGATGTCCAAACTGAGGAGGAAGCCATCGAGTCGCTTGGCCAACGTGTTGCCTCTGGACAGGGCAAAAATTACCAGCTCAAACGCGCGAACTACGTTATCGATCGGTATCTACTCCCCCATTTACACGAAGAAGGTGTTCCTGAGGAGGAAGTTCGGATCAACAAGGCCTATTATCTCTCTCGAATGGCTGAGGCCTGTTTCGAGCTGGCGCTTGATCGCCGGCAGCCGGATGACAAGGATCATTACTCGAACAAGCGACTCAAGGTCAGTGGTGATTTGATGACGGATCTGTTCCGGACGGCGTTGAACAAGCTCGCTCGGGACGTGAAATACCAGCTTGAGCGGGCTAATATGCGAAACCGGCAGTTGACAGTTTCAACGGTCGTTCGGTCGGATGTGCTGACCGAACGCCTTGAACATCCACTTGCCACCGGGAATTGGGTCGGTGGCCGATCGGGTGTCTCACAGCTTGTCGATCGGACCGACTATATGGGCGTGTTGAGCCATCTTCGACGCCTTCGATCGCCGCTGTCCCGGTCACAGCCACATTTCGAAGCTCGGGACCTCCACGCTACCCAATGGGGGCGTGTGTGCCCATCTGAGACACCTGAAGGGCCGAACTGTGGTCTAGTCAAGAACTTCGCACAGGCAATGGAACTAAGTCAAGACGTCGAGGACGATCGTGAGCTCAAACACAAACTCGCAGGGATGGGCGTTGAAGGCATTCCTGGTATCGAGAGCGTTCCTCGACGCGCCGGAGGTGACTAACCTCATGAGTAGCCAACAACGAGAAGCTAAAGTCTACGTCAACGGAAGTCTCGTCGGGACCCATCCTGACCCCGAACAACTCGCAGAACAGATCCGTGAAGCCCGACGCCGTGGGGAGATCTCCGAGATGGTTAACGTCTCGGTTAGAGACCGAACACGCGAAGTGATCGTCAACGCTGATGCTGGACGGGCACGCCGTCCGCTATTGGTCGTTGAGGACGGTGAACCCTTGATCGATGATGACGAAATCGAGGCACTCGAAGCAGGTGATCTCGAGTTCGATGACCTCGTTGACGCAGGGTACATCGAGTTTATCGATGCTGAGGAGGAAGAAGATCTCTATGTTGCGGTCGAACGCGAGGAACTGACCACGGAGCATACCCATCTTGAGATCGATCCACAGTTGATCTTCGGGATCGGTGCCGGAATGATCCCCTATCCCGAACACAACGCTTCGCCGCGGATCACGATGGGGGCAGGAATGGTCAAGCAGTCGCTGGGACTGCCATCGGCAAACTACCGCATCCGACCGGATACACGCCAGCATCTCCTTCATTATCCGCAACTGTCAATGGTCAAGACCCAGACCACCGAACAGATCGGGTATGATGACCGGCCGGCTGCTCAGAATTTCGTTGTCGCCGTAATGAGCTATGAAGGGTTTAACATCGAAGACGCACTGATCCTCAACAAGGGATCGGTTGAGCGTGGACTGTCCCGGTCGCATTTCTTCCGGACTTACGAGGGCGAGGAACGTCGCTATCCCGGCGGACAGGAAGATCGCTTTGAGATTCCCGATCAGGATGTGCGTGGTGCCCGTAGTGAAGACGCATATTCACATCTTGATGAAGACGGGCTCGTCAACCCTGAAACTCCCGTTGGTGAAAACGATGTGCTGCTCGGAAAAACGAGTCCCCCACGGTTCCTTGAAGAACCGGATGAGCTTGGGGGACTCAGCCCACAGAAACGACGTGAGACCTCCGTCACGATGCGTTCCGGAGAGTCCGGTATTGTCGATACTGTCACGTTGATGGAAGGCGAAGACGGCTCGAAGCTCTCAAAGGTCAAAGTCCGTGACGAGCGGATCCCTGAGCTCGGGGATAAGTTCGCCTCCCGACACGGTCAGAAGGGTGTGGTGGGGCACATGGCACCCCAAGAGGATATGCCGTTCACTGAGGAAGGGGTTGTTCCTGATCTCATTATCAACCCCCATGCGCTGCCGTCGCGAATGACTGTCGGTCACATTCTCGAGATGATCGGCGGCAAGGTCGGCTCGCTTGAGGGCCGGCGGGTCGACGGCACTGCCTTCACGGGTGAAGACGAGGAAGAACTTCGCGACAGTCTGGAAGAACACGGCTTTGCGTCATCCGGCAAGGAAGTGATGTACTCCGGTATCACCGGCGAGAAGATCGACGCAGAGATTTTCGTTGGGACCATCTTCTATCAGAAGCTGTATCACATGGTCTCGAACAAGATCCACGCCCGTTCTCGTGGCCCAGTCCAAGTGCTGACACGGCAGCCCACGGAAGGTCGTGCCCGTGAGGGTGGGCTTCGGATCGGTGAGATGGAACGGGACGTGTTTATCGGACATGGTGCTGCTATGACACTTAAAGAGCGACTGCTCGATGAATCGGACCGAGAATTCATTCCGGTCTGTGGACAGTGTGGGATGACCGCTGTCGAAAACGTCGACCAGAACCGCGTGTACTGTCCGAACTGCGGCGAGGAGACGGATATTCATGAAATCGAGATGAGTTACGCGTTCAAGCTCCTGCTTGACGAGATGAAAGCCCTCGGTATCGCACCACGGCTCGAACTGGCGGATGCAGTCTAACCGATCATGGCTCGGAAAACTACACCAAAAGAAATCGATTCGATCAGCTTCGGGCTGATGGATCCTGAGGAGTATCGCGACATGAGTGCCACAAAGGTCATCACGGCCGACACGTACGATGACGACGGGTTCCCCATTGACATGGGCTTGATGGACCCACGGTTAGGTGTGATCGACCCTGGCTTGGAGTGTAAGACCTGTGGCAAACGATCGGGGTCGTGTTCCGGTCATTTCGGTCATATTGAGTTGGCCGCACCGGTCATTCACGTCGGGTTTACAAAACTAATCAGGCGCCTTCTCCGTGGCACCTGCCGTGAGTGTTCACGACTTACGCTCACAGAGGATGAGAAAGCGGAGTTCCGTGATCGGCTTGATCGAACCCGTGAACTGGGGGGCGATCTGGACGACGTGACAAAGGCTGCGATCCGGCAGGCTCGCAAGAAAGACCACTGTCCGCATTGTGGCGCTCCCCAGTATGACATTAAACACGAGAAACCAACGACCTACTATGAGGTCCAAGATGTCCTCGCAACCGATTACTCCGAGCGGATCGCCAAGGCGATGCAGCCAAGTGATGAGGACGATTCGCGGATCTCGCCTACGGAACTCGCCGATGAAACCGGGATCGATGTCGCCCGGATCAACGATATCCTCAGTGGGGAGTTCCGACCACGCGAGGAGGATCGATCAGCGCTTGAGTCCGCGCTCGATGTCGATCTGACCGAGGAGGACATGAACAAGCTCATGCCCAGTGACATCCGGGACTGGTTCGAGGAGATCCCCGATGAGGACATGGAAGTCCTTGGGATCGATCCAGAGCGATCTCGCCCGGAGTGGATGATCCTCACGGTGTTGCCGGTACCGCCGGTGACTGCCCGCCCGTCGATTACGCTTGATAACGGCCAGCGCAGTGAGGACGATCTTACACACAAGCTCGTCGATATTATCCGCATTAACCAGCGGTTTATGGAGAACCGCGAGGCCGGCGCTCCACAGCTTATCATCGAGGATCTCTGGGAACTGCTACAGTACCACGTCACGACGTTTATGGACAACGAGATTTCGGGGACACCACCGGCACGCCATCGCTCTGGTCGGCCATTGAAAACCCTGTCACAACGACTGAAAGGGAAAGAAGGGCGGTTCCGCGGGAGCCTGTCCGGAAAGCGTGTGAACTTCTCCGCTCGAACAGTCATCTCTCCAGATCCCACACTCAGCCTTAACGAGGTGGGAGTTCCGGAGCGGGTTGCGACGGAAATGACACAGACCATGAACGTCAACGACCGGAACCTCTCGTTGGCCCGCCAATATGTCGCCAACGGTCCGGAGGAACACCCCGGCGCGAACTACGTGCGCCGCCCGGACGGCCGCCGACTGAAAGTCACCGAGAAAAACTGCGAGGAACTTGCCGAGAAAGTCAAGCCGGGCTGGGAAGTCAGCCGTCACCTCGTCGATGGGGATATCGTGATCTTCAACCGGCAGCCATCGCTGCACCGGATGTCGATTATGGCCCATGAGGTCGTTGTGATGCCGTATAAGACCTTCCGGCTTAATACGACGGTCTGTCCACCGTATAACGCTGACTTTGACGGCGATGAGATGAACATGCATGCGCTCCAAAACGAGGAGGCCAGGGCCGAGGCTCGTAGTCTGATGCGTGTCCAAGAGCAGTTGCTTTCCCCACGGTTCGGAGAGAACATCATTGGTGCAATCCAGGATCACATTACTGGCACGTATCTGCTGACAAACCAGAACCCACAGTTCAATGAAACACAGGCACTGGATCTGCTCCGCCAGACCTCGATTGACGAACTCCCGGCGCCTGATGGAACCGACGAAGACGGCGTTGCGTTCTGGACTGGTCGGACGATTTTCTCTGAACTGCTGCCACAGGGTCTTGATCTTAGCTTTACTTCATCGGCTGGAGACACTGTGCAGATCGAGGACGGGACGTTACTTGCCGGTACAGTCGATGAGGACGCTGTCGGCGCGTTCGGCGGTGATATCGTCGATACGATCACCAAACAGTACAGTCGGACCCGTGCACGACAGTTCATCAATGAGGTCTCTTCGCTTGCAGTCCGGACGATCATGCACTTTGGGTTCTCGATCGGAATCGACGATGAATCCATTCCGAAGGAAGCCCAGCGGCAGATCGACGATACGATTGAGGACGCCTACGACCGTGTCAATCAGCTGATCGAGACATACCGTGCCGGTGAACTCGAGAGCCTTCCAGGTCGGACTGTTGATGAAACCCTGGAAATGAAGATCATGCAGACACTCGGTAAAGCCCGCGATAACGCCGGTGATATTGCCGAGGAACACTTCGCGGATGACAACCCGGCTGTCGTGATGGCTGAATCCGGTGCCCGAGGATCGATGTTGAATCTCACCCAGATGGCCGGCTCGGTCGGCCAGCAGGCTGTCAGGGGCGAACGGATCAACCGCGGCTATGAGGATCGCACGCTGAGCCACTATCAAGAAGACGATCTCTCAGCAGACGCCCACGGCTTTGTTGAGCATTCCTATACGGATGGCCTGGGCCCCCGAGAGTTTTTCTTCCACGCGATGGGCGGCCGCGAGGGACTGGTCGATACAGCAGTCCGAACCTCCAAGTCCGGATATCTTCAGCGCCGGCTGATCAACGCCCTCTCAGAACTCGAAGCCCAATACGACGGCACTGTGCGAGACACGTCTGACCGGGTCGTACAGTTCGAGTTCGGCGAAGACGGCACGTCGCCGGTAGAGGTTTCCTCTGCTGTTGAGGATAGTGTTGATGTGGAAGCGATCGCCGATCGAGTCCTTGACGCCGAGTTCGAAGACGAAACCGAACGACAGGCGTTTGTCGGTGAAACAACCGAGCAACAGGTCACCAATCTTTCAGAGCACGCCGATACCTGGCGGGTGTCTACCGATGACTGAGAACAATCAATCTACGACCAGCGGGACAGCCATGGATCCGACAGCAGACGTTACACCGGAACTACAAGCGATCGTCGAGGACAGCTCCCTGCCCCGACGACTCAAAACCGAGGTCTATGAGACGATCGCCGATCGGGATGTCACTAAAGCTGATGTCGAGGATATCGTCGCTGCAGTGATGAACCAATATCGGAACACACGTGTCGATCCACTGGATCCCGTCGGAACCGTCTCAGCACAGTCAATCGGCGAGCCTGGGACACAGATGAGTATTCCGTCTGACGAGCAGATCGTGATCCGGCAGGATGGTGATGTCAGTGTGCGTGCAATCGGTCCGTTGATCGATGAGCTCATGGCAGAGCAACAAACGCGCACGATCGATACTCATGAGGTGTCTCTTGCGCCTGCTGGGATGGAAGTTCTCAGCCTTCGAGATGACGAGCAGATGGCCTGGAAGCCAGTCCAGGAACTCAGCCGTCATGAGACGCCTGATGAACTGCTTGAGATCACGCTTGAGTCCGGACGAACAATCCGGGCAACGAAAGCACACTCCTTTGTCACGAAACTGGACGGTGAGATCGTTCCTGTCCCCGGTGATGCTCTTAGCACTGCGGATACACTCCCGACCATTGGAGAGTTCGACAGCGCGGATGACACAGCGGAGTTCAGTGCGTTTACCGCCGATCACGCTGCCCGCTCCGACGGCGGGTCACTTGTTGCTACAGCGACTACGACGGCCAGCTCCACTGTCATGTGGGAGCAAATCGAGTCTATCGAGTCTGTCACCGTCGATGACACGTACGTCTATGATGTCTCAGTCGAGGGGCTTGAGACCTTTACCACAGCCCAAGGTGTTGTCACTCACAATACCATGAATACGTTCCATTACGCCGGTGTTGCCGAAATCGACGTTACCCAGGGCCTTCCTCGATTGATCGAGCTGGTCGATGCTCGCAAGGAACCGGACACGCCGATGATGACGATCTATCTTGAGGACGAATATGCGGCTTCTCGCGAGAAAGCCCACGAAGTCGTCTGGCAGATCGAGGCCACCAAGATCCTTGCGTTGGGGGATGTGTCGACAAACGTCGCGGACATGCGGGTTCGGATCGACTTCAACGAACAGACGCTGCTTGAACGCTGGCCGACTGTCGATGATCCTGTTCTCGTGACCGAGGAGATCGCAGACGTAATCGAATCCGAGCTCGGTGTCGATACGATTCAACAGGGAACGGTCATCGAGTTCGGCCCCGAACAGCCGTCCTATCGTGAACTTCTCCGGCTCGTCGAGGAGCTCCGAGAGATCACGTTCAAAGGAATCGAGGATATCACTCGCGTGGTCGTCCGCCGAGAAGAAACCGAAGACGGTGATGAGTTCGTCTTGTACACAGAGGGCTCAGCCTTAGGGACGGTCCTGTCAATCGACGGTGTTGACGCCACTCGCACCTCGACAAACGATATCCACGAGATCTATGAGAATCTCGGGATTGAGGCGGCTCGGGAGGCAATCATCAACGAAACGATGAGCACGCTCGAAGAGCAGGGGCTTGACGACGTAAATGTCCGTCATCTCATGTTGGTTGCCGATATCATGACCAACCGTGGGCTCATCGAATCGATCGGACGGCATGGAATCTCCGGCTCGAAAGATTCTGTCCTGGCACGGGCAGCTTTCGAAGTTACCGTTAGTCATCTTCTGAGTTCGGCAGTCCATGGCGAGGTCGACACGCTCAGTGGTGTCACCGAGAACGTCATTGTCGGCAAGCCAATCAAGCTTGGTACCGGCGATGTCGATCTTCGGATGGGTTCGTTTGACGCTGAGTCTGCTGACTAGCTACTGGGCATGGCCCGACGACGCCTCTCGGATTCTGAACGGCGCCACATCGCGGCTTTCGAAGATCACACTGGTATTACGCCGACCGACTGCGTGATCGACGAGACGTACGACCGCGTGATTTTCGTTGTTCCGCCGGATGAGATGGCGGCGGCGATCGGCCCAGACGGATCGACGGTCCGACAAGTCGAAGCGGCGATCAACACCGATATCAAACTCGTTGCTGACGGCACAACGGCGGCCGAGCTCGTTGCAAATGCTTTAGCTCCTGCTGCGGTCTATGATGTCACACTTGAGGAGACCGATGAAGGAACTGTTGCCTACGTTGAGGTCGACAGCCGTGATGTCGGTGTTGCAATCGGGACTGACGGTCGGAACATCGATGCAGCACGACGCCTTGCAGCCCGGCATTTCGATATCGACGACGTTCAGGTCGTCTGAAGCCATCGAAAGGAGATGTTTAAGTGGCCGGATCGGGTACTCACGACCACTATGGCAAACGGCAAATATGCCGCGCGGAAACTCAAAAAAGACCGCCAAAAACATCGGTGGTCCGACTCTGACTACGCGCGACGCGAACGTGGCCTTCAAGAAGAATCCGATCCTTTCGAAGGCGCACCACAGGCCCGTGGGATCGTTCTTGAGAAAGTCGGTATCGAGGCAAAACAGCCTAACTCCGCTGTCCGGAAATGTGTCCGGGTTCAGTTGATCAAAAACGGCAAGCAGGTGACTGCCTTCGCCCCTGGCGACGGTGCGATTTCCTTTATCGACGAACACGACGAAGTGACCATCGCCGGGATCGGTGGTGCGAAGGGTCGTGCGATGGGTGACCTGCCGAGTGTGAACTACAAAGTCGAAAAGGTCAATGGCGTATCGCTGATCGAACTGGTTCGTGGCAACGCCGAGAAACCGGTCCGATAACCATGAGCGAGGCAGCCACTACCGCGAACCTCTTTGGCCGTTGGGATGTCTCGGAGATCGAGTACTCCGATCCGAGTACTCGCCGGTATATCACGGTGACTCCGGTCGCACACACAATGGGTCGTCATGCCGACAAACAGTTCGAAAAAAGTGATATCTCGATTGCCGAACGACTGATCAACCGGCTCATGCAGACTGGTGCCAACACCGGCAAGAAACAACAAACCACGCGGATCGTTCGAGAGGCGTTTACAATCATTCACGAACGGACCGACCGCAACCCGGTCCAAGTCCTTGTTGAAGCCGTTGAAAACGCCGCCCCACGTGAGGAAACTGTCCGTCTGAAATATGGAGGTATCTCCGTTCCAAAAGCTGTTGATACCTCTCCACAGCGGCGTGTTGATCAGGCTCTCAAATTCATCGCTGAAGGAACCTATAATGCTTCGTTTAAATCGCCGACGGACGCCGAGGAAGCTCTGGCTTCCCAGCTGTTAGGTGCGGCCGACGACGATGTCAACACCTACGCGATCAACCAGAAAGAAGAACAGGAACGCGTCGCAGCCGCCGCGCGGTAACGCTTTAGTATTGTTCTCTTTTTAGGTGTCGGTACTACTGTTGTTTGTTGGCTGTTCTTCGATAGGCTCGTAGGTCACTTCGATCCCGCTTGGCACTGGCTGGATAAGATACTCGGTTGAGCCTGGTGGACCGGTCCGAACCGGTGTGAAATCGGCGGTAAACTGCGTTCGCGTGTTCTCACGGATCTCAAAGGCCTGCTTGAACTGCAGGGGTGCGTTTCCTGGGGTTCTGACTGTTGCCTCTTCTCCGCCATCGAGCGTTCCTTCGACACCGGTGACATCGAGTTGGAGATACGGGTACTCCCCAACGGAGACCTCACGGTCTTCATCGATTAATGAGGTCTCATCGCCCTGTAGTTGGACTAGATCGGCTTCCTGTGGTGCTTCGAACTCGTAGTATGTGCGGCCCGAATCCTCATCGTCAGTCTCGTTTGTCTCCCCATCTGTTTCGTTCCCTTCTTCCGAATCGTCACCTTCCGGGCCAATCCAGACGCCCGCGATCGTCACCACACACTCTTGGAAATCGCCAATATCGCCTGGTTGATCGGTTACACTTGTCGACAAATAGCCAGTCGCATTATTACTCGTCCCCAAACAACCGGCCAGTCCTGTTGCTGTGAGTCCGGCTGTTGCTGCGAGGTAGGTCCGCCGCGATGGCGTGGGTAGCTTGTCTAAGTGCATACAACTTCTCGTAAACACTGTTCTGGGATCAATCCCCTCGACACTCGTATCCACTCACCGCCGATTAACACGAATTAACGCCAATTACGTATCAGGAACTCGACCATCGAGGGTTTCGAAATCGAAATCATCGAATGCTGCAGGAGCTTGTCCATCTGTCGCATACAGGTATAGCGCGGTTTTGATAATCCCCCACACGGTCTGGCTCAACAGATACGCGATCGTTATCGCGAACACGACCAACACGACCCCAAGTCCGATTCCTGCCCCCGGCGCTAGTGCTGTTACCGGTGTTGCAAGCGCGAGAGCAAGAAGGACCAGCCCAAGCCCGATGAGCCCAACGATCAGCGTCACTCCGAACCCGGCGCCGAGGGTTTCTCCCCACGTTTCTCGGAACGTCGTCCCACTCCGTTCGAACATCGACCGTACGGTGACATCCTCAAAGACAATCACCGGGACAATGAAAAACGTCAAAATCGACCAGCCGATACTAAACAGGACGCTGAGTAGCCCAGCAATCGGATTATCGCTATCTTCAAGTGACCGAAGAATGACACTAACCGTCGCAGCGATCACCGACCAGACCGCAATAGGTCCAACCCGGTTACCGACAGCTTTCAGGCTCCCAACGACCGAGGGATCCTCCCCTCGGAACACGGTCGCAGTGGCGTGGACTAAGGCTGCCGTACAATACGTGCTCACGAACGTTGTTGCAAAATACAGCCCGAAGAGCACAAGCAGTGTTGCTGTTTCACCGAAAAACTCCGCGATAACCAACGGACCCAAAAAGACGATGAAAAACAGCAGTGAGCTGAGCCCTGCCACCAGCGGAAACACGAGCAACTCCGGCTGTCGTCGGATGACGCTGATACTATCTGTTGTAAGCGACCAGCCGGTTCGGAATCGGTCAATGATACCACCGCGAGAACGGGACGTGACGCCCATCTTGCTCACGATTAGCGGCAAGCCGATATAAAAATGTCCGGAAGAACAACGTGCACTTCGGGGTCTCGGCTCAGATGTAGTCGATACTTTGAGGGAGTTCCTGTTTCATGCCCTTGCGCTCGCGGATGTCCATAATCTGCTCTCGCTGGAGATTATCCGCCATGACTTGGAAGCCGGCGTTCTCGGTGTTCCAAGACGCACGGCCCTCCGTTGCTGACCGGATATCGCTGGAGAACCCGATCATTTCCTCAACTGGCGCAACTCCTTCGACAACCATCAGATCGCCTTCTTGGTACATGTCATCGACACGGCCCCGGCGACTCTGAATCTCACCGGACGCCGCGCCCATGTGTTCGTTCGGTACGTCGATTCGGACGTTCTGAATCGGCTCTAAGAGCCGGACTTCACTGTCGATCAGTGCACGATGGACTGCATTGCGGACTGCCGGAATTACCTGGGCCGGCCCACGGTGGATCGCGTCTTCGTGGAGCCGGGCGTCATGAAGTCGGAGCAGCGCTCCTTGGACAGGTTCGTTAGCCAGCGGCCCATCGTTGAGTGCTTCTTCAAGCCCCTCGATAACCAGCTCCATCGTTTCGTTGAGGTGTTGGATCCCCTTTGTGTCGTCGATGAAGATGTTCGTCCCATGGATGTGTTCGACGTTCTGGGAGGTCTCTTTGTCCATGCCAGCCTCCTGAAGTGCGTCACGGCGTTCCTGTTCGGGCATGTCCATGGCGACTTCGCCAAGCTTGATCGCATCGGTAATGTCCTCTGCCAGCGGTTCAACGCTGATGTAGAACCGGTTGTGGCGGTTCGGGGAGATTCCTTCGACCTCATCGCTTGCACCCTGTGGCGCCTCCCGGAACACGACGATCGGTTCACCAGTCCGAACTGGAATCCCTTGGTTGCGCTCGATCCGCTGTGTGATCACCTCAAGATGGAGTTCGCCCTGTCCAGAGATCAGGTGCTCACCGGTATCCTCGTTGATCTCAACTTGGATCGTCGGATCCTCCTTTGAGACTTGCTGGAGGGTCTCGATTAGGTTCGGCAGATCATCCATGTTCCGTGCCTCGACGGACTTGGTAATCACCGGTTCCGAGATGTGTTCAACGCCTTCAAACGGCGTCATCTCGACGCTTGACACCGTCGAGCCGGCAATTGCGTCGCCAAGTCCAGTTACAGAGGCAATGTTGCCTGCTGGGACTCGTTCCACTTCCTCACGTTCATCGCCCATGAACAATCCAACACTCTGGAGCCGGTTCGTCCCGGCAGTCCCAGAGACATACAGGTCTTGACCTTCCTCAAGCGTCCCTGAGAAGATCCGTCCTGTCGCGATCTCGCCGGCGTGTGGATCCATCGAGATATCGGTTACCATGAAGACGACATCACTGTCCGGATCTACATCGCGCATGTCTTCTGCAAGCGCACTATCTTGATCTCCACGCCAGATCGTGGGGATTCGGTCAGGCTGGGCCTCAACCGGCGAGGGGAAGTGCTCAGCGACCATATTCAACACGACATCCGACAGGGGCGACTGTTCGACAAGTTCCTCGACGTTGTCGTTTCGGTTGTACTGGATAATATCAGCGAAATCGATTCCCGTTTGCTGCATAAACGGGAGAGAAATCGCCCAGTTATACAGCGCCGAACCAAAGGCGACGGTCCCATCTTGGACGGAGACTTTCCAGCCTTCGTTCTCGTATTTCTCCTCGGCCATCCCACGAATAAGTTCATTGACATCCCGGATGACCTCCTGGAGACGCCGTTGCATCTCCTCGGGCCCTTCCTGTAGCTCGTTGATCAGCCGATCGACCTTGTTGATAAACAACGTCGGTTTGACGTTCTCACGAAGTGCTTGTCGGAGAACGGTCTCCGTCTGGGGCATCGTCCCCTCGACAGCATCGACGACAACAAGTGTCCCGTCAACAGCCCGCATCGCCCGAGTAACGTCGCCACCGAAGTCAACGTGGCCGGGAGTATCGATGAGGTTGATCAGATAATCGTTGTCTTGATACTCGTGGGTCATCGATACGTTCGCTGCATCGATGGTGATCCCACGCTCTTGTTCGTCTTCTTCGGTATCCATCGCGAGCTGGTTACCGGCCAGATCCTCGGAGATCATACCGGCACCGGCAAGGAGGTTGTCCGTCAGTGTTGTCTTCCCGTGATCAATGTGAGCAGCAATTGCGATATTTCGGATCTGCTCTGGCCGATCCATCAGCCGCACACATTGATTGACGATCTTTTTCCGTCGACCCATTACCGAACCGTATTCGGAGCCGACTCAAAAGGGTAGTGTTTTTCCGTAAGTTGTGTCGCTCCTGGGGCGGTTTTCTGTGGTCATCTCAGCGCCGTCATCGACGAGGTCTTTATTATGATCCGGTGCGTGGAGTGGTATCACATGAATATTCAAATCCGTGGTTCCGGCCCGGCAGCGCCGTTACAATCAGCTGCTGACCTCTTTGAGACCGAACATACGCTTGATCGGCCGGTCGAGGTTATGTTACGGGACGACCCTGATGTCCGAACGAAAACCGGTCACCGATCGGAGCGTCATATCTTAGAGATGTCACGATCGGCTGCCTCGAGTGCCATGGCAACAGAGCTTGCTGTCCATGAGTTTGCGCATATGTATCGTCACGAGGAAGGTCATCCATCGCACCACCAGTCGACAGCAGAGATTATTTCGCTGGCGCTGACTGGTCGCACGGTTGATCGTGAAACTGTGGCCCATACCCATCAGATCGCTAATCATATGAAAGATATCTATGCTGATGATCTCACACTTCGTGTCACCGGACACGAGAAACTCCTCCGATACCTCGAAGCCGGGTTGGCAGCGGCCCTTCGGGATCGGCCACAGTTTTCTCGACCGGGGACACGACTCACCGGTCGCTCGGCGCCGGCGATTACCGCTGTCAATGCTGCCTTCGCGTTGGCGCTGATCGAGCGTCACGATCTCGACGAGACAGAGCATCGACTCTACGATCTCGCAGCGGCAGCTGCCAGTGATGCTCCTGTCATTCCGCTTGATCGGTTCACTGAGCTGTTTCGATCGCTGCAAGCTGATCCTAGTCCACGAGAATATCGTCGCGTGCTCATAGAAGCAACACGTATCTATGCCGGCGCCCGTTCGGTTGACGGTACTGCAGCTGACTGAACGCGGCTGACAAGACGAATAGCTTAACCCACCTGCTCATCGATCACACGCGTATGCGATCGCGCAGGGTGGTTTCATGACCGACGACATCGACACGAGCTCCGACCCACAGGCATACACGATTCGAATGGAACTCGTTGATGAGCCCGGAGCACTAGTCAAGGCGCTTCAGCCGATTGCTGCTCACGGTGGCAACCTATTGAGTATTCTTCATGAACGCGGGAACCGGACACCTCGTGGACGAATCCCTGTTGAGATCGATCTTGAATGCCATCCCGACCGATTCGATGAGATGATCGGGGCCATCCAACAGGCTGGTGTGAACGTCGTTGAAGTTAACGCGGAGCGTTATAGTGAGCAGTTGACAATCCTGTTGAGCGGGCCGGTCGTTGAGACGGACTTATCCGATACGATCGATACACTCGAATCGGAAGCCGACGCAACGGTGACTGACCTGTCTTTGGCTGCTCCTGCCGGGACGGAAGGAGACTCAAGTATCCGTATCACGCTCGCGACTGAAGAACAATATCCGACAGAGACACTTGCACGGATCCGTACACTGGCTGCCAACAAGGATCTGCAACTCGTTGAACCACAACTCGGCTCTGGGGGTGAAAAGTAATGCGTATCGGCATTGTTGGGGCTGGTGCTGTCGGTCAAGCAGTGTTCAAGCTTGCCGATGACTACGGCCACTCCGTCACTGCAGTCGCCGATTCACGCAGTGCTGTCGTGAATCCGTCTGGCCTCGACGCCCAGACCGTTCTTGCTCGTAAATCCGAGACCGGGACAGTCGGGTCCAGCGAGCCAGACCGTGCCGTAGACGGGCCGTATGATGTGCTTGTTGAGGCGACCCCAACGACCCTTGGGGACGCGCAGCCTGCCTTCAAGCATTGTCGAACCGCGCTTGAACGGGATCGACACCTCGTATTGGCAAACAAAGGGCCTGTAGCGCAACGATACGATGAGCTCATGACACTGGCTGCTGCAAGTGCTGGCGCTGTCCGATTCGAGGCGACAGTTGGCGGCGCGATTCCGGTCCTTCGCACGATCGAAGACTACGGTCCGGGGTTGATCGATGCAGCTCGTGGTGTGTTAAACGGGACAGCCAATTTCATGCTGACACGCATGGCTGCTGAGGGGCTTTCCTATGAGGATGTGCTGCTTGAAGCACAGGATCTTGGTGTCGCGGAATCGGATCCATCCTTCGATGTCGAGGGCACCGATGCGGCACTCAAAGCCGTTATTCTTGCGAACGTCCTCACCGGCGGCGACCCGTCGTATACCGTGGCGGATGCAAGCATCGAAGGGATCACCGATATCCCGCCAAGTGCCCTTCAGTTGGCTGCTGAAGATGGGCGAACGATCCGACTGATCAGCGAAGCGATGCGTTCGACTGTTCGGGTCGGGCCACGATTGGTTCCCGAGCATGGCACTTTGGCGGTCTCTGGGACCCGAAATATTGTCCAATTGGAAACGGCCAATGCCCAGCAGCTGAACCTGTCCGGACGAGGGGCAGGCGGCCCGGAGACGGCAACAGCAGTCTTAGCGGATATCAACCGGCTTGACTGATCAGCGGCTTCGATTTTGGGTGTCGTATCGAAATGGTTTTAATATCCTCAGCCGAATCTTTCAGGTACAGCGCCTTTGAGCGTGATATAACCATGAGCGACGACAAACCCCATCAAAACCTTGCTATCATTGGGCACGTCGACCACGGGAAAAGCACCCTGGTCGGACGATTGCTCTATGAGACAGGGAACGTACCAGAACACGTTATCGAACAGCACAAAGAAGAAGCCGAAGAGAAAGGCAAAGGTGGCTTCGAGTTCGCCTACGTAATGGATAATCTCGCCGAGGAACGAGAACGTGGCGTCACTATCGACATTGCCCACCAGGAGTTCGACACGGACAATTACTACTTTACGATCATTGACGCGCCGGGCCACCGTGACTTCGTGAAGAACATGATCACCGGCGCCAGCCAGGCCGACAACGCTGTCCTCGTCGTTGCCGTTGACGACGGTGTTGCGCCCCAGACACAGGAGCACGTGTTCCTGGCCCGGACCCTGGGTATCAATGAGCTGATCGTCGCCGTCAACAAGATGGATCTGGTCGATTACAGCGAGGACGACTTCAACCAGGTTGTCGATGAGGTCAAGCAGCTGCTCAAACAGGTGCAGTTTAACGTTGGCGACGCTTCGTTTATCCCGACCTCGGCGTTCGAAGGTGACAACGTCTCGGATCTCAGTGACAACACGCCGTGGTACGACGGCGAGACCATTCTGGAGGCCCTCGACGATCTTGAAGAACCCGACGCACCGACTGATTCGCCGCTCCGCCTGCCGATTCAGGACGTTTACACGATCTCCGGGATCGGGACTGTCCCGGTTGGCCGGATCGAGACTGGGATGATGTACCCCGGCGATCAGGTCAGCTTCCAGCCATCGGATATCAGTGGTGAGGTCAAATCCATTGAGATGCACCACGAAGAAGTCGATGAAGCCGGTCCTGGTGACAATGTCGGCTTTAACGTGCGTGGCGTTGGCAAAGACGATATCCGCCGTGGTGACGTTGCTGGTCCGGCTGACGATCCGCCGACGGTTGCGAAGACCTTCCAGGCCCAGATCGTCGTCATGCAGCATCCCAGCGTGATCACTGCCGGTTACACCCCAGTCTTCCACGCTCACACCGCCCAGGTCGCCTGTACGATCGAGTCCATCGACAAAAAGATGGATCCCTCCTCGGGCGAGGTTCAGGAAGAGAACCCGGACTTCATCCAGTCCGGCGATGCGGCAGTCGTTACGGTTCGCCCCCAGAAACCCCTCTCCATCGAGCCGTCCAACGAGATTCCCCAGCTTGGGAGTTTCGCGATTCGGGACATGGGCCAGACGATCGCCGCCGGCAAGGTCCTGAGCGTCGAGGAAGCCTAACGCATGCAGCAGGCACGCGTCCGGTTGGCCGGCACGGATCCGACCGACCTCGATGACATCTGTGCGGATATTCAAGATATCGCCGACAAAACCGGCGTGAGCCTTTCCGGCCCCGTTCCGCTCCCAACCACGACCCTTGAGGTGCCAACGCGGAAATCCCCCGATGGGGAAGGCACTGCTACATGGGAGCACTGGGAGATGCGGGTCCACAAGCGCCTGATCGACATTGATGCCGACGAACGGGCGCTGCGTCAGCTCATGCGCATCCAGGTGCCAAACGACGTCTCCATTGAGATCGTCCTCGAGGACTAACGCTCACTCGTCGTTCCCGCCGTCGTTATTATCAGTTCGGATGGAACGTTCAACACGTCCGATCGTTCCCACTGCCAGCCCGACGCTTGATGTCCTCGCAATACTCGGTGCTTTCTTTTTCGGTGAATGGCTGCTGGGGTTTCTCGTCGGTGATCTTACACCCGTGCTTGCACTGTCCTTCCCGCTTGTCCAGTTTCCGTGGACGCTCATAACGAGTGTCTATGCACACGGTAGTCTTGGCCATCTGCTTGGGAATGCACTTTTGATCGGGCTGCTTGGAGTCCTTCTTGAACGAGTAACCTCCCGTGTACGCTTTCATCTCTTTTTCCTTACGTCTGGCAGCCTTTCGGGGCTTATCCAGACGCTTGTGACTGGTGGGGCTGTGATCGGCGCCAGCGGTGCCGCCTTCGCCTTGCTTGGCTATCTCATCACGGGCAACCGCGTCACCGACACACTCCTCTCGGCGTTCTCGATCCCACTGCGTTGGCAGCTTGCCGGGCTTGTCCTTCTTGCCGGTGGTGTGACACTCTTGACCTACGCACCAGGGGTCGCACTGATTGGCCATTTCACCGGGATGGCTGTCGGGCTGGTTGCCGGTCGGCTGGGCGTTTTGGACGTGAAACATAACGGCTAAGTGCTAACCACAGATACGAGTCAACACGGGCTCGTAGATCAGCGGCAGATCGCTTCCTTCGCAAGGAAGAGGCCCCGGGTTCAAATCCCGGCGAGTCC
>CAYOHZ010000004.1:0-70702 GCA_964403925.1 uncultured Salinarchaeum sp.
GCGTCGTTGTTCAACGTTTCGCCGGCTGTCGGGGTCATCCCCCGAAGATCATCGCAGCTCGATACACTACAAATAGCGCGATCCCGATCCCAAACAGCACGAACACGACATGCTCACGCGTTAGCGTCTCCGGTTCAATCGGTGGTCGAGTTCCAGATAGACCCTGTTTTGTGGTGGGGGCCTGATCGGCTTGCGCAGGGTCGGTCTTGGTGTCGTGGTCGGCACTGTCGTCGGCTGTCGTCGGCATCTTGTTATTGAATACGCTCGCCGAGCGCTGCGTCGCCATGTGTTGTCAGCAGGTCTGCCTCGTCACCAGCTGCAAGCAACATACCGTTGGACTCGTACCCGAACAGTTCTGCTTTCTCCAGGTTAGCCACAACGATAATCTTCGTGCCCGGAAGCTCATCGACTTCGTGTAATTGCTTGAGCCCTGCGACGAGCTGTCGTGTCTCAACTCCGAGATCAACATCCAGCCGAAGCAGCTCGTCAGCACCATCGATCGGCTCTGCCTCGAGGATTCGTCCGACACGGAGGTCCAGTTGTTTGAATGTTTCAAACGGAACTCGCGTCTCGACAAGCGGCTCGATATCCGGTTCGGTGGTTGTCGTGTCGTCAGTGTCCATTGTGTCGGTAATCTTTTCTTGGAGCGTTGACTCAAGCGTGTCGATCCGATCGTCGTCGAGTTGCTCGAACGGTTCTGCGGGCTCGTCGAAGCTTGCTGCGGGGGCTTCTAAAGCCGTCTCGATCGGTACGTCGCTGACAGGCGTTTCAGTCCCTCCGATCGTTGCCCAGAGCTGTTGGGCTTTCTCGGGAAGAACCGGCTCTGCGAGAACAGCAATGGCATTGGCAAGCTGTAGACAGCCACGAATGACTTCAGCTGCCCGGTCGGGATCCGCATCAACCAGGTTCCACGGCTCGTTGCGCTGGATGTATTCGTTTCCGAACGCTGCTAGCTCGACTGGAAGTTCACCGAGATCCCGGATCGCATACTCATTAACTGCCGTGTTGAACTCCTCGATCGCTGTTTCGATCCGGTCGGTGACTTCATCACTCGGCTCGACATCCGGCGTGCCATTGTAATTCCGCTCGGCAAACAACAGCGCTCGGTAGATGAAATTCCCTAACGTATCAACAAGTTCACCGTTAACCCTACTCTGGAATTTCTTCCAGGAGAAATCGACATCCTGTTGTAACCCACCCGTTGTCAGGAGATAATATCGCAATAGGTCTGGATGCAAGTCCGCATCCAAGTATTCATGGGCCCAAATCGCTCGGTTCCGACTCGTTGAGAGTCCTTTTCCGTTGATTGTAAT
The DNA here is from genome assembly GCA_964403925.1 of uncultured Salinarchaeum sp. Taxonomy (GTDB): domain Archaea; phylum Halobacteriota; class Halobacteria; order Halobacteriales; family Salinarchaeaceae; genus CAZFMU01. Next base: position 1,314 of record CAYOHZ010000004.1, read on the forward strand.
AAAGCCGGTCGCACAGACTGCGCGCGGTTCTGTATACTCGGCGACATGCAACATCGCCGGCCAGAAGATCGTGTGATGCTGGATGATATCCCGTCCAATCAGATGGACGATTTCACCGTTTTCTTTCCATGCTTGCTCCCAATCATACGTATCAGCCCCTACCGTGTCCGTATACTGCTTTGTTGAGGCGATATACTCGATTGGCGCATCAACCCAGACGTACAACACCAGATCGGTCTCCCCCTCGGGATACTCGATCCCCCAGTCCAGATCCCGCGTAATACACCAGTCTTGGAGTCCCTCTTCGATCCACTGACGAGGCTGGTTTTGGGCGTTTTCGGTCCCGTCGAGACGATCGAGAAATCCGCTGAGATACTCCGTCAACTCAGAGACTGCAAAGAACTTGTGTGTTCGATCCCGGTATTCTGCTGGATTCCCGGTGATCGTCGACACTGGATCCTCGATTTCGCCCGGCTCAAGGTGTCGACCACACCCTTCATCACACTCATCACCTCGGGCTTTCGCACCACAGTATGGACATGTTCCTTCAACGAATCGGTCAGGCAAGGCCTGGTCTTCCTGTGTGTCCCAGGCGACTTTGATCTCCTTTTCATAAATATAGCCCTCTTCTTTGAGCGTGCTGACGATTTCGCGTGTCAGCTCTTTGTTCGTCTCTTGATCAGTATGTCCGTAATTATCAAAATCGATGTTGAACTTCGGGAACGTCTCAGTATATTGATCGTGATATCGTGTCGCAAACTCCGTCGGTGAGATCCCTTCTTCGGCGGCATTGACTGCGATTGGGGTCCCATGCATATCCGACCCGGAGACAAATGCCGTCTGTTGGCCGATCTTTTGCAGTGCTCGAGTGTATGCATCCCCGGCCACGTAACTCCTGAGATGTCCGATATGCAGATCCCCGTTCGCATAGGGGAGCCCACATGTCACGACCGCTGGCCCGTCTGTCGGAAAGGGTTGGTGACTCATACCGAGTATTCTAAGACTCGCAGATTAAAACCCGCCGGTCTTCCCGGTCGTTGCCTCCGTTGACTCGAGCCGTGTCCCATCCAAATACGCGATATACTCCAGACTTCGAAGATGGTGTGTTATGGTTAGGTCTTCTCTCTTACCGTGGCCCTCAAATAGCGTAAGATACTCACGGAGCTGTGCTTCTGCACGCTCTCCAAGCCATCCGATCGACCGATAATAGGCCAGTGCTTCGCTGGCCTGTTCGGACCCTCCCTCACCAACGAGATAGCCAAGCCAGTCAATAATCGCCTCCTCTGCCCAGTATCCAACGGGCAGCTGTGTCACATATGGCCGTCCGTGTGGTTTCTCAGCTGACGTTGGTTCGTGTGATGGCGTCTGTCTTTGCTGTGAGCGGGTTGAGGATCGGGATCGTTTCGTTTGATCGGAAGCGGTCTGTGCAGTCGACTGTGAGGGTCGTGTGTCAGCTGTTGGGGTTGCAGTCTTGTTCTGGGGTGCGGATGTGTGTTTGTCCTCTGTCGATGTGGTGTTGGCAGCTGTCTTCTCACCAGTGGTTTGCTGTGCCTGAGGTTCAGTTGTTGTTTTTGTCTCGTTATCTCCTCTGGACTGTTTGTCCTCATCGTCTGTTTCGGACTCGAAACCACCCTCCTCGTAGTCGGCTTTGAGCTGTTCGAATTTCGATGGTGAGTCGGCGTCTGTCACTTCGTCAGATGAGTCTCCCGATTCGATCGTCTGCTCGTCCTCAGTGGCCTCATTTGCATCTGACTCAAACCCGCCGTCTTCGTACTCGGCTTTGAGCTGTTCGAACGTTGCCGTTGAGTCTGTGTCTGTCTCGGATGTCTCTTCGGTATCATCCGGTTCTTCTGTGGGGGACTCATCCGTCGTCTCTGGCTCCTCATCGAAGCTGCCGGTCTCCTCGTATTGTTCTTTGAGTTCTTCAAACCGGCTTGTCGGACTATCCTCTCCGTCGCTCCCCATATGAGTTCGTGTTATATCCAACACGTAGGATCCTCTTAAAATCCCGGTCCGCCGACTCGAAAGGAATGAATTACTTATGTGGGTGCCCTCAGGCGACGTATGGTTGATATTCCAGACTCGCTTCGCAGTCTCTTCACCGGGACAATCGAGGAACGAAACGGACGGTATGTCATCGAAGTCCCTCGCTCGGAACTCGACCACGGGGCCCTCCACGCGGAGGATACCTATCGGGTTGCCTTGCTTGGTGCTTCCGAACGCCCCGATCCCGAACCTGACGATACGACGCCAGCGCCTCCATCGGACCGTCCGCTCCAGTCACCCCGTACTCCCCCTGTTGAGGAAGGTGAACGTCGGGACGTCACGATCGAATCTCTTGGGGATAAAGGCGATGGGATCGCAAAAGTCGAACGCGGATACGTTCTGATCGTTCCTGGCGCTCGACCGAGGGATGAGGTTACTGTCGAAATCAAAGAAGTAAAAGAAAACGTCGCGTTCACAGAGCCAGTCACAAGCGACGAACCGCCACTATGACAGTCTCCTTGCGGTAAACGGCGAATTTTCCGTCCCGTAGGTGGGATAGCCGGTCTACGGACCGGCATGGCGCACAGTCGAATATCCACCCTGCCACCAAGCAGTGGCTTATGGCGTCAAGTGACGAGATCTATACCCGGTGTAAACGCCGGGATCAGTTTGCTGCTTGAAGAAAGACAGTGCGCGGACCGGGATTTGAACCCGGGTTGCGACCGTGGCAGGGTCACGTGATACCACTACACTATCCGCGCCCGACACCAGCAACTAATCGACGAATCTCGTATAAGCGTTGCGAAATTCCCCCTCTGATAGTTGGACTCCGAAACGGCCAAATCAACGGACCGGCTCCCCCGGAGCATGAGTGTCTTGGACCGCTACCGGCCGATCATTGACGATTTTGCGGCCTTTAAGAATGCCATCGAGCAGCCGCTGCCGTATGTCGTCCGGACGAACACGATCAAAACCACACCAAAGCGGGTGATGGCTGTCTTTGAGGAGCGGGATGTCTCTTATACCCAGCTTTCATGGAACGAAAATCTCCTCCAACTCGAGACGGATAGCCCCGGAAACACACTCCCCTGGTTTCTCGGCTGGGTGCACGGACAAGAGGCGGTCTCTGCGCTGCCGGCCCGCGTTCTCGATCCGGCACCAGGTGACCGGGTGTTCGATGCTGCCGCTGCCCCTGGCAGCAAAGCGACACAGCTGGCCGCGTTGATGAACGACACCGGCCGGCTTGTTGCTAATGACCGCAACCTCGGCCGACTTGCTGCACTCCGATCGAATGCCGAACGCCTCGGTATCACCAACATGGCAGTCACAAATCGGGATGCTCGTGAGTTCGAGCCGGCAGGTTTTGCATTCGATCAGTTCGATCGTGTCCTTGTTGACGTGCCCTGTTCCGGCGAAGGTACGATCCGAAAGGACCCAACGGTACTCGATGACTGGTCACAGGACCATGTCGACGGGATCGCCGCCGTCCAGAAAGGGATTCTTCGACGCGCCGTACAGCTTACAGCTCCCGGTGGTCGGATTGTCTACTCGACATGTACCTTTGCACCTGAGGAAAACGAAGCCGTCATCGATCATGTTCTCGCACGCGAACCCGTCGATGTCGTCGACCAGTCGCTCCCACTTACCCATGCTGCAGGTGTCACTGAATGGCAGGACACAACGTATGATCCAGCGGTTCAACAGGCGGCCCGGATATATCCCCATCATAACGACACCGGTGGCTTTTTCATCGCGACACTGGAGGTGACGGCATGACTGCCAGCGAGCGGTTTGATCGGCTCCCACAGGATGCAACAACACGGTCCGATCCCGATCGTCCGACACGAGAGGACGTGGTCTCTTGGTGGGCGGACCGCTATGGGATCCCACCAGCGACATTCGATGAGTATAGCTTTTGGGAACGTGGTCGTGGAAAGATCTGGATCGTTCGAGGTACTGAACCGGATCCGATCACGATCGAAGGACTCGGCATCATGGCACTTCGAACCGGAAGCGACCACTGGAAACCAACGACAAATGCTGTCCAACGGTTCGGCACAGCTGCCGATACGAACGTCATTGTACTTTCACGTGCCGAGGCGGCGGCGTTTATCGCCGGCGAGGATCAGTCCCTCGAGTGGGACGGCGACTGGGGCTATCTCATCGCCGCGCTGTCGATCGATCAGCGCCAGGTTCCGCTTGGGGTTGGCCTGTATGTATACGGCGAGTTTCGATCGATGGTTCCGAAAGGACGGCAACGAACGCTTGTCTTACAGGACTAGTTGTCAAACTCCTCGGCTGGCTGGCGGACGATATGAATATCGTACCGATGGTCTCCGGAGACCGGCGAACCGACACTGGTGATCGGAGAGGTCACTTGCCCGGCGTTTTCGCTACCAAGAAAAACGATTGTGGGGTTCAGTTCTGTCGCTACTGTTCGGATCGTTCGCACGATATCTGTCGTGACTGATGCCCGTTCGTCTCCAGGTCCGGGCTGTTCGATTCGAAGCGTTGCAGTAGGGGCAATCGCGTTGATCTGTGTCTTAAGCCGCCGTTGGATCCGCTCTTGATCAAACGGCTCGTCATCGTTCAGCCAGCCGTGATCGCGTGCGTATGCTGTCGATCGAGGAATGACGGTCATCACGACAACCGACTCGTCGACCGCTTTACTGAACTGCGCTGCCCGTTTGAGCGCTGTCCGGGCAAGTGGCGTATCATCGTACGGCACCAACAGCACCATACGAGAGGGTCATCGGGACGGTGATATAGACATGGCGGTCTCGGCTGTGGATGTCAAGGCCCTTATACGCTGATCGGTTGGGATGTGATATGAGCGATGAGACACCTCCAGAGTCTGATGATAGCGACGCGTCGACCCTTCCTGATCGGGTCGCTGAATACGATGCCGCTCTTGGGACGGCTGTCTCCGAGACGATCGACGAGTACGAAGCCGACATCGCAGACTACGAACAGACTGTCACAGAGCTTCAGGCAGAGATTAGGGATCTCGAGGACACTGTGGCCGATCTCGAAAGCCGACTCAAGCGAAAACAGGCTGATTTCGAGAACTACAAGAAACGCCAGCAGCGTGAACAGGAGCGAATTCGAGAGCGTGCCACCGAAGAGCTGATCGAACGGCTACTTGAGGTTCGGGATAACCTCGAGCGGGCGCTTACTGAAGACGCCTCAGATTTCGAAAGTCTCCAAGAAGGCGTTCGAATGACCCTCCAACAGTTCGATCGGGTGCTCGATGCGGAGGGTGTCTCCCGGATTGAGCCAGCACCTGGTGACGATGTTGATCCGAACCGTCACGAAGTGTTGATGCAAGTCGATGCTGAACGTCCAGAGGGAACGATTGTTGAGGTATATCGCCCGGGGTACGAGCTGGCCGAGAAGGTTCTCCAAACGGCACAGGTTACTGTCAGTACTGGCTCTCGCCCCGATACTGATGAGGATACGACCGCCGCTGAACCCACCTCAAGCGACTCGTAATCTCGCCAGGCTTTGCTCTTTCCTTCGACTATAGTGGATAGGTTCTTTTTTATATCTGAATCCCTTACCCCAGGTTAAGATGGCAAGCGAGAAGATTCTGGGAATCGATCTTGGAACAACGAATAGTGCATTTGCAATCATGGAGGGAGGCGATCCGGAGATCATCGCCAACAGTGAGGGTGAACGAACGACCCCCTCAATCGTCGCGTTCAGTGAGGACGGCGAACGGCTGACCGGGAAACCCGCGAAAAACCAGGCGGTACAGAATCCCGATCGAACGATCCAATCGATCAAACGCCACATGGGCGAGGAAGAGTATACCGTCGAGATCGAAGACGAGGAGTACACTCCCGAACAGATCTCGGCGATGATCCTTCAGAAGATCAAACGGGACGCCGAGGACTACCTTGGTGAAGACATCGAACGGGCTGTCATTACTGTGCCGGCATATTTCAACGACCGACAGCGCCAAGCGACCAAAGACGCTGGCGAAATCGCTGGGTTTGAGGTCGAACGAATCGTCAACGAGCCGACCGCCGCATCCATGGCGTACGGACTCGACGATGAGTCGGATCAGACGGTGCTTGTCTATGACCTGGGTGGCGGAACGTTCGATGTGTCCGTCCTTGACCTGGGTGGTGGCGTCTACGAAGTTGTCGCAACTAACGGTGACAACCATCTTGGTGGTGACGACTGGGATCAGGCGATCATCGACTGGTTGGCCGATACGTTTGCGGACGAACATGGCATCGATCTCCGAGACGATCGCCAGGCGCTCCAGCGGCTCAAAGACGCTGCCGAAGAGGCCAAGATCGAACTCTCCTCGCGCAAGGAAACCGAGATTAACCTACCGTTTATTACTGCGACCGATGATGGGCCAGTCCATCTCGAGGAGTCACTTACCCGAGCGAAATTCGAATCGTTGACTGCGGATCTCCTTGAGCGGACTGTCGAGCCAACCAAGCAGGCGCTTTCGGATGCCGATTATAGCACCGATGATGTCGATGAGGTCATTCTTGTCGGTGGGTCGACGCGGATGCCCCAAGTTCAACAGAAAGTCGAAGAGGTCATCGGCCAAGAACCACAGAAAAACGTCAACCCTGATGAGGCAGTCGCACTCGGCGCGGCGATCCAGGGTGGTGTCCTAGCTGGTGATGTTGATGACATCGTACTGCTGGATGTGACACCACTTTCGCTTGGTGTGGAGGTCAAAGGTGGCCTCTTCGAGCGGCTCATCGAGAAAAATACCACCATTCCAACCGAGGAATCGAAGGTCTTTACGACTGCTGCTGACAACCAGACCTCCGTTCAGATTCGAGTCTTCCAAGGTGAACGCGAGATCGCCGAGGAAAACGAGCTGCTCGGTGCGTTCCAACTCACCGGTATCCCACCAGCACCCGCCGGCACGCCACAGATTGAGGTGACCTTCTCGATCAACGAGAACGGCATCGTCAACGTCGCTGCAGAAGACAAAGGCTCGGGCACTGAAGAGTCGATCACGATCGAAGGCGGAGCTGGCCTCTCCGACGACGAGATCGAACGCATGAAAGAAGAAGCCGAAGCGCATGCCGAAGAAGACAAACAGCGCCGCGAGCGGATCGAAGCCCGTAATGATGCCGAGGCGACGATTCAGCGGGCTGAAACGCTTCTTGAGGAGAACGAAGACGGCGTTGATGATAGCCTCATCGAGGATATTGAAGCTGAGATCGATGCTGTTGAGGAGGTTCTTGACGACGAGGACGCTAGCAAAGAGGAAATCGAGTCCGCGACCGAAGCCCTCTCTGAGGAGCTTCAAGAGATCGGCAAGCAGGTCTATCAGGAGGAAGCAGCCGCCGCTGGTGGCGCAGCAGGTGCCGGTGCGGCCGGTGCCGGTGCAGCAGGGGCTGGCGCAGCTGGTCCTGGAGGGGTAAACCCGGGTGCAGCTGATAGTGATGAAGAATATGTCGATGCGGACTTCGAAGACGTTGACGACGAGAAGAGCAACTAATCGCCCAGTCGGGTGTTTCAAGTAACATAATTTCCTATCAATACGCGTCGTAAACGGATGAGCCAGGATTTCTACGAACTACTCGGTGTCGGTCGGAACGCAAGCCAAGAGGAGATCAAGCAGGCCTACCGTGACAAAGCCACCGAGTATCACCCCGACGTCAGCGACGATCCCAACGCGGAGGAGAAATTCAAACAGCTCCAGAAAGCAAAAGAGGTCCTCACCGACGACGAGAAACGCCAAGCATACGACCAGCTCGGCCACGAACGATTCATGGAAGCCGAAAAGCGTGGTGGCTTTGATCAAGGCGCCGCTGGCGGTGGGGCCGGCCAGCGTCGCGGCGATCCCTTCGGCGGGCAGGGCTTTGGCAGCGTCGGGGACATCTTTGATGAGTTCTTCGGTGGCGGAGGCTCAGGAACCCGTGGGGGGACTGACCTCCGGACTGAGATCACGATTGATCTTGCAGACGCCTATCACGGAGCGCAAAAGGAGCTCACTATCGAGCGGCCCGAACCATGTGACGCGTGTAATGGCACCGGCCATCCACCCGATAGCTCCAGTCGAACCTGCCCGGAGTGTAATGGCAGTGGACAGGTCCGGAGCGTCCAGCGCACGCCATTCGGACAGGTCCAGCAAACCCGCACTTGTCCTCGTTGTGATGGTGACGGCCGGCTCTATGAAGAGACCTGTTCAGTCTGTGGTGGCTCCGGAACGGTTCGAAAGGAAGTAACACTCACTGTCGATGTCCCAGCGGGGATTCAAGACGGGCAAACGCTCCGGATGGAAGGCGAAGGAGCACCTGCGGATGATGGCGGTGTTCGTGGTGACTTGTTGATCGACGTAACCATCCGTGAGCATGAGGAGTTTGAGCGTGATGGTGCTGATCTCCAGTATCGCAAACCGATCTCGTTCCCACAGGCCGTCTTCGGGGACACTATTGAGGTCCCGACGTTTGATGGCGGCGTCGAAGTTGAGGTACCTGCCGGAACACAGAGTGGCGAGACGTTCCGCCTGCAAGGCAAAGGAATGCCCCGACTTCGCCGGCGAGGCGCAGGCGATCTGTATGTCACTGTCCAGATTGTCACCCCTGAATCGCTGAACGATGCCCAGCGGGAGGCGCTTGAGGCCTTTGTTGAAGCCGGTGGCGAGGAAATCGATGTCGAACAAGGCTTTTTCGACCGGATCCGGAATTCGCTTTAGCTAGTCGGTTTCGGTCTCGATATGTTTTAGACCAGTTTCTCCGTAGGTCGTGTATGAACACGCTTCCTGAGATCCTTACCCAAGCCGTTGACACGACCGATGTTGCGATCGGCGCGCCTGCTGCTGGTGAACGGGTCTACACCTATGACCAACTTGTTGAGACGACCCGATCGCTAGCAACCGTCTTTGCTGAGGCCGGCATTGATGAGGAGAGTGTCGTGGCAATCGCCCCTGCACCAGCAGCAGAAACTGTCATTGGCTTTCTGAGTGCGACAGCCCTTGGCGCCAGCGTTCGGTTCAGTCCGCCAGCTCGGGCCGCTATTGAGGGCGTGTTCGGCCCAACTGATACTGTCGGGACGTTTCAGGTTCCGGATGACGCTCTCCGGGTCGGCTTCGGGGAGCGACCGGAGGACGATCGCATCACACATTTTGGGACTGCTGTCTGGAAGGCACACGCAGAGCCCATCGACGCCCCTGTTGTCCCGACAACACCCGCACTGTCTGATGGTTCCCATCAGTATACACACCGAGCGCTGATGCAGGCTGCGAGTGCGGTGATCGATATACGCGATATTACTGCCGAGACTGAAACGGCTGTCCGTGGACCGTTGACCGATCCACGGACCGTTGTTGCTGGCTTTATTGGGCCGCTTGTTGCCGGTGGAACGATCCGATTCCCAAGTAATAGCACTCCCCACGGTGATCTTGCGATCACGGACGATGCGGCGCCGGAACATCGCTTGCTTTTGTTGCTCGACGTTCCGCTTGCGGGATACTAAGCGACGAAAACGCCTATACTGACGGAACCGCTACCGGTCGGTATGTACGTCCGGAACGCCAAAAACAGGGATGAGGCCTGGCTGTTGGATCGGCTTGAGGAACTTCCGATCGATGATCCTGCGTTCCGGTCACGAGACTACGTGATTGCCGTCGATGAGACGTCAAACACTCGTGCCGGATTCGGCCGCATCCGAGTTCACAAAGCTGAGGACCAGGCTGCCTGTGAGCTGACTGCGATCGGCGTCGTTCCTGGCTGGCGATCACAGGGTGTTGGTGCCCACATTATCGAGCGCCTGCTCGCGCTTGCGACAGATGCAGGGTTCGAGACAGTGTATGCGTTCAGTGATATCCCAGATTACTTCACGCAGTTTGGCTTTCGCCCGGCCTCGCGAAGTGCGCTCCCGGACGTCCTCATGGAGCGATATCAGACCCTCCTCGCCCAGTCTGAGAGTACCGTTCCAGTAACGATCGCTGTTGACAGCTTCGAGATGCCCTCGCAGCTCCGTGAGCGGTTCAAATCTGCTGCTCCAGACGCAGACGAGGCGGCCGCTGGGACCACTGCGTCCCCCGAAGACTTCGGGATTGATCCAGACAAGACCACCCACAAGTACGATCTTTAACCGAAGTCTGTCAGTGACATCTGTCCCTGAGTGGTAGTGTCCTCTTTGATCGATTCGTGTCGGCGAGATAGTGATGCCCGCTTGCGGATCGCCGGATCAGAGAGTGCCTCCTGAGCACGGTCGGCCAGCCGTGCATATTCGCGTCGGGTTTGTTCCCGTCGTGTGTCGAAATCGACGATCGGTCGAGGATAGGCCTGCCCTAACTCGACGCCAGTCTCGGCTTGCATGGCCTTTGACATTCGTTCCGGTTGTGCCAGATATTCGTCCGGAACCGCTTGTAGTTCCGGCATGAACTCTCGGATAAACTCGCCGTCAGGATCATGTTCTCGGGTGTTTTTTGCCGGATCATAGATACGCAATGGGTGCACACCGACGAGTCCACCTTGCATCTGCCATTGGGCATAATTGATCCCTGGTTCTGCGTCGATGAGATGCCGATAGAAGTGATCGGCGCCACGCTTCCACCATTCTCTGAGAATATGCACGAAAAACGTTGCTGTCAACGCCCGCATCCGGAAGTTGAGATAGCCGGTCTCACGGAGCGCACGCATCGATGCATCGACAAGTGGAAACCCGGTTTGTCCGTCTTTCCAGGCCCTAACGGCAGCCGGATCGTGTTCATCTCGGTGAAGTCCCCGAAAGACTGGATTGACGGCCTGGTCATGTAGCCTCGGGAAGTCCTGGAGTTTCTGGGTGAAATGTTGATTCCAGAAGAGCCGCGTCGTAAATAACTCCCGTGCACGGGATGGCTCAGTTGTCGCAAGCGTCTGCTGATAGACTTCCCGTGGGGAAATGATGCCTTTCGCGAGGTACGGGGACAGCCGTGAGCACCCCTCTCTGGCAGCCGCTGGTGGAGAGATCGACTGTGGATACTGATTGATGTCATCGAGAAACGTCTCCAGCCGTTGGACGGCTGCATCGCGCCCGCCAGGCGGGACATCTCGCTTGGTTGGCGTGACCTCCCAGCGGTCTCGGGCCGCTACAATCGATAGTTCATCCTCCCGTGGCGGGGTGTCGATCGCATCAGGTGGCTCAATCGGGTTGTGCTCGAAATATGCCTCCGCGTGTTCTTGCCAGCTATCTCGTGGTGTTGCTGTGTCCCGCCGGATCGCATCGGCATCGAAACCGTGAAACTGATCCTGTGTTGCGATCGTTCGTTCACGGTCTCGCATCTCCCCGGCTGTCGTTGTTCGGTTATAATAGATCGGTCCATCGAACACTGTTGTCAGCCGGTCGATCGGATTGCCCACCAATAAGAGGAGGTCACCACCGCGTTCCTGATACCGTGTTTTGAGCGTCTCCAGTGATTCGAACAGGAACTCAATCCGACTATCACAGACGAGTGCTTCGGACTCATAGAACCGTGGATCGAACACGAACACTGGGATCGGGCGGCCCATTTTGCTGGCTGCAGTTACTGCCGGATTATCAGCAATCCGGAGATCATCTCGGTGCCAGACGGCGATCGGTGGGCCCCCAACAGCCATCGCCCTGTCTTGCTAGTGCGCGTTCAAAAGCGTCCCGACAATCGGTCGAATCGCTTAGGTTCAATGGCCGATGAACGTACGACCATGTTTGATCCTGATGAACTGGCACGCATCCGTGAGGCTGAGGCCAGCTGGCAGGAGGAGACACTCTCACCGACACTTGATCGGTTCGGCGAACGGCGCGAGGAATTTTCAACGGACACAGCTGGACAGCCGATCGACCGGTTATATACCCCGCTTGATATTGCCGATCTGGAGTATCTCGATGATCTTGGCTTCCCAGGCGAGGCACCGTATACACGGGGTGTCTATGCGACGATGCATCGTGGACGCCTCTGGACAATGCGCCAGTATGCTGGGATGGGGACAGCTGCGGAAACAAACGAGCGGTTTCGGTATCTCCGTTCGGAAGGCCAGACCGGGCTATCGATGGCGTTTGACCTCCCAACACAGATGGGGTACGACTCGACCGACCAGATGGCCGCTGGTGAGGTCGGTCGCTCAGGGGTTGCGATCGATACGCTTGCTGATATGGAACGGGTCTTTGAGGACATCCCGCTTGATGAGGTCTCAACGAGCATGACGATCAATGCACCAGCGGCAATTCTGCTTGCAATGTATATCGCCCTGGCCGACCAGCAGGGTGTTGATCGGACTGTGCTCCGAGGTACTATCCAAAACGATATTCTCAAAGAATACATCGCACGGAATACACACATCTATCCACCGGGACCGTCGATGCGGTTAGTCACGGATATCTTCGAGTTCTGTGCGACTGAAACCCCGAAGTTCAATACGATTTCCGTGTCCGGCTACCATATTCGAGAGGCGGGGGCCACGGCTGTCCAAGAGCTTGGGTTTACCCTAGGAAACGCTATCGCTTATGTGGACGCTGCCATCAACGCTGGACTTGACGTTGATACGTTTGCACCACAGATCTCGTTTTTCTTTAGCGCGCACAATAACCTCCTTGAGGAGGTTGCAAAGTTCCGTGCGGCCCGCCGGCTCTGGCACTCGATTATGGAGGAGCGGTTTGGTGCGCAAAAACCAGCCTCCAAACAGCTCAAATTCCATGCCCAAACTGCCGGCTCAACGCTGACGGCACAACAAATCGACGCGAATATCGTCCGGGTTGCCTACCAAGCACTGGCAGCTGTGCTTGGCGGCGCACAGAGTCTCCACACAAACGGTAAAGACGAAGCCCTCTCGATTCCGACCGAACAGTCAGTCCGAACTGCGCTTCGCACCCAGCAGATTCTTGCACACGAGTCCGGTGTTGCAGATACGATCGACCCGTTGGGCGGTGCGTACGCGATCGAAGCGTTGACCGATGAGCTGGTTGCTGATACTCGAGCCTTGCTTGACGCGATCGATGAGCGTGGTGGCATGGTTCAGGCGATCGAAGACGGGTGGGTCCAGCGGCGGCTTCAGGATGTCGCCTACCAACGCCAACAGGATATCGAGTCCGGTGAGCGCATTGTTGTCGGTGTCAATGAGTTCGAGATTGAGGAATCCAGTCCTGACATGCAACTTGAGGAGGTGACTGAAGCCGAAGAACAGCGCCAACGTGATCGGGTTAACCAGGTCCGTGAGCGCCGTGATTCAGCAGCTGTCGAGTCAGCATTGGCAGCTGTTCGGTCAGCGGCACGCGACGATCAGAATCTCATGCCACCCCTTATTGCGGCAGTCAAAGCGCTTGCCACTGTTGGCGAAATCAGCGATGTCCTCCGAGACGAATTTGGCGAGTATCAAAACGGCGCCATCTAGACCGTCAACAGGATCACCCCTTGTCTATTGAACTAACTGTATGGAGTTTCATCACGCTGGCATTGCCACTACTGATGTCACAGCCCTCACAGACCAGTATACGACACTGTTTGAGACGACCGTTGCCCATCGTGAACAGATCGATGGAATGGATCTCCGCTTTCTCTCGATTGGCGAGGCGTTCTTTGAGCTACTTGAACCGGCTGCTGATGGTCCGATTGCACGGTTTCTCGATCAACACGGCCCTGGTGTCCACCATCTTGCGGTTGCCGTTCCCTCAGTGCCTGCTGCACTCGATCGAGCCCGCGAGATCGATATCGATCCTCTTGACGAACAGCCCCGTCCCGGTGCATGGGGGCATCAAGTTGCGTTTTTACATCCAGCGGATACGGGTCATGTTCTCATCGAATTCGTTGCCGATTCCTAGTCATAGTGCATTGATCATCGCTGGATCTAACCAGATCGTAAATTCGCCATCCTGGTTGACCATCCCCTTGATATACTGATTGTCGACCCCGCGATCAATCGACGCCTCGTTGATCGTCCGCACTTCATGCACTGCGTCGACCGCCCACCCGAGATCGCCCTGTCCACTGTTACTGTCCTCAAAGACGATCACTCGCCGTGGAGTCGTCTCGTTGTCAAGCTCAAGGACGGTCGCCAAATCAAGGACGGTCGTTGTGGTCCCTCTGAGATCCATGACACCCGCAACGTGGGCCCCAGCGCTCGGCACTGCAGTCAGGTCGTCAAGTTTCACTAATTCCCAGACGTGATCAATGCTGACACAATATGACTGGTCACCAAGCGTGAATTCAACAACTTGCCAGCTTTCTTTTTGATCCGCTGTCACATCCCCGCTCATAGTGGTTACTATACACCGCTAGGATCCTGAGGACTATAAATCCGCGAGACTTAGCAGCTACCGGAATTCGGCTTCCGTAACCCGGACGATAACCGTTTGCTCGACCTCTCGAAGATCGTAGTCCGGCACGGTCCCATCAGTTCGGCGGGCATACAGCGGCTCAACCAACCGTCCTGCAGATCGTTGCTCGTCCTGTAGCACACCATAGATTTTCAGATACTCCCCGGTCGACTCGGGGGGAAGCTGTTCGTTACGCACTGCTGTGGCTAACTCCCGAGATAACCACTCTGTCGGGTGAATCGATCCCTCACGAACAAGCACGTGGCTGGCATACCGGGTTAGGTGCCAATTGAGATCGTTTAACAGCGTGATTGCGGCACCGAGACTCACCGTTTTGAGTCCGATCGCATTCTCGAAAGGTTCTGTCAGCTCATAGGTTGCCAGCGCTCCGCGTGCGGTCTCACTGGTCAGGAGTGCCGTCCGCACATCAGTATCCTCCGTCCCGAGTACCGCCACTTCAGTCACACCCATGTATTGAGAGGGCCTGGTCTTGTCGATTTCGGCTCTGAGAGGCCTTTTCGACGATGGACGACCGTATACTGCCGTCAGACGACTGTCAGACGAAGGGCGAAGTATAATTAGCCTGCACGTTGAAACCAGTGGTAAATGGATTCGATCATCGATGAGGCCATCGAAGAAGCCGAAGAGGAGTCCAACAGTGGGGCCCCCCAACAGTCCGAGCAGACGACGAAAAGTGGCTCGTTAACTGACGAGGAGCTTCGTGACGTCCTCGAAGATCTTGAAACGAATATTACTGTTGTCGGCTGTGGTGGCGCCGGCAGCAACACTGTCGACCGGATGTACGAGGAGGGCATCCACGGTGCTCGCTTGATTGCGGCAAACACCGATGTCCAGCATCTCGTTGAGATCGATGCTGATGAGAAGATCTTGATGGGCGAACAGAAAACCGGTGGTCGTGGGGCTGGCTCGCTCCCACAGGTCGGGGAAGAAGCAGCCATTGAGAGCCAAGACGAGATCCTCCAATCGGTTCGCGGCTCGGATATGGTCTTTGTGACTGCTGGATTAGGTGGCGGCACCGGCACCGGTGCAGCACCAGTTATCGCGCAGGCGGCCCGTGAATCCGGCGCCCTGACAATTGCTGTCGTGACAACGCCGTTTACTGCCGAAGGCGAGGTCCGGCGCACCAACGCGGAAGCTGGTCTTGAGCGACTTCGCGATGTGTCCGATACGGTGATCGTCGTGCCGAACGATCGCTTGCTCGATTCCGTCGGGAAACTCCCCGTCAGACAAGCATTCAAGGTCTCCGATGAAGTGCTGATGCGATCGGTCAAAGGGATCACAGAGTTAATCACCAAACCCGGCCTGGTGAACCTGGACTTTGCGGACGTTCGGACGGTCATGGAGCGTGGTGGCGTCGCGATGATCGGGCTCGGTGAATCCGACTCAGAGGCCAAAGCTGAGGACTCGGTCAAAAGTGCCCTTCGTTCACCGCTGTTAGACGTTGATATTTCCGGGGCAAACTCCGCATTGGTCAATGTCACTGGTGGATCGGACATGGCAATTGAGGAGGCCGAAGGAGTTGTTGAGGAAATTTATGATCGGATCGATCCTGATGCCCGAATCATCTGGGGAACTTCGATTGACGAATCGCTCGATGGTGCAATGCGGACTATGGTTGTCGTGACAGGCGTCGAGTCCCCGCAAATCTATGGCGGAGGGACACAGCCTGAAATGACGCCTGGCGCCGATCCGAGTGCTACTCCGGTTGACTCCGACGACGACATCGACTTTGTCGAATAACTCTTCTGGCTCTCCCAGACAATGGGCTCGTCGGTCAACCAACACATAAAAGACCCGGCGACAGCTATTCTCGGAGTGAGTATGAACGTCCCGACAGATCTGACCTCGTATCTCCGGGTCCTGAAGATGGCGAGTACGCCGACCTGGGATGAATTTTCCCGGACTGCCCAAATCGCTGGCATCGGGATCGTGCTTATCGGCGCGCTTGGATTCATCTTGTTTGTTCTTATGAGCTATCTGCCGCCGTCGGAGACCGCTGCTTCTGCTGTCGGTCTCCTTGCTGGACTTCTTGGGTGATTCGATGCCGATCTACGCAGTCAAAACGACCGCCAGTCAGGAACGCACCGTCGCAGACATGATTATCAACCGCGAGGAGGAGTCAGTGCACGCCGCACTTGCGCCGGATTCGCTGACCTCGTATGTGATGGTTGAAGCCGATGATGGTGCTGTTTTCGATCGAATCCTTGATGAGATCCCCCACGCCCGTGATGTAGTCCGTCGGGACGGGGATGCTGCACCAAGTGACTTCTCGGAGGTCGAGCACTTTCTTTCCCCGACACCGGATGTCGAAGGCATCACAGAAGGCGATATCGTCGAACTCATCGCTGGGCCATTCAAAGGAGAAAAAGCGCAAGTCCAGCGTATTGATGAAGGGAAAGATCAAGTCACGGTCGAACTTTACGAGGCAACCGTCCCGATTCCAGTCACCGTCCGGGGCGATCAGATTCGCGTGCTTGACAGTGACGAACGCTAATCGGCGTTTTGTTGAATCCGGTCTTCGTCGATCCGATCGACAACTTCGCCAAGATCGGCTTGCTCCTCTACGAGCGATTTGATTTCCTCGCGTTCTCTGACGTCTTCGGCATCGGCTTCGTATGCTCGGACATATTCCGCCCGAGAATGCGTTTCGACCGCATGGCGGATCGCCAAGTAGCCATCAGGAACGACCGCACCGCAGACCTGACATTCGGTTCGTTCATGATCGTCGGTTTGGTGGACGATCAGATCTTCGACTCGCTCGAATTCCCGGTCACACGTGTCGATTCCGCAGGCCCACGGCATAACTTATCTACCTGTTTTTAATCCGTGTAAATAATCGTTCCGTCGTTTATTCCAATGTCTCAAGCTCGTACGCCAGATCAGCGTCAGCAAGTGGGTCAGTGATCCGTCCGACCATTCCTGCGGTCGCAACGATCAGTACATCAACCCCGCGACCGGCAGCGTCCGCTGCAATATCCCCCACAGCAAAGGTCATATCCGGCTCGATGCCCGCCTGCCTCGTAGCGACAACCCCTTCAACACCAGCAGCAAGGACGATGTCGTAATCTTGTCCTCGATCGCTGATCCGCTCTGGATCGATACCGTGACTGCCGCCAGTGCTAATTGTCGGAATTTGCACGATCGTTACGACGCCCGGCTCAAGGTCGATAATGCCATTAAACTCCGTGACGCCGACATCCTCTCCCTCTGTTGCAGTCATCGTTGCAGTGCCTGTCGCAGTGCCTGCTGTCCCCGGTGTTGCATGTAAGAGCCCGTCTTGGAGGCTCAGTGAGACGGGGTCCTCAGCGTGAATCTCAGCCGTTGCAATCGCTGCATCCTCACGAACACTGCCAAGCACATCACCGGTGACATACTCGAGGTAGCGTCGCATCTCTCCTGCCTCGTTTAACAACCAGTCAACTCCTTCAGTTGTCATTCGATACCGCGATCGACTTTCCTTCCGGACCAGTCCATCGTCGATTAGCTCACGGACGTACTCACTGACGGCTTGGCTTGTCACCCCGACTGCCTCAGCGATCTCGCCTTGGCTTACTGCCGGTTGTCGATCGGCAATCTCAACGAGAATCCGAAAGCGCGTCGCAGTGCGTTGATCGTTTAACACGTCGGCCATACTGTCTGGTTTGGCGCTGTTGATTAAAAACAAGCCGCTCGGAGGCACTTCTTCGTCAGGTTCATATCTACCCACTCCCGACCATTCGCCGATGGAGCCAACCCCGCTGTTTGTGATGGAGTTCCTCTTGCAATGGCGTGAACCACTCATTTGGCTCGCGATCGCTGCATTTCTCACGGCCTCGCTGCTTGATGTCGGGTCATATCGATCAGCAGCTGTGTGGCTCGCTGGTGGTGGCTGGATCCTGTTTGGGCTGTTCTGGATCGCGATGTTCCCGTATTTCTATTTCGAATTTGGAAGCCCGCTAGAGGGACTGTTGAGTCTTATCGGCGGGCCCCTCTCCTTTTACACGGGGTATCTGCTCGTTTCCGGCCGGGATTCGTTGCTTATCTTATCCCGTGCAGTCGGGTTGATGGGGGTGTTTTATTTGCCAGCATCATTGCTCGATCCGGTTCGACACTGGTTGATCGAAACTGTTGCGATCCAAACACACTGGGGGATGGAGCTGCTTGGATACAGTCCTGGCCTTGTTGAGGGCCCGAACGATCTTATGAGCCAGTTTGATTTTCCTGTGACCGACGAGGGACGACCAACATACATCGAGTTTGCGTGTACTGGCATCGGTAGCATCTCGATTTTCGGGGGGCTTGTCGCCGCTGCCCGTGGCCCGCTCTCTCAGAAGGTGCTTGCGTTTGTCAGTGCAACCGGTGTTATCTGGGTGTTGAATCTAGCTCGGAACGTCTTCGTCTCGCTTGCTGCGCCACTTGGCTGGTTCCATGAACCGATATTAGTTTCCGTTACAACGACTGTCTCGCCAGCAATGGCTCCAGCACAAACGTCGTATTTCATGTCTCATCATCTCGTTGCTCAGCCGTTATCGTTGGTTGCGTTGTTAGGGATCACCTTGCTTGTCGTTCGGATCCTGCCGGCTGCAATGCACCCAATCGAGGAACTGTTGTATGTTTTGACGGGGATTGAGTACGACCTCCAAACCGTGTTTTCCGATCCCGTCCGGACTGATGGAGGCAACTGACCCGTCATTGCAGGTGCGGCTTGCTGATCGAGCGGCGTATTTCCCGCCAGCAGATACGCTTGTCTGTGCTGATCTTCATCTCGGGCGTGATCGGACAGCACAAGTCGAGTTCCCGCTTGGTGAACGGACACGAGTCCCCGAGCGACTCAACACACTTCTCGATCAGTTCGATCCGGGGACTGTCGTGTTTGCTGGGGATCTCTTGCATACGTTTGATCATCTCCCAGCTGGCGTTGAGGACACCCTGGGTGAGCTTCTCGATTTGGTCGACCGTGCTGGGGCGACACCAGTACTGCTTACCGGTAATCATGACTCGATGCTTGCCAGTATTGCGCCGACCTCAATCGCCGAGAGCTATCGCCTGGCAGACGATACACTTGTTGTTCACGGCCATGCGGCACCCGATGCTGGGGTCTTACAGAACGTGTCCCGGGTCGTGATCGGACATGTTCACCCTGCGATTGTCATCGAGGGCCAGCGCCGACCGTGTTATCTGTATAATCCAGACACTGATCCGTCGGTTTTCGTTGTCCCGGCGTTTACCACACTCGCACCTGGCACTCCAGTTAACGAGGGGACTGGCGATCTGCCATCACCGTTGATCAGCCGTCTTGATGCATTTCGCCCAGCAGTCTGGGATCCGGCCGCCGATGAGACACTGTGGTTCCCACCGTTGCGGCGGCTTCGCTCGATTCTCTGATCAGTCTCGGTCGGCAAGCCGGGCTGTTGCTGCCTCGCGACCGCTGGCCATCGCACCCTGGATCGATGACCAGTGTGTATACTCTCCAGCAAGGTAAACCGGTCCAGCCGGCGCATCGACAGATGGCAGCTGCTCGTGGATTCCCGGTGGTTGTTTGAACTGTGCAAAGTCGATCTGATCCGTTGCCAGCACTGTCAGATCTGGAATCGTCCGATCCGGGAACCATGCTGCCAGTGCCTGTCGCGTCTCGGCGGCACGGTCATGCTCGGCTTCGGGCGTTGATCCAACAAACGTTGCACAGAACAACGCTCGCTCGGTGGTCCCGTACTCCGGGACGACTCCAGAGAGTGGCACGATCTGGTTGGGCGCATCATCGTCGGCGTTCAAAAGAATGCGTGACCCAGTCGGTGCGACTGCTTGTGGTGCTGTATAATACTGTGTCGTCACGCGTTGTCCTGTTGTCGGAATCGTTGTAACGTCGGTTAGTGACGCTGCCGTCGGTGCATCCGTTGCCACGATCGCACTATCAGCCTGGTAGGTCTCTGTTGTCGTCGCTACGCTTACCCCATCAGCTGTCCGTGCAACCCCAGTTACGGGCGTCTGATACCGGATCTGTCCCCCGGCTTCTCGGAGCTGGTTGGCTATCTGTGTGGTGATAGCGCCCATTCCGGCAGCTGGAACGGCGATCGAGCCGGCTGATAGCATCCGAAAGGTGTACTCAAAAATCCGTTTGGAACTGCTCAATGACCGATCCAGCGTGATGCCACCGTAAAATGGTCGGAAAAAACGATCGATGATTCGCCTCGAAAACCCCAGTTGTGTAAGATAACTGTGGATTGTCATATCCGGCCCCGTAAAGAACTCCGCTAGTGAGCGGGATCGCAGCCGATACTGAAGCCACAGAAGCCGTAATTTGTCTCCAAGCGTGGCCGCCCGATTGAACAGTGTTGGAATCGTACTTGCCGGATCCCGGAGCGGATCCCCAAGAATTGCTCGCCGGTCGGGGCCTGCCAGTACTGCCCCCGGTGCAAACGAGCGCAACTGGAGTGCTGATAGGTCCAGTTCTCGACGAACTGCTGGATAGGCAGTAAACAACACCTGAAACCCATAATCAAGCGTAAATCCATCAACTGTCCGTGACTGCACCCGACCACCAATGGCATCAGTCGCCTCAAGTACCGTTACCTGCTCTCCATGTGCAGCAAGCGTGCGGGCAGCAATCAGGCCGGCAAGTCCACCCCCAATGACGATCGTCTCGCCCATAGTCTCATGTTGGACGGCCCGGTTAACTACGCTTCGAGGTTCGGTCCACTGCTTTCTCAGAACAGTATTCTTGCGTTGTTAGGAGTTTCCAACGCAGCTACCGGAGCAGAAGAGACCACTCTGCTCTCTCTCCGGAGCGCTTATTCACTCGCCTCCCGCAATGCGATTATGAGTCTTTCCGGGTTCGAGTGTCTAGACTGTGGGCATCGCCAATCGCGGATGGATCCGCCTGTGTGTGAAGCCTGTGGCGGCCCACTTGATCCAGTCTATGAGTATGATGCGACGACAGCGACGAATATTCGTACCGCTGGGGGACACTCGATGTGGGACTTTGCCGCCGTGTTGCCTGGTACAGCCGATACTGCTGTTTCGATGGGTGAAGGTCGGACGCCACTGGTTAGTGCGGAGTCGTTGGCAGATGAGCTGGGGATCGATCGTGTGCTCATCAAAGACGATGGACAGACACCGACCGGAACCACACACGATCGAGCGTTCGCCGCATCGATCACTAGCCTAGACGACCAGCAATACGACGGGACGGCACTTGGGGTGGCCTCAACCGGCCCTGGTGGACAGTCCGCTGCTGCCTATGCTGGTCGTGGTGGATTCTTCGCACATGTGTTTATTCCTGCACGAGCGAGTTTCGGGAGTCAAGCGATGATCAATGTTCATGCCGCGGATATGAACGTTGTTGAGGGACGCTATCCAGAGACGAAAGCAACCTACGAGTCCGCTCGTGACGACGACTGGATCCAGCTGGATCCGTTTTCGATGCCGTTTCGGCATGATGGGCTCAAAACAGCTGCTTACGAGGTGTTTGATGCGCTTGAGTGGACTGCTCCGGACTTGATCGTCACGCCTGCTGGACACGGCGAACTCCCAGTCGCGTTCGCGAAAGCAGCTCGTGAACTCCGTGAGCTAGGCCTCATTGAGACGACTCCTCGAATCGTACTCGTCCAGCCACAGGAGTGTGCACCCCTCGTCGAGGCGATTGATACGGACGCTGACTCCCCGACACCCTGGGAACACCCTGATACGATCTGTGGAAGTCTTGAGATCACCGATCCGGCTGGAGGGTCATACGCAATTGATGCTGTCAACCGGACCGACGGTACCGCAGTCTCGGTTCCGGATGCGGCGATCCTTAACAGCGCCTGTGAGATTGCCACAACGGAGGGGCTTGAACTCGGAACTGGTGGTGGCGCGGCGGTCGCCGGGCTCAAGGAACTCGCCAGTCAGGACCATCTTGATGCTGCTGAGACAGCTGTACTGTTTAACCCCAGTGCGGCAATGCAGCAAGTCGATGTGATCCGGAGTCACCTGATGAGCACAGAGTGGGACCGAAAAGCTTAGTCACCAGCTCGTTGATTTTTCTGCCGTGTCTGGACTTGGGGTGTCACTTATTGCTGGCGCATTGTTTGGTATTGCGCTCGCTGCACCGCCTGGCCCGATGAATGCGCTTATCGCTCAGGAAAGTGTCCTTCGTGGCTGGGGATCGGGGTTTCGCGCTGGGCTTGGAGCGGTCGCTGCGGATGTTCTTTTCTGTGTGCTTGCCTTTCTTGGTGTCGTAACGATCGTCGAAGAGCTGCCACAGCTTCGCACGGGGATGATCGCTATCGGTGGCTTGTTGATGTGCTATTTCGCGTATGATGCGTTCCGCGATGCTCGTGGCTCTTTTGTTGAGGAGGATATTACGGCGGCGTCTGCCGGGTTCCGGAAAACGTTCGTGCTTGCTCTTACCAATCCCTACCAGATCCTGTTTTGGCTGACGATCGGTGTTGGTCTCCTCCAGCACGGAACGCTTGATGTCCTTGCGCAAGTGCCCGGAGTGGCGCTTGATGGACTGGTTGTCGTCGAGACCGGATCGCCCGCACTGATCGTTGGCTTTTTCGTTGGTGTTCTTCTGTGGGTGATCGTCTATCCAGCTAGTCTCGTGGCAGTCGGCGACAGAC
Source organism: uncultured Salinarchaeum sp. (assembly GCA_964403925.1). GTDB lineage: Archaea > Halobacteriota > Halobacteria > Halobacteriales > Salinarchaeaceae > CAZFMU01. Next base: position 24,155 of record CAYOHZ010000004.1, read on the forward strand.
TTGATGCTGCTGCACCGATCATTGCGCTTCTCTCCGGTGTTGTTCTGGCGTTGTTCGGGATCGGATTCGTACTGGATGCTGTGACGACCGTTCTGTGATCACACGCGTGGCTCGATGGCTGCGATTTCGTCTGTGAGCCACTCCCGGATCCAGCGAGCTCGCTTAAGCCGCTTGTGTGCAATCGTCTCACCAGTATCGGTTTCAACTCGTTCGATTGCCTCATTCCCACGTTCGACCACCCGATCGATCATCTCTGCTGCATCGGTGTGCGTTCGCGATTCATAGCCCATTCGTAACAGCATAAGCGTGACCCCATTAGCACCGACCTTATCGAGGATATCTGCCTCGACGAGTGCTTGTGTCTCAAGTGCCAGATCCTGTAGTGGCCCTTGATAGGAGTGTTGACGAATCGCTCGACAGACCGCATCAACAAACGATGCCGGAAACTCCTCGTGTGTGCTCAGATACTCGCGAGCAATCCGAGCGCCCTCCTCAGCATGGACTTCCTGATCGACTTCCAGTTTTGCCACGTCATGAAAGACAGCAGCGACTCGTGTCACATCAACATCGGCGCCTTCTTTCCGGGCAATCTCCGTCCCCAACGCGATCACATTTTGGATATGATTGAATCGATAGTCGGCGGAATGCCAGGGATACCATCGCATGCGCCCGCCTTCGTGTTCGCGCTCGACGCTGGCTTTGAGATACTCATAGACAAACTGCTTCATTTCCGCCAACTGGTCGTCTGTTACCGGGCGCTCTTTGATTTCAACGCCCACGGAACCACCCCGACTGTCGCGTTCGATTGGTCATAGCTGTCACAACAAAGGGCTGTTTCACTCTTTAGGTTTACGTACAGCTGTCGAACTCCCGGTGGATTTATTTATGCTGTCCTAATCCCATTTGTTATATGGTTGAGGGATCGGATATCGCAGAGACGCCGGATGCAGACGTTATCGACCGTGGTTCGGTCACGGGACATGATTCACAGGTCCATCTCGAACGGACCATTGGACTTGTTGGTGGACTCGCGATCGGAATCGGCACAATGATTGGTGCTGGTATTTTCGTGTTTCCTGGACTGGCTGCTGATCGGGTTGGACTGGCTGCTACAGTGTCCTTTTCGATTGGTGGCCTGGTTGCCTTGCTTGTCGCGCTTCCCACATCCGAGCTCGCGACCGCGATGCCAAAAAGCGGTGGCGGCTACTATTTTATCTCCCGAAGTCTTGGGACTGGCTATGGCGCTATTGTCGGGTTAGGGCTGTGGCTCGGGCTTGTGTTTGCCTCGGCGTTTTATTTGGTTGGCCTCGGCTATTATGCTGAAGCTGCCCTGCTTGAGGCCGGGATCGAACTGTCGATCAGTCCGGTCGTCCCGCTTGGCCTGTTTTTTGGCGTTGCGTTGACCATATTATCGATAACTGGCACCAAAAACACCGCTGCTCTCCAAAATATCATTGTTGGGATCTTGCTGATCATCCTGACTGGGTTTCTCGGGTATGGCGCACTGAACGCAATCGGACTAATTGGGGTTCCAAGTCCACCTGAGCGGTTTTTCCTCCCAGCCGAGTCCATAATCGGACGGTATCTCCCGATCGTTTCAACTGCGGCATTGGTCTTTACCTCCTATCTCGGCTTCGCACAGGTTGCAACCGTTGCTGGCGAAATTAAAGACCCCGGCCGGAATCTTCCGCTTGCGATGGTTGGCTCGGTGCTCATCGTTACGGGATTTTATATCCTCACGATCTTTGTCGCGACAAGTGCCTTCGGGAGCGTCCGACTCGGCCAGTTTGGGGAAACCGCAATGGTTGAAGTCGCACGTCAGTTTTTCGGCCTGCCTGGTGCTGTCGCAATCCTTGTTGCCGGGCTGTTAGCGACGTTTTCGTCGGCGAATGCATCGATCCTGTCGGCGTCACGAGCGGTCTATGCAACCAGCCGCGACGCACTTCTGCCAGCCAGTGCCAGTACGCTCAATCGTCGATACGGCACTCCTCATGTCGCATTGATGCTTGCTGGCGGGCCGATCCTCGCGTTGGTTGCCACCAATCAGGTAGAACTGCTTGCAGAGGTCGCTTCGTTTCTTCATTTGGTGATGTATGGGTTGATCTGCGTTGCGCTTATTGTGTTGCGCCGCCGAAACCCAGCTTGGTATGACCCGGACTTTCAGGCCCCCGGCGGACTCGTCCTCCCAGGAGCCGGTGCGGTCGCCAGTTTTGCGCTGATTCTGTTTATGAATCCGCTGTCGATCGGCGTTGGGGTCGTCCTCATGGTCCTCCTGTATGGCTGGTATCGATACTATGCCGCTGATGTCATTCTCAAAAACAAACTATGACCGATAACACATCCACTACACCAAACCGATCGCTTACGACCACTCCGCAAATTCTTGTTCCGCTCCAGGTCATCGAAGGGGAGTCGCTCTCAGCGGGAGTAATTGACCTGCTCCGGGGAACACGGGTGATTCTCCTTGGGTATCATGTCGTCCCCGAACAGACCCCACCCGATCAAGCTCGTGCACAATACGAGACAACTGTCCTCAATACGCTTGATGGATTCGCTGAACAGCTCCAAGAGGTCGGTATCGATGTCGATGTTCACCTGGTGTTTACACGAAATGCGGATCAGACGATCAACCGGATCGCGGCTGAGACGAATGTCATCGGTATTCTACTCCCTCGCCCGGCCCCACGGATGGACTCACTGCTCGTTGCAGTCCGGGATCTCCCGACGGCCGACCGGATCGGCGCTGTTGCCGGCATGGCTGCAGTAGAGACCGATGTCTCGATAACCATCCTCACGGTCACGGCTTCTCAAGACATTGATCCGATGACGATCCTTGATCGAACGCGCCAACAGCTGCGGGACTATGGTGTGGCGTCAGACCGTATCACGACCCGTAGCCAACAATCAACACAAGCAATCGAAACGATCATCGAGGCAGCTACCGACTTTGATGCCGTTGTGATGGGAGAGTCTGATGCTAGCCTCTCTCGTTGGCTGTTCGGGGCGTCATCAGACCGTGTTGCTGATCGATCTGTCGGTCCTGTTCTCGTTGTGAGAAACCTATAGCCCCGGGCGGATTCGAACCGCCGTCCTGGGCTCCAAAGGCCCATATGATTGGCCACTACACCACGGGGCTGCACGTGGTGGTATGACCTCCCCTACAAAGTGTTTTATCGTTTGTCTCTGTTAGTCGGCTTCACGTTCGGCGGTCACGGACCCGAGATAATGGCAGTGTTCTGCTGTCGGGTCAAAACAGTCCGGGCAACTCTCCGGTCGATCGATGATTGTATCCAGCCGCTGTGCCACCGTCTCGTCGATGACAGCCTCGAGGGCACGCGCTTCCGCACGGTACTGATCGACATCAAGCACGTTTCGGAGAAACCGCTGGAGAATGCAGTATGTTTCAAGTGCGTTTTTCGCTCGCTTGGTTCCTTCTGTCGTTAGTTGTGTCCCGTTGTATTTTTCATGCTCAACCAAGCCTTGGTCTTCGAGTTTATCGACCATTTCTGTTGCACTTGCCGGACTGACCTCGAGGATATCCGCAAGCGTACTCGTCGAGGCCGAGCCATCATCGAGCTGTTCGGCGATATAAATCGCTTTGAGATACTGATCAGCGGTATTCATCATCGATCCTCCATAACGTCTAACACCGCCTGTGCGCCGGCTTTCTCTTGGGCCCGAATCCCGTTAAGTTGCTCAAGAACACGATCACGGCCGATTGAGAACTCAGCATCGCTGTTGTCAATTGCATTGATGAGGTCCTCATAGAACTTGTATGCAGTCTCCTCGCTACAGAGTTGATCATAGAGGATATCATCAAAAGAGTCCGGTCGTGACGCCGCATAGTGGTCTTCAACCAGCGCATCGATCTCTGCTGCAGTCATCGACTCGGTATCGAGTGCTTCCAACAGCGTTTTGAGCTCGTTTCGATGGGTAGCCGATTCCTCGCTTGCCTCGGCAAACAGCGCAACGACCTCCTCGTCGCGGTCTTCGATTGCCTCGAGATGTCGCCGAGCCCGTGCCTCGTTGACCTCCTCGAGGACCATCCCGATCTGCAGCAGCCGCGCGAGTTGCTCGTCGGAGGCAACACGCTGGCGAAGACTCATACGTGTAGTCCTATGGGAGGACTGTCTAAACGTTATTGGATCCGCGTGCACACTCACTGCCCGAGTCGGTCAGCAACTAACGTTGAAAGCTCCTCTGTAAGCGGCTCGATATCGACGTCTGCCAACAGCGGCACGAAAAACCCTTCTACAAGCATATCCGTCGCTGTCTGCTCATCGACAGCGCGTGATTCCATGTAGAAGAGTTCCTCAGCATCAACTTGCCCGACGCTCGCAGAGTGACTCGCCTCGGTGTCGTGATTGTTGATGATGAGCTTTGGTGAGGCGTCGGCTTCGGCAGTCTCTGAGAGCATCAGCGTCTTCTCACGCTGGTATGAACTCGTATCCCATGCGTCCGTGCCGACGTGTTGCAGCCCTTCATACACCGACCGGGCGTGATTGTCAAGGACCCCACGGGTCACGAGATCAGCAGTCGTGTGGGCTCCATGATGCCACACACGGGCGTTGATATCAAAGTGCTGCTCGTCTCTCCCGAAAAACGCACCGAGGATCTGGGTCTCACTGCTGTCACCGTTAAGATCCGTCTCAACGTCTGATCGTGTGAGTCCGCTCCCGAAGTTCCCCTCGATCCAGTCGATGTGGCCGTATGTCTCGACAGCACCGCGTTTGTGTGTATATAGGTAGGACTGTTCGCTGAGATCCTGGATAGCACCGTACTGGACGGTTGCGTTCTCTCCAGCAACCACCTCGACAATGTTGCTTACGTATCGACGCTCCTCAGCTGCATCCCCCTTGATCCGCTCGATGACTGTCACATTTGCTGACTCTTCGGCAACGACAAGGGTCTGTGCGAACGCGGAGCTGGCGGTTGGTTCCGTTTCGATCGTTATCGTCTCAGCGTCAACCCCAGCTGGCACGTATACAAGCGTCCCCGTCTGGAAGAGTGCCATCGACAGTGCTGTCAAATAATTCGTCGTTGGGTCCAGCGTTGCTCCGAGATGCTCTTCGAGTAGCTCCTCGTGTGTGTCAAGTGCCGTCTGTATGGATTCGACGACGACATCGTCACCGTGTTCGTATGTCGTCGTGGCAGCCGTTTCATCGGCGGGATCAACAAGCGTTTCAAACTCTAAGGCCTGCAGGTCGGTCCACTGTCGCCCTGGCGTTTCGATCACATCAGGCAACGCCAGCTCTGACAGCGCCTGTACCGCCGTAACCCGGGAATCGGTCAACCATGCCGGTTCGTCCCGGCGGTCACTGAGCTCACGAACCGTTGCTGTCGAGAGTTGTTGTTGAAGTTGTGTTGACATTATCCGAGTGAGCCCTCCATTTCGAGTTCAACAAGGCGGTTCAACTCGACGGCATACTCGATCGGCAGCTCCTCCGTGATCGGCTCGATGAATCCGGACACGATCATCTGTTTTGCGTCGTCATCGTCGAGTCCACGCGACTGGAGATAGAAGATATCCTCATCACCGATCTTGCCAACGGTCGCTTCGTGGGCCACATCGACTGCCGATTCGTTGATCTCCATATACGGCATCGTATCGGATGTCGAGTCGTTATCGAACATGAGCGCGTCACACTCGACTGCCGTTGAGGAATCGGTTGCTCCGTCAGCAATGTGGACTAATCCGCGGTAGTTCGTCCGCCCCCCGTCTTTGCTGATCGATTTTGACTCGATCGTTGATTTGGTCTTTGGGGCATTGTGGTATACCTTTGCGCCGGTGTCGATATCTTGGCCATCGCCGGCAAAGGCGATCGTGATGTGATTATCGCTTGCACCTCGTCCACGCAGGATCGATGAGGGGTATAACATCGTCACCTTTGATCCCATCGAGCCGGAAACCCATTCCATCCGACCGCCCTCATCGACGATCGCACGTTTCGTGTTGAGGTTGTAGGTGTTCCGTGACCAGTTTTGTACCGTCGAGTACTGAACGTGGGCATCCTCTTTGACGAAGACCTCAACGCCACCAGCATGGAGACTATGGCTAGCATACTGCGGAGCCGAACAGCCCTCGATGTAATGGACTTCACTGCCCGGTTCAGCAATGATTAGGGTGTGCTCGAACTGCCCCATGCCCTCGGAGTTCATCCGGAAGTACGCCTGAACGGGCATCTCAAGGGTCACGTCTTCGGGCACATACACGAACGATCCGCCCGACCAGACGGCACCGTGCAGCGCAGCGAACTTGTTATCCGACGGTGGCACGGATTTGGTCATGAAGTACTCCTTGACGAGCTCCGGATGCTCTTGGACGGCCTCATCCATATTCATGAAGATGACGCCCTTCTCTTCCCACCGTTCCTGGATGTTCTGGTAGACGACTTCCGATTCGTATTGGGCGCCGACACCTGAGAGTGCTTCGCGCTCGGCTTCTGGAATCCCAAGCTTATCGAACGTGTCTTGGATATCGTCCGGCAGGTCATCCCAATCGTCAACCCCAGCGCGCTTCTCGACATCTGGGCGAATATACGGGACGATCTCATCGATATCGAGCCCCGAAAGGTCCGGCAGTCCGGGCCAGTCTTCGGGCATCGGCATCTGTTTGAACTGCTCAAGCGCACGCAGCCGGCGTTCAAGCATCCAGTCGGGCTCGTCTTTGTCCTCGCTGATCATCCGCACGACTTCTTCGGTCAGTCCACGGTCAGATTTGACCGCTGCCCGCTGTTCTTTTTTGAACGCAAACCGTTCTTCCGTGTCTGTCTGTTCGAGGGAGTCTTCAGAGCTCATGTTATGCAGCCTCGTATACTTCGTCGCGAACCCAGTCGTAGCCACGATCTTCGAGTTTCTCTGACAGCTCGCTCCCGCCACTCATTGCGATCTGCCCATCAAGCATCACGTGTACTCGATCGGGCTCGACGTAATCGAGAATCCGTTGGTAGTGTGTGATCTGGAGGATCCCAGTGCCTTGCTCATCACGTAACGTGTTGATCCCTTGGGCAACATCTTGGAGTCGATCGATGTCAAGTCCGGAGTCGATCTCATCGAGGACCGCCACTTCCGGATCCAGCATCGCCGCCTGCAGGACCTCGTTTTGTTTTTTCTCACCCCCAGAAAATCCGGCGTTGAGATAGCGCCGCGAAAAGGAACTGTCGATGCCAAGCTGATCCATCTTCTCTGCAAGCAGTGTCTGAAACTCCGCGACATCGATTTCGCCGTTGTCTTCCGGCCCTTCCATCGGCGAGTTTTCATAGCCCTCTTGCTCGTCGGTTGTCGTTTCGTCGTCTCCAAACAGCTCGGCTCGCTCCTCCAGTTTGGCGTTTAACGCTGTTCGAAGGAAATTCGCCATCGTTACCCCTTCGATCTCGACAGGATACTGGAAGCCAAGGAACACACCAAGTGCGGCTCGCTCGTTTGGCTCTAACTCACGGAGATCCCACTGCTGTGTGTCTTCGGTAATCCCCTCGAACTCATCACCCTCCAGTTCAAGGGTGATGCTCCCGCCTGTCACTTCGTATGCGGGATGGCCCGCGATGACCTTCGCGAGTGTTGATTTCCCGCTTCCGTTTGGGCCCATGAGGGCATGAATCTCGCCGGCATTGACCGACAGATCGACGCCACGAAGGATCTGCTCGCCGTCGTCCTCCGCGACTTTTGCCTGTAGGTCCGATATTTTTAGGCGCGCCATAATTTTACGCACCGGATGGAAGTGCGTGGCAAATATAATACTTTCGTCTGAACTCAATCCTGGGTTTCTTGATCAGAAAATAATTTTTGTATTTCTTAATCCTCGCCCAATCCGCCCTACATGAACTGTCCGAGACCGGTTTGTTCCTGTCCGCTTCTCACTTCGTCCCAGGAGATCCCCAGCGCTTCGAGAATCCGCTCGATCGGTCCTTTGAGTGTCTTTTCGAGCATCTTCTCCCAGTCGATCTGGAACTCCTCAGGGAGTTGATCGGCGTATTCAAAGCAGATGACATCCGGGTCGCGCTTGAATTCCCGGTAGACCCCATCGGATTGTGGATCGAGCCCCTGTTCGGCTTCAATCTGCTGGAAGAACTCTGGGTGAACTTTTTTCAGATAAATCCGTTTAGGTTTGCTTCCTCGCCCGAAGTTCGTACCAAGTAGTCGGTTCGCATAGCGAGCGCCTCTGACCTGTGCTGTATCCGTATCGTAATTATCGAGTCGTTTTCCGATCCCCCCGGGAATCGCGATCTCTTCCGGATCGACCTCACCGGCAAGAACCTCCTCGATCACCGCATGGAGATAACTGGTAATCGCATCAAGATCTTCGCCGTACACGATTCGCTCAATGACCTCATGTTGGACCTCCTTCGTGAGTGGGGCGATATCCGAGCGTTGGTACTCGAACCCAGTAATATCGATATCATCAACATCCTTGCCTTCCTTCCAGACCACGTTTCCAGCATACCGTTTTTTCTTCCCGGCTTGGAAGAACCGCCGATACAGTTTCTCGAACTCGATTTGAAACCGATGGGTCTCTGCGTTGAGTCGGTCCTGAGCGAACTGATCGTAGGACTCGTTAATCGCTTCCTCGATCTCAAAGGACTGCTCGATCGCGGCATCCGTCTCAATTTCGCCACCGAGTTCGAGCATCACACTATCAGTATTATGGAGCACAACGCCGCCGACAGCATCGACGAAGGTATCGTTGGTTGCCACATCCAGATCATATACGTACCCGTCGTGTTCGATTGCCACGCGTTCTGAAGCGGTCTCTCCCGCTGTCTTCTCTCCGAGCTGAATCGTATACTCTCCGTCGCCGTATGCCAGTGTGTGTTCTCGGTCTTGTTGGGTCAGCAACATTGAGAGCCCGCCGGCTAGTTCACGACTGGCTGTCTCGAACGTGTTCTCATCGCCGACCACGCTGTGATAGAACAATTGCTGACTGGTCTCCGGCAACTCGAAGACCAGCGCCGGCAGTCGCTTGTCCTTCGTCGTCGTCTCACAGAGCCCGCCGAACAGCACTGTTGCGAGTGAATCCTCCAGTTGGAGGCGTTGTCTCTCATCGGTTTCGACGAGTCGTGCTGTCCCATCGTTGACAAGCCGCTCGTAGTCGGCTTTGAGCTTTGTGAGCCGATCTTGATCCGTCGCTGTGATCGACACTCCTTCGTCTGAGTGCTCTCCAGTTGCGATATAGGCAGCCAGCAGCCGGAGCAACGACGTCCCATCCGCCGAGTCGACCGAGATTGATCGCTTGACTCGGGTGTCTGTGGTGGTATTCTCAGTCCAGAGACCTCGCTTGTCGGCGTAGACCTGTGTGTCAGTGGTCTCTTCTGCATACTCCGTAAGTCGTTCATAGAGGTCGATCATTTCGATCTCATCAACCCCTGGCAGTCCATCGACACGGACCGGCTCGTCAACTGCCGCTGGTGGCGCTTCGATTAGTGTGCCGTTCTGCTCGATCATGTAGGAATGATCACGAGTCGTTGTTGACTCACCACGGGGATGCTGGAGTCTCACAACAGGTTTGTCCGTCTCATGTCTGAGCACCCGGTTGATCGGCCGCCATTCTGGGGTCCCGTCAGACGTCACTGATAGGGCCTGCCATCCATCGAGTTGGCCAGACTCTTTCCGGCCTGGCCCACCGTCTGCAATCGCTAGTTGTTCACGCGTGGCCCGATCGAACAGGTCTTTGATCGGCTTGATACGAACCGTCCCATCTGGATCGCGCACGACAATCGGCCGACTGCCAGTGACGCTGTCTCCGTAGACCACTTCATACCCAAGGTCGTTGGCGACATCTTCGGTAAACTCAATGACGTCCCGACCGGTCGCGGTGACTGCAGCCCCCATCTCCTTGTCATACAGGCGGAATCGATCCCATCCCAAAACGCCATAAAGCGACTGCCCGACGAACTGAAAGTTCCCGTTTCGGCCCGCAAGGAGTGTATGATTATCCGCTACTGTCACCGAATAGACGCCGCTGTCGGCGCTGCTCTGATCACCACTCTGATGCATTTGAAATGAATTCTCCGCTGATTCGGCACAGGTAATCCGCCAGCCACCACTGTCTTTTTCATAGCTTGCTGTCTGTCCGATGTGCGTACAAAGCCGTAACACATCATCTCGGAGCTGGGTACTCTCTGTTGTGTATCGCCAAGCGTTGGGCTGTCGGTTTCCGTCCCCGTTGATAAGCGTTTCAAGGAATCGTCGCTTTTGACTGTCTGACGCCTCAAACACGAGGTCTGGAATGCGCTTTGTATCACTCCCGTCGCCACACTGCTCCCGAAGCACATCGCCGAGAAGCGTGGCTGTTATCTGATAGCTCTGGTCAGTGACATCATACTCAAGCTCTAATTCGTCCAGTAGCTCGCCGATCGCATCTCGAGCGGTGTTTCCGCCGTCTGGCAGTGTCGCTTCTTGGGCAATTTGGACGAGTGTTGATGACCCGCTGTCAAACTGCTCTGGGAGTGTCGTGTCAACACTTCCATCCGTGATATACCACGCCAGTAGTTCTATGAAAGCGTCCCCCTCGTACGTTCGGGGAATCCATGTTTGTCCAGGCTCGTTGTGGATGTCTGTTTGTTCGGCAACCTCGTCGATGTAGTCACGATGCGTTTCGAATTCCTCGCTCGTAAAGACATATCCACCCGTTCCACGGTCCTGGTTTTTCTCATGACGCGGTGTCCATCCTAGTTCGGCTGTGAACGTCTGATCGCGCACTGTTGGCCGTACCCAGACCTCATACTGGCCTTCAAGGAGTCGGGTGAGATCTACATGATTGATCGGGTCTCCTTCAAGGCCGTCCCAGTCATGCGGGAGCTCGTAATTGGTATCCTCATCAAGCGCGCCTGCCTCGACAAAGTCCCACTCGGATTCCGTGACACCGTTTGCACTATTTTCTCTGACAAGCATTCGGTGATGCGGGGTCACTCGGAAGTCGATCTGGTCCGTCTGAATATCGATGAGTTCGCCCCGATACGCTGGGTACTCGTGGGTCTTGCTGACCGGCTTGATCTGCACGTCCATTGTCTCCGGATCGATCGAGTAGACGTCGTCCCCGACTGACAACTCGCGGATATTTCGCACGCCCGCAGGCGTTAGGACCTCCGTATCTGGAGTAAAGCAGTTCATAATGACCTTCACTGCGGCCTGCTGGCGATCATACTGGCCGTACTCGGGGTCTTCGGGATCGTATTCGTTTCGGAGTGCCTTCTTTTCCTCGCGTTCTGTTAGCAACTCATCGACCATCTCTCGGATCGCACCATCTGGTTCCTTCCGAAAGCGGGTGCCATTTGGTGCACGGTACATCTCTTCTTCGTACGTGTCGGGATTGACTTTGGTCTCCGGTGATGCGTTAATTGTTACCATACACATGGGGTAGAGGCTCTTCAAGTCCAGTACGCTGACATTTTCTCGCACACCGGTTATCGGATCGAAGACGGCCCCACCCTCGTAGTCTTCAGCTTCCTGCGCGCCTTTCGAGGGCAGCGCGAAGTCGTCGTGAAGCTTATGCAAGACATACATATCGACGGCATCGCCAGGGGTTGTTGCATCCTCAAGCTTGCAGCCAACAAACGAGCGCACCTCGTTCCAAAACGGGATAATATCCTGACTACGATTCAACTCGACACATAACTCGACGTCTCGAAGGTTATACTCAAGGAGTTGTTCGGGATCAGCTTCCCAGAGATCACCAATGTCGCCCGGATATCGCTCTTTCCCGACGCCAAGTTCACGTTCTCCAACGTCATCAAGCCGGTATGAATCTAACTCGGTAAACTTCGTTCGCTGGTAGGCATACAGGAGATCAAAGACGACTCGTCCTTTGACACTTGGTCCACCCCAGCTTGATCGCCAGACTTCATTCACACGCGAGAGCCGCTCGACAGAGAGATCATACTCCGTGGTTTCATCGAGTACTTCGAGTCGATCCAGGAGATAGGGCGCGTCAAAATCAGTAAAGTTCCAGCCTGAGAGCACATCGAAATCCTTCTTGTCAATATAGTCGATGAGATCGTCGAGCATCGCTGCCTCCTCGGCGAACGATCGAAGCTCAATGTCCGTCCCGTCAGTCAGTGGCTCATACTCAGCGAGTTCGCTTGGGGTGTCCCCGGTTTGGTCAGGAGCTTCGTACAACCAGCTGACGTATGTCTCCGATCGAGAGTCATGAGCGGTCAGACAAACGATTGGTTCTTCCCCATCCTCGGGGAACCCTCGCCGGTCATCCACCTCAATATCGAGCATACAGACACGCGGTTCGACGACGAGATCGACCGGTCGGACTTCCTCATGGTTGACAACAAGTGTTCCATCGTCGTCTCGACGTTCGGGAATCACTATGCCGCTTTGGATGTCTTTGTCGATCAGAAACCGATTTGGAAAGAGGATATCCGCCTCATAATGCTCGAACTCATCCCTGATTTCTCCGACATCTCGTGGAGTTTGCCCGTAGATCTTGAGGAGTCGTTCGCCGCGGATACTCTCAAAAGGCTGGCCTTTTTCATCAGTCTCGTCCCAGCCGGTGATTCGGTCATAGCTCAGTAGCTCCGATTCCTCGACCGAATCGACTGGCGCGTAGAAATACGGTTGAAATCCAGTAACACGAACATGTTCAGCGGTTCCCTCCTCAGTTCGTCCGAACACGTGTATGATCGGTTGTTCATCGTCGCCACGGCCGGCAATGGTATAATCGACCTGCGTGATCCCGATCTTAACTGCCCCCGTCGGCTCCGGAAGCGCATCCCGTGCTGGATCGACCACACGATCGACAGTATCCGGAGCCGTCCCTGCAACTGCCTCCGCTTCCGATTCGGGGCGATCGGTCCCAAACTCGCCGAGGGACCGCTGGTCCGGTGATGTCATGCTCAGAACCTGGCCCCCCGATTAAAAAAGGCACATGGTTGCTCACGCTTGTGGCTCGGCGATGATTGCCAGATGGTCCTCGTGAAATGGCTCCAAGCGGGCTGTCGTACCAAGTGTGAACTCCGTCTGTAAGGTCTCTTTTGCCTGTGTGAAGATTGTCTCCGGAGACGCCGTGACGTCTTCGCTCCGGGCTTTCAGGGCCATCACAAGCCGTCCATCCGGCGCGAGAAACTGGCGGTTTCGGCGGGCAATCTCGGCCTGCCCTCGGGTTGCAACATCTTGGATGAGCACGTCCACTCCGGTTTCGACGATATGTGCGTAGGTCTCCGGTTTCCGTGCGTCCTTTAACAACGGCATGAGGTTCGGTCGATCCGCTGCGACTGTCAACAGATCCCGCGTGGGTCGGGGTGCAAATTCGATCGCGTAGGTCGGGCCAGCAAAATCCGCCACATGGCTGACTGTTGTCCCGTTTGCTGCACCCAGATACAGGATCGTCTGGTCAGCGGCAAGTCCAGTTGGGAGGCCCTTTTCCAGCATCGCGCCGACTTTTGACCGGCGGGGATCCCAGCGTCGCCACGACCCATCCGTTGGCTCGCCGTATACCGGCGTTCCACGGGTCGCAAGGAGCTGGTCATCGCCGAAGGTATGATACGCAACGCCATCCGGGAGCTCCGGTGTCATGCTGTCCCCTCCCGTTGTTGGATGGTTTCGATCCGCTCTGCGAGCTCGGCTTCTAACTTTGGCCGACGATCACCTGCATAGTGATCGATGCGTGCAGCGATGGTCAGTTTTCCGGCGAGTGCCCGCGCTGCTGAGCCACGATGGTCGGGATGGGTGCCTTGAATTGCCTCATGCGTGTAGATCACGCCGTGTTTCGGCGAGGGGGCGTTGCCACGGAGATGTGCAAACAACGCGTCCTCAGCACCAAGCACTTGAACAGTACTGGATGGCAACTTCGCGAGTGCGTCGAGTCCACCGGCAAGTTCGATCAGCCGGGCCGCCAGGATCGGCCCAGCAAGCGCCGTCAGATTGGGGGCCACTGATGGTGCCTGTTGTTCGATCGCCGCGGTTAATTCGTCGGCTTCTGTCCTGAGATCGACACAGCGGATTGCAAGTGATTGGAGCCGAGAGTCTGTGCTCTCGATGTCACCAGTCGCGATCGCCTGTGCATACTCAACGCCAGTCCCTGTCTCCGGAAGCCGGCTGCCACCCCATTCGCTTACCCGTTCGGCCAACTCGTTGGCGTGCCGTACACAGTCGTCTCTGGCCCGGAGAAGATGCATTAACTGCTGGTCATCCGCCCGTTCGCGGCGCGTGACGGCGTGGTCAGTTGCTGTTGTCGTAGCGTCATGAAGTCGCTGGTAGTATTCGTCTTCGTTTTCGACAACGCCGGCCTCGATTGCACGGTGGGGCCAGTCATCCGGCTTGTCAGCGCGTCCGTCGATAATCGTTTGCGTGACAGCAGCTGGATCATCGAGATCGATCCCCTCAAACCAGCCATCACTGTCGGTCATACGTGGCCGTTAACGGTCGGTCCCTATATCGGTTCGTATCCAACCGGACGGCTTAACGCTATCCGGACCGTAAGTATGCTATGTTACTTGTTCGTGGCCGTGCTGGTGGGACAGCGTTGACTGGGACTCTCTATGAACGCGATGAGCAGCCGCCATCCTTCGCTGGCGTCCCTGAGGCAACACAGCCGTATGTCTGGTTGTGCGATTCCTTCTATGAAGTCGATAGCGGCGGTACAACCCAGGAGATCGACGGTCGCGAGATTAACGTTGCCTTTGAACCACCGTTTCCACAGGGGTTTCAAACACGCCAGGCAGCCATCAAAGCCGCAAAAGAGCACCTCCGGACGCAGTTTGCTCGAATCGGTGTTGATCCTGCCACCGTCACGATCGAGACTGATCCGGTTGACGCGGCGGATTCGGTCCCGTCGCCGGCCTGATCAGTCACCAGTGGGGGACTCCCCCCACCGGTGGTCATCGTAGGTCCGGTGTGGGTCCGTCTCGAAGGCGTCTGCAAGTGCCTCCCTGAGTGCACTCGTCTGGGTGCGACTGATGCCTGCGAGTTCGTCTGCTTTCTGCACCGGTTCTGGCGGCCCTCGTTGTGCAGCAACCTCGCTCAGAATCCATTGTGTGAGTTCTTCTCTGGCCTGTGTTTTTCGGGTGATCCCATATGGTGCTTCGATCCGGTAGAGCAGATCAGTCCGGGGATCATACACCATGAAAAACGTCACTTCATACACTGTTGGCGCATGTTGTCGGTCGATTCCAAACGGTTCGGAGACGATCAGCCGATCCGCACCGCCACGTGATCGGAACCAGTTTGTATACGTTAGCTGATCAGTTCGCCGAGTGCGTTCAAGAATCGGCTCGCCGTCCTCGTCGACAGTCCGATCGTAATCGACGCGTTCAAGCAACCGTATGAAAAACCCGGTATCATCAACCCAGGGGGTCGCGATTCGGTCACCAAGTGCCCGTGTGAGTGCTTTTGTTGACGGATTTTTTACGAAGCCAAGCAATGAGCGATCGGTCTCAACGAACCGTTCAACGAGTCGAAGATACTGTTCGATCACGTCTTGTGGTCCCTGGCTCTCATAGAGTAGATCTTCAAGGGTCTGTGACCGATCAGCCCAGTTTAACATTCCCTTCGGATAGATCGGGCCATCGAGAACAAACAGCTCATCGACGCTGTCTGCATGCGCTAATGCGTGTGTGCTCTCAGCGATATATAATGCGAGTTCGTGCACGACACTTTCCTCGAACTGTGGCACCGGTGGAGCCGACAGCAATCGGCTGTAGACATACCCCGCATCAAGCTGTTCGTCACGATCAACGATTCCCGTCGGGTCATCGGTATGGACGGCTGTGATAAGCGTCCGTTCCCGGTGAAGTTCTAGATCCGATGGAACGGCTGCCATCGCTGCTTGGGCGACATCCAACACCAGCCCATTTTTGAATGCCGTCGGGTTGATTGTCCCCGAATCGAGCCCATGGACTGTCTCATACGGTGTTGCTTGCAGTGCTGCTGTCTCGATCTCGATTTCATGGAGTTGTTGGTCCCCAATCGGTTCGAGGACGGTCCGTCCATCGGGATCAACCAGCGGATCTAAAAACTCCTGCCAGACCTGCTTGGCAAGCTGTTGTTGATCGCGCTCGTCAACAATTGCGCCGATCCGGTCGGCATGACGCGTGACGCCCTCGAAGTGCACCGGATCGAAGGTCATGTTGCATAGACGGCTACCGGTCGGTAAAAACCCGCCGGGTCAGCGACTGAGGATATCCCCACGGCTGAACTCCGTCCCACATGCGGTACAGCGATACGTGTCAATCCCGAGCTTCTCGATCGCACGCTGTTCGCCACAGTCCGGACAGACGATATTTTGGACTGCCATCATCAATCATACGTGCCCGTATCATAAGAGTCCGGCTCCTGCAAGCGATGTCGTTTTTTCGGTCCCCCCTGATTATGTTCGTGTGGAGCTACACATTCGGTATGAGGGTGACGATGATCCTGAGAAGTGTACTGCTCGGAAGCTTGCCCGCCTTGGGTATGCGGACCTCCATCGATCTGCACAGGCAACGCCGCATGGGATCGTTCTGGATCCGTACGCGGAGCAGGCACTCTCACCCGCCGACCGTGACCGTGCCTCCCGGCTTATCGCGTTAGACTGCTCGTGGGAAACTGCGACTGCCGAACGATATGATTTTTCAGGGCCACGCCGAGCGCTCCCCTTTCTCGTCGCCACTAATCCGATCAATTATGGGACTCCGTTTCAGTTGACGACCGTGGAGGCGCTTGCTGGAGCGCTCGTTATCCTTGGTGAACGTGACCATGCCGAAGAGATTTTAGCGCCGTTTTCTTGGGGCGAGACCTTCCTTGAGTACAACGCAGAGCCATTGCATCGGTACGCTGCTTGTTCGGATTCGACGGAGGTTGTTGCGGTACAGGAGGACTATCTGGCGGCAGACGAAACTAATTAACCACATGGAAGTGCCCACTACGGGTATGGACGATCCGGCACTGGGTCCTCCGGACAAAATGGACCAGCGCAGCGATGAGCTCACCCCGATGCTCTCGCAGTACTATGAGCTGGCCACAGAGTATGACGATCACTTACTCTTGTTTCAGGTTGGGGACTTCTATGAGGCGTTCTGTGAGGCCGCTGAAACCCTGTCACGATTGCTTGAAATCACACTCACACAGCGAGAAGACAGCACAGGTACCTATGCGATGGCTGGTATTCCGATCGATAACGCCGAATCGTATCTTGACACGCTGTTGGATGCTGGCTATCGAATCGCGATTGCCGACCAGGTGCAGGATCCTGATGCCGTCAGCGGCGTCGTCGAGCGCGCTGTCACCCGTATCATCACGCCGGGGATGGTCACTGAATCCGAGCTGTTAGCTGATGAAACACATCGGTTTGTCGCCTCTCTTACCCGTGTCAATGACACCTATGGCGTTGCGTTTCTCGACGTATCAACGGGTGAGTTCATTGCGACAAGCAGCGACAATCGACAAACGATCGTGGATGAGCTTGACCGGTTTGATCCGGTTGAGATGATTTCGGATCTCGATGACTCAACGCTGTTTACCGACCGCGAGCGCTCACAATACGACTCTGCGGCATTCAGCCCCGAGCAGTCACACGGCCGTGTTGAGGCGTATTTCGGCCCAATCGAGCGACTGGCTACCACGTCAGCAGAGATCAGAGCCAGCGGTGCCTTACTTTCGTATGCAGAATATACCCGGGGCGGCCGTCCAGCGGCAGCTGGGACTGTTGCGGAAGCCGTTTCGGCTCCCGTCCCCAACGCGGATGCTCCGCCACGGCTGTCATACATCACCCAGCTTCGCCGGTACGATCCCCGGGAATACATGCTCTTAGACTCGGTTGCCCTCCAGAGTCTGGAATTGTTTGACCGTCGAGATGTGCGGGGCGCTGATGATGCAACCCTCTTCGCGGTTATCGATGAGACGGTGACTGCCCTCGGTCGTCGACGGCTGACCGAATGGCTTCGTCGTCCGCTGTTGGATCGGTCCCGGATCGAGGAGCGTCATGATGCTGTCGAAGCACTGGTCACTGGCGTACAGCCCCGAGAGACGGTTCGAGAAGAACTTGAAGCCGTCTATGATATCCAGCGGTTGGTGGCTCGTATCTCTCGAGGGCGAGCTGACGCTCGGGATCTCCGATCGCTTGTCACGACTCTAGCGACGATCCCACGGCTCCGACAGGCGATCAGTGAGATTGATGCACTTGCCTCACTTCGGTCTGAGCTTGATCCGCTCACTGATCTTCGTACTTTGATCGATGACGCGATCCGTGAGGACCCACCAACGGAACTCACTGAGGGCGGTCTCATCAAGGATGGGTACGATGCGGAACTCGATCGGCTCCGTCAGATCAAACGTGACGGGAAAGCGTGGATCGACTCCTTAGAAGCGACCGAACGCGACCGAACCGGTATTGACTCTCTGAAAGTCGGTCACAATGAGGTTCATGGCTACTATATCGAAGTGACTGACCCAAATCTCGATGCTGTTCCGGATACTTATCAGCGCCGCCAGACGCTAAAAAACGCTGAACGCTTCGTGACCCCGGAACTCAAAGAGCGTGAGACGGAGCTCATGCAAGCTGCAACCCGGGCCGATGAGCTTGAGTATGACCTGTTTCGAGAAGTGCGCGCTGAGATCGCGACTGCGACTGAACAGCTCCAGAGCGTTGCCGATGCGCTTGCGAAGCTTGACGCACTTGCTGCCTTGGCGACTCTCGCGGCGACGCGCAACTATACCCGCCCGGAGCTTCTCCCCTCGACAGCTGAACCAACACTCGAAATCGAGGACGGTCGTCATCCGATCGTCGAGAGTCGTCAAGAGTCGTTTGTCCCCAACGATACACACCTTGACCGATCCAGACAACTTGCTGTCATTACTGGACCGAATATGAGCGGGAAATCGACCTATATGCGACAGGTCGCAGTACTTGTTGTGCTCGCCCAAGCCGGTAGTTTTGTTCCGGCAACGGCTGCCCGCATAACGCCTATCCAACGGATCTTCACCCGTGTTGGCGCGAATGATGATATCGCTGGGGGACGATCGACGTTCATGATCGAGATGCTCGAACTCGCGGCGATCCTTCGACACGCCGATGACCGCTCACTCGTGTTGCTTGATGAAGTCGGGCGGGGGACAAGCACCACTGATGGGCTGGCAATCGCTCGCGCAATTACTGAGTATATCCATGACCAGCTTAAGGCCCCAACGCTGTTTGCGACTCATCATCACGAACTGACTGACACTGCTGTTGCACTTGACCGTGCGTTTAACCTCCATTTTGAGGCCGAAGAAACCGATGATTCGGTCTCCTTCTCACATGACCTTCAGCGTGGTGCTGGCACCGCCTCCTACGGCATCGAAGTCGCCAAAGAGGCTGGCGTCCCGCCAACCGTCGTTGAGCGTGCCCGATCGCTGTTGACTGAGTCCCACTCGCAGTCACCGACGCCACCAAGTGACCAGCAGGCCGTTCTCGATCGGCTTCGAGCTGCTGATGTTGCACATATGACCCCCGTTGAGGCACTAAACGAACTGGCAGCATTACAGACGCAGCTTGAGGACTCCTAACCGGCAGTCGGTTCGACAGCAACGAATTCCAGCCCGTTGTTCGCAAGCAGCCGCCGTGCGCGGTCAGTGACTGATGGCGCAACGAGAATGCCACGGATGTCAGCTTCGGTATGGAGTTCACGCTCAAGTGCGGTCACATACCGCTTGAGCTGACCGACCGCGTCTGGGCCGACCCGTCGCCGTTTCAACTCGACGGCAACCGTTCGTCCCGCTGTATCCTCACCGTAAATATCGATCGCTCCCGCTGCTGTGGTCCGTTCCGTTGCCAGCGGCTGGAACCCGTCTTCGATTAACGCCGGCTGTTCGAGAATCCGCTCTTTGAGATCGGCTTCTGTCCCCGTGAGCTCAAGTGCTGCCCCATCGCTGATCTCGAAGGCCCCGACATGAACGATTCGCTTGAATCGAATTGTTAACCGTTCATCGGGGTTCGCACGTGTGCTCTCAACGACGAGCTGTCCGGTTGTGAGTCGTGCTGTCTGTGTCGAGCCCGGCGGTTGCCAGTTCACCGGTTTTTGGTCGCTGTCGGTATGAACGAGCGTCGTCCCGTCTGGTTTCAGTAGTAGATGTCGATCCCCCCATTCGAGCTTGCTGCTTGCCCGCCCTTCATAATCGACACGACACTGTCCGAAAACAGTAACGAGCTCCTCCCGGTCAAGCCCAGCCGTAATGACTTCTTGTGCGGTCGCCGGACTTGGCCGGTCGATCGTCCGTGTCACGATTCTGACCGGCAGTTTGACTGGTCGGGCCTAAGCCTCTCCGATTTGGCTGTTACTCTTGTGGGTCGTATTCGATTACGGAATCGCCCCAAGAGTGCACCACAGCACGTAGCTGCTGTTCGACTGTCGCTGTGGGAACGCCTGCAGTGACCAAGCGTAGACAGACCTCTCGGGCCCCGGTTATGCGATGATAGAAAGCGACGGGATCAACCGCTGGTGGCGGCGTGGCAAGCAGACCTGGGCCACTGGCGGTGCTATCGCCGGGTAGCCCCGATTCGAGTCTGATTGGCACGACAACAAACGAATCGATCTGCTGGTCGGTCACGATATGACAGACTTGGTCGCCAAGCCAATCGATCGACGCATAGATACCCTGTCGATCCGGTACGGTCCCGAGATATCGTTCTGTGCTGTGCTGGCTGTCTTGTTGCTCGGTTCTGAATGTCTCTTCTACCGGCTGCGATTGTCGATAGAGCGCATATCCAGCTGTTCGCTTGCGCGCGATCAACACGGAGTCTGTCATCGGTTGCCTCCATGCATGCCCGTCACTCCACTCGTATTCGGATTTGAACCTATGGCACAAGTCCAACCCCTTTTATTGAGGTATCACATATCCGGGGTACTCTGCATGAACATGCTTGTCAACGGTGAGTGGCGAACTGACACCTACCAACTCACCAACGAAGCAGGGGAATTCGAGCGACAGCAAACGCCGTTTCGAAACTGGGTCGCCGGCACACCGATCCCTGAGCATGTTGCTGCTGAGCCCGACGATCAGTTCGAGCCGGAGTCCGGCCGCTATCACCTGTATGTTTCATATGCTTGTCCGTGGGCCCATCGGACATTGCTTGCACGTGCATTGCTCGGCTTGGAGGACGTGCTTTCCGTCTCCGTTGTTGACCCGTATCGTGACGCTGCCGGCTGGCAGTTCACGCCTGAAAAATCCGGGTGTACGGTTGATCACGTTACTGGTGCCGAGTATCTCCGTGAGCTGTATGTCAGAGCTGATCCTACTGTGACCTCGCGGGTGACTGTTCCCGTCCTTTGGGATCGACAACACGAGACGATCGTTAACAACGAGTCCCGTGAGATTCTCCGGATGCTCACAACAGCCTTCCAGGAGTTCGGCACTCGTGACTATGAGCTAGCACCAGCTACACACCGTGTGGAAATCGATCGTCGGATCACCGATATCTATGAGCCGATCAACAACGGGGTGTATCGGGCTGGGTTCGCAAGCAAACAGGCGCCGTACGATCAAGCCGTTGATCGACTCTTTGCTGCGCTTGATCGATACGATAGATTGCTTGCTGACCGACGATTTATTGTGGGCGATCGGCCGACAGAAGCGGACCTCTGTCTGTTCACGACCTTAGTCAGATTCGATCAGGTGTATCATACCCATTTCATGTGTAACAAACAGTATATCCACCAGTATGACAACCTGTGGCCGTATCTCCGTGATCTCTATCAGCTCCCGGGTGTTGCAAAGACAGTCAACATGGCCCACATCAAAGAACACTACTACACGACACACCCGTCGGTAACGCCATCCGGCATTATCGCAGCTGGTCCGGATATCGACTTTACCGCCGCGCATGACCGGGACCGGCTCGCCGAGCTCCCAGCTGCCCTCGTTGGCTAACGATTCCAGAGGAGCAGTCCCAGCAACGTTACTAACATCAGGCCAAGCAGTCCAGCCAGCGTCAAAAACGCCGTTCCCCAGCTGAATGTGTCCGCGATCCACCCGGTGACGACACTGCCACTTGCACCGAGCACCATGTATGTCGTGCGGATCACTCCGAATCCGATCCCCCGTTCGCCATCGTTGAGATTGTCCATGAACTTCGGGAGCAGTGCTGCACCCCAACTCATCGCGATTCCCGCTAATCCAATCGCCACAAGTAGTGCCCATAGCGCGTCTACCAGCACAAACGACGCGTATCCGATCGTCCCTGCGAGTACTGTCAGCGCGGCAGCTGGATCCCTGCCGATCCGATCGGACAGCGATCCGATTACTGGTTGTCCGACCCCTTGCACGGCGAAATACGCCGAGAACAAGACCCCGGCGACCGGCTTGGAATAGGCATGATAGCGAATGAAAAACGTCGGGAGAAACGACGCGGTTGCCTGCCAGACGAACGCGCCGATGACAGCCAACAGCATCGTGATCGCGATCGTTGGCCGACTGAGGAGCCCGCCCAGCATCCTCACGTCAAGTCGCTCTCGGATCGGTGGCTCCGGCTGTGGCGGGGCTGTCGGCCGCACCGCAGTCCCGACAAACAGGGCCACCGGGATCGCTGTCACTGTCCCCAATGCGATGGCGTATCGCCAGCCAAACTGTGCGCCGATAAGTCCGGCAATCGGCGGGGCAAGCAGCCCAGCGATCGGTGCTCCAGCACTGTGAATCCCGATTGCGGACCCAGTATTTGGTGCTGTTCGTGTGATCAGAGTGGTCGCAGCACTATAATGTAGGCCTGCAACGGCACCCAACAACACGGCACCGATGACAAACATCCAATAGTTGCATGCGACCGCGATAAGCCCGCTTGTGAGTGCAGTTCCAACAACCGCGATGAGGATGATCGGGCGTTCGCCATATCGATCACCAAGAAGACCACTCGGAAATTGCGCGAGCGCGTATGTGAGCCACAATCCGGAGAGTGCCACCCCGATTGTCGCATCCGAGACGGTAAACGCGTCCCCGATCGCCGGCACGACTGGACTGATCACCAGCCGGGCGACCATCGTCGCAAAAAATGCCATCGTACTCGCTGCTAATACCGTCCGACTGTATGACCACTCCAACACGATCCAACGGTGCAAATGCGTATAAAAGACGGTATCGAAACGCCGTTACTGACTCATCAACGACGGCGGGAACTCAGGGCACAAACCAGATGCCCTGCTGGTCGAAGATCCCACCGATGACGACATGTGGGAGTGCAATCACGCTCACAAAGATCGTATAGAAGACGACACCCCCGGCGAGGATCGCTTCCCAGCCACCGAGATGCCCGGTGATAGCCAAGACCGGTTCCGGTGCAACAATATACAGTGACGCGATCAGGAGTCCAGTCATCACACCGCCGACAATAAACATGCTCCAGTTGAGCACCGATGCAACATGCTCAGTTCGGCTGTCGGCTGTCATCCATGCGCCCTCATCGACGGGGCGATCGTTATCGACTGCTGCCGAACGGGCGACCTGCCGTGCGGAGTACCACAGCGGGAAGTACAGCCCAACAGCCAGTACAACCGGCACGACCGCAAAGAACGCAATCAATAGTAGTGTCTCGATCGCATCTGCGATCCACGTCCCTGTGCCGGGATCACGGAGGTACCCAAGGCCGATGTGACCGAGCACGCCAAGCGCGATCGCAATCGGAAGTACCTGATAGCTCACCGGATGGAACGCATATGTTGCAGCCTCCAGGTTCCCTCCGAAGACGGCGATCATATACCCCGTATACTCCTCGAAGGTACTCGGGAACGCTAGGTACGGGACCAACATGACGGCACCGCCACGAACAGCCGCGCCAAGCCAGCGCTGGGCCCGACTTTGGATATGATCGGTCCCAGTCACCGCGTCAAGAACGGCCAGTCCTCCAAGGCCACCTTTGACGATTGCAACGGTGATCATCAATCCGACACCCAAGACCGGCTGGACGGTCAGCAACCCGACAAACGCTGCGACCATCGCGACGAACCCAACCGCGTACAACGCTTGGTACCGAACTGATCGGGTTCGAAGGTTTTGGAGATTCTCGAATCCGCCGTGCGGTAGATTAATTGCGACCAGCCCGATTAGGTACCCGAGTAGCTGGAGTGTCATCGGGATTTCGACTCCGATCGCCCGAATTCCCCCAACGAGCACTGTCACCGTCGCGACCGCGAGCCATGCCGGAAGCAAAAGCCGCCAGGATCCCGGGATCCGGGGCGTGTTTTGCTGCCGGAGATAGGTTGACATACCTGTGAGTACTCACCCACTAGTTGAATCAACACGATCATATTATAAAGAGTATTCGGTAAGCTAACCAACGGCTAAAGCCGTTGGCTTTCAGCGTGGACTCCCGCTCTGGCCGACTCCTCGGCAGGAGGCTCATACGCTTCGTTCGCGTTCAGCGTCCCGCTGTCTGGTCGCGCACGTCTTCGTAGGTCTCGTGGTGGAGCGTGGTCTTGCTCGTCGTAACGTATCCGCCCTCGAACGCGTGGCGTGTGACGTAGTTGGCGGCCCACAGGAACTCGTCTATGGTGTCTTCGAGGAGCGCGGCGTCAGGACTGTCCACGTCAAGTTTGACCAGGACAGTGCGCCGCTTCTCCATAGATCATCCGTAGACTTACTGGTTCAACAACGTTGGGAAGTCAGCCCTGCCGTAGTCGGTGGGTTGTGGTTCTGAGCTTCCGCGCTTTCTCCCACCCGTGAACGGTGGATTTCCGCGCTGTTACCGCTATGAAGCTGTCCCGGAAATCCAAGGACCCTTGATATTGGGGGTTCTAGAGGAAACACATGAGTGGGTTACGTGTCGAATTAGCCATCACTGATACTGATACCTGTCCGGTCGCCGGATTGACGGCCGACTCCGACGCTACCGTTCGAGATATCTCGTGGACCGATCACAGCGAGGGAGCTCTCGAACAGTTCGTGGTCGACCATTCCGCTGGCCTCGCTGACCAAGAGTTTCAACAGGTCTTCACATACGAGTCGGCGGATGTCTATGAGTTCATGCGAGATGATGGTGCGTGTCCCTGTCAACAGATCGTTGATGCCGGCCATCCGATCGCCGATGCGCGCGCCGAAAACGGGACACTGGTTGTCACCCTTCACCTCGCCGATGAGACAGCACTTAGTTCGCTGCTCCCGAGGTTACGCGAGCGCTTTGGTGATGTCTCGATTCGAACCATCACACGGGTCACACAGGATGCCGACCAGCACACAGATGCTGTCTGGATCGATCGCGGGCAGCTGACTGACCGACAGCGTGAGGTTCTTGCCACAGCGTATGATATGGGCTATTTCGAGTATCCGCGACAGGCCAATGCGACTGATGTCGCTGAAGCGCTCGATATCTGTCCCTCTACGCTTACAGAACATCTTGCGGCCGCACAATCGAAGCTACTTGGAGATCTGTTTGAACAACAATCACAGCAGCAAAATACCTGACGCCACCACCAGGACTCGAACCTGGGACAACCACGTTAACAGCGTGGTGCTCTACCAACTGAGCTATGGCGGCACAAATCAAACTATAGCGGACGGTTTTGATGAGGGTTTCGCTTTCGAAGCACGGATCGACATCCTTTCCGCAAACAGGCTTGTACAATCACCAATGGCTGATTCGGTCGCAGCTGTCTTTGACAAGGCCCGATCCCGCGTTGATCCCACAGACGACGAGCGGGCTGCACTCGCTCGTGTGACCGAGACGCTCATCGAGCGAGCACATGCAGCGATTGCTGATCTCCCTGTTGAGGCCGAGGTTCTTCATGTTGGCTCGACAGCTCGTGACACGTGGGTCTCAGGCGATCGCGATATCGATCTATTCGTTCGGTTCCCGACGACACTTGATCGTGAACAGCTCAGTACGTACGGGCTTGAGGTCGGGCATGCAGTGCTTCCAGACGGCCAGGAAGAGTATGCTGAACATCCCTATGTTACTGGCCAGTTCGATGGATTCGATGTCGATCTTGTCCCATGTTATGATGTCGAGTCTGCCGCATCGATTCGGTCAGCCGTTGATCGGACACCCTTTCACAACGAGTATTTATCAGCACAGCTTACCCCGGAGCTAGCTGCCGATGTGCGGCTGGTAAAGGGGTTTGCTCGTGGGACCGGCGTCTACGGGAGTGATCTTCGCACCCGGGGATTTTCCGGCTATCTGATCGAGCTACTTGTCGTCCATTATGGTGGCGCCAAATCACTGTTGACTGCCGCGGCTGATTGGCGGCCCCCTGTCGAACTCGATCCAGCACAGCACCAAGCTGCGAGCTTTGAGGATCCGCTTGTCGTTATCGATCCGACTGATCCGACCAGAAACGTCGCTGCCGTCCTGTCGGAAACAGCGTTTGCTCGCTTCCAACATCATGCTCGTTCGTTCTTGGCCGCCCCCTCAATCGAGGACTTCGAGCCGACAAGTCCGGGTCCACTCGATGCGGAGACACTTGTTGCCCATCTTGATCGCCGCGAGACGACCGTCATTGGGCTCACGTTTCCGCTTCCGACACTCGTTGAGGATGATCTTTACCCGCAGCTTCGGACGTCCCGAGACGGGATTGTTGCTGGGCTTGAACGTGCTGGCTTCTCGGTCCTCCGTTCGACCGTTGGCGCTGTTGATGGGACCGGCCTCATACTTATTGAATTCAGCGTCGCCAAACGACCAGCAATCGAGCGACATACAGGACCGCCCGTTTCTGTTCGATCTCACGCGGAAGCTTTCTATGAAAAGTATGCCGATGATCCCGATGTCTATGGGCCGTTTCTCGATGGTGACCAGTATGTCGTCGAACGGCCGCGATCGATTCGGACCGCTACCGGATGGCTCAGGAGTGATGCGTTATTTACCGTCAAACATGGGGCCCAGATCAAACCCGCACTTAACCAAGATCATGCCATCTATATCGATACTGAGCTGCTGGAGCTTCTCCCGGAGTTCGGGGCTGTATTCACGGACTATTTCGACCCAGCGGTCTGAGCGGACGTTCTGATCCGTTCAATCAAGGAGCATCGCGTTTGTTCGGACTTCGGCAAGACGATCGCTAACGTGCTCTGGCGGCGACCCAGGATCGACTGCAGGCTCATAGCCATGAACGACTTTGTGGACGGCTCGAGTGACATTAGCAAGCACTTCAAGTTCGTAGCCACCTTCCAGAATTAACCCGAGCCCGATATCCAGCTGCGCTGCGAGGTCTTGGAGGTGTGAAATCATCAATCCGTACCCGTCCGTTGTGACAGTCATCCGTGAAATCGGATCATACTCGTGGGCGTCAAAGCCAGCACTCACAAGCAGGATATCCGGGGCAAATGCTGTGACAGCTGGACGGACTATGGTGTCTAAGGCGTTCACATAGGCGTTGTTACCGGCGCCATCTGGTAGCGGGATGTTTATCGTATACCCCTGCCCCCCAGCAGTTCCGGTTTCATCAACCGCACCAGTCCCCGGATAGATCCCTTCCTCATGTAGTGACATAAACAGGACATCAGATCGATCAGCAAACAGTGCTTGTGTACCGTTACCATGGTGTACATCGAAATCAACGATCGCCACTCGGTCTGCTCCCGCTGTGAGTGCCGTTTCGGTGGCGATCGCGGTATTATTCACAAAACAAAAGCCCATTGCGTCGTCGACAACTGCGTGGTGTCCGGGTGGTCGCCCCAGTGAAAACGGCGTTTGTCGGCCACGTGCTCCCTTCCCAGCGGTTCGTCCAACCCATGTCGCTAAGCCAGCACTAGCTCGGATCGCGTCCCAACTTTCCTCAACGACAATCGTATCCGGGTCCCATTGACCGCCACCAGAGGCCGCGAACGACCGCAGCTCCTCGATGTAGCCCGCGTCATGAACCGTGGTGAGTGTCGAAACCTCAGCTGGGTCGGCGTTAACGTATTTGACACCGTGTTGGCGTTTGAGGCCCTCGCGGATCGCTCGGAGTCGATCCGCACTTTCAGGGTGTCGCGGCCCGGTCTCGTGTTTGAGACACGTGTCGGTATACCCGTAGTTCATTTCACTGGGGGCTTAACATACGTAGTTCGTTGTAACAGGCAGTTTTGAGTGCCATTGTTGAGTTATGATCGGTCTTGACGTACCTCTAGATATGTCTCGATATCCGCTGCTTTGACCGTTCGTCGACCGGCATGTTCGGTAAGGACGGCTGCTGCCGTCGCAATTTCGTCAGCATAGTCCTCGAGCAACGCTGCTAATGCGAGCCGGGCGCCTCGTCCAACCCGGTACGACGGATCGATGCGCAACCGTGCGATCCGGTCGACTGGTGCGATCGGTAAGGCAAGTGTGCTTTTTTTCGGTGGGTCAGTCACCCCGAAATCCGCTGCCATTAGTGTCTTTCGCCCGTCCGCAGTTGCGTGTTCCGCAGCATCGACTGCCAGTCTTGCACCGTGTGTTTGGATCTCCTTGGCCAGTGCCTCGGCGGCCTCCGCACTGACACGCAGGTCGTCGACGTTTCGTCTGATGATCCCATCGACCGGCGCAAACGGGAGCTCAACACTCATACCCAAGGATCGGGCTGGTCTGCATCTTAATCCTTTCCGTCGACCGATTAGCGATGCAGTTCCTCGGCATCAATTCGATCCCCCTCGAGTTGTCGGCCTTTGACAGTCACTTCTTCGCCGAGTCCAACGTCACGGCTTGTTTCGACGGTGATGATCCGATCGCCGACATCGAGTTTGACCGGCTCGCCCGGCTGAATAACGACGCCAGTCACCTCCGTGGTCATCTCGGTCGCTGCCGTTTCGGAGGGGGTGCTCGTGTCCGTTGGTGTGGTGCCGTCTTCGAACGATGAAAGAACGACCCCCGGCTCATCATCAGTTGTCTCCTCGGTGTCTTCAGCGTTTGATTCAACGATTGACTCCTCAAGCGGGACGATCGCAGACTGCCAGTTCGCAGAGGCCTCCAAATCGTCTTGCCAGCCGTCTTCGATCTGTGCGTCAATCACAGCGATTGCGTCTCCTGGTCCGATTTCTCTGTCGGCATGGGCCCCCCACAACGCAACCCGGATGTCCCCGGTGTTATCCTGAATTCGGAGATTCCGGACTTGTCCCTCGGAGCCATCATCCCGATCGAAGGTCCGTTTGGGGTCTGCAGACCGAACGACACCTTTCAAATCAACCGTCTGTCCCATTTCGATATCCTCGATTGCTGTTGTGTCTGGGACGTGCTCGATCGGTTCTGTTGCCGGTTCGATCGTTCCCCGGTCTCCGATATGGACCTCTAACTCCCCATCGCGTTCTCGCACGTAGCCGTCAATAATTTCGATTACATCTCCTGGTGTGAGCTCTGTCACGTGATCAGCCATGCTATCCCACAATGTCACCCGGGTTCGGCCGGTCGCATCGCCAAGTAACGCGTTTGCGACTTTCCCCTCAGAGCCATCATCCCGTTGGAAGGTTCGTACTGATTCTGTGTCTAACACCTGCCCAGCAACGGTCACTTCCGAAAGCCCGATCGTCAGCTCCGCGATGTCATATGTATTATCAATCGTAACATCAACGTCTGTCTCTGGATCCGGCTCGACAGTTGTTACGTTAACTTCAACTCCAGAATAGCCCTCCTGTGGACGGCCTTTGATCCGCAGTACGTCGCCAACCTCGAGTGAGTCCGCCGCATCGCGGGCATGGCCATCCCACAAGGCGATCCGGACCTGCCCCGTCTCATCGGCCACATCGACGTTCAGGACATGGCCAGCGTCTTCATCCTCCTCACGATCAAACGTTCGAAGGTCGCCAACAGATGTTACTTTTCCGATAAACTTCACTTCCTGCATCCCGGCCTCGATGTCGGCGATCCCGTCGATCTCACCGCCGTCGTCGTCTAGTTCATGGGCAACCAGCATTGCCGCTGTTTCCTCATCAGCAAGCCCGCCCATCTCCGCAACGCGCTCTTCGACTGCGCTCCGATAGTCTTCCAGTGATAAGTCAGCATCTAAGTCTTCGTAGATCTCTTCGATGACTCCCATTTATCGTCGTGTCTTACTGATGCGAAGCAAAAGCATTGTCCTTGTCCGTCTCTTGGAGACCGTAACCCCTTTAGCGTACTCCATGTTATCTACATGTGAGTCCTGATAGGGTAGTGGACTATCCTCCGGGCTTGCGGAGCCCGGGACCGGAGTTCAAATCTCCGTCAGGACGCTCTTTTTTGGTCGGTGACACAACGATCCGGAACCCTCAATTCGAGTCACCTGTTGTCAGCGACGTGTCACCGTTGCTCTCGGTCCCAGTAAACTCAAACCGTGTCCCCCCTGTTTCACTGTCAGCAACGGTAGCCTCCCAGTTATGATCGGTCGCGATCTGTTCGACGATTGAGAGTCCGAACCCGGTCCCGTCACCATCAGCTGTAAATCCCCATTCGAAAACCCGGTCCGGATCGTCAATATCGATTCCTGGACCATCATCGGCGACGTAGAACCCCTCCTCAATCGTCCCAACAGTTACTGTCGGTTCCGGACCGGCATGCTCGACAGCATTCCGAAATAGATTCTCAAGCAACCGCCGCAACTGGCTTTTATCGGCAGTAATTGGCTCTGAGTCTTGAATTTGCAGTGTTGCGTCTCTTGTCTCGACGACTGCCCATGCGTCTCGTGTTGCTGTCTCGAGCTCAACAGGCTCGATCGCTGTCGGATCAACTGATCCCCGTGCGAGGGTCATTACATCGCCAATGATTTGATCAGCACGCTCGATTGCGGTTTTCGCCGCTTCGAGATGGTCGGTATTATCCGTTTGTTCGAAGAGCTCGATCCGACCGCTGGCCACTGTCAGCGGACTTCTGAGGTCGTGTGAGATAATACTCGCCACCTTGTCAAGACGTTCGTTTTGTTGTTGCAATCGTTGTTCGTCTTGTTTGCGTTGGGTGATCTCCCGGCTACTGACGAGCACAGCACTAGCGATCGGAAGGTCCGCCTCCAGACGACGGGCACGTGATTCGACCCAGATCCAGGCATTATCGGCCCGTTGATACCGGTGTTCAACAGTAATCGTCTCTAGCTCCCCATCGACAACTCGCTGAAACGCATCCATAACGTCTGCACGATCGTCCGGATGGACGTTAGCCGTCATTGTCGTCTTGGTTAACTCCGCCGGGTCGTACCCACAGATCTCCTGTACAGATGGCGTTATATACCGAATCGTTGCGTCGTCGTCTACTATCGCAATCGTGTCTGCTGACCGTTTGAGAAACGCTCGAAACTGCTCGTCAATCGGCTCTTGGCCTGCTCGTGGCTGTGTCGTAAGTATATATCCGTCCGTGGTTGTCTCCCCAATTGATCGGACCCACTGCCATGTCTCACTGGCCGTTCGATAGCGGTGTTTGACCGTCACCTCATCGTCTAGTCCTTCGATACGAAGTGTTTCGAGCCAGTCGAGAAACCTCTCTTTGTCCGCTGGGTGTAGATAGTCCGTGACCGCCTCGCCGACAAGCGCAGTTGGATCATATCCTAATAGTTGTTCGACACCAGGCGATTGGTACTGGAATCGATACTTGTGGTCAAGTACGATCAGTACGACAGGCCCGGCGTCGATTTCCGCCAGTATGTTCGACACCTGTGTTGTGTTCCTCCCATTGCTGTTCACCATGTTCACGTTCCTTCCCCCCGTATGTACTCATTAATTGATATAATATATAAAAACTCGCATCAGTGTATCTCTACTTCCTGCCTTCCTTTCCCCCTCCTGATAGGAGATAAGGACAACCCCACGCACAACCAGATGCAAAGCGGCTGATTTACAGGCTGTTGAGGCGACTGCCCGGAGGCTTGATCCCGAGGCAGTTCACGATCGCTGTTGTTCCGGCTTTTTCGAGAGCCGATATCTTTTAACGACCACTGAAAATAGCTTGTGTATGATTCTTAGGGGTGGGATCCTGGCAGACGGTCGACACCGAGACATTCGAATTGAGGACGGCCAGATTACGGCCGTTGAACCGACACTCCGCCCGACGACGGCTGAATCCGTGATTGATGTTACGGATTATCTGCTATTCCCCGGTGCGATCGATGCTCATGTTCATTTCCGTGAACCCGGTGGAGCACATAAAGAAACATGGGCAACCGGAAGTCGGGCCGCTGCTGCTGGGGGTGTAACGACAGTTATCGAGCAACCAAATACCGATCCACCAACAACGACCGGCGAGGCGTTTGATCTGAAAGCCAGCCGCGCCAGCGCGTCAGTTATTGATTATGGTCTCAACGGCGGTGTGACACCGACCTGGGATCCTGACTCGCTTTTCGAACGTCCGCTCTGTGCGCTTGGCGAGGTTTTTTTGGCTGACTCAACCGGTGACATGGGAATTGATACATCGACCTTTCGACAGGCGGCTCTGCGTGCTCGTGCCGAACAAGTTCCTGTCACCGTCCATGCTGAAGACGAACGCACGTTCGATCCAAGCGCACTTGATGCGGCGTCCGGTCGTGGCCGAGATGCGTCTGTCGATCGGTGGAGCCAGTATCGCCCCCCAACGAGTGAAATCCAAGCTGTTAAGCAGGCAATCACAGTTGCCGAGGCTGTCGATGTCCCTGTTCATATCGCACATGCCTCGACGCCAACCGCGATAGATCTCGTGGCCGATCGTTCGATGACCTGTGAAGTAACTCCTCACCACGCGCTGTTATCCCGCGCCGATAGTGCTGAGCTGGGGACATACGGACGCATGAACCCACCGCTTCGGTCTGCGGACCGCAGAGCTGCGGTCTTTGAGCGGCTTGTTGAGGGACAAGTCGATCTGATCGCAACCGATCATGCGCCGCACACACGCGCGGAAAAAGATACTTCGCTTGTTGCGGCCCCCAGCGGTGTTCCAGGGGTTGAAACCATGTTGCCAGTGTTTCTTGCCACGACTCGCGAGACCGACCTCTCGTTGCCCCGGCTTCGTGATCTCACAGCAACAACCCCCGCATCGGTCTTTGGATTATCCTCAAAAGGCCGTATTGCGCCTGGCTATGATGCTGATATCGCTGTTTTCGACCGTGACAGACTCCAAACAGTCACCCCCGATCAGCTTCACTCGAAGGCTGACTGGTCTCCATTTGCTGGCCACCCGGCGATCTTTCCGCTGTTGACGCTCCTCCGTGGGCAGATGATCTATCGTGATCCCGCATCCTCGATCCGTCTTCCGACCACAATGTCCGTCGATGAGCAAGGATTCGGCCCAGCGATCGGTCAGAACGTGTGTCGCTGAGGAAAACACCCTTACAACTCGCCCCCGAATATGCGGTATGGCCGAGCAGTCCAAACAACGCGAATCACGTGATGAGTCAGCTGGTAAAACCCTTACTGACTCACTCGACATGGACTTTGACGCTTCCGAAACCACTGGTAACCACTCAGCTGACTCGACAGGCCGGTTCGATATTGGCATGCCAAGTTTCGCATCCGTCCGTGGTCTGTTGCTCACGCTGGCTGCACTTGGTCTTCCAGCCGCTGTTGGGAGTGCAGTGGTTCCGGTCATTGGTGGTCCAGTTGGGATCGTTGCCGGGAGCTTTCTGTTGGGAGTCCTATCGGAGACTCGGTACCGGAGTGTCGGTGTTGCCGGGCTTTTCCTCGGTGCCATCGGCGCGCTTGTTGGCAATGCGACGCTTGCACTCGTCGCTGATGCAAGCCTTCAGTTAGCAGCGATCGGTGCTGTCGCTGGTGGGCTCATCAGTCTTGTTGGCCTCTATTTCGGTCGAGATCTGAGAGCTGGTCTGGCAAAAGACCTGTCCTAACGGTTAGTCTACAAGATGCCAGCCGCGATCTGTCTGTTGGACGATCCCTTGCTGTGAGAGTGTAACAATCGCATCTGCCACGATATCTGGCGGAACCTCAAGCTTGGCGCTCAGTTCTTCGACCGTCCATGTCCCATCAGCGACGGCAACTAAAATATCTGCATAGAGCCGTCCGTTATTGACCTCGGTGTTCTCAAACTCAGCTGTCAGCTCCTCGATCGTCTCAGTGATCCGGCCCTGGACCCATCGTTGGAGTACTGATAACTCGTTTTCTAATCCCCGGAGTCGATTGAGACGTCGCGCGAGCCGTGTTGGCTCGTCCGGTCGATCTCGATCAACGTCAACTGAGAGATACCGAAAGGACGTGATATCGAGATTTCGGCTGGCCGGATATGCGCTCCGTGTTCCGAACCCATACGGTGAGACACTAATCTCAAGCCGAAGGTTTCGGGCAATATGGAAGTATTTTCGCTGGCCATCGTCAACGTGGCTCTCGACAAGCCCAGCGTCCTCAAGCTTCCGTAAATGATCGATGACAGCCTTTGGACTGACATCGAGATACTCGCTGATCTCGGTTACATAACAGGGCCGCTGTGCGAGCAACCGGAGGATTCGACGCCGGTTCTCGTTTCCCAGAAGGTCTAAGAGTGCGGCCGAGTCCATCATGTTTACTTGAGGTTTCGAGCATAAAAAAGCTAGCTACTCTTGATGGTACGCCTGCAAGATGACGGGGTCAGCGCCGATCAAGAATCAGTCCAGCCACAAGCCCAATTCCAAGACCGATTGTAATTCCAGCTTGGGGTTGCATGAACAGATACCCGACGATGGCACCGACAACGCCCCCGATAATTATCCCCCACAGGAGATACGCACTCTGATCTGCTGTCGCTGTGTCAGGTTCGTGTGTCGGAAGTGCTGTAACATCGTCCGCAGTCGGATCCTCCGGGAGTTTTTCGATACACTCAAAACAGAGAAACCACTCCGTGCCATCGGACAGTTCCAAGGTCATCCCGCCAGAGTCACCCCCTTCGAACGTCCAGACGTTTTCAATCCCACCGCTGATTTGGACATCCCGTCCACAGCCATCACACGTTTCTGCAATCATTCTCGTCGTTCAGACGTAGCTACGGGTGGTTACTTGTTGATGTTTGCGTCTCAACAACCAGAGCAAGCCAAGTCTCCCAAGCTTGCCTCCGAAGCAGTTCAGGAGTTGATATCCTTGAACGCGGCAAGAAG
This sequence comes from uncultured Salinarchaeum sp., assembly GCA_964403925.1. Lineage (GTDB taxonomy): Archaea > Halobacteriota > Halobacteria > Halobacteriales > Salinarchaeaceae > CAZFMU01. Next base: position 58,990 of record CAYOHZ010000004.1, read on the forward strand.
CTCTTCTGTAGACTCTCCCGACTCGTATTCAACGGTGCCTCGGTATTCGTGTCGATCATCATCGAACGCGGCATCCACACTGTTGACTTTTTGTTCGCGGCGTTCATGTTCGTCTTCGTCATAGGCACCCATTGACATGGTAACCAGTATATAGTTACCCTCGTTTAGTATTGAATGTAATGGTTATCATACTAACTTTTCCTCTACTCGAAGTGCTGTTGTCGCCGTCTCAGTCGCTTCCCAAAGCCGACGACTTTAGTCGCTGCGTGGCGCAGGAGTAGTATGCCAGTTGCGGATCTTCATGTTCATACAACGGTCTCCGATGGGCAGCTTTCGCCTGCTACTGTTTCAACGGCTGCCGCTGCTGCTGGGCTTGAGGCCGTTGCGATCACTGATCACGATGCCATTCACCCAACGTTTGACAAGCCGGTCGTCATCCAAGACGAGATCGAAGTGATCCATGGCATTGAACTTCGGATTGCAGCTGAGGACCTTCGGGTTGATTTACTTGGCTACGGCGTCGATCCGACGCCTGCTCTCCGCACGGAATGTGATCGCTTGGCCACGGATCGAAAACGTCGTGCACAGGCGATTATCGACTGTCTTGAAGATCGACTTGACATTGCCCTTGATCTCTCTCCGTTCGATGGCATCGGCCGACCCCATATTGCACGTGCTATTGGGAATCACCCGGACGTTACCATGACTGCTGATGAAACCTTTAATGGGTTGATCGGCAGCGGTGACCCCTGTTATCGTCCACGGGAGCTTCCCAGCTTCGACCATGGCCGTGCGCTCCTTGCTGACGCAAGTGCTATTGTTGGACTTGCCCATCCGTTTCGATATGACGATCCAATGGCAGCACTTGATCTGACGAAACGACTTGATGCAGTCGAGTATCACTATCCGTATGATCGTGCTGTTGACACCGCTTTGCTCAATCAGGTGATCGATCAATACGATTTACTTCCCCTTGGCGGCTCGGATGCTCACGATGAGACCGTTGGCATCACGGGGCTCAATCGAGCTGAATACGACCGTTTTCGAGGACAGCTCCCAGCATAACGCTGTTGTGCCGTAGTCCACCTGTCCAACTCGGGGAAAAAGACCCGTGAAATTCAATGCGGTCGACCACGAACAAGGAACTGTCACATGCAGTGTCACTACTGTGATGAGCCCGCTGCGTATGCGGTCGAATCAAACGGGATCAAGGTCGGCCTCTGTGAGACTCACCTCCAAGAACGGATCGAAGAACTCGCTGAGTCCGGTGCCTTCGAGCGAGTTCGTGAGCGGATTGATGTAAACCGTCGTGAGTAAGCGATCAGTCGCCGTCTTCTTTTCGACACCAGCCAGCTTCGCTTTGGACACGACCGTAATACCGATAGGCCTTCTTTTTACTCTCAGTCGCAAAAACCGGTGTAGATCCTACGCCTCGATTTCGATTTCGCGACCTTGGACGGCTGCCTCGGTGTGTACCGGCAGTCGGACTTCTAGGATTCCGTTGTTGTAGCTGGCGGTAATCGCGTCTTCATCGACTGACTTGGGGAACCGAAATCGCTGATGGTAGGTCCGCCGCTCGCTTCGCATCTCATCTTCGTGCTCGGCGGCGATATTCAGCGTGCCGTCGTCCCAGGCAGCAGAAATCTCGTTGGGATCGAATCCCGGCAACTCGACGGTGAGAACGAACTCATCGTCTTCTTCGTAGAGTTCGTAGTCGCTACGACCGGTACCGAACAGTTGGCTCGGGAAATCGAGGTTCTGGATCCAAGAGTCCGCTGGCGTTGTCGGCAGTGTCATGTTGGATCACCCCGATCCATTTACAACTAATATTGTGGTTCTATATAAATCTTTTCCATATAGCTTTCCCTCACAACGCGGCGAAGATCATCAGCCTGCGGTATCCCCGCCGGACTCAAACTGGCTCTAGCGGAAGCACACCCATAGGCGTGCGCTTGAGCAGCGAGACGGCGAATACAGAGAAGGATATGTTCCTGCCGAGGAGTTGGCCAGGGCGGGGGTTCACGCTGAGAACCCACGAATCCAGTTGTGAGAAGAACCTAAGAACGCTGGTCTAATACTCCAAGAAGTCGGTCGTTAACTGGTTTAGATCGTTCGATAAACACGAAATGCCCCGCCTCATCGAATACTATTGCTTCGCCATGCGGGAGCTCAGTAGCAAGCGTGGTTGCGTTTTGCGGGGGGATAAGATCGTCTGCTCCGCCATGGACAACGAGCGTCGGTTGTTGGAGCTCGTATACCGGCCAGTCGCGATCATAGGTTGTCACTGCTTGTTCGATGTACTCCCACTCAGTCGTTGGCGCATCTTCGGTGTCTCGCCACTTGAGGATCCCATCAAGTACATCCGGCTGTGTCTGCCTGAACTCCTGTGAGAACCCTCGGCTCAGCGCTTCCCGAGGTGGGATCGATTGTGCGGGATGGAACGCAGTTGGCGGCGCGATGGTCAGTTCCCCTGTGGGGACACCGATCACTACGAGCGACCGGACCCGATTATACCGATGGGCATACTCCAGCGCGGTGAGCCCCCCATCTCCGATTCCGATCGCGTGTGCTCGCTTGATTCCTGCTGCTTGGAGGATCGCTTCTACGTCCTCAGCTAAGGTCTTGATCCCGTATGGTTTGGTCGACGGCGCTGACTGGCCTGTTCCTCGAGGATGGTAGAGAACGGTCCGGAACTGCCCCTGTATGGCTGGATACTGCCAGGCAAGCTGCCATGGCCCGAACCCGCTGGCTGGAACAAAAACAACCGCTGGTGTGTCTGTTGGACCACGACACTCATAATACAGAGACACGCCGTTTCGGTCAACTGTCGGCATCCCTTATGTCGGTGAGGCCCCAAACAGCGTTTCGTAAATAACAGGTGTGATATTCACCTCGATAATTGCTGCAATCACGAGCAGTCCCCAACCAGCCATCGCCAACACGCCGATTCGGCGTGCTTCCCCACGAGTCACGAACTGCTTTCGCGTTCTTCGGAGCCGATTGACACCGAGGTGGACCAGTCTGAACCCGATGCCACCGGCGATAAACAGTGCTGGCAACTCGAAGATACCGTGGGGTAGTAACAATACGAGCGTCGCGGCTATGCCGCTTTCGGCTACTGCGGGCACGGCGACGAATCCAATCAATACTCCGTTGAAGAACGCACCGATGAACGTCACTACACCGAATGTAATCGCGCCAACGATCATTATGAGAAACGCCTGTGTATTATTCAGCAGAATCGTCCACGTGGTAAATTCCTCCGGGAACACGTCCTGAAGATTATCAACACCGAGGGCACCAAGAAGGTCTACGTTTCCGAACACGAACCCGATCCCAACGAGAATCCCAACTGCGAACAGGCCCGTCGCAAACCACACGTACCGGCGGTGTTCCTGCCAGGAAAGGGCAAGCATCGAACGGACTCCACGGGGCTGTGTGTCCATACCGGCTGTTAGGATCTCGTGTGGATAAAATCCCTTGATCGATCTGTCGAAGGGTAGATAGGGATCCATCGTCGAAAACACGCATGGACGTTGCATTGATTATTCTCGACGGCTGGGGGATCGGAACCCACGACCGACGAAATGCCGTCGAGACAGCAACAACACCCGTGTTCGATCGCATCTCGGCAGCCGGTGCAACTGGACGATTGGCTGCCTCCGGCCGGGCTGTCGGACTGCCAGACGGCCAGATGGGCAACAGCGAAGTCGGACATCTCCATATCGGGGCCGGGACTGTTATCCGCCAGCCATACACGCGAATCGAGGATGCGATCGCCGACGGCTCGTTTTTCGAGAACGCAGCGCTTCAGGAGGCTGTTGAGTATGTCACTACGACTGGCGGGCGGCTTCATTTCATGGGGCTTGTCAGCAGGGGCGGTGTGCATTCACACTATGATCATCTCGTTGCGTTACTCGAGTTGGCTGCTCAGGAAGGTGTCCCAGCAGTAACGCATGCCTTTCTTGATGGCCGTGATACCCCGCCAACAGCGGCTGCTGCTGTTCTTTCTGATCTTGCCACCGTAGTCGATCGCACCGGAACTGGGGAAATCGCAACCGTTACTGGCCGCTATTATGCGATGGATCGAGACGAAAACTGGTCACGAACCAAGGCGGCGTATGACGCAATCGTCAATCGGACAGCCGAGTATACCGCTTTAAACACACACACAGCGGTACAGCGTGCCTACGACCGTGGTGAGACTGATGAGTTTGTTCATCCAACGCTGATTGCGGGACAGCCTGCACTGTCGGCTGATGATGCGGTCATTTTCTTTAATTTCCGGCCGGATCGGGCTCGTCAACTCGTGCGGATGCTTGGTGATATCGATCCTCAGTGGCCGTTCGAGACAGCACCCCCTGCTCACAAGCTCGTTACGATGACCGAGTATGACGAAACGTTCCCGTTTCCCGTTGCGTTTCCGCCTGCTCCACCGGATACGACACTGGGGGCAGTCCTCGCAGAACATGGTCTCACCCAGCTTCGGATCGCAGAATCGGAAAAATACCCTCATGTCACGTATTTCCTCAATGGCAGTCGCGAGACGCCATTTACCGGTGAACATCGTGAGATCATCGACAGTCCGGACGTCCCAACCTACGACGACGCCCCGGCGATGAGCGCTCACGAGGTAACGACCACTGCGATCGATCTCATCACCGCAGAGGACCCTAACGTGTTGGTATTAAACTATGCAAACCCTGACATGGTCGGGCATACCGGTGACTTTGCGGCAACTGTCACAGCCGTTGAGGCTGTTGACACAGAACTCGGTCGCCTCCTTGATGCGCTTGATGGACATGTCTTTGTGATTGCCGATCACGGTAACGCCGAAGATCTGGGCACACCAGCGGATCCGCACACCGCCCACACAACGAATCCGGTCCCGATCGTGTATCTGGCCCCAGGGACAGCCGGATCGGGGGACCGATCTGGTGGCAAACGAATCCGCGATGGGGGCCGTCTTGTCGATCTCACGCCGACACTCCTTGCTGTCTTGGGAATCGAGCAGCCAGCAGCAATGACCGGTTCGTCGCTGTTGGTATAGCGGTTTGGTCGCTTCCGTGTCGTTCTTAGCGGCCGAATCGCACAAGTGGTAACCAAAAACGGTGTTTCTGTTTAGGTTGTTAGCTTCGTCTGTCCTGTTGGTGGTGTCTGCTTGAGGATTGTGACTCTGTGTAGCAAGACACCGTAAGTATAAAATGGGTCGTGGTATCAACCGTAATGGACATGGGTACCGACGACCAGTCTCAGACCGCTGACAGCGGCCTCGATCGACGAACGTTGCTCCAAGCGTGGGGTGGTGCAGCTGGTATCGCAGCTCTTGCAGGTTGTACCGGCGGCAACAACGAGACTCCCGACGATGACGACACTGGTAATGGTTCTGACGGTGATTCCGACGAAGACGTTGGCGATGGCATTCAAGGGGAGTACTGGCGTGACCTGCCGGAACCGGAAACCAGAGAGGGCTATCTCCAGCGTGCAAACCTGGCTGCACACCAGGAAGCGCCGTGGATTTTCCTTCATCAACAACAAAGTGTCTACGGCAAGACAACACGCATCGAGTGGGATCCCCGACCGGACGAGTATATTAAAGCCCGAGAAGTTACGCCCGTTGAGGATGGCAGCGACCTCATTATCACGCAGGGCCAGCTTGATTCCGGGCTTGATCCTCACGATCACCGTGAGACAACCACCGATAACGTTGTCCTCCAGTCATACGAACGGCTCCTACGGCGCGATCGGGAGGGCAACCTCAATCCGGGGCTGGCAACTGACTGGGAACGCATCGAAGAGGGGCGTGTTCGGTTTTACATCCGCGAGGGTGTGACCTTCCATAACGGCGATCCACTCCAACCAAGCGATGTTGTCTACAGTATTCGCCGTATCGTTGATTCGGACGTTGGCGGGCTTGAAAGCCCACAGAGCGATCAGCTTGCTGGCGTCCAAGATGCCGAAGTCGTCGACGGCGAGCGGGCTGTCGATGTGATCTCCGATGGCATTAATCCGGTCATCTTCCAGTATTTCGCCTCGTACTGTTATATCGTACAAGAAGACTGGATCGAGAACCGAGCATCAGAGGACATCAACACCGACATGAACGGTACCGGGCCGTTCCAGGTTACTGAGTATACGCCTGATGAGGAAGTTGTCTACGAAGCGTATCCAGACTACTGGGACGGCGAGCCTGACGTTCAACAACTGTTCATGCGCGCGGCTGAAGAATCAAGTACACGTGTGAGTCAGCTTCTCGAAGGTGAGACTGACATCATTGTTAACGTGCCGCCCCAAGAAGTCGCTCGGGTCCAAGATGAGGACAGCACCGAACTTGCACCAGTCCCGAGTACGCGTGTTATTTACAACGGCATGCGATATGATGTCGAGCCTTTCTCGGATCCGATGTTCCGTCGGGCACTCAACTACGCGATCGATCTCGAGTCGATTATCGATGACGTCTTGCAAGGGTTTGGCGATGCGACCGGCCAGCCCACGCTGCCCGGGTATACCGGCTACAATGAGGATATCGATCCCTATCCATACGATCCCGAACTTGCCGATCAGCTGATCGAACAGGCCGGCTATGCTGGTGAAGAACTCGAACTTGAAACGCCGGTTGGCCGGTATCTCGGTGATCTCAGCGTTGCACAGGCTGTCGCCGGGTACGTTGATGATCTTGAAACAGTCAGTGCCAGTGTCCAACAGCGTGACTTTGGAACGCTTGCTGGAGAGCTTACTGATGGCGATATCGAGACGATGCCGCCATGGTATCTCATCGGCTGGGGGAACGCGACCTTCGATGCCAGTCAGACGTTGATTCCGCTGTTGACCTCTGATGGCGCGCTCACAAGCTATCGTGATGATGAGTTTGACGCGTTAATCGACGCAGCCCAGAGTATGGGCGGCGATCAATAGCGGGTCCGCTCCCTTCGGTTCCAATGTCACTTGGTCGATTCCTGCTTCGACGGTCCGGACAGGGACTGCTGGTAGTCTGGGGTGTCATTACGACTGTCTTTCTCCTCCGATTTATCTCTCCGACTGATCCGGTCACCTTCGTTGCTCCACTCGATGCAAGTCAGGAGCTCCGCGAACGGATTGCCGAGGATCTCGGGCTTAACCAGCCACTGTATATCCAGTATGGAGACTATCTTCTTGGCCTACTGCAGGCTGATATGGGCTATTCGTTCCAACGCGGGCAAGAAGCGAGCATGATTGTCTTATCACGGCTGCCTGCAACGATCGAATTGGCTGTCGCTGCGAGTCTCGTCGCAATTGTCCTTGCAATCCCACTCGGTGTGATCTCTGCAACCCGACGGCGCACGAGTGCGGACTATGGGGCAACGTTGTTCTCGCTTGTGGGGATCTCAACGCCGAACTTCTGGTTGGGGATCATGCTGATTCTCCTATTGGCCGTTCAGGGGCCGTTCCCAACAAGTGCTCGTCCAGTGGGCTTTGGCGAGGCGTTACTCGCGTTTGGTCGTGCCGAGACGGGCCCACTTATGACCTGGCTGGCCCATATGGCGCTGCCGGCGATTACACTTGGCACGTATTTTACAGCCCTGATCACTCGACTCACCAGAAGTGGTATGTTGGAGGAACTCGGCAAGGATTACATCCGCGCAGCCAGAGCCAAGGGGCTTCCGGAGAGTCTCGTTCGGTATCGCTATGCGCTTCGGAACACACTTGTCCCGATCATTACCGTTCTGGGACTCCAGTTGGGGACACTAATCGGTGGCGCTGTCATCACCGAACAGGTGTTCGCCTGGCCCGGACTCGGAACACTGCTGATTGATGCACTTCAAGCCCGTGACTGGCCGATTATCCAAGGCTCGCTGATCGTTATCGGTGTTGGCTTCGTGATCATCAATATCGTCGTCGACGCGCTGTATGCATATCTCGATCCACAGGTGGGTTACCAATGAGTTTGCTTGCAGATCGAACCCGACAAAACCTTGTTGACGAATTTCGACAGAGTTTCCTCGCGAAACTTGGTGTTGTGCTGTTGCTCATTATCGTCCTCTCGGCGTTGTTCGCGCCGGTTCTGGCACTGCATGATCCAACACAGACGAATCCTGAAAACGCACAGCTCCCGCCGCTTGGATTCAGTGCCACCGAAAACCAGACCACCTCACAGATGGTCGATGGCGAACTCCAAGTCGTCGAGCAAGAAGTGACGATCAACGCGACTGCCACACACCCACTGGGAACGGACTCAGTCGGGCGTGATGTGTTCTCTCGGCTCCTCTTTGGCGCTCGTACCTCGTTGCTTGTTGGCTTGTTTGGTACTGTACTTGCGGTCGGCATCGGCGTCACGATCGGTTTGGTCGCCGGCTATTATGGCGGGCGAGTCGATGATGCACTAATGCGCAGTGCTGATGTTATGTTGGCGTTTCCCTCGCTTGTGTTAGCAATCGCGTTGGTCGGACTGCTCGGACGCCAAGCAGTCGAACTGCCTGATCCGTTTGTTGCACTTGGACTGACACCAGAGATGCCCGAAACGATCGTGATCCCTGGAACCGTTGTACTTGTCGTAGCGCTTGTCAATTGGGTGTGGTTCGCTCGTGTCGCTCGGGGTGAGGCACTCAGTGTTCGTAGTGAAGACTATGTCACAGCTGCCCGTAGCCTTGGTGCTACCGATCGGACGATCATTCGCCAGCACATCCTCCCGAACAGTCTCACGCCGATTTTGGTGTTGGCGACGATCCAAGTCGCGGCGATTATCCTCCTTGAGAGTTCGCTCTCCTTTTTGGGCTTTTCAGGAGCGAACCTCTCATGGGGTCTTGATATCGCACAGGGCCGGAACTACCTGTCCAGTTCCTGGTGGATCGCGACGATGCCTGGGATCGCAATCGTGCTTGCAGTCATTGCTGTCAATCTGATCGGTGACTGGCTTCGGGATGCCCTGGATCCGGATGTAAGCCAGGGGGAGGGTGGTGTCTGATGAGCCAACCACTCCTCCGTGTTCGGGACCTCACGACACGGTTTTTCACCCAGGAGGGACAGGTTAACGCTGTCAATGGTGTTTCGTTTGACATTGCTGCCGGTGAGGTTGTTGGAATCGTTGGTGAATCCGGGTCCGGTAAAAGCGTCACTGCCCTTTCGTTGATCGATCTTGTGTCAGATCCCGGTCGGATCGTCGACGGGGAGTTGTGGTATCACGACCGTGAGCTTGCTGCTGAGATCGATGCCCCCGACGCAGTCGATGGGGAGTATGTGGATCTTCGCGCACTTACCGACCGTGATCGACGGGGCCTCCGTGGCCCCGTCTTCGGGACGATCTTCCAGGACCCGGCGAGTAATTTCAATCCAAGCTTGACGGTCGGCGAGCAGATCGCCGAGGCTGTCGAGGTCCAACGACGGGCCACGGACCGCCCCCGATCCACACGGTCTCGCACCCAGGGTTATGGGCTCGGGAAACTCCTGTTGGGTAGTGTCACGCCCGGCGGCGGGTATCTCAGTGACGAGAGCTATGACCGCGCGATCGAACTGCTTGATCAAGTCGGTATTCCCGATCCTGCCAAACGCGCCGAGGAATATCCCCATGAATACTCCGGCGGCATGCTTCAGCGGGCGATGATTGCACAAGCATTGGCTGGCGAGCCCGAACTCCTGATCGCTGATGAGCCAACGACTGCACTGGATGTGACGATCCAGGCACAGATCCTCGAACTACTCAATGAGATCCAATCTGCAACTGATATGTCGATCCTGCTGATCACGCATAATCTCGGTGTCGTCGCTCGTATGGCTGATCGTGTCGCCGTGATGTACGCAGGCGAAATCGCTGAACGAGGAACACTCACCGATATCTTTGATCATCCGGTTCATCCGTATACACAGGGGTTGCTAGGCTCGGTCCCGTCGCTGGATGCAGCACGCGGAAAGCTTGAGCCGATTCCCGGAAACGTTCCGAGTCTGCTCGATGCTGAGATGCCTGACCGGTGTTATTTCGCTGATCGCTGTCCGAAAGCAATGGAGGAGTGTCTCGAGAAACCACCGGAGTTCGCTGCGGATGGGAGCGACGATCATGCGACACGATGTTATCTGGCCGATCATCCGTATGATCCCTCTCGTGCACTCACAGCAGACACACTCGACCGACCGGAGGTGACTCCCGATGAGTGAGCCGCTTGTTTCTGTTGAGAACCTCCAGAAGTATTTCTACGATCAGACATCGATCACCGATCGACTGTTGGGTGCCGAGCCAGTCGCGATCAAAGCTGTCGATGGTGTCAGTTTTGATATCCACTCCGGTGAGACCCTTGGGTTGGTTGGTGAGTCCGGGTGTGGAAAATCCACGACCGGTGAGACGATTCTCCGACTCCAAGAACCAACCGGCGGTCGGGTTGTCTTTGACGACACACCGATCTTCGAGCTTGACGATGCGGCCTTACGCGAGTTCCGACAGAACGCCCAGATCGTCTTCCAAGATCCGTTCTCAAGTCTCGATCCCCGGATGACCGTCGGGCAGACTGTCCGCCAGCCGCTTGACATTCACAGTGTCGGGACTCCTGACGAACGGCGCCAACGGGCCGAAGACCTGCTTGAACGGGTGGGGTTGTCGGCTGATCAGTTCGATCGGTATCCAAGTGAGTTCTCCGGTGGCCAGCGCCAACGGGTCGGGATCGCCCGAGCGTTGGCGTTGAATCCGGACTTCCTTGTGCTTGATGAGCCGACCAGCGCACTTGACGTCTCCGTGCAGGCCCAGATCCTCAATCTACTCTCGGAACTGCAAGAGGAATTCGAACTCACCTATCTGTTGATCTCCCATGACTTGAGTGTCATCCGACATATCTGCGATCGTGTTGCCGTCATGTATCTCGGCGAGCTCGTCGAGATCGGGCCCGCAGCGGACGTCTTCACCGAGCCACGCCATCCCTACACCAAGGCACTGCTTGAAAGCGTTCCCCGCGCGTCGAGTACCGAACAGGACCGGGACGTGACAGTAATTTCTGGCGATGTTCCCTCACCCCGAAGCCCTCCGAGTGGCTGTCGGTTCCGGACGCGCTGTCCGGCCGTGATCCAGCCGCCAGGTCTCTCGATCGAGCAATCGCTATATCGGGAGATCATGTCTGTCCGCGAACGGATCGAACGCCGCGAGCTTGACCTTGCAGAGATTCGTGATCGGATCGATCCCGATGATCACGATGATCCCACTACTGCCCTTATCGAGCGGCTGTTCGATCGATTGTTCGACACGCCACTCCCACCGGAAGAACGAACGCACATTCAGGAGGCCTTTGAGCATCTTGTCGCGGATCAGTGGGCGGATGCAGCCACCCTGCTTGCGGATCGATACGAAAGTGTCTGTGAGACCGTGCCACCGGCACTTTCCGATCAGTCACATCCGGTTGCCTGTCATCTCCACGAGCAACCGGCGCACGTCCAAGAAAGCGCCACACAGTGGCGTCACGACCAATAGGCCCCCGATCCTGCCGGTTCTGCTAGGTTCTCTATGCCACGCCGATAACTGCCCGGTGTGGTTTCGCTTCCAGGACTTGGTGCCGGCCGGTATATCGCTGCCATTCTCATTCCCTATGGACTCGGTGTCACGGGTGTGAACTGGCTGCTGTTGCCGACACTTCGACTATCGGTATCGCTGCCGGTGTTTCTGGTTGGTGGGGTACTCGCTGCTGTCGGCGCTGCTGTGATCGGTGCCGCATACTGGCAGCTTTGGGTTGCGACCCGTCAGGATCGACTCTGTCGGAATGGA
>CAYOHZ010000005.1:0-63184 GCA_964403925.1 uncultured Salinarchaeum sp.
AGAATCGATGACTTCGATCAGCGTACATACCGTGAGGAACTCATTGAACGACTTGATTCGCCTACCGTCTGATAACCGCTAGTGAATCACCTCAGGAAACGGCCCAAGGAGTAACAGTGAACTGCTCCTAGCCGAGTAGCTGCGGGCCGAAGACGATCAGCAAGAAGCTCACGAACATTGTCACACCGATCGAAATAGTAACAAGTTTTGTCAACTCGTATGAGCCGGTGATCGGGAGTCGACTCACGATCGCTTCGGTACTTGTCCGGAGGATGTGGCCCCCATCAAGCGGGAACGCCGGGATACAATTGAAAAACCCGAGGTTGATATTCAACCACCCAATCCAGAACAGAGCGTTTGCAATCACAAAGACGCCGCTTCCGAGCCCAGCGAGTGGTCCGTGTAGTTCATAGAACGCTCGAATGTCTTCGGTAAACCCTGGGAAGTTATACGGCAGCACATCTCCGCCAGCGATCCCAGCAATCGGCAAAAACAGGGTAAACAACGACTTTCCGATAAATGAGTCCGTAATCGCGGAATTGACGGCCGATCCGCCGCTGTTACCGCCGAGTAAGGCCAGATACGCATCTGCAGGGTAATACTGCACGCCGAAATCATCAACCGTAACTCCTGAAATGCCAGGAGCGACACGAACACCGAGCAAACCGTCACCATCGAGTGGAACGGTGAGTTGGTGGCGTTCACCATCAACATATGCGACCAGCGAGACAGTGTCACCTGGAGCGTAGTCGGCTAAAGCATCACTGAGTGCCGTGCCAGTTTTCACACGAGTCTCCCCAATGGAGACGATGACGGTGTCAGTGCCAGCTGGGAGTTCCTCGGCAAGCGGACCATCCGGTGTGACCCGTGCAAACGCTCCGGCCGGAAACGTTGTGACTGTCCCATTGGCAGTGGTAAGTTCAATCCGTTCGCTGGTGATCCGGTCGAACAGTCCAGCCGTCGTATTGATCGGCGTTCCGTTGACAGTTACGATCGTATCACCCGGAGCAAAGCCTGTCGGACCCGCTGAGACCGCGCTTGTGACGAGAAGAGACCGATCAACTGTGACCGTCGACCCGTTGGCCAGTCCAACCGTTACCGTGTTAGCCGTCGTATTTGACAGGACAGTCTGGAATTGCTCATTCGAGGTCACTGACTGCTCGTTGAGACCAACGATCCGGTCGCCACGATCGAGACCGGCATCAGCAGCAGCGGATTCCGGAAACGCAGTGCCAACAGCAGCGCCGGAAGCGACGCCAATCGATCCCGCAATCGGACCGAACAACAGCAAGAAGACGACGATCGTAATCGCAAAATTGTTCGTCACGCCGGCAGCGAACATCCGCGTTCGGCCGCCGCGATCGCTCGCACGCTGGCTTTCCTCATCGGGTTGAACAAACGCACCAACCGGAATAAACCCAAGTAACGCGACCCCCATCGAATCGATCTCGATGCGTTCAACACGACAGAGGATACCATGTCCCCCCTCGTGGATGACGAGTCCGACAAGAAGCCCAAGGATAATCTCTGGGGCGACTGATAACGGCAGAAAGTCATTGACGCCGGGAATCACGAGAACGTTTTGGGGTTGGCTCACACCGGTCGGCTGTGGATCCTGCAGAATAGAGGCTGCCGAGAACACCAAAAAGAGAAACGCGGCAGCCATCACGACAAGTGTGATCCCAACGCCGATGTTTGCCCAAGCTCGCCAAAACCGCCGATACTGTGCCAGTCGGTCAAGGAACGCACGGCCGCGCTGGGTGTGGATCGTTAAGATCGGCCCACTCAGCCGAACCTGCTCAGGCAGAAACTGGCGCCGGTCAAGGACCACCATCAGCGCCCAGTAAGCTAAAACACCGAGTAGAATCCACGTCAAGGAATCCATCATACCACTCTGCGAAAGGGATACTCAAAGACCTGGCGACAAGCGATCACTCTTCCTCGATGACTTCCGGATCGCGAAGTGCGCTCTGCAGGCTATCGAGTCCGTTGATCCACTCGGTAACAAGCCCATAGTCGAAGTGCTCGGCAATTGCCGGATCGAACTCATTCCCATCGATAACGCGGGTGCCGGCTTGTGCTGCATAGCCAAGCGCAGCATCGAAATCCTCCTCAGCCTCAGCATCGGCTGCTGCTTGGAGATAGTCATCGATACTGCCATCCATGGCAGCGCCGGAGGCAATAAACTCCTCGCCGGCGAACAACACACACATAAGACTCGTTTGTACGCCATCAACAAGGAGTGCCGTTTCCTCATCGTCGATATCTACCTCGCTCAGGACGATCCCACGGATCGTTTCGAGTTCATCAAGTGCCTGATCAGCGTCGATCAACTCATTCTCGAAGGCAATCAGCACTTTGGCGACTGCCAGCGCGATGTCGTCTTGGAGGTTCAATAACAGACGGGCCGAAGACTCATCGTCAGGGTCGATGTCTTCGTCTTCGATCCGAGTGAGCCAGTTTTGCCACCGGTCTTCGGAGTAAAATTCCTGTGGCGCTTCGTCCATATTGTGGGGTGTAGCCGGGTGCTGAAAGACCTTTCTTCTTCAGTTATGTACTGGTTCTCCGGACACGGGCGGCCAAAAGCGTTAGTGCAGCGAGCGGACGAACCGAATAGTGGGGGTAGTTTACCGGCCCTCAGTTTTCAGTCCGCGGAGAATGTTTCCGTATGCCGGCCGGGTAATCGTCACACCGATTACAACGCCAAGGATCGTGATGATGGCAAAGCCACGAAGGTCACCGAGTTCCAAGACTGCAAGCGGACTCATTGCGATAATCGTTGTTGCTGCCGCAGCACCGATAACCCAGAATGCCTTCCGGAACCGGTTATCAAAGACATGATGTGAGCTCACCTCGCCTTCCGACATCACCTCGTCGGCGATAATGATCAGGTCATCAACCCCGGTCCCGACGACAACGATAAAGCCGGCAACGTGTGAGAGATTAAGGGGCAGGCCGACCGCGGCCGCAAAGCCAAGGAGGATAACGACCTCCGAAAGGCCGGTTACGGACATCGGCACCGCAACGCGTGGATCACCATACCGAAGGAAGATCATAACGACAACTGCAAAGACCGCAACGATCCCGGTGATCAAGGAGTTTAACTGGAAACTCTCGGCAAGCGCAGGGCTGAAGTAGAACTCCGTTGAGCGATCGAGATTAAGTTCAGTCGGTAGTGCACCAGCGATCAGGTTCAGCCGGAGTTCTGAAGCATCTCCTTGGTCACTGGTTGTGATCTGATAGCGTGGATCCTCTAGGAAGGTTTCATCGAGGAGACTCTCACCAAGATCCGAGCGCATTCCGCCGGTCCAAACAACCTCCCCATCGACGACAGTCATCAGACAGTACTCATTGTCACCATCAGGTTCCCCCTCGACGGTGTTGCAGATCCCAAGATCACCACGATCGGCAGCAGCCTGTGCGAAGCCAGTTGCCTGCATGCGATCGACATATCGCTGTGCAGCATCTTCTCGAAGCGAAACAGGGACATATGGCTGACTTTGCTGGTTTGTGCTGACACCGCCAATGGATTCAAAGTCGTCCTGTCGGAGGAGGGTTTCGCGCTCGTATCCTGAGCCATTCGGTGCTGGGTAATGGATTATCGTTTCGACAAGCCCCCGTTCTTGAATGAGCCCTTCGAGATACTCGACATCCCGTCCAGGGGCCTCAACGATGATCTGGCCCGTATTACTCTCTGTCACTGACCCGCCGGAAAAGCCGGCTGCGCCGAGTCGTTCATCTAGCACCTCAATGATTTCATCTCGTGTCGCACTGGTAACGCCACGACGAACGTCCGCCGCTGTGACATCGTAGCCAGCGTTTCGCAGGCCGGCTGCAAGTTCTTCGGGGTCACCTGGGGCACGGACTTCAACGACATCAGCCGGGCCGTTTGACTGTGGGTAGTATGTATCATACTCGTGATATACCCGAACGTTGATGTCGCTCACGTTGGTCATTGCAGCTACGACAGCCTCCTCGATTGCAGCTGCGTTTTCCTCACTCTGGGCGCGTTCGTCTTCTGGATCAAGCTCCGGATCACGGACAGTGACCGAGATATCATCGACAACGAGTCCTTCTGGTGGAGCTGTAATCCGTGCGCCACCCCCAAGCTGAATCCCGTATTGGAGGTTTGTCATCCCGGTCGTGGTCTGGGTAGCAGACGTTTCGTTACCAGGAATGTCCACAGCAAGGTCGCTGTCCTCACCGGCACTCCCGGAGTTCGCTGCCGTTCCAGCGATTGGAGCCCCGGGAACAAACAGGAAATATGCTGCAGCAAGCAACATGACTGTAAGCAGGAGGATCCGCCAGTTCTGACGGACAACAGCAACTGGGTCGGTCATCGATTCACCCCCTCGAATTTGTACCAGCGAAGCAGGCTGAGATTAAGCATATATGTGTTCATCAAATCGGTCGCAAGGCCAACAAACAAGATCAACCCGATAGCTGAGAGCAAGTCGATGCTGAAAAACGTCGCAACAACGACCATCGTCAACATCGCTGCCATCGAGGTAACCGTCATCGTTACGCCAGTGCGCATCGCACGGTATGTCGACTCATAGAAGCCACCGGCTCCACGACGGAGGATGTGTGTATTCAGCAGGATATCAGAGTCGACACTATACCCGATCAACATCAACAGCGCAGCAACAGTTCCCAGGCTCAGCTCGATCCCAAAGACATTCATCATGGCTAGCGGGATCATTATATCTGAAAATGCCGACACCACAATCGCGATACTTGGGATAAATGTTCGAAAGAGAACAAATGCTAACGCGCTCATTCCCAAGAACGCAGCAGCGAGCCCGATTACGGCCTGTTGTTGGGTCTCAGATGCGAATGTTGGATCGATCTGTTGGGTCCCCTGTACGATCTCCGTTTCCGCGTCGACCGGTTCAAGTTCAGTCTGTGCGGTTGCTGTGAGGTCTTCACCGCCACGGAATGTAAGAATATACCGGGTTTCCGGATCAGTCACGTCCCGGATATTCTCCAGCTCTGCCCCATACACCTCTTGAATCTCTGTTTGATCGCTTGCAGTGTCGACGGTGAGTTCTGTTCCGCCAGTGAACTCAATCCCGAGGGCAGCCGGTGCCCCCGTCAACACCCACGCACCGAAGATCACAAGCAGAGCAATCGCAAGGATTGTTAATGGCAAAGCGACGAGTTGGCGGTTCGTGTACCGGTCGTAATCGGGCTCCGGTACATCGAACGATACCATAACTGGCGATCCGACACGTTAGTGAATAAACCTTGTCTTTCCCGCCTTTGAGTCGGACAAACAGGTGGGATCACCCGCTGTCGGCGGACCGCTGACGGTAGTATAAACTTACGAGATCGTCACCGGCCCGAATCTCGACGCGATCAGCCCCCAGTTTGGCGGCCTGACGACGAGGCTGACGATCATCGCGGAGATCAGCAGCGGTGCCATCTGGGTCTGCAGTGGGGATCACGTGCCGTTCACCATCAGCTGGACTCTGATCGATCCCCACGGTTCCGGACTCGGTTTGCGCACCAACAGTACGCGCAGTATCAGCCGGGGGCTCATCACAGAGCACAACAGCAATCTCCCAGTGATCAGACAGTGACTCGATCGTCCAGACGACCTCCAATGGTGGCTCCGGGGCGATTGTCCCCTGAAGGGCCGACCCGACGGGGACTGGCGGTGCTGTCCCCAGTGGATGGATTTGGCTGGTCGTGACATCTTGGAGCACACCGTTCTCGTCATCGCTGTCGATCACGAGAAACGTCCCACGAACCGGGGCAACCATAGGAGAACCAATGAACCACGTCGGCTTTGTCGTTTCGACTGCCGCTCGGAGCGGGAGGGTTTTACCCGCGGCAAGCACCAGTTCCGATATGAACATTGACATCGGGGGAGCACTCAGTTCGGTCGCGTCACCTGGTGTGTCCCGGCCAGCCCTAGAGCGGCTTGATGACCGTGTCGCACGAGCCCACGAACGAATTCACGCTGGGCGTGAGAGTAACGATCATGGGTATGCCGCGTTGAACCTTCCTGAGCAAGTTGATCCAACGGCGATCCGGGCGGTGACCGATCGCTTCGAAACAGTCGATGCCGTGCTTGTTGCTGGAATCGGCGGCAGTGCACTCGGAGCGGCAACGATCGGTGCAGCTCTCGACGTCCCGATCTATACGCTTGATAATGTTGATCCGGCGGCAACCAGGGCCGTACTTGCGGAGTTGCCACTCGAACGGACAGTTTTAGTTGCTGTTTCACGGTCGGGAACAACTACCGAGACGCTAGCAAATTTCCTCGTTGCACGAGCAGCCTTCGAAGACGCCGGTATCGACTGGCAGGACCGGACACTCGTGATTACAGGCGAGGAGGGCCCACTGGCGACACTCGCTGACCGACAGTCGCTCCCACGGCTACCAGTTCCGGACGGCGTCCCTGGACGATATTCGGTCCTCTCAAGTGTTGGGCTTGCACCGGCAGCGCTTGCTGGTGCCGATATTGAGGCGCTGCTTGCTGGTGGGCGCGAAGCTGCGGCAACGCTTAGTGACTCGCTGTTCGAGACGCCGGGGTATGCCTATGGCGCCGTGGCATACGCACTCGGGATACGCGGAGCAGCGGTGAATGCTATGATGCCATATAGCGAATCACTCGAGCGGTTTAGTGAGTGGTTCACACAGCTATGGGCTGAGAGTCTTGGCAAGGAGGGACTCGGGCAAATCCCAACACGAGCAGTTGGTGTCACCGACCAGCATTCACAACTCCAACTGTACCGTGCTGGTCCGCGTCAGCTGGTTATCTCTGTCCTTGGCGTAGCCGATCAGCCGACAGTGCCGATTCCGACCCCAGAACATGAGACACTGGCCTACCTAGACGATACCGACCTTAGTGAACTGCTTGCGACCGAACGTGCAACAACAGTTGCAAGTCTTGCGGAAGCCGGCCGTCCGAGTGTTGAGCTCACGATCGATGCGATCACACCGACGAGTATTGGAACGCTGTTCTACACCATGGAAGCTGCCTGCATCATGGCCGGTGAGCTCTATGGCGTTGATCCGTTCACCCAACCGGCTGTCGAATGGGGGAAACGAGCAACTCGCGGGTTACTTCGTGGGGAAAAGACACCTGAAACGGCGGCCGTCAAACACCGGGAGTCACTTGTGATCGGATCGGAAGAACGACGCTCCTAAACGGCCGGAGAACCGTGTAACGATACGATGGCATCACATCATGCCGGCCCGCCGGATGACCAACTGGTATCTGGACGTCGCCTCCGAGAGTTGGGCATCGCATTGCTGTTGGGTGCCAGTGGGTTCTTGATGATCAGCTTTGGAATCGTTGGGTATGTGATTGGAGTCCCCCTGTTGATAAGTGCCTATGTCATCCTGTCAGAGGATGACTGGTCATTTGTCGATATATCCCTGCCAGCGTGGCGAGATATTGGATATATCATCGGTGGGACAGTCCTGCTGTTGGCCGCCCTGATCGGGATCTCACAGCTCTTTGCGTTGTTAGGAACGAGTACTGCCGAACACGGGATCGAAGAGACGGCCAGTCAAAGTCCGACGCTGCTGTTGTATATGATTCCGGTAGCATTACTGGTGATCGGCCCGGGTGAAGAACTGCTATACCGGAACCTTGTGCAGAAACGACTTTATACGGCCTTCTCGGGGCAAGCAGCAGTACTGATTGCGAGTATTATCTTCGCGATATTTCATTACCAAGCGTATGCAACGGGGACGGGGATCGAAATTGCAGCGTCCTTGCTCACGGTCTTTGCACTCTCAGTGTTGCTGGGAGGAATCTATCTCCGCACGGAAAATATTCTCGTCCCGGCACTCGTCCACGGGCTGTACAATGCGTTGCAGTTCGTGATCCTCTATATTGAGGTGTCCGGCGGGACACCAGGGTAACGCCTGTCAGGCATTCTGTGGGTTCTTTCTGGTGAGTTCGGTACCGCAGATCGGACAGCGGTCGTGGTGTTCCTCGAATTCACGACCACAACCCTGACATTGGAAGATCCAATCCCGCTGCTCGGCGATCCCGTCTCTGGCGATGACCTCGACGCTCACATTGAGCTTTTCGGCAACGTTTTGCATCGCATAATCGTCGGTGACAAGCGTCCCATCCAGCTCAAAGGCAGCAGCAAGTAGTCGGAGATCGGTCTCGGATAACTCCGCTTTATCCCCGGATTCGGCAGCTGCTCGCTTGATCCGTTCGACGGTATCGGTGTCGGGAATGTGAATATACATCCCGGCGCCCTCCATTGCATCGAACCGGTATGCACTCTCATCTTCCAGTTCCTCACGAACGGCAGGGATACTAGCGGTCCGTTCGTCGGTATGATACTCGTTTATAAACGCCGAAGAATCGAGAACGTGCATTACTGCGATCGAACAACAAGATGATCCTTAACCGATTCGACGAGATGTTCCGGGATAAGATACCGACCTTGTTCGTCGGTTTCAAACGCGAACTCGTCAGGCGTTCCAGCAGGCGATACGACGATGTTTTCAAGCCGACCACTATCGACGTCCATCATAACGTTATACACCGACCCAATTTCGGCGCCATCAGTGCCGATGACAGCTTTCTCAGAGAGCTGCCTGGCAAGGAGTTCCTGCATAGACCATGGTTCTGTGTGGACTAATATAAACGCCACGGGGAGACGCTTCTAAGCGGGGATGACGATGGACTTAACTGTAGTGCGATAAACCGACAGATACAGGATTTCTCCGGTGAGCGTCATGTCGAATTCAAACACACACTCAGAGACTGCGGCCGCGACTGATCAACTTCGAACCCCGATCGCAGCCGTACTCGGACACGTCGATCACGGTAAAACGAGCCTTCTCGATCGGATCCGTGGATCAGCAGTCGCCGAAGGCGAAGCCGGAGCGATTACTCAACATATCGGTGTGACTGCCGTCCCGCTTGATGTGATCGCACAGGTCGCTGGTGACCTCATTGACGCGACGGAATTCGATCTCCCGGGGTTGCTCTTTATCGATACACCTGGCCACCATTCGTTTACAACACTGCGATCTCGTGGCGGCGCACTGGCCGATATCGCGGTCCTTGTTGTCGATGTTACGGATGGGTTCCAACCACAGACGGAGGAAGCCATCGAGATCCTTCACCGAACGGAAACACCGTTTGTAGTTGCAGCAAACAAAATCGATACGATTCCTGGGTGGAACCCACAAGAAAACGCCCCCGTCCAACAGACATACGAAGCACAGTCCGATCGGGTGCGATCGACACTTGATGAGCGGCTCTATGAGCTCATCGGAGAACTCAGTGATGCCGGATTCTCGGCTGATCTCTACTGGCGAGTGCAGGATTTCCAAGCGAACGTTGGTGTCGTCCCGGTAAGCGCGATGACCGGTGAAGGCGTACCGGATCTTTTGACGGTGATGATCGGGCTCTCACAACGGTATATGCGCGAACAGATGACCATCGATACCAGCGGCCCGGGTGTCGGAACGGTCCTTGAGGTGAAAGATGAGAAAGGGTTCGGGACGACTGTTGATGTCGTCCTGTATGATGGCTCACTAGCGGTGAATGACACGATCGTTGTCGGCGGGGAGCAAGGACCGATCGTCACGGAGGTCCGGGCGTTACTGCAACCTGAACCGTTAGCCGAGATTCGTGCAGAACGGAGCTTCACACAAGTCGACACCGTCACAGCAGCAGCAGGGATCAAAGTCGCCGCCCCAGATCTCGGTACCGCAATGGCTGGGGCGCCACTGCGAAGCGTCGGCAACCGAGAGGTGAAAGCGGTTATCAAGGAGGTCCAGTCCGAGCTGGCGGCAGTGACTGTCGATACCGACGAGGAAGGCATCGTCGTCAAAGCTGACACGCTGGGGAGTTTAGAAGCACTCGCAACAACACTCAGAAACGAAGACATTCCGATTGTTCGAGCTGAGGTCGGAGAAATCGCACCGCGAGACGTATCGGTTGCCAGCACCGCTGCCGATACACGCCACCAGGCTATTCTCGGCTTTAACGTGGATGTGCTACCAGGTGTCACCGAACAGGCAAAACAGGACGATATCGAGATTTTCCAAAGCGACGTGATCTACGAGTTGATCGAGGCCTATCAAGAGCATGTCGCCAAACGAGAACAGGCCCAACAGCAGACGGTGCTTGAAAATATTACCCGACCAGCACGATTTCGGATCCTTGATGACCACGTGTTTAGACAGTCGGATCCGGCGGTCGTCGGTGTCGAGATTCTTGCCGGTACGCTCCGCCGAAACATGCCGATTGGACTGTTCGATGGCGACAGTCCCGAACAGGTCGGACGGGTGAAAGGCCTCCAGGATCAAGGTGAAGATATTGATGAAGCACGATACGGTGATCGGGTGGCAGTCGCGATCGATGGCCCGACAGTAGGTCGTGACATCAGGGAAGGCGACGAGCTATGGGTGATTCTTCCCGAAAAACACGCCAAGGTCCTTGAACAGGAGCTGACCGATGAGCTTCCAAGCGATGAACTCGAGGCACTCAACCAGTATCTTGACCGGCACCGACAGCGCGATCCGTTCTGGGGCAAGTGAACCGCCTCAAACCGTGCTCTAAAGTCACTGGGGTTGGGTATCGGAGGTGTTGTTATACAGACAACCACCCATCACAGCAGAGACTATCTGCCACAAGAACAGACAGGTTCCGCGTCGTTATTGAGCCGTGGGCGGGACACTCCCGCTGATCGCCTGTTTGACCTGTAGTGCCGCGGACGCAGCGAGTCCACGAGCAACCTCTTGACAGTCTTCTTCATCGACGATCCGTTCGGCATCGAGATCATCCTGGCCGGGGGTAAAGCCAGCGCTAACAGGATGACCGATCGGGGGCTGAACGGCCACAGTTGCCTGCGGACCGCTACTGCCGACGTTCAGATCGGTATTAACGGCATACTCATCTGGGAGATAGGTCCGTGTTTCAGCAGCAATCGCGGAGAGGTCGTCCCGGAGCCGACGTTTCTGATCGGCAGTAAGTTCGGGAAGATCAGCTTGCGACCGTTTACCAGCGGGAGTAACGGAGGGATGGCCAGCGTACGGCGTGTTTCCGTTCATGTTTCTATTCGATAGGTGAACCAGCAGTATAAAACGTTCGACCCGGATCAGGGCTCTGTTAGTAGCGGCCGGCCGCGACCGTAGACCGCTGCAACGACTGCGGCGCCGAATCGATCCGTTCCTGGGTCAACACGAGTGGTTGCCACACGTGTACTCGGAGCGCCAAACGAGCCATCACGACGGGCCATTCCGGCAGTGATCCCTCGCTGTGCGCGATCAACGATTACAGCCGAGTCACTCGGCCCGGCAGCTTCATAAAAGATTCCGGCCCCGTCAGTGGTTCGTGCCCACACAAGCGCTGCTGATACCGCGCCAGTCTGTGTCGTGTCCGCAGCGAGGACCACTGGTAGTTGATGGCCGGTCGCCCCCAGATCAGGGGCCTCACTGGATTCCGTGATCTCGGCGTTTGGGGGAATCACAGAGGAGAGTTCGATAAGATTGTACTGATGGATGTTTGCCCCCGCCAGCGCAGCATCATGTGCGGCCAGTGCCGTGGGGCCGGTGCCGGTTCCCCAGACAACCCGAATCGGTTCCATACGAAGACTGGTGGGACCGCGTGGATATATCCGACGGATTCGACGATGTGTCGAGCGATGCGTTTACAGGCTCCGGTCACAGACTGCCAGGCGATCATGGGCACACGGTACAATCGCGGTGAAATCGAGGACTTCGGCCGCTGGCGAGAATTTACGCCTGGTATGTGGGCGTGGTTGTTGCACAAGTTTACGGGGTGGGTGTTGTTAGGTTATTTGTTCGTTCACATTGCGGTGTTGAGTACGATCATCCCTGCCCAGGATGGTGTCCAGCTCAACGGACAAGATCTGTATACAGCAACACTGCAGGGGCTTGAAGGATTGGTGATGGTCCGAATCCTCGAGATCGGGTTGGTAGCTGCTGCAGCGTTTCATACGTTCAATGGGATCAGACTGTTATTGATGGATCTCGGCGTTGGCAACCGATATCAGCGAGAAGGATTTTATGCAGCGTTGTGGTTAACAGCGATCGTCGTGGTTGTGAGCGTCCCGATCCTGATGGGGGGATTATAGATGAGCGAACGTCGACCATCCTCGTTTTCGAGCCAGGGAGTGAGTTGGCTGTTACAGCGCGTGACGGCGGTCGTATTGATCGTCACACTGGCGGGACATCTTATCCAGCAACATGCGATCAACCATGCGTATGAAATCGAGATCGGCGACACCGTTGCCCGCATGAGCGAGATCGGCTATTTTGCGGTGATCTGGCTGTTCCTCGTTACTGCAGCGTTCCATGGCATTAATGGCCTGTACCAGTCGCTGATTGGCGAGGGCATGACTGGCCGCCGACAGCAAGCGATTAAGTGGCTCCTTGTTATACTGGGAGCTGTGCTTGTGATCCAAGGAACGCGTGTTGCCTGGGCAATGACTGGGGGTGGCTTCGCATGAGTACATCCGAGAGT
The DNA here is from genome assembly GCA_964403925.1 of uncultured Salinarchaeum sp. Classification (GTDB taxonomy): domain Archaea; phylum Halobacteriota; class Halobacteria; order Halobacteriales; family Salinarchaeaceae; genus CAZFMU01. The sequence continues at coordinate 12,479 of CAYOHZ010000005.1, forward strand.
ACAACAGAAAGCGAGTCAGCTTCAGAAAGCGATCAAGAGACGGTCACACTGGAGATCTTCCGGTATAATCCGGAGATCGATGAGGAGCCGTATTACGAGGAGTTCGAGGCACCGGTTGAGGATGGGACAGCCGTATTGGATACCCTCCTCCATATCCGGGATCATGTTGATTCATCGCTCGGGTTCCGCCATTCCTGCCGACAGGCGGTCTGTGGGTCCGACGCGATGTTTATCAACGGGCACCAACGACTGGCCTGCCAGACACAAGTTGCCGACCTATCGGAACCGATCCGGATCGAACCGCTACCAGGGCAAGACGTTAAAAAAGACCTCATCGTTGATATGTCGGACTTCTATGAGGCGATGGATGCTGTCGAGCCCGATGACCAAGACCTCGAAGCACCCGGTGACGCCAGCTATGAGGAACTCGAACAACGACACCAAAGTCCTGAAAACCGCGAGAAAATCAAGCTCTCGACCCGGTGTATCTGGTGTGGCGCGTGTATGTCCGCCTGTTCAATTGCGAAATCACCGGATCAGTACGTCGGGCCGGCAGCTATTAACAAGGCATACCGATTTATTGCCGATGAGCGGGAACCAGACGAGCGCAACGACGAGCGCATGGAACTGGTCGAGCAGTCAAATGGCGTCTGGCGCTGTCAGACACAGTTTTCCTGTACGGAAGTCTGTCCGAAGGATATCCCATTGACCGAACATATTCAGCGGCTCAAACGTAAATCTGTCAAACGGCGGCTCAAATTCTGGTGAACCGGGGAAAACGCCGTTGGTAGGGAACGTTCAGAGGATATCGAGGCGGATGCCATGGGGCTTGCTCCCGAGCTAGTTGACATCTCCGCCATCGGTGATCACTGCTCGGGGTCGTCTTGGATATCTTTGATCGTTTCTTCAAGCTCGGTTTTATCGGGTCGGCGATCAACACGCTCGTTGAGTTCTTCGACCTGATCAACGACAGGCTCGATCTCGTCAGCAACCGTTTCTTCGACGGATTCGGTCATCCATTCTGGATCGAACCGAGCCATCTTCCAGCCGACATGCAACAAGTATGCGATAAGCACCCCCAGCCCGAACGCGATTCCAGTCCGGGTCCCGGCCAGGACCATCACGACGACGGCAACGAAGATCAAGAGCCCATAGGCAAGATCGATAATCGCGTCAACACGCTGGGGCTGCATGGCGGTTATCGATTATTCCGCGGATTCAAGCTCGTCTTCGAGTTCGGCAGCGTCGATATCAGCGTCATCAAGGGCATCATCAAGATCAGCATCACCGAGGCCCATTCCCATCGGCCCGGCTGCACCGCCCTCGATAATCTCACGGATGACGACTCGATCAACACCGATACGATCGATGAGCTCTTGAGCGATCTGCTGTTTGGAGAATAGCCACTGCTGGTTCATTGTCAGCTGTGGCGTTGACTCGATATACAGTGTCTCTTTCTCGACAGTGACGGTTTCAAATTCCGGGTCGGCATCGTCATCATCGTCCTCGGGCTCGACACGTTGCTCTTCTTCCACCGCGACCGTTTCGATCGACATCTCAGGATCAACATCGATGTAGGCACCAAGAAGTCCCTTGGCCTGCTCGATTCGATCCTCGACGTGATCGATGATCGCATAATTGTATTCGATATCTTCCCCGGCAAGTGGGTGATTGAAATCAACGCGGGCGCGACCGCCGATAATCGCCTCAACGTGACCGTGTTCCCCGTCAATGTCGACATGGGCACCAGGGTATTGATCATCTTCTGGAATCCGATCGGCACTCACCGTTCGGACCTCATCAGGATCGTGCTCGCCGAAGGCCTCAGCAGCGGGGACAACGACGGACCCCTCATCACCGATGGACTTGCCCTTCATGTCGTCTTCGACAGCCGGGAAGAGATGGCCTTCCCCGAGGATGACTACACGCGGGCCGAACGACCGTTGTTCATCATCGATTCCTTCCTCACTAGCGACATCTTGGTCGGTCGTATCGACAAGTCGCCCGTCTTCGACGGTCCGGGCAGTAAATTCGATCCGAACGAAATCACCGGCACGCAATCCATCATCTGAGGCTGCATCTGCAGTCTCATCAGCATCTTCGTGGTCTGTCATACGATAGAAATGCTTCGGCGTGGATTTAAGTTCCGCGTTTCGACAGTACCGAGAAAAGCACAGTAGTAGCGAAAACGACCGCTTTGCACAAAGCGAGTGTGCCAAGAGCATACCCTTATTTTCCTCGCCAGCAAGAGTCCACTCGTGTACGAAGTCGAACTCAAGCTTCCAGTTGATCATGATCGCGTCCGCGACCGACTTACCGACGTCGGGGCAAATCCAGTCGGGACGGTCCTCCAGACGGACACCTATTATAACGCCCCACATCGCTCGTTTGCGGATACCGACGAAGCCCTACGGCTCCGCGAGCACGAGCCGGTTGAGGGCCAGTCAAACACTCTACTGACATACAAAGGCCCGCTGATCGATGCTGACTCAAAGACGCGTGAGGAGTTCGAGACAGGGATTGAAGACCGAAAAACGATGGAAGACATTCTCGAGAGACTCGGATTTACGCCGGCAGCCACGGTCACAAAACGACGGGAGCGATACCAGCTTGACTCCGCTCTTGTGACACTGGATACGGTTGAGGGACTCGGTGAATTCCTTGAAATCGAAGCCGAACAAGACAACGACAACATCGAAGCCGCCCGCGAAGCGGTCAAAGCACAGCTGCGAGCGCTCGAGTTAGATCCTGACGAGCAGATCAGAACGTCATATCTTGGGTTGTTGCTCACACAGCAGGATTCAAACGGAACACCACCATAGGGACGGGTAATGGGAAACGCAGATCTCCGGACGCTGGCGGCAATCGAGTCCGTCGAGTTAACGTCGATTGCTGGATCAACGATCGCGATCGACGCGCACAATTGGCTCTATCGATATCTCACGACGGTCGTCCGGTTTACCGATTCAACTGCATATACAACGGCTGCTGGGACAGAGTTCCCGAATCTAATTGGGATCGTCCAAGGGCTCCCGCGCTTGCTTGAGATCGATGTAACACCCATCTTCGTGTTCGACGGGACCCCTTCACAGCTGAAAGCTGATGAAATTGCCGCGCGTCGTGCGCAACGATCCGATCGCGAAGAACAGTTACAAGCAGCCCGTGAGACAGGCGATTCCGCCGAGATTGCACGATTAGAATCACAAACGCAACGACTGACAGACCCGATCCTCAGAAGCTCCCGAGAGCTACTCAGGGCGCTGGATATTCCGACCGTTGATGCACCCGCTGACGGCGAAGCACAAGCCGCCTACATGGCCCAACAACCAGGCGTTAACGCAGTCGGCAGCGAGGATTACGATGCACTGCTGTTTGGCGCACCAGTCACCTATCGCGATTTGACAAGTGACGGTCCGATCGAGCGCATGGAGCTTCAACAGACCCTCCGACAACATGGGATTTCACGCGAACAGTTAATCGATATTGCCCTGCTCTGTGGAACTGATTTCAATGATGGGGTTCATGGCTTTGGGCCAAAAACCGCGCTTACAGCGATCAAAGAACATGGCTCATTAGATGCGGTCTTACTGGAACGATCAGGGACGATTCCACAGGCAGATCGATTGCGGTCGCTGTTTTTAGACCCGCCAGTGACTGACGAATATACGATCCCTGAAACGATCGATCCGGATATTGCTGGCGCCCGATCGCTTGTGATAGACGAGTATAACATTGCACCGGATGAAATAACACGCGGGCTCAACCGGATCGAGACGGCAACACGGCAGGCCGGACTCGATCGGTGGACCTAATCCAGAATATACTGGTTGGTGTCGGTCTGCTGATCACGTTCGACGGAAGAACACATATTTTAAACCGTCGCCAACACTATCGCAGGATATGCCAAAATCAGATGGGCCACAACAGGGTACGCGTCAGGAACTCCAAAACGATCCCCGTGAAAGCGGGACGACACCACCACAACAACAGATCTCGACGTTCGAGGTCAACGAGACCGTCCACCTCCGGTTGGATCCAAGTGTGCCAGACGGGCGGTTTCACCCCCGGTTTAATGGCCTGACCGGAGAAGTCGTTGGAAAACAAGGAGCAGCGTATCAGGTCCAAGTCACCGACGGATCGACAGAAAAGACCTTGCTTGTCGGGCCAGCGCATCTCACGACTCAGGAATGACGATCTTCAAAGAGACCATCGACGAAGAGTATCTCACAACTGCGGAAGCTAAAGAACTGCTCGAGGCGATCGAACAAGACCGAGCAACCCAAGATCGAGAAGTCACCTACGAGCTTGCTCGGGCAATCGAACATGCCAATCAGCTTGCTGTCCTTGATCCTGGGACGGCACGTGAACTCGTTGCGGAGCTGAGCGAACACCCGAAAGTACAAGAACAGACGGCCTACAAAATCGCCGATCTACTACCGAAAAGTCGCGATGAGTTACGAGCGGTCTACGCACAGGACCGGTATTCACTATCGGGCGAGGAACTTGACGAAATTCTCGATATCGTTGCCCAGTACGCCTGACCGAGGTCAGGCGATTGTTTAAGTATCCCGTGTACGTACAAACGACCAATGAGTGACACAGCGTCAGACACGTCGCCCCAGGCAGTTGTGCTCGATTTTTTGGCCCATGGCCGCTCCGATAGTCCCCAATATGATCAACAGCCGATCGCATATGCGGTTGATGAGGAATCGTTCCGGCTGTTTGAGTTGACGCTGACCGATGAGGCAGAGCTTACGATCGGCGATCAGTTTCCGATCGCACGAGAGAACCAACCGGCCGGCATTACATCGATAACCGACATCGACTACGAGGAGCTTTCTGGAGGCGCCCAATCGGAGCTTGACTATGTCATCGAGGAGATCGTTGAGTCCAACGAAGCCCGGTTTGTGGACTTTTTCAACGATGCACAGCCGATTACACTCCGATTACACCAGCTTAATCTCTTACCGGGGATCGGAAAGAAACTCCGGAACGCCATCTTGGATGCGCGCAAACGGGACCCATTTGAAAGTTTTGCAGATCTCGAAGAGCGGATTTCCGGCTTGCACGATCCCCAAGGTGTCATCATCGACCGGATTACCGAAGAGCTCCGGGAAGACGACCTCAAATATCGGATCTTCGCGCGTCGTGAGGACTGATCGATCGTGAGTCGAGACCCGGACCAACTGCTTACACGAGCCGAGATACAGGGTGATCCACGGAAAGACCAGCACTTTTTGATTGATGACCGAGTGCTTGATCGGCTCCCGGAGTACCTCTGTGAGATAGATGCTGATCGGTCCCATATTCTGGAAATTGGACCAGGGACTGGCGCCTTGACCGATCGGTTGCTCGCGATCGGAGAGCAGGTAACGGCAATCGAGCGGGACCCGGAGCTTGTCCGGTTTCTCACCGAAGAGTTTGCAGAACCAATTGCGAAGGATCGATTATCGGTCGTCCACGGTGATGCACTGGAGGTGGCGCTTCCATCGTTTTCTGCTGTCGTTGCGAATCTCCCGTATGGGGTCGCAAGTGAGCTGTTGTTCCGGCTGTTACCTATGCGACAACCACTTGTCGTGACTGTCCAGCGGGAATTTGCCGACCGAATGGTTGCCAAGCCGGGAACAAGTGACTATGGACGCTTGTCTGTCAGCGTTGGTCACTACGCAACCGCAGATATTCTCGAGCCGGTTCCACGGACGGCCTTTGAGCCACAGCCGGCTGTTGAGAGTGCGATCGTTCGACTGGTCCCACAAGAGCCGACCTACGAGATCACAGCTGACGCGTTTTTCTTACGGTTAGTTAAGGCACTGTTTACACAACGACGAAAAACAGTACGCAACGGTCTCCGGAACACGGCCCATATTTCCGGAATCACGAACCCAGAAGCAGTTATCGACGCGGTCCCAGCGGAGCTGCTTGGCAAACGCCCAGATGCAGTGAGCCCTGAGGAGTTCGCTACAATCGCCCAGCACGCCATCACGTACACTGATGAGTGATCTCAGCGAGCGACGAGACATTGAGACAGAGATATACGAGCCGGCAGAAGATTCGCGATTGCTCGCGACCACCGCAGTTGAACACATCGATAGTACCGATCGCGTTATCGATGTCGGGACTGGCTCTGGCTATGTCAGCGCAACGATCGCCGAAACCACGGGGGCAACGGTGATCGGGACGGACATCAACCCGCATGCCTGTCAGACGGCGGCTGCAAATGGTGTGGAGACGGTCCGAGCAGATCTCGTCGCACCATTTGCTCCACGAAGCGTTGATGTCGTCGTCTGTAATCCGCCGTATCTCCCGGCTGAGTCGGGGGCGAACTTCGATGATTGGATGGCTGTAGCACTGACCGGCGGTGAAAACGGACGGGCACTGATCAATCGACTCATTGCCGATGTCGGACGGGTCCTCAAACCGGATGGACGGGTCCTGTTGTTGGTATCGACTCTAACAGGAGTCGATGCAGTCATCGAAACAGCGACGGACAATGGGTTCCAAACAACAGAACTTGCGACGGATGCCTATCCGTTCGAGACATTGGTTGTACTCGAGCTCAAGCCAGCATGAACCGCTTTGGAGTAGTTACTTGTACGGGATTCGATGCTGAGCGCCACAGGCCTGGCACGTGATGACACGATGCCCCGCTTGGAGTCGCACTCGGGCAGTGCGTCCCGGAAGAAGATAAAGGTCACACTGATCGCAGGTATGGCGTTTGAACTGCTGGGAAAGGGCGATGCGGTTGCGTTCTGCGATCCGGCGTGCAAGACGGATATACGAACGGGCAAGATCCCAGCGATCAGCCCTGACAGCAGCAGCAGCTAACGATTCTAGGCGGTCAATCCGTTCGGCAGCAATCGAACTGGACACGGTGTCAGGACTTACACGGAAAACACGGCGGTGTCAGTCCTCAAGCGCGTCGGCAATCCGTTGGAGCTGTCGGGTGGCATCACGCACTTCATCACGGAGTTGTCGAACTTCGCGGACAACCTCCTCGTTGCCGCCCTCCTCACTGGCACCGCCACGAGGATCGCCGGTGTTTGGACCGCCACCCATCATGCCACCCATCATTTGGGCGAATGGATTGCCGCCCATACCACCGGCTCCAGGGCCACCGCCCATCATGTCTTCCATGCGCTCTTCACGGTCTTCTTCGCCGCCCTCTGAACGCTGCTGGCGAATCTCCTCGACGCGCTCACGGAACGATTTCTCGTCGTCAGCACCCTCGGCAGTTGCAGCAGAGTCATCCGTATCCTCGTCAGCTGATGGATCGTCAGTCATGCTCCAGAGTTTCGTTCCCGGACCGAAAAGCGTTTTCGTCGGCCGACGTTCAGCGAGGTGCTTTTGTCGATTGATCGAACAGTAGTAGTGTGGATCACGAGATCGGAGAGTCCTCAGTCCAGGATCTTGATGTCAAGCAGCTTGCCGCATCAGTCGCCGAGATCGGCTTTGCCTGCACGCGGTGTGGCCACTGTTGTACGGCTGAGCCCGAACAGCCACATACGGCTGTCATCTTCCCCGATGAAATCAGAGCGATCGATGGGGCGTGGGATGACATCGCCCGGCCGATGCCATACGGGCTAAATGAGGACGGAACGGGGACGACCTTAGAATGGGCCCTCCAAGTCGATGAGAACGGTGACTGTGTCTTTTATGATGAAACGGACGGCTGTACGATCTATGACTCCCGACCGTTGATTTGTCAAAGCTACCCGTTCCAGGTGGATCCAGACGATGGAACACTGACCACAGGCACCTGTCAAGGCCTTGGCGAACCGATCGATGAAACAACTGCAACAGAGATTGCAACGACACTCAAAGAGCGGGCGATCAAAGAGCGCAAGGAAGCACGCGCAGTCCAGGCCCAGTATGCGCCAATTGATGTGGATGGAACGGTGGTCTTCGACTCGGAAGGCCCGAAACGCCCGGATGGTACTCCGATCAAGTCAAACGAGGAGTGACTACTTAAGCAAGCATGACAGCCACAGATGACACGCTCGAAGCACAGGTCGGAACACAACTCAGCCACCAAGAAGAGACAGTCAGCACCGCAGAATCATGTACGGGCGGCTTACTAGCAGCGAGACTAACAGACGTTCCAGGAGCCAGTGACTATTTCGAGTTCGGGATGGTCACGTATGCCTACGGCACGAAACTGACGGAACTGGGGGTCAACCGGGAGCTGTTAGACGAACATGGTGTTGTCAGTGCCGAAACCGCGACAGCAATGGCCCAAGGGATCCGCGATCGCTCGGGGAGTACCTGGGGCCTGGCGACGACAGGCGTTGCTGGCCCGACTGGCGGGACTGCACAAACACCTGTTGGGACCGTCTACATTGGCCTGGCATATTCTGCACCGTGGGACACCGAGGCATCATGGGCAGTTGCTAATCGATACCAGTTCGATGGGTCCCGGACCGAGATCAAAGAGAAGGTCGTAACTCAGGCACTCACGGAGCTGCGTGTGACACTCCAGACACGAAACGATGCTGGGGATGCGCAGCCGCCGGAGTGACATTCTCCCCCGCCGAACCGCGAGGCGTTCTTCTCGAACTTCCGTCAACCCTGCCAGGAGCCGATACTACTATACTATCCGATCGTTCACTCCACGATGGAGGCACGGACTGTGGATATTTCAGATTCGCTTCTCTGTTTGTTTAGCGCTCGGATCAACGACCAGAGAGATACGTATACCATCGAAGTACCACGCCGGGAAGTCGAGTCAGGGGCACTTGAGCCGGGGGAGACCTACCGTATCGCATTAATCGAAGATACCGCTCCCCAGGTGACACAAGACGAACAGCCGACGACAGGCCCACAACCACCAGTCGAGATCGGAGAAACCCGGTATGTCGAAATTGAGGATCTAGGTGATCAAGGAGACGGCATTGCCAGGGTTGAACGAGGGTATGTGATCATTGTGCCCGGTGCCGAAATCGGGGATCGTGTGAAAATCGAGATCCAGGACGTCAAGTCGAACTTCGCTGTCGGTGAGGTTATCGACCAGTAGCCGACGGGGCTGGTAGTTTGGCGGTCACAAACGCCGTCAGGTCCGGATCGCTGACGGGAAGCTCAGCGACCGACTCATACGGTCGATTGACAATGATATCGCCAGCTCTAGACGAGCCGACCCCGGGGACCGCAGTGAGTTCTGCCATCGATGCGTGGTTAATATCCAGCGGGTATGGCACAGCGGTAACCGAGCGATAGCCATGATCGACAATCACCGCATCCTGTGTCGTACCAAGTGAATAGGTCTCAGGAAAACCGACCAGCAGCGCGTAGGTACCCGGTTGGCGGCCGAACGTACGGCCGTCTTCATGATATTCAAGCTGGACCTCCGGTAGTACTGTCCCCACAGGCGCAACCCGTTCGAGCATCGGCTGGTCGAACTCCCGGCGGACACGCCGTTTGTAACGCTTGAACTGATCGTGATGTTGATCCGCAAGCTCGGTCCCGGTTGCTTCCATCTCAGTGCCAGGGAACGCCATTACCTGACGAATGTTGACTCGCCGGACTAGTAACCCGGCATCAAGAACACGATCAAGGAATCGACGGTTGTGCTCGAACGTCGCCTCGCGTTCGCCGGCTAAACCGTGAACGAAATTGAGTCCAGGGAGGAGTTTGGGGAGTCGATTCGACGATGGACGCCACCCACCGACCTCATTGAGGAGTTTGATCGCCTCAAAACACTCATCAGCAGAGACCAGCAGGTTGTTTTGTTCTTGTACCACCGGATCAGCCGATTCGAGTCCGAAGGCAGCCGTATCACCAGGGGTATTATACCGCGCAATCGTCGCCAGGGCCTCGCGAGATCGCTCCGGATACTTAACGATCGTGACAGGGTTGATATTATCGAGATGTAGCGTTTGGAGGTTGGGAGCAACAGATCGAATCCCGCTGTATAGCTGTTCGATCGCCTCGGGGTTTGGTGTCTCACCGTCTCCCATGTACGCCAGCAGGTCGGCTTGACGACCGAGTCGGAAATGCCGGAGCCCATGGTTGGAAAGCGCATCGACCTCCGCGATCACGTCCGCTGGAGGACGAAACGTCGGATCCCCATAGAGCGGTTCGGTACAGAACGAACACCGATATGGACACCCGCGACCGGTTTCGAGCTCAGCGATGAGATACTCCGGATGGTTCGGGTGTTGCTCGACAATAAACGCGCCAGTACTGGCCCAGTCTCGAAGTTCTGCAGGCGTTCGATACCGGTCTTGGAAGCCGTCAAGACCGGAGGCAACGAGATCATGGGCCGCAGCCTCAACGTCGGCCATCGCGAGGAAATCGAAATCAAGGTCGTCACGAGCTGCCTCAATACGACCGGCGTTTTCCTCGCCGACCCCAAACCGGGTGGGCCCCCCGACGAGTGTTGTTCCCTGTGCTGTCCAGGCGAGTTCCCGGACTTCATCAGGCTCGGCCGGTGTTCCACCGACATACGACCCCGGGACAGTCATCCCGCCGACGTAGACCATAAGATCGGCCGTTTCGACGGCCTGCCAGCGAGTCCGATCCGCTCGGAGCTGATCAATCGTCAGGTAGGTAATCTGATCGGAAGGCACGCCGGCATCGACAAGGCCGCCAGCAACATAGCGAGGATATGTTGATAAAAACGGGGGGACGCCGAAGTGGGCAGGCTCGTCGACATACCCGTCGACAATCGTCACCGCGATATCGGCCGGCGCAAGGGACATTGCTTGTCTGATGTATCGAGCTGTAGGACTAAAACAGGCTCGCACGAAGGACCCGGGATTATCACGGGTCAATCAGCACGTGCGCGAGTGAAATCACTTGGCCGGAATCGGCGGCCGGATCGCCAACCAAATGCCCAAGACAGACGACAGCACCGTTCGGAAGATAGCACGCGACAAGCGGATCCTCGGTGTCGGTTCCAGTGGCCAGTGTATCGTCATAGTCGATGATGCCTGGTGCATACACTGGTGCGCCGGTGGCGATCTCCCGTGCTGCGGACCGCGCAACTGTTAATGCAGGGAGCTCCGCAATTGCCCGTTCGGCCGGTAAGAGGAGGTTAGTGATCGCAAGTGGTGGCTCCGATCGGCCGTCTTGGTGATACGCAAGCGCATCAGTCAGTTCCTGGAGCGTTACCAGCGTTCGGTCATCAAACGAGCCGGCAGCCGTTCGGCGGAGTTCGTCCATATGGGCACCGGTTCCCAATGCCAGTCCCAGGTCATGGCAGAGCTTCCGGATATACGTCCCCCGTTCAGCCCGGATACGGAGCAGGAGGTCTCGGCCTCGGCGTTCGAGCAGTTCAAGCGCATAGAGTTCCCGAACGCGTCGCTCGCGAACGACAGCACTTTTTCGTGGAGGCGTCTGATAGATCGGTCCGGTAAAGGCATCCAGAATAGCCTCAAGCGAGCGAGGAGGCTCGCCATGTAACTTGACACGGGCAACGTACTCTTTGTCACTGTGATGGAACGTTTCGGCCATCCGGGTCGCAGTCCCGGTCAAGATCGGGAGACACCCGGTAACCCCCGGATCCAGAGTGCCCGCGTGTGCAGCCCGGTCGACCTCAAGAAGGTCGCGAACCCACGCCGTCACCTCATGTGCGGAAGGACCCGGAGGCTTATCGAGGTTGACCACCCCAAACGAGCGACGAGCATCGACCGATCGATCGGCCGGGGCTGCACGGAACATTGCTTTACAGTTCGATTGCCGTCGGTGTTTGGCCTTCGTCAACGGCCGGATCGTAGTGTTCGATCGCTTGTGCGATCAGCTCCGGTACGGCTGACTCATCCCACCGGGCAGTGTTGATCGAGAGATCATAGATCGAAAGGTCCTGTATATCGATCCCATAATAGTCTTGATAGCGCTTGCGCTCGCTTTCTTCCCGGTGTCTCATATCCGTCTCAGCAGCGTCGATCGATTTATCTTCCCGATCCGCGATCCGCTTGGCTCGAACCGACAAGGGGGCATCAAGCCAGATCCGTAGTGTCGCATGCGAGCCGGCCAACCACCCGGAGAGACGTGATTCCAAGAGTAATTCATCGCGGTCGATCGCCGTCTGTTGGAGGCGTTGATCCAGTTCTCGATCGATCGAGGGATCTTCTTCGGCCTGACGGTTGAGTTCAAGTGGTGTGAGTCCACGGTCGGCAGCTAAACCACGGAAAATATCACCACCACTGACATGCGCAAGACCAAATCGGTCGGCAAGCGCTCGGGCTGTCGTACTCTTTCCGCTCCCCGGGGGTCCGGAAACCGTCACCAACATAGCCAAGCTCCGGGTGCCACCGCTATAGACGTTTTGCACTACTCGCAGACCGATCAAAAAGGTATAAATCAATGCCTGCTACACAAGACAGCATGCCCGTGACCGCTCGCGACCACGGTTGGTGGAACGCCGCGAGCGGCGGGACTGTTCTGAAACCGAAACGTCGATAGCCGTGTGCTCACGGCGGGCGTGGCATCCCCGTCGCGGGCGCAGTTCGGCCCGGAATCGGCGTTTAACTAGCTCTCAACTGCCACTGACAATGCAGAACAATCAGTTTCAGGGAGTCTATCCAGCGATGACGACTCCCTTCGATACGGACGGACGAATCGATTTCGATCAACTACAAGCGGATGCGCGCCGGCTTGCGGCTGCTGGTGTCGATGGCCTGGTCCCGATGGGATCGACTGGTGAAAGCGCGACAGTCTCACATGAGGAACACATTGATGTCGTCGAGGCAGTCGTTGAGGCCGCCGATTCGATCCCTGTAATTGCTGGTGCCGGCTCAAACAACACCGACGAGGCCATCAAGCTCGCACGGCGGTCAGCCGCCGTCGGAGCAGACGCCCTGCTGTTAATTGCTCCCTACTACAATCGCCCCGAGCAGCGTGGCTTCCAAACCCATTATCGAACGATCGCGGATACAGTCGATCTTCCACAGATCGTCTATAACGTCCCGAGTCGGACCGGCGAAAACATCGATCCCTCGACGGTGATCGAGCTGGCAAACCACGCGAACATCCAGGGATATAAGGCTGCAAGTGGCGACCTCGGCCAGGTCAGCCAGATCATCGAACAAACACGCGAGATGGACTTTGCAGTACTCTCCGGGGATGACGCGCTGACACTCCCGATTATCTCGATGGGCGGGACAGGAACGATTAGCGTCGCAGCCAATATCGAACCCGAACGAACGACAGCGATGGTCGATGCCGCAGTAACCGGGGACGTCCAGCAAGCGCAGGCGCTTCACCACCAGCTTGGGCCGTTGTTCCGGGCGCTGTTTACAGAAACAAACCCGATCCCGGTCAAAGAGGCGATGGCACTGCGTGATTACGGGCCAGCCCGGCTTCGTTCGCCGTTGACCCGAGCGACCGAGACGACACGAGAGCAGTTAGCAGCAGTGCTTGAGCAGGTGGATAACCACAACCTCCCCGCAGAACGATGACCACAGCGATCGCCGTGCCCGGTGCGACCGGTCGAATGGGACGAGAACTCCTGACAGCAGCAAGTACCCAGCCGGACTATTCGGTGGCAGTCGCCACGAGTCGCACACCAGAGCAAGGGCCGATCGACGGCATCGAGCTGGCCCCAACGGAGAACCTAGCAACTCTCCTTGCCGACCGACAGCCGGATGTACTGATTGATTTTACCACGCCAGCCGGAACGCTGCGATGTCTCGAGATGGCAGTCGAGACAGAGACCCCAATGGTTATCGGGACAACTGGCTTCAAAGAGGACGATCACGCACAGCTCCAAGCGGCTGCCGACCGGATTCCAATTCTTAAGGCAGCAAATTTCGCTCGTGGTATCCAGGCGCTGTTAGCCACGCTTCAAACCGCAGTACAAGCGCTGCCTGGCTATGATATCGAAGTAGTCGAGACCCATCACAACGGGAAACAGGACGCCCCCAGCGGGACAGCACAACGGCTCGTTGAAACCATCGAAGCGGCGCGTGATGACAGTGGGCAGCGGCGCTACGGCCGGGAGGGAACAGCGCCACGGTCGGATGGCGAAATCGGGATTCACGCACTTCGAGCGGGTGATATTACGGGCAAACACGAGATCCTCCTTGCGAATAACAACGAAGAACTCCGAGTAACACATCGTGCTGAGGATCGCGGGGTTTTCGCTGCCGGCGCATTAGACGCAGCCGACTGGCTTGTCGGTCGTCAGCCTGGCTGGTATCAGTTTAGCGACCTGCTAGAGTGAGTGGTCGGGCTCCGGAAGTAGATAGCCTGCTGCTGGCAGGGACTATAGGACGCGTGCGCTCAACGACGCCAACTGCCTCGGGAGCAAGCCCCGGGCAGTCGCCTCGATTACCTGTACACATCACGGAGGAACTTCCGATCAGTAAGTTCGGAGCTGTTTTTTGGGTCGTCTATGAACAGGAACCATGGCTCACAACGAGGATCCGGCGGATCTCGAAGCTGAGATTACGGCATTATGGCACCGTGCTCAGGCCGGGGACGTGACAACACCGCTTGTTGAACAGGAAAAGACGACGTTAGATGCGTTCGTCGCCGCACTTGAAACAGGAACGATTCGAGCAGCAGAACAGACCGACGAGGGGTGGGCGACTAATACATGGGTCAAACAGGGGATCCTGTTGAACTTCGAGCTCAGGGAAACGGTCCGTCGCGAATACGGTGATGTAGGGTATTACGACGTGTTACCGCTACAGGACACCAGCACGTTTGAGAAACGGGGGATTCGGAACACTCCAGACGGAACGACTGTCCGGCAAGGCGCCTACCTGGGTCCTGATACGATCATGATGAGTCCGAGTTTCGTCAATATTGGGGCCCACGTTGGCGCTGGCACACTTGTCGATTCGGCAACGACTGTCGGCTCCTGTGCGCAGATCGGGCAAAACGTCAAACTGGGCGCAAATACACTCATCGGCGGTGTGCTTGAGCCGGTTGAGAACACACCGGTCATTATCGAAGACGATGTCACACTCGGTGCAGGCTGTCGTGTCACAAGCGGCTTTGTTATCGGAGAGCAATCGGTTGTTGGGGAGAACACATTACTGACTCCCCGGATCCCGGTTTATGATCTCGTTGCCGAGGAGATCATCTATGGCCGGCTCCCGCCGGAACGGCGAGCATTCCAGCGGTATGTGAAATCGTCCGTTTCGGACCACGATCTGATCGATGGGGCGGCGTACAAACCCGCAGTAGTGGCGACCGATCTGAAAGACCGAACCATGGAAGCAACCCAACGCGAGGAGCTCCTGCGTGAGTGAGCGAGTGGGCGTTCGCTTGGCTGATCAACAGATTCAATCGTGTGGTCGGAAACCCTTGTGCAATGAGGGGTGACACGCCCTCGGTCCGACGGCTCGCAGAGTGGGATCACGATCGATTGCTCGGGCTGGCCGAGGAGTATGGGACGCCGCTGTACGTGCTTGACCGGGACCGAGTACGGGCGAACTACCAGCGGGTTACCACAGCCTTCCCCGACGCGGAAATACTGTATGCAGCCAAAGCACACACCGGGCAGGCTGTGCTCCGAACGCTTGTTGATGCCGGGGCGCCGATCGAGTGTGCTGCCCGCGGCGAACTCAAGCGAGCGATTCAGGCAGGAGCTGATCCGGACCGGCTACAGTACACGGCAGTCAATCCGCCGGCGACAGACCTTGAGTATGCAGTCGCACTTGGCGAGGATCATGATGGTTTTACGATCACGGCTGGCGCACAGGATACGATCGATCGGCTCATCGATCAGGGGTACCAGGGCCGGCTCGCGATCCGCGTCAACCCCGGCATTGGGACGGGACATCACGAAAAAGTCGCCACCGGAAAAGACGCCAAGTTCGGGATCCCCTACGAGCAGGCGCCACGCGTTGCCAGAAAAGTGGGAGAAGACACGCCACTTGAGTTGGTCGGACTTCATGCACATATGGGAAGCGGTGTACTACATGACGACCTAAAGCGTCATACCGAGGCGATCACGAAGATGGCCGACCTGGCACGGAGCGTCGGGGAACTTGACTTTCTGGATCTCGGCGGGGGATTTGGTGTTCCATACCGAGAAGACGTTCCACCGCTTGAGATGGAACAGGTCAGTACCCAAGTCCGTTCGGCGATCGGGGAGATCGACGCAACGATCAAGTTCGAACCCGGTCGCTATGTGGTTGCAGACGCAGAACTGATTCTGACGCGTGTTAATACGATCAAAGAGACACCAACGACAACTGTCGTCGGCGTTGACGCTTCGCTTGCAACCTTACTTCGGCCGGCGATGTTCGATGCGTATCACCCAATTCGGAATATCAGCGCCCCAACACGGACACCGATGCCAGTCTCTGTTGGTGGCCCGTGTTGTACGAGCGCGGATGTATTCGCGACCGATCGACCGATCGCTGAACCACAACGAGGTGAGATCCTTGCGATCGGTAATGCAGGCGCATACGGGTATGAACTAGCGAATCAGTTCCATTCCCAGCCTCGACCGGCAGAAGTCAGTCTTGCTGGAGAACTGTTGCGTCGGCGAGAGACACTTGCGGATGTGACACGGCTTGAAGAAGTCGATCGCAACGGATAACCGGCTGGTACGCCAGGATCCGAGTCATGGCGACGAGTGACACAGTCGATCTCGAAACGTTTCACCGCGAGCTGGTTGAGACACCATCACACGACGATGTGACCGCAGTTCGGACGCTTGTAACAGACCGACTACAGGCAGCTGGTGTTGAGACGACGGTCGATGCTGCCGGGAATCTGATCGCACGGAAAGGCGACGGTAACCCACACCTGTTGTTGAACACCCATCTAGATACGGTTCCACCGCATTATCCATATGATCGCCGGGAGGTGATTCCTGGGAGCGATGAGACCGCTGCCGTCGCACTGGGGCGTGGCAGTTGTGACGCGAAGGGATCAGTCGCACCAATGGTTGCGGCGTTTTTGGAAGCCGATCCAACAGATGGCCGTGTCACACTGGCGTTGACACCGAATGAGGAAACAGTACAGTCCGGTGCAGTCGCACTTCGTGACCGGTTAAGCTTTGATGCGGCGATTATCGGTGAGCCAACCGGGTTGGACGTATGCCATGCAGCCCGTGGTCGGTTCGGCGCAACAGTAACGCTCAGCGGAGACGCAGCACATGCGTCCCAACCAACAACTGGGGTAAACGCGATTACAGCAGCAAAAACAGTGCTTGAGGCGATTGAGCGGTTCGATGCTGAACATGGGCCCGGCACACACGACCAGCTTGGCAGCCCAACGCTGACACCGACAACGATCAACGGTGGCGAGGCGTTTAATCAGGTTCCAGCCAGCTGTACAATCGAACTGGACCGGCGAACAGTACCACCAGAGACGGCCGCAGGGTTCAAGACAGCACTAACTGAGCATCTCACAACGGCTGTGCCGGACGATATCGGACTCACCGTGGAGCTCGAGAGTGATCCGGACGACGCACTCACTGCGTTTTCAACGCCCACATCGGCGTCAGTTGTCACGGAGTTAGCGACAATTGCCGGCGGTGAGGTTCGTTCGTTTGGCGCAGCCACGGAGGCGTCATATTTTGCGTCGCAGGCGCCAACGGTTGTCTTCGGGCCGGGCGCACTCGAAGACGAGTATGGCCCGGTCGCACACGCTGAGCGGGAGTACATCCGGCTTGCAGAGCTCGAAAAAGCGGCTGCGATCTTGCGTGACGCGATCGCTCGGCTGACCTGAGGTTAGAAATCGGGACGGTCCAGTTGATCGACAAGTGCCGGCGCGAGGCCGACATACTCTTCCGGGGTTAACGCCAGCAACTCTTCACGAACGTTTTCTGGAACCGACAGCTCCTGGAACAGTGATCGAAACTCCGCTAATGAAACCGATACACCACGTGTACGAGCTTTCAGCTGTTCGTAGGCATCATCATGGCCCTCCCGACGGAGGATCGTCTGTGCAGCCTCACTGATAACCTCAGGGTGGGCCTGTAGCTGGTCTCGAAGCACCTGCTCGTTAGGGACGACACCTGCCAGCCCCTCCTGAGCTTTCATATAGCCAATCAGGGCGTGTGCCAAGGCCGTACCAATTGTGCGTTTGATCGTCGAATCCGAGAGGTCTCGTTGGAGCCGTGAGGTGGTGATCGACTCGGCGAGAAAGGTCAGGTCGGTGGTAGCCTTCGAGAGGTTTCCTTCACTGTTCTCAAAGTCGATCGGATTGACCTTGTGTGGCATTGTTGACGATCCGGTTTCGCCTTCGGTGGGGCGCTGACCGAAATACCGGTCGGAGATATAGCGCCAGCAATCCTGATCGAAGTCCACAACGACAGTATTGATACGTGCCACTGCTTGGAAGACGGCAGCGAGATCATCGCCCGGGTTAATCTGGGTCGTCAACGGCCTAAAGGAGAGCCCAAGCCCTTCGACGAACGACCGCGCGAACTCGACCCAATCGACATCCGGATAGGCGACTGCGTGGGCGCCATATGTGCCAGTCGCTCCGCCGAGCTTCCCAGTAATCGCTTGCCGGGCGGTCTGGAGCTCAGTGATTCCTCGATCGAGCCGATCAGCATAGACGGCCATTTCCTTGCCAACAGTCGTGGGCGTCGCCGGCTGGCCGTGGGTCCGAGCAAGCATTGGGAGGTCACGATACTCTCTTGCGAAGTCGGCAATTTCATCTCGGAGATCGACCAGCGCCGGTTCAATGACCGTTTCAAGCGCGTCGGTGATGAGCAGCCGGTAAGCGAGGTTGTTGACATCCTCGCTTGTCAACCCGAAATGAATCCACGGGTGGTATCGCTCGTCGATCGAGAGGCGCAAATAGTATTCGACGGCTTTGACATCGTGATTAGTCGCCGGATAGTCCGCATACCCCTCAGTTTCGAGTTGTTTAATGATCTGTGCAGCCTCAGCATCGAAGTTCTCGTAAATCGTCCGAAGCTGTTCGCGATCGGTGTGATCAACGGCAAGCGGGAACGGCTCCAAGTCGGCCAGTGCGATGAGATATTCGATCTCCACTCTGGTACGGGCCCGCAACAGGGCGGCCTCACTGACATAGTCACGCAGCGGCGCCGTCCGGTCAGCGTACCGGCCATCAAGTGGCGACACCGCAGTGAGCGGCGCAGGCATAGTTCGGTGTGCCCGGCGCCGACGCAAAAGGATATCGAACAGGTGCGTGGATCGCAATATATATTCCCCGCGATGCCGGGGGGTCAGGTATGCGCCTTGCAGGTCTGGCCAGCAACCGCGGGCGAAACTTGCTCAATATTCACGAACAGGCTCCTGGTGGGGCTGAACTGGCGGTCGTCATCGCAAACGACGAGACCGCACCGGTTCTAGAGGCGGCTCGCGAGCGGGGGATTCCAGCCGTCGCCGTCGAGCGTGCTGATGGAGAAGACCGACACGAACACGAACAGCGGCTCAACGCTGCGCTTGCAGACTACGACTATGATCTCGTCTGTCTGGACGGCTATATGCGGATCCTTTCGGATGAGTTCTTAGACGCGCAACCGACGACACTAAACGTGCATCCAGCTCTGTTGCCGTCGTTCCCAGGAACGGATGCGTGGGAAGATGCGCTTGCTGCTGGAGTTGATCTCACAGGCGCAACCGTCCATGTGGTGACCGACGCAACTGATGAGACCGGTGCAGTACTCGAAGAGCAAGTCGATTCCGGACCGATCGTAACGCAGGAACCAGTGCCGGTCTATTCGGGAGACGATCATGAGACGCTCAAAGAGCGGGTGCTGTATGAAGGCGAGTTCGCCGCGTACCCGCGAGCAGTACGATGGTTTGCGACCGACCGTGTGACCGTTGATCCGGAGACAAAAACAGTGAGCACGCCCGCAGAGGAACATCCGGACCGCCCTCGACGGTACCTCAAGACGGGCGACCGGGTGGCGATCCCACGATATGGCGAGAATCCACATCAGCAGGCGGCTGTCTATGCTGACCCAACGAGTCAGGCAGCATCGGTTGTAGATGCATCACAGCGCAATCCCGGCGCAAAGGCGCTTTCGTATAACAATTACAATGACACTGATGCGGCCCTGAACCTGATCAAAGAGTTTGACGCCCCAGCTGCAGCCGTGATCAAACACACGAACCCGGCCGGGGCAGCCGTCGCAGAGACGATCGCCGAAGCCTATCGGGATGCGCTCGCGACGGACGCAAAAAGTGCCTTCGGCGGGATCGTTGCCCTCAACCGAGAGTGTGATGTCACAACCGCCGAACAGATCATCGAGTCGTACAAAGAAGTCGTGATCGCGCCGGGGTACACCGATGAGGCACTGGCAACACTTCGAGAAAAGGATAACCTCCGAGTCCTAGATGTCGGATCACTTGAGCGGCCGACAGAGCGGTGGACCGAAAAGAAGCTGGTTGGTGGTCGGCTCGTTCAAGAGCGCGATCAGCAATCGATCGATCCTGACGACCTCGATATCGTCACTGAACGAGCACCCACAGCAGCACAGCGTGAGACTATGCAGTTCGCCTGGCAGGTGATCAAACATGTCAAATCGAATGCGATCCTGATCGCCGATGGGACTGAGACCGTCGGCATCGGTGCTGGCCAGGTGTCCCGAGTCGATGCCGTCGAAATCGCGAAGATGAAGGCCCGAACCGATGCCGACGGCAAATCAGCTACGGGGGCTGTGCTAGCCTCAGATGCGTTTTTCCCGTTCCCCGATGGTGTCGAAGCGGCCGCCGATGCGGGCATCGAGGCGATCATCCAGCCGGGGGGCTCGGTCAACGACGAGACAGTCATCGAAGCAGCCGACAATCACGATATCGCGATGGCAATGACGGGACAACGAAGCTTCCGGCATGAGTAGTGGCGGTTAGGAAGTCCGACACACTAAAACGACGGGCGCGAAACCAGGAGGTATGAACTACCATGCGGCGACCGAACGGCTGTTTGGGCTCCAGCGGTTCGGGTCGCGTCCGGGAACTGAGGCAGTTAAGGACCTGCTTGCTGAGCTTGGAGAGCCACAGACAGACGTTGCTGCGGTACAGATTGCAGGCTCAAATGGCAAAGGAAGTACCGCACGCACAACCGAACGGATCCTGCGGGAAGCAGGCTTATCAGTCGGACTATACACCTCACCGGCGATCGAACAGTTCCGCGACCGGATCCGAGTTGACGGCCAGTTCATCCCAGAACAGGCGATCATCCAGTTTGTCGAACGGATCGAAGACTACCTCACCGAGCAGGCGACAGCTGGACTGGCACCGACGTTTTTTGAGACAGTCACAGCGATGGCGCTGTGGCATTTCGCCCGCCAGAGCGTCGATGTCGCGATTCTCGAAGTCGGGATCGGCGGCAGCAAGGATGCAACAAGCATCGTCGATCCGATCGCAAGTGCGGTGACAAGCGTCTCCTTAGAGCACACCGACATCCTCGGTGAGTCAGTGAGCACGATCGCACAAGATATGGCAACCGTCGCGCCGGCTGATCGGCCGCTTGTCACGGGGGCAAACGCAACTGCTGTCGAGGCGATCGAGGCGGTCGCCGGCACACCGATCACGGTCGGGCCGGAGAAACAACGGGACGTGACAACGACCTACCATGGAATCACCGACGAGATTGAGGCAACAATCGAGCTGGAGGGCAACGAGTGGAACGTGACCGCACGGACACCGCTGTTGGGCGCTCATCAGGCCGAAAATGCAGGAGTCGCTGCAGTGCTTGCCAGACAGGTGACGACCGCATTCGAGCAGCCACTTGCGACGACAACACTCACCCGTGGGATCAGGAAAGCCCACTGGCCGGGACGATACGAGGTCATGAAGCGAGATCCGCTGGTCGTGTTGGATGGCGCTCACAACGCCGGTGCGGCGCGACGACTGGCAGAAACGATCGAGGAGTTCGACTACGAGCAGCTGCACCTGGTCGTTGGGATCATGCATGACAAACCCCACCAGGAGATGATCAACGCACTGCCGACGCCGACGGCAGTGACGATCTGTCGTCCACAACTCAAACGGGCAGCCGAGCCGGCGGTCCTCGTGCGGGCATTCGAACAGGCAGGCATCCCATCGGAGTCGATTACGGTCGTCGAATCAACCGAACAAGCGGTTGCCTCCGCGGAAGCCAATGCAAATGTGGATGATGCTGTCGTTGTCACGGGGTCGCTGTATACAGTCCGAGAGGCACGTGCGCGGTGGTCACGGCTCCAGACGCCCAAACGGATCGAGACCCCACAGGCAGCACGGCGAGCACTCGATGATGTCGGTCAGCCATCATCATCCCGCTATGATGGCTCACTAACTCATCATGTCATCGAAACCCGCCTACCGGTTCAGCAGGCGCGGCATCTGAAAGCGGCAATGACAGAGGTCGGTGGTACGTGTGTGATAACGGAGCATCCGGGGACTGAACATCGAACGCGTGTGGTGGTCGCTGGGACGACAGCACAGTTCCAAGCGGTCCAAGAGACCTTGCGCCGCGCTGATTTAGCAGGGATCGGGACGGAACTGGTCGATCGCATTAATACGGAGCTCAACGGTAGCAATGACGAGAAAAGACACACCGATCAATATCCCTGGCAGGAGGGAACCGCAGTGATGGGGATTTTGAATGTCACGCCGGATAGTTTCCATGACGGCGGTGAATTTAACGAAATAACGGCCGCGAGACGCCGTGCCGAAGAGATGATCACTGCCGGGGTTGACGTGATTGATGTTGGTGGTGAATCGACTCGACCAGGGGCAGCGCCGGTCGGAACGGCCGACGAGATCGACCGTGTCGTGCCGGTGATCGAGGCGATTGCAGACCTCGATGCAATGGTATCCGTCGATACGCGGAAAGCAGCGGTCGCGCGGGCGGCCTTAGATGCCGGCGCTGATATTATTAACGACGTTTCGGGACTCTCAGATCCGGAGATGCGATTCGTGGCTGCTGAGTACGATGCTCCGCTTGTGGTGATGCACAGCCTTAACGCGCCGGTCGATCCGGAGAGTGACCGAGAGTACGATGACGTAGTTCGAGACGTAATTGCTGAGTTACAGCCGCTTGTGTGGTTAGCTGAACAGGCTGGGCTCGATCGGGAGCAAATCCTTATTGATCCGGGACTCGGGTTCGGGAAATCGGCCACAGAAAGTTTCGAGTTACTTGCGCGACTCGAAGAACTCGAGGCGCTTGACTGTCCGATCATGGTTGGTCACTCCCACAAATCGATGTTCGAGCTTGCGGGGTATGAGCACGGCGAGCGGCTGGCCCCAACGGTCGCGGCGACGGCCATAGCGACTGATCATGGCGCAGATCTCATTCGCGTCCATGACCCCACTGAAAACGTTGCGGCAGTGCGGACAGCACAGATTACGAAAGCATTTCAAGAGAATACATGGGATCAGTCCGAACGGACATCCCGATAGACGGCTAGATACCGGTCGAGAATCGCGGAACGATCATAGGAGCGAAATCTCGGATCCAGATTACGATGTTTCATATTGCTGGCTGTCTCGATCGCAGCGGCAAGCTCCTGTGGCGTCGTGATACGAAAGCCACGGTCGATCCCCACGAGCAGTTCATGCGCACTAGATGTGGTCTGATATTCGACGATACCGAGACACCCACTCGCAAGCGCGGTCAGAAACTCGTGGGCAAACGGGGTATCACCACTGGTATGAACGGCAACATGGGCACCACGATAGATCGCGATCCGATCATGAGCGGATTGTGGGCCGATAAATGACAGTCGATCGTCGATGCGAAGTTCAGCTGCTTGTTGTTCATAATCGGCTTTGGCTGGGCCATCCCCAATGACAACTGCAGACCAGTTTCGATCACGCAGTTCCGCGAGTCCAAGTAGAAAACTCTCCAAGTTCGCGGCTGCATCGAGCGATCCAGTAAAAACGATTTCAGCCTGTGAGACCGGCTCAATCGCGGTGATTCTCGAGAAGTCGATCGGTGTGGGAATCGTCGTGATCGCTGTCGACGCAACCCCGTGTTCACGTAGCTCACGGTCGAGAAGCTCGGAGGGAACGATCGTTCGATCCGGACGTGAAACCGAGAACCGACTAGAAACACCAGTACCAGGAGGGTTATACCATTCTCCAATGAGTGGCCGTTGGGAAAACAGGGCCCCGGCGCGAGCGGCGAGAAGTCCTCCGGGAGACTGATACACATGAACGAGATCAGGATCAAGCGAGCGGATTGCACCCGGCAGACGGGACTGGAACCGTCGGCGTGAGTTGGGACGATCAGTGAGCCACTGATATGTGATAGACGCAGTATCGACTACCTGATCAGTAGCACTATCGGTGTCACGAACCTCGATTGCTCGATCAGAGTCGGTCCACCGCTGTGTAAGAACGATGAGTTCATGTCCTCGATCAACGAGCCCCCGTAAGAGTCGATCAAGGCGAACAGTGGCAGCCGTGGTGGTATGATGGATCGTTTTCGGCGCGACGACTGCCAGCTGCATTATCGATCGGCTGAATATTGTGCAACCATACTCAAAAGACTACACGGTCGCTACGTGATCGCTCAGGCAAGCGAGTCCTCAACGATCGTCCGGAAGTTCTCAAAGAGCGCTTGCCCTTCAGCGGTATGGGCGACTTCTGGATGCCACTGGACACCGTACAGCCCACGATCAGGATCGCTCATCGCCTCAACTGCACACACATCACTGCTAGCGGTTACAGCAAAGCCATCCGGAACAGTCGTCACCTCGTCACCGTGACTCGCCCAGACCTGTGTCTGTGGAGCCAGCGAGCCAACAAGCGGGTCAGTGGCATCGAGGATATCAACGGTTACGTCCGCATAACCGCCATAATCGCCGCTACCGACGGCACCACCAAGTGCTTGTGCCATCAGCTGCATGCCCAGACAGATGCCCAATACGGGAATCTCAAGCTCAAGATACGCAGCCGAGCGACCGACACGGTCAATATCGGGGCCACCAGAAAGGACAAGTCCATCAGCATCGATCGCAGCGGGATCCGTGTCGTTGTCAATCAATCTCGAGTCAACACCGAGCTCACGTAGGGCACGTTGTTCGAGGTGCGTAAACTGGCCGTGATTGTCTACAACATCGATTCGAGTCATTACAGACCAATCAGGACGATCCCGAGAAAAGTGCCCCGGTGTGTCTTAGGCGAAGGTCTTAGAGATGTCAGTGTCGTCCTCGTCAGCACTGATTTTCTCCCAGGCAGTATTGAAATCCTCCATGCGGACTTCGGTCCGATCATCTCGGATCGCAAACATCCCGGCTTCCGTACATGTGGCCTTAATATCGGCTCCTGACGCGTCGGCTGTCATGGCTGCAAGAGCGTCATAATCGAGATCGTCGGCGACAGTCATATCACGGGTATGGATTTTGAAGATCAGTTTCCGTCCTTCAGGATCCGGTTTGGGGACCTCAATGAGTCGATCGAACCGCCCTGGGCGAAGGATCGCATCATCCAGCATGTCGAACCGATTGGTTGCCGCAATGATCCGAACATCGCCCCGATCCTCGAAACCATCCATCTCGCTGAGCAGTTGCATCATCGTCCGTTGGACTTCCGCGTCACCGGAGGTTTTCGATTCAGTGCGTTTGGAAGCGATCGCATCGATTTCGTCAATAAAGATGACTGCTGGCTGGTGGTCGTGGGCGACTTGGAACAGGTCACGGACGAGCTTTGCCCCCTCGCCGATGAACTTATGCACCAACTCGGAGCCGGCCATTTTGATGAACGTTGCGTCGGTCTGGTTGGCGACGGCTTTCGCCAGCATCGTCTTGCCTGTTCCCGGTGGCCCGTGGAGAAGAACCCCACTTGGTGGTGCAACACCGACCGTCTCGAAATCTTCCGGGCGGGTCAACGGCATCTCGACTGTTTCACGAACCTCACGAATCTGGTCGTCAAGCCCACCGATATCGCCATAAGACACATCGGGTGAGGAAGTGACCTGCATGACGCGAGCGCGGACATCCGTTTCGTCTTCGAGGGGCTTGACGACCGAGCGAGAGTTGTTTAATGCAACCCGCGTATCCGGTTCCAGCTCGGTCCGCATCTCCTCGGTAACCTCAGTGAGCAGTTCCTGGTTGTTGCCGTGTTGCTTGACGATGACCCCCTGTTCGGTAAGTTCCTGAACGGTCGCCACGAACAGCGGCGACTGTTTGAGCTTCTTGTTTTCGTGGGTGAGCCGTTCGAGTTTCTGCTGGTATTTGTTGTTTTCAGCGTTCGCATCAAGGAGCTTATCCCGCATCTCTTCGTTTTTAGCCTCAAGAACTTCGAGTTGGTTCTGGAGGGCCTCGATCTTCTCTTGCCGGGGAGCACCATCTTCATAAGGGAACTCTAGATCATCCGCCGAATCGCTCATCTATGCCATATATTAGAGCGCTTGCTTATAAGAGCGTTCGGGTGGTGCCAATCCGTCGAAACACTGGACGCACACTGACAGAACCGTTCCCGTAGACGAGCGCACCGATGGGTAGGTAACCCCAATTATATTACTTAGGGTAATCAAAAATTAGAAAATATTACGTACTTGTATAGCTATAGCAGCGATACGATGAGTACATTCGGGCCGATCGATCAAATACCGGAGACGACAGCCAGTTCAAAAGAGATAGCCACTTTGCCACCAAGCGCAAAGCTCGTGGCCCTAGTACTGGACCGGGAGGGGGCACTCACACAGACCGAACTCGCCAAGACGACACTGTTGCCACAGCGGACCGTTCGAGATGCGATCGATCGGTTGCGAGAGGTTGGCGCGATCATATCACGGGTCGTGTTCTCTGATGCGCGCAGACGGCTGTATACACTGACCGTCGAGTTGCCGATACCAGAGTGAAGCCGTAGGCGTTCGCCTCGCTATCGCTGTCACCTACGTTCAGTTCCCCTGGGGCGTATCATCTCACTGTTTTGCCCCCGTCTAGATCGATTCCACTTTCACCTTGCTCGCCGAACACATATACCGTTTGTACTCCTATCGTGTCGTATGGCGCAACTGTTGCATACCGGGGATACACATCTCGGCTACCAGCAGTATCACTCCCCGGAGCGTCGTGAGGACTTCCGCCGTGCATTCGGACGGGTAATCGATGACGCAATCGAGATGGAGGTCGATGCTGTCGTCCATGCGGGCGATCTATTTCAGAACCGGCATCCGGACTTGCCAGAACTGCAGGCGGTTACTGGGGACCTCAGACGGTTACGGGAGGCAGACATTCCGTTTCTCTCGATCGTCGGGAATCACGAAGGGAAACGTGACGAGCAGTGGCTTGACTTGCTAGCGAGTCTTGAGCTCGCAGAACGGCTTGATCACACGCCCCGTGTCGTCGATGATGTTGCACTCTATGGACTCGATTATGTGCCGCCAACGCTTCGGTCGGCCCTTGACTATGAGTTCGAGCCGCATGATGCGGACTATGCAGCGCTGGTTGCCCACGGGCTGTTTGAGCCTTTCGAGGGAGCCGACTGGGAGACAGAAACCGTGTTGACAGCGGCAAACGTGGACTTTGATGCGTTGCTATTAGGAGACAACCATACGCCCGGAAAGAAACAACTCAATGATACGTGGGTAACATATCCTGGCTCGACCGAACGTGCAAGTGCAAGCGAACGCGAAGAGCGTGGATATAATATTATTACCACGGACGAGCACCTCCAGATTAGCCGTCGAACGGTTCCCACACGGTCGTTTGTTTTCATCGACATTGAGCTGGCGGCCGGCGACAGCGATGAGATCGTTCGTCGACGCGTTCGAGAACGGGCGTCAGAACTAGACGATGCAGTCGTAATCGTGACAATCGAGGGAGACGGCGAGGCGATCGTCCCGGGACCGATCGAAGAACTCGCCAAAGAGCACGGTGCGTTAATTGCCCGGGTCAACGATCGCCGTGAGCTCGATGGGACATCAACAGAGGAACGTAACGTGAGTTTTGCGGATCCCGACGCAGCCGTCGAGGACCGGCTTCAAGAAGTGATGATGAGTGCGGTCACCCGAGAGATCGATCAGACGATCCGAGATGAGACGGTCACTGACAGTAACGTCAGAGATGTCGTTCGGGCACACATCGATGAACAACTCGAGGAAGATCTGGCGGTCTTTGAGACTGACAGCAAAGAGTCAGACCAGACAGACACCACCACGTCGAGCGATGCGGGGACCGATACGGTATCTACAGCCAACCAGACTTCAATGGAAGAATACCTATGAACTTCAAGCGGCTGGCACTTACGAACGTTCGCTGTTATGAGTCTGTTGACGTCGAACTGGACCCTGGTGTAAGTGTTGTGTATGGCCCGAACGGAAGCGGGAAAACAACGCTTCTTGAGGCGGCGTTTTTCGCGCTGTATGGTGCGCGAGCGTTGGACAGTACCCTTGATCAGTTCGTTACAACCGGTGCCGAGGAAGCGACGGTGACACTCTGGTTTACTCACGCAGGGAGCTCCTATCGGGTTCACCGTCGGATTCGTGTCACCGATGATCGAGCGACGACCGCGAGTTGTGTCCTGGAAACTGACAATAAGACGATTGAGGGTGTTCGAGATGTGGAAGACCGAATCGTCTCGCTGCTCCGGATGGATGCTGATGCGTTTGTCAATTGTGCATATGTTCGACAAGGCGAGATCAACAAACTCATTCACGCAACCCCACAGACTCGACAGGCCATCATTGATGACCTGTTACAGCTCGGCGTACTCGAGGAATACCGGGATCGAGCCGGTGAGGCACGACTAGCGATCGAGGACCGACGCAGTGAGCTCCACGGAACAATCACAGAACTCGAAACGCGGATCGAATCAAAACAGGAAAAGGATCTCCATGCTCGGCTAAACAAGCGTGAAACCGAACGAAACGAGATAACAGCGGATATCGAGCACATAGACGAGCAGATCGAGACCGCTGAAACGACCCGCGAGGAGGCGATTGAGCTCATCGAAGCATATGAGCAGAAACAAGAAGAGCTAGCAACGCTCACAGAGCAGATCAGCGACCTCGAAACGAAGATCAACGAGACAGAACAGAAACGAGACGAGCTCAACGAAACGCTTCGGGAACATCGCGACCGAAAAGCAGACCTCGAAACACAACAAGCCACACTGATCGAGGAACTCACAACAGGTGACACGCCAATTGAGATCACTGAACTAACAGACAAAGAAACGGAGGTGACCGAAGCACAGATTACGACGGTCCAGCAACGAGCCCAAGCAGCGACAGAAACAGCCCAAAAACACCGTCACGAGCACGAGCTTGCTGCCCAACGATTACGAGATGAAGCCCAAACAGCAGCCGATCGGATCGAGGAACTCGTTGCTGAGAAGGAAACGACAGAACAGCGCATCGAAACGTTGAGCTCGGACCTCGAAGCAGAGCAAGAAACACTCACCGAACAGAAAGACAAGCTTGCCGAACTTGAACAGCAACGCCAGGCGCTCAACGAAGACGTAGAGACGGCACCGGCTGCGCCGGATGCGCTCGAAGAGCTGGTGGCAGATCGTCGCGAGCAACTCGAGGAGCTAACAACGACGATTACGGACCGCGAAGCGAAACTGGAAACGGTCACTGAACAGCTCGAAGACGCCAAGGAGCTCCGGGCTGCCGGGCGCTGTCCGGAATGTGGGCAACCCGTCGATGATGCCCCACACGTCGATGCGATCAGTGAGTATCAGCAGGAACAGGAAGAGCTTCAAGCGGAGTTACAACAACTTCGAGCAGAGCGAGACGAGGCAGAAACGGCGCTTGAGAGGGCGATCGATTTCGAGGACACAAAGGCCACACGAGATGACCTCACGGATCGCATCGAGACAAGTCGCCAGCTGCTGGCCGAACGGGAGGATGCTATTGCTGAGAAACGTGACCGGCTTGCGGAACAGCGATCAAAACGAGAAGAGCTGACCGCCGATATTGAGACCAACCGACAGATTACAGCGAGTCGACGACAGCTGGCGGCGGCACACGATGAGGCGATCGCCCAGCTTGCGGATCGGATCGACCAACTAAACGAGGTGATGACGCGTCTCGAGAAACTCCGTGGAATCGTTGAAACACGGGCTGAGATCGAGGAAAAACGTGATACGATCCGGGAACGACGGGCATTACTGGCAGAGCAAAACGAAGAACGCCAAGAAACACTTGCCGAGCTCAAAAGAGAGCGGCAGGAAATCGAAACGGAATACGACGAAAAACACATTACACAAGCAAAAGCGGACAAACAACGTGCCGAAGACTATCTCTCGGAAGCGCGGGCCAAACGAGAGGAACTCGCTGAGCGCCGGGACCAACTGCAAGGAGAGATCGGGGCGATCCGGAACGAACTGGCGGAACTGGAAACTCTACAGGAGCGATTAGCACAGTTAACTGATCAACAGCAGGCGCTTGATCACGTACACGAAGAGGTGACGGACTTAGAAGAGATGTATGGCGACCTTCGAAGTGACCTGAGACGCCGCAACGTCCGGATTCTTGAAGAGCTCCTCAATGAGACCTTCCAGTTGGTTTATCAGGGAGCTGTCTATGATCGGATCGAACTGAGCGATACATACGAGCTAACGGTCTATCAAAAAGACGGGGAGCCCCTCCGTCCTGAGCAGCTCTCAGGTGGCGAGCGGGCATTGTTCAATTTGAGTCTTCGGGCCGGGATCTATCGACTACTCGCGGAAGGTATCGACGGGACCGCCCCCATGCCACCGTTGATACTCGATGAACCAACCGTCTTTCTCGATGCAACACACGTCAGTCGGCTGATTGAGTTGATCGATGCAATGCGCGAACTCGGCGTCGAACAGATCTTGGTGGTAAGCCATGATGAGGAACTGATCGATGCAGCTGACGATCTGATTAGCGTGCGCAAAGACGCAACGACAAACCGATCAAGTGTGACCAAACGAGCTGCCAGTACAGTCAGTCAAGCCGATTGATCGGGCTCGTTGTGCATAAAGAGTCGATAGCGTCGGTATGCCATTCCGCCGAGGACAAGTCCAATTGCGATCGAAACAAGCCCGTCTTGATACCAGCCAAGCAGACCGATCAGTAAGACGCCGACCGCAAGCCCAAGAATGGCGCCGTTGGTCAAAACGACAACCGTCCAAAAAGCGACTTTGAGTTCACGAGATACCTCCGATGGATCCGGAAGGGAATCGACCAGTTCGTCGCCGGTCGTGACATCGAAATCCGGTTCAGCGGCCTCCATAGTTCGCCCGAGCAAATCAGGATCCCCCGGATCACGGTCGGAGCTGTCCGATGACACAGTAGTAGTTTAGCAAGACCGACTAAAAAGCTCCGGGTTGTCGTCAACAGCCCTCCCAAAACCGGCTTGCCGACAGGGCTATCGCAACTGGGAAACACGAGGATAAACAGCGCGGGTGACACGTGCGGTATTTATCCGCGCATACAAACGCCATGGTAATGGGGCAGAGTGCGGACGCGGCATTCAGTGAGTTAGGAACGGTTGGAGTCGAAGAAGAGTTCTACATCGTCGATGCGAACGGGTATCCAACTGCTGGGACTGATACACTCGTATACGAACAGACGCCTCCGGACCCCCTTGCCGGTCGACTGGATCATGAACTGTTCAAAACAGTGATCGAAACACAAATCCCGACCGCACGTGGGCCCAGCGATGCTCACAAGAAACTCACGACAATCCGAGAAACCCTCTATGAGTATGCGGAAGCTCATGGCTATCGGATTGCCGCCGCAGGCTTACATCCAGCAGCGAAATGGCGAGAGTTGACACACGCGGAAAAGCCGCGCTACCGATCCCAGCTCGATCGGATTCAGTATCCACAACATCGGAACACGACAGCAGGATTACACGTGCATGTGGGTGTCGACGACCCCGAGAAGGCCGTTTGGATCGCCAACGAACTGCGATGGTACCTCGCGCCGCTGTTGGCGTTATCGGTGAACTCACCGTTCTGGGGGGGCTTTGATACTGGGTTGCAGTCTGCTCGGGCACAGCTGTTTGAGGGACTTCCAAACACCGGGATCCCGACTGCATTCGAGGATTTTGCGACCTTCCAGCGTTTCGAACAGCAACTCGTTGCAAGCGGGATGATCGAGGACCGGGGTGAGCTCTGGTATGATGTCAGACCCCACACGGAACACGGGACTGTTGAACTCAGAGTCACCGACGCCCAGTGCAGTCCCGACCGAACAGCCATATTTATCGAGTATATCCATACACTGGTGCTTGATTTTGCGAGGAAATACGAGGATGGCGTCACACAGACCGAATATCGTCGCGAGCGATTGGATCTGAACAAATGGCGAGCACTCCGGTACGGCCATGAAGCGACGTTTCTCCCGCCACAGGCTGCGGGCTGGCCGACCGAGCCGATTGACCTTGAGACATTTATCAACAGAGAGCGTGATCGACTCGGTGTCACGGAACTTAGGACACTCTATGAGGCGGAAAGCGGCGCGACACGACAACGACGACTTGCAACACGCGGGATCGACTCGCTCTGTAAGGGACTGATCTGTCACTGAACGGAGACCTGTTGCGAGCTGAAGAAGACTTTTATTTCTGAGTCCCTTTCGTTGTTTTAGAGACAACGAATGTCATCAGAGAACTCGGAATCCACGGAGAGAGACGAGTCGCGACGAGACGAGCTCACAGAACGACTCAGCGAAGGGGCCGATCGAGCAGTCGAGGAGTTCGATCAACGGTTGGTTGAGCTTCTTTCCTGGCTGCTTGATACCGAAACCAAAGCCCGAATCTACATTTATCTTCGATCGGCGCCAAACAGCACGAGCGACGAAATCGCGGAGGGAACAGGGCTGTACCCGAGCACCGTTCGAGAAGCATTAGCGGAGATGGCGGATGATGAGGTCGTCGACCGAGAGAAACGCGATAGCGAAGGCGCCGGGAATAACCCGTATGCGTACACAGCAATATCACCGAGCGAACTAGTCGGATCAACGGCCGAACAGGTGCAAGAACAGCTCAACGCGGTGTTTAATCTTGATATGTATCTCAACGATGACGTTGACGCCGATCGGGAGCCGGTGACGATCTCTGTCGAATCAGAGACAGACGCTAACGATCGATAGCACACAACAAGATGTGACGAGACGTAGTCACGTTACTTGCCGTTGATTTGGAGTCTCTTGTGTGGGTATGCTTTCGTTTCACCAGCCCGATTGTGCGTTTGCTGTCTGCTGTCGGTCGCCATCTAGGATAGCAACCGTAGTCACAAGTGGTTAAATAATCCACCTGCAAGCAGACATATGGATGTTGCCCTCGGTGGGACGTTTGATCCGATCCACGACGGGCACCGCGCCCTGTTTGAGCGAGCATTCGAGCTTGGAGATGTCCTTGTGGGATTGACAACACAGGAGTTGGCAGCAAATCTCCGGCCGGACGACCGGCCGATTCGACCGTTTGCGGACCGACACCGTGCTCTCGATGCCGAGTTAGCGTCGTATGCCAACCAGTACGATCGAGCAGTCGAAATCCAGCCGCTTGCGACTCCGACTGGAATCGCATCCGAACGACCGTCATTGAAGTATCTCGTTGTTTCACCCGAAACGGAGCCAACTGGGCGGAAAATCAATGACCAACGGGAGACACAGGGACTGGCTCCGTTGACGATCGAAGTTGTCGATCATGTGCGAGCCAACGACGGGAAGATCATCTCAAGTACGAGAATCATCAACGGCGAGATTGACGAACACGGACGAGTACAGCCACAGGAACAGTGACACCCTCCCACGGCCGAGCATGGCACTTCTCCGGCAGGGATCTAACGGCGTAAACGAGTCGGGAGTCGTTGACTGTCAGTCTGCTGTGCAAGGAACGTCCACAAAGCCCAGAGGGCACCGGTAGCGACTTCCGGAACGCAAGGAGAAAGCCCACAACGCCAGTTGTGAGGACCTGACGGTCACCACTGTGGTGCGTCAAGCCCAGCCGCTCGGAGTCGATGTTTCCAGTGTTGTTGAACTGTGACTCGTGAGACGTCAACAGCTTCGGCAACACTGGCCTGCGATCGTCGGTCGCCAACGATCAGTGCGCCAGCGTAGAGACTCGCCGCAACGGCCGCCTGTTTCGATCGGGGACTGTCCGGCACGTCTGTGAGAAACAACTCAATCGCGGCTGATCGAGCATCCGAGTCGAGGGCAAGCTGGTCAGCAGCTGCATCAAGTTTGGCGAGCCACGTGTCATGTTCAAGCCGATCGCTGGCACGGTACACACAGCAGAGTTTAGCAACCTCAAGGAAAAGCGTTCCTCTCGACCATAGATTTATATTCGAATCGGATCGGAACAGTCTCTGATGCAACCTGAACAGGCAACAGCTCACGCCACAGCCAGTGAGACAAGCAGTCAATCGGATCACCTTGAGACGGTTGAGAACAGACTTGGGGAACTCGAAGCGGCTGTGAAGGCGCTTGAAACCTATGTTGGACAAATCGAACGGACCGATGACGAACTCGAACGCCAGGCAAACGCCGCGATCGCAGCTGTCGACCAGCTTGAGGATCGCGTCGAAAACCTAGAGCAGACGACAGCCACAGCGACGACGACATCACAGCAACCGGACACGGGGTCGGAACCAAACGCCCCAACGCAGTCATCAAGCGAGACTGCAACAGAGATCGATGAAGAATCGACGGCTGGACTCCTCGAAAAGCTCCGAACGGAACTGTGATCCGGGTTGTGATCGCAGTTGGACTGGCAGTGGCACTAGTTGGAGCGTCAATGCCGGCGGTCAATACGGCACAGGTTGATCGGACCGAACGGATCCTACAGGGGGAGTTACAGGCAATCGACGCTGCAGCAACCACACTCACCGAGGACGAGGAGCTCACGCCACCTGGGATGGCGGGCCCGCAACGAGTCCAACCAATTACCCTCCCTCAACAGACACCAACACAACGAGCGGTCCAGCGAGTGACAATTGATCAGTCAGAACTCCGATATCAGCTTGTTGAGGGTCCAACGGGGACGGTGCCGCTGGAAACAAACATAACGACACCAGATGGTAGCCCACTCGTCTTCGAGACACCTGGCACCTATTACCTGCAACTTGAGTTGATCGAGCAAAATGGGACGCGAACAGTACGAATAGAACCGAGTTCGCCACCCAACTAACTAACAGTCAGCAGCTTTGCCCGAAGGTTTATACCCGAAAGCAAGTCGAGTCGACACCCATGTTTGGGGTACTTGAATGGTTGGACAATAATGAAAAGCCGGATGAGTGTTCGTGTGCGGTGAGTCCAGCCGATCGGGTGATCGATACGAGCATGTGTGATGGCTCACCGATCACAACGCCTGCCTGTCGGCGGCAGGCAGTCAATTTGGTTGAAGGGTGTGCTGATCGTCCGCTGTTTATCAGAGATGGCGGGATCGAAACACGGTATGCTGGAGACGGGGTCGAGTTACTGGCGGCTGCTGGGCGATTTGCTGCCTTGGCAGAGCGACATGATCCGACAATCGCAGCCAAAGCACGACGAGATCCGCTTGCAGCAGCACGGGCAGCAGTGTCCCGAGCCGGGCCAGTCAGCGATATCGCAGCGGAAAGCGGGTTACAAGCCGTGGCAAAACAGGATACAGCGTATGACTCGCTGTTTGAGCCGGCAGTAAGACCACGCATCGGGAACACGTATCTCCAACAGCAGCACCCACCGGCAAAAACGCGTTCAGACACAATCGAGTTGCCAAACGGGGGGATAGCACAGCTCTACAGCCAGCCACAGGTGGGAAAACCACTATACTGGATCCAGCCACCGGAGTTAGACTTCCCGGCCACAACCCAACAGACACTCCATGAAGCCTACAAGTGGCTTGCGACGGCGACCCCAGAGACGACTGAACATGACCCATTGACTGCACTCCAAGCCGTGCTCGATGAGGAGCCAGCAGTTCCATTTCGACAGCTCTATCGAGTGCTCACCCGGTATACAACCGGGTACGGCGTGATCGAGGCGCTGTTTAGCGATGAGGCGGTTAGCGATATCTATATCAGCGCCCCAGCAGCAGAGAACCCGATCGAGGTCCGTCGGGACGGCAAACAACTCCAAACAAATGCGGTACTCAGCGAGGCTGGCGCAGCCGCACTTGCCTCACGGGTACGACGGGAAACTGGACGGTCATTTTCACGGGCTGCGCCGACAGTTGATGCGACGACAACGATTGCTGGAACTACCGTTCGTGTGACAGGCGTGACGGCACCAGCAACGACGGGAATGGGATTTGCGTTCCGTTCAGGTGGCACGGCTCCGTTTACGATTCCAGCACTCATTGAAAACGAAACGCTTCCCGATGATGCCGCCGGATTGCTCTCACTTGCAGTCCGGCGAGATAGTTCGATGTTGATTGCAGGGACAAGAGGCGCCGGAAAAACGACACTTCTGGGTGCGCTTCTGTGGGAGCTCCCGGCAGACACACGAACGATCACGATCGAGGATACACCGGAGCTCCCGGTTGATGCATTACAACGACATGGCAGAGATGTCCAACCGCTCCAAACAACACTCCAGGATGGACCGGGAGTCACACCGGATGAGGCGCTGAAAACCGCGCTTCGACTGGGTGATAGCGCACTCGTCATGGGGGAAGTACGGGGTGAGGAAGCGAGAGTCCTGTATGAAGCCATGCGAGTCGGGGCAAATGAGGCGGCGGTGCTGGGAACGATCCATGGTGATTCCGGGCCAGCAGTGCAAGAACGGGTAACGGTTGACCTCGGTGTTCCGGAATCAGCGTTTGCCACGACTGATCTGATTGTGACTGTCGAACCATATACGACACCAACAGGCGATCAACGACGACGAGTCAAACGGATCGAAGAAGTCATTGGCGACGAGACCGTGCGGTTTGAGCCGTTATACACGCTGGCCGGTGAGGACAGGCCTACGCTTGCATCGACTGGTCGGCTTAAACGAGGCAATAGTCATCTGCTCGAGCACCTCGCTCAGCCACATGAATCATACGCAGAGGTGCTAACAGCAATCGACCATCGCAGTAACATCTTACAGACGCTAAGCGATCGCGGAGAACACTCTGCAAGCGCAGTAACAACAGCGTATGCACGGCAGGCAACAACCCATGCATAAGGTCCTCACCTGGCTTGCCCGTGGCTATCCGTGGGCTGTCAACCCAAGCGATGAACTG
Source organism: uncultured Salinarchaeum sp. (assembly GCA_964403925.1). Taxonomy (GTDB): domain Archaea; phylum Halobacteriota; class Halobacteria; order Halobacteriales; family Salinarchaeaceae; genus CAZFMU01. The sequence goes on from CAYOHZ010000005.1 coordinate 49,416, forward strand.
ACACGTGCCTGTCGGTTTCTTGGCTGGAAGATGCCAGCAGCGACCGTTGTACAGGCAGGGTATACGGTCGGGGTCGTCGTTGGAATCGGAGTATTACTTATAGCTGGAGGGCTGGCACCAGAGCTGACACCACTGTGGGCTGTTGTTAGTGTCGGTGCTGGGATAGTAGGGGTTCATACGATCCATAGAACGCCAGTCATACTCGCACGACTCAAACGAACAGCAGCGCTTGGAGCAGCACCGGGACTAATCGGACGAGCGGTCTTACGAATGCAGATCGAACCCTCTGAGGAGGCAGCGATTGCATTCGCTGCAGAGACCGGCTCTGGCCCACTTGCAGCAAGTCTTGCCGGGCATCTTGACCAAGCTGCCGGGAAGCCGGGATCGGGACTGGACTCGTTCAGCAAGGAGTGGCAGTCGTGGTTTCCGGCCCTTCGGCGGGCGAGCAACCTGTTGCAGGCGGCTGGTGATGCACCGCCAGCACGTCGAGAACGAACGCTTGACCGGGCACTCGAAGCGGTCCTCGATGGGACACGAACGCGGATGCAAGCGTTTGTCAGCGGGGTAAGCGGCCCAGTTACCGGGATCTATGCGTTTGGGGTCTTGTTGCCATTGGCGCTGGTTGCAGTGCTGCCGGGAGCCCGAATTGCCGGAATTGCGATCACAGTCCCGATGATCATCGGCGTGTATGATATTGTCCTGCCAGTGGCGTTACTTACTGCGACCGGATGGGTGTTGTTACAGCGCCCGGTTGCGTTTCCTCCACCGCCAGTCTCTCGGTCACACCCAGACATTCCCGATCGTCGATGGCCAGCACTTGCAGCAGGGATAACAGGAGCTGTTGGCGGAGGGGTAATCGCATGGCAGCTTATTGATCCCTGGACAGGGCCGATTGCAGTCGTTGGAGGTGGGGTTGGGAGTGGACTGGTTGTGTGGTATCGACCGGTAATCACAGTTCGAGACCGGGTTCGCGCGATCGAGCGTGACCTTCCGGATGCACTCTTTATGATCGGGCGCCGGGTGACCGACGGACGGTCAGTCGAGCGGGGGATCGAACACGCAGCAGAGACACTAAACGGCCCAATGAAAGAGATACTTGCCGAAACAATTCACCAACAGCGGGTATTGATGATCGGGATCAAACAGGCCCTACTTGGTGAGTATGGCGCGCTTAACACAGTCCCGAGTCCACGAACCAAAGGGATGGCGACGCTGCTTGCGTTGGCTGGCGACGAGGGACAACCAGCTGGCCACGCGATCGTAGCGATGGCAGATCATCTCGAGGAACTACAAGGCGTCGAACAGTCCCTCCGTCAGCAACTTACGCAGGTGACTGGAACGATCCGGAACACTGCTGCAGTGTTTGGTCCCCTTGTTGCCGGCGCAACAGTGGCACTCGCAGATGGACTCGAAGCTCTGGGAGCAACGACTGCAGAGACCGGGACGACAGCAGCACTCTCAGTGGCAACGCTTGGTACCGCGATCGGGGTCTACGTGCTGATATTGGCGGTTGTACTGGTCGTGCTGGCAACAAGTATTGAGTATGGGTTCGATCGAGCGACGATTGGGTATCGGGTTGGTGGAACAGTACTTGCTGCGACAGTCACGTTTCTGGTAGCATACCGCGGTGCCGGACTATTGATCTGAGTGGTCCGACACAGCTTCAAGTGCGATCACACGACGACATCGGGCTATGCTTGGTGTGCCCGTCGATACGTGGTATGTCTTTTTGGCCGTTTCAATTGCTAGCACTGCGATTGCAGGTGTCGGAACACAGCTGACAGCAAGTCATGCGCCGAGTGCAGCATCGGTCGCCGCAACCATCGACGAGGTCGCTGCCAGTCCGGCGCCGACGACCGGACGACATCCGCTTGGAGCCGATCGGATCGAACTTGGAACGCGGACACTCACGATTGCCTACGGGGATCGAACCGATCAGGCACGGTATCGGTTCGGGCCTGTCGTACCAATTGAGGCCGATCAGCGGCTACAAACAGTACTTGCTGGTGCTCCACCCCAGCACGTGTTTAACTCACAAGCAGCCTTCAACGAGACACTGGCAACCGCACGTGCCCGAGCGCCAGTTGAGACCTCAGTCGATGGCAGTGTGCGAGTACGAACGGTCGCATGGAACGACACGACAGTAACGTTAGTGGGGGCCTGACATGAATGGCAATCGAGGGTACATTGAGGCGACAACTGGGTTGCTCGCGGTAGTGCTGGTCGCAACTGGCATCTCGCTGTTTGCAGGAATCCTGACGGAGACAACCGATCAAAACACACGAATTCCCGTTAATGCGACACTTGAGCAGGTAGTAACGTACTCTGGGGAAGGAGGAGCCATTGATCCACAAACGATCGAAGCCCCGAGTGAGCTAGCACCACCGGGCTACGATGCCCAAGTGATCGTGAAAACACAAGGACAGACCTGGACCCATGGTGCGCGGGCTCCACCGACCGCTGTAACTGCAGCCAGACCGGTCAGCGTTCGGGTTGCCCCTGGGACATACCGAGCCGGTACGCTGCGCGTGGAGGTGTGGAATGCATAATCGCAATCTAACCACAACGCGTGGAATCAGTACCGTGCTGGACGTGACGCTGTGTTTGCTGTTGATCAGTGCAGCCGCTGGTGTCTTGGTAACAGGAATGGAGACACAAACAGACACCGACAAACGAGCGGATACTGCAGCCGAACTGGTGGGTACAAGCACCGCCTCGATATTGTACGCAGAGGACCACCAAACAGGCCAAAACCGGACTGACTATGGTACGATCGCTGGGTTGCTGGGACAGGCTGCAGTTATGAACGCGACGATTGATGATGAGCCGATCGCGCCGGTTCCCGGGTATCAACAGGCGGTCGACGGAGCAACCGAAAACGTGCGACCGATGATTCCAGGACGGGTGCAACTCCAGGCACACTGGCGTCCGCTCCAGAATGGTCCGATCGAAGGAACAGTTACCGTTGGCCAATCACCACCGCCTGGTCGAACGGTTCATACCGCCACAATGACCGTCCCGCGGGCCGCACCCGTTGACCGTGATAACCAGACTGCAGTCGCCAGCTGGGTGATCAACCAGCTGTTCCCGCCAACGCGGGTGGGTCCTGTGATGAATTCCTCAGACGCGAAACGGACAGTGGCCGCCGAACGATACCGGCTGGCAAGTACGACACTCGGTGTCGATCCGGAAACTGTAGTCACTGCACCTCCACCACAAGCAAACAAGCGCCTTGCAGCCGCACTGGCACAACGACTCAACGAGACAGGAGCTGACAGCGGGGAACTGAATCCTGATGTGCGGATCATCGTCCGGGTGTGGGAACGATGACACTGCAGCTGGCAACGGATAATCGAGGGCGAGTTCCGTTTGCGTTACTTGGCGTCCTGTTGTTAGTGAGTTCGGTGATGATCACGACGGTGACACCGAGTGCCCCCAGTATCGAGCAGGATGCTGCCAGTGCACTAGACCGAGGAACAGCAATCTCAGAGACGGTTCTTCGAGACGCAACGCAAACTGCAGGAGCACAGGCAGCTGCACAACCAGTCATTGATCCGGGCGGATTCGGAGCGGTCCTCAATGTTGATCGGCCATTCCGGTCGTATCTGGAGCTGCTTGTGTACCGCAACACCCAGCAGCGATTGGCGGGAACAAGCGAACAGATCGGAGACCAACGCGTTGTTCTTGCTCTCCCGGAGATCACGGATCATGAGACAGCTCGTGCAGCAATCGATCGGACAACAGTTCGCGCCGTTGGAAACGGATCCGTTCGGGTCCAATTACAAGGAATAACGATGACAGTGTATGGCGAGCAGGGGGCGATTGCAACCGAAGACCAATCGCTCAACCTGACGGTCGCAACGCCGGTATTGACAATGCACGACCAGATGATGGCATTTGAATCACGATTAAACCGCGGCCCGATACAAGGACCGGGCCTTGGGCGTGGCTTGACTGGACATCTGTATGCGATGGGATGGGCAAGAGGCTACGCACAGTATAGTGGGGCACCGATCGATGATGTCATTGGGCACCGCCATGTCGAGTTAGCAACTGCAAGCAGCGTACTCGACCAACAGCAGGCGGCATTTGGGACGACCGATCCGGACACAAGTGATGGTCTCGCTCGGGCAACAGCACGAACCGCAGCACAGGACATCCTACCCGCGGATCTCAACGGAGTCGCTGCTGCTGGGCTACCAAAGCCAAACAACGGGGTCACTGGGATCGAAACACCTGATGGAGCAATCAAGACGGACACAGTCACTGTCGGCGGAGCCGCTGATCGAGCATTTGAATCGCTCTTGGAAGAAGATCGCTCACTTGAAGCGATCGTGTCTGATGCGCACGATCTAGAGGGAACACTAACAGTTGAGACACGACGGCCAAGTGTGAAACTACGAGCCAAAGAGCCACACCCAGGGCAAAACTGGACACGGGTACAAACCGACGAGCGGATCAAAATCAAGACAGTACAGCCGTTTGACGTTCGGGGACCGGAAAAACGGGCTGGGTGGCAGCGACTCACCGAAATCGGGCGTGTCATTGAGGCCGATCGGATCGTTCGTGAAACGTGGACGAATGGAACGGCTAACCAGCACCGAGTAAAACGATATGAAGAGGAATATACAGTTGGGATCGGAATCGATGTCCGCCAATCCGGGGGGAAGATCGCTCCGGACCGACCGGTCGATGACCTGGGGACAACGGGGGATCCACCAACAGAGGTCACATCCGGATCGGTAGCCGACACAGTGACGACGACGCTGGTTGCCGAGTACGGTGGTATCGATGAGATGGCAACAACAGCGGTTAAGACGGATATATCGCCGGACCCCCAACCGGTAACGATCGACCCACCACAGGAAGTCCAGCGGTGGGTCTATGAGGATCTTGCATCACTGCGAGACGAACTAAAAGGGCTCAGCATCGAGATCGATCGATTAGATGCAACGACCGGAACCCCACCAGCACAACGGCTTCATGCGGAAATACAGGATCGTCGCGGGACGATCATTAACGCACCTGGCCGTTATCAGAATCGACCACACAAAGCACTGATCGCGGCACGAACAGCATATGTCGATGCACTACTAGCAGAACTAAAAACCGACAGCCAAGATTCAGCTGCCGTCCAGAACGCCTTCCTTGGGCAACTCAACCGGGCGACAACTGGCCTGCAGGGCTCTATCGAGGAGATCGCGATGACCGGATCGACGTATATGCGCCCCGACCCGGCGCCTCCGACAGCAGATCCACCGGCCGAAAACTTTTCACTCTCCGTTGAGACAGTCCCCGGGTATCCCACCAAAGACAGGCTCACAACAACCGACAGGAAGGGAGCCTTAGAGGAGCCTGCGTACCCACTTGGAATCCGGATTACGACCGTTGCAGCGCCACCGGTTGATAAACTGACTGATCCAGTCGTCGAGCGACTGTTCATTGACGACACGGTTGGACTCCCACGAGCGGCTCGCGCACTCAAAGCAGTCAATCAGGTCCCGTCATCATTACGGACAGAGCAGTTCGAAAAGCAACAAGCCGTCTTAGAGGCCGAGGTCAAAGCAGGGCTTGCGCCAGTCGAAAAAGCAACAGCACAAACACTCGCCGAGCGGACAACGCTGTCTGCAGAACAGCGCCAGCACGCGATCGATCAGGGATTCACACACTGGAACGCTCCGGCGACACAAGTTCAGGCGATCGAAGACGGGCAGACGGCAGAGGCAGTCGCAGCAGCTGCAGTCGATGACCGACAGCGACAAGATCGACTCGCAACTCGGTTACGGGTGACAATGCGCGAAGCGCTAACAGATGCCGACGCGTCGGTTCCAAACGGGCCGGTAACTGAGTGTGTTGATACGGCACGGATGCTCACAAAGGAGGTGACTGCTGACGCAGCCGAGGAGGGAACTGATATGCTATTGAAACGGCTTGATGAACGGTTTGATAACCGCTTGTCGATGGTACCGGCTGGCGTGCCTTTGTTACCAAAACCCGGCGCATGGTGGCTTACTGCTAACGGCTGGGCAGTTGAGATTGAAGGCGAATATCCAGCAATCGTACTCAACGCTCCCCACGGAAGCCCGGCGTCAGGCGGCCAAACGACCTATCTCAGAGACGGCCAACCGGTAACCGTCGATGTGACCGGTAATGGAACGCCAGAGCGACTCGGGACCAGTACCCGTGTTCGATTCGAGACCCAAACAGTCGTGATCGTTGCTGTCCCACCCGGGAAAAATGGGGTTGGGAATACTGACAGTGACGCGATCGACTGTTCTGCTGGCTGGACAGGCGACTGTATCCCGGGATGAGCATAGTGACTCCCAAAAGAGCACAAAGTACATACCAGTCTGCTCAGAACGACTACATATGTAGATGCTCCGAACTGATCGGACGGCCATTAGCATGGCGTCCCCAACAGCCCGTCAACGATGGTACGTAGATCGGCTACAGGAGCACCTATCACAGACGACGACTCGAAGAGAGGAGATACAGCCGATTGCACGGACGATTGAAACAGAACCACTAGCAGTGATCGGGACGCTGCGTATCACAGCACTCGCCCAGGTGTTGGCAGACAGCACACAGGGACGTGATGATCCAGCGACCATTGCTAGTGAAGCGATCGACACGCTTCGTGTCGGGATGGCAAACGGGAGGGTAGATCTCGCCTCGCTTATTGACGGACTCGATGCACTAGAGACGACAAGAACCGCCCGTGAGGACGTCAAACGGGACCTGACCGGCAATCAGTCGCTGTCGCTTGCTCGATACGTGACGCTTGAACACGCGATCGCGACGGTGCGGTCATAGCGGCGCCTTACAGCCTATGATACCAGTGCAGTCCGCAGATGGGACGACAATCAGTGAACGCCTTGGGGCGATCAGAGAGGCAACACAACAAGTACTGACAGCGTTGGGGATGGATCCGCTGCTTGCTATAAGTCTCCTCTTTGGGAGTCTCGCGATCGGTGGTTATCTCGGGATCCGAATACTAACTGCCTATCGCAGGCCTGGCCGCCGATTTATGCGACTTCTCAGAGATGTCGATACAGTGACGATCCTCATGCATGAAAATCCAGACCCGGATGCAATGGGGACGGCACTTGGAGTGGCTGAACTTGCTGAGCGAGCTGACACAACACCACATATCCAGTACGGGGGAGAGATCAGACACCACGAGAACCGGGCGTTTCAAGCGGTTTTGGACCTTGACTTCGAGCGAGTTGAACAGGCAAGCGACCTTCGCAGTGAGCATGTGATCCTCGTCGATCATAACGAACCACGCGGTTTCAACGGGGCAACTGGAGTGACGCCGATGGCCGTGATCGATCATCATTCTGGTGACGGGGAAGGAACGGTAGTAACCGACGTCCGTCCGGAGTATGGTGCGTGTGCCAGTATTGTCAGCGAGTATCTTCATGAGGTCGGAGCAGAACCGAAACCGCCAGGAAAGGCTGATATGGATGAGAACGCAATCGCGACGAGCGTCGCAACGGGCCTGCTATATGGGATCCAGACGGACACGAGACAGCTAACAAACGGGGCAACCCCTGCAGAATTTGCTGCTGCAGAGTTTCTGTATCCGGGGATCGATGGGGATCTGTTGACTCGGATTGCGAACCCACAGGTCGACGCCGAGATCCTTGAGGTCAAAGCGAAAGCAATCACGAACCGAGATGTGAGAATGCCATACTGTGTTTCGGATGTCGGAGAGCTCTCAAACGTTGATGCAGTCGCGATGGCAGCAGACGAACTCGCGGGACTTGAGGGGATCACGGCTGTCGTCGTCATCGGAAAAAAGGACGGAACAATCCATCTCTCCGGACGAGCACGGGATGATCGTGTCCACATGGGCAACGTCCTTGCGACAGTTGCGGATGAGATCCCCGATTCTGGAGGTGGTGGCCATGCAAGAATGGGCGGAGGACAGATCGATCGCGAACAGTTTCACGGAGATCTCAGAGAACAGTTGTTCAAAACGATGGGTGGAGAGCGGTGAAGTACCTAAAGGCAAGCCCTCGGGCAGCGGAAGCACAGCTTTGGCGTAGGTTGTACGTGTTGCGACGGATCAGGGAGTTTTTGCGCGCAGTGTGAGTAGTAACTGTCGTGTCCGGAGATCGGATTCAGATCGGATGTCAGCCGATCGATGCGTTGCTAGATGGTGGGCTTGAACGGGGGGCCGTCACACAGGTATATGGGCCGCCGGCGGCTGGGAAGACCAACATCGCATTAAGCGCAGCAACAACGGTTACAACCCAAGGAGGAACAGTCGTCTATATCGATACGGAAGGGCTCTCGATGGCACGGTTCCAACAGATGCTTGAACCACAGGCAGCAGCCGCCAATATTGACCCGGAAACAGCTGCCGGCCGTCTCATGATCGAAACCGCCCACGATTTTGAGGAACAACGACAAGCAGTCAAGGCGGTTGAGTCACTGGCAGACTCGACGACGCTGATTGTCCTTGATAGTGCGACCGGCTTTTATCGACTTCGGCGTACTGATGACACCGAGAAGGGAGATGCGCTTCGCTCGGTTGTTGACCAGATTACACATCTCTTAGGGATAGCACGGCGCAATGACAGTGCGGTGTTACTCACCAATCAAGTGTATACGGATCCGGAAAACGATCGGGCACAGCCCCTTGGCGGGCATACCTTAGCACACTGGACAGGAACAATCCTTCGACTGGATCGATTCCGAGGGGGAAACCGACGGGCTACGCTTGAGAAACATCGGTCGAAACCGGCTGGAGAAACAGTGCCGTTCCGGATCGTCGAGGAGGGAATTGTTGCAGACAGCTAAGCTACTCAGAGCCGGCCTACGTCTTCGACTTCGACACTTTCGATCTCGTCGATACCGCTGAATGCTTCTTCGACGGCTTCCGTCCCACCGGCATCATCAGGAACGATGACCGTTGGGATCAACGCTGTAAGGCCGAACGCAACGTCTTCCCGATCGACATTACTGATCGTTGCACCCTCCGGAAGCGCACGTTCAAGCTGATCTTGGAGGGCATCCAGATCGATATCCGGGTTGATCGGCATAACCTTGAGTTGGGCAGCAACCTTGCTCATGGTCCGGTAAACCCACACTCAGGACATTCATAGAGATTACTCTGCTTGCGACACTTCTGGCAGCGATGGATTTGGGCCCCACACTCGGGGCAATTGAACGACGCGGCACCGGAACCGGTGATTTCGACCCCACAGGAAACACAGGTCCGGTCGTTCTGCTGGCGAGCGTTACTCATACCGATCGGTTCCGGTCGTACGGGTATAACTCTTTTCAGATCCCGACGATGATGGGACCAATCAACACGCCCATCAGGTGTACGCGAAAAGCACCGAATCGAACAGGGACAAGACCGACAAGTGTTGCCACAACGAAAATCCCGATCCCAGCGAACCCGGCAAACAGCCATGATAACACAACTAACAACGCGAGGACACCACCCGAGAGGACGGTTGGATCAAGGTGACCGACGATCGTGAGATAGCGGTCGCCAACCAGAACAACCAACACAGTCGCAATCGCCCCGGCAAGCAACACTGCAGCAACTAAGACTGGTAGATTGAGTGGCGGACTGACCTCCTCGAAGGCGACCATGACACCGGTTCGAGGCTGCTCGATCGTCACAAGTGCGAACAACGCAAAGATCGCGTTTGCCGTATCGACACCGCTGGTCGCAACGATATACCCACGATCGTCGATATCCCCTGGGAGGACAAACAACACAGCAACAGCAGCAATCGCCGCTGAGACGCCAGGAAGGTACCCGACTAACGCACCTGCAATCGTTCCGGCGCCAGCAGTGAGGCCAACCCGGCGCCGTGAGCTGCGAAGCTGTGTATCAGCTTGTGGGGGTATTCCACTCCCAGCTATGGCATCCAGAAGGATCGGCGCTCCGAAAAGCCCCGCAAACAATGGAGCAAGCACACCGCCAGCATCGAGTGGTGCATGTGGCGATAAGTCAAGTGTTATCGCCCCGAGGCCAGCACTTAACAGGAAACTGAGCGCACCACCGACTCGACTGCGTCGGGTGGATTCAGAAGCAAGCAGTCCAAGAACAACACCTCCCAGAACGAGTTCAATGTGCTCTGAGAGGACCGGATACCCGATCTCGACAAGCCAGGTGAGTGGGATCACAACGGGAAGTGCAAACAAGACCGCAAGCCCACTGCCGAGTGCAGAGAGCCGCAGGGCTTCATATCCGCGACCGGCTAACACCAGTCGATGGCCGGGAAGTGCCATCGCAGCCATTTCGGCATCCGGAACACCGATCGCGAGCGTTGGGATGACATTCAAAAACGAATGTGTCACACCGGCAGCTAACATTGCTGCTCCAACAAGGAGTGGATCACCAGGAAGAAGGGGGGCAAACGACGCTAACAGTAACGCGAAATTGTTTGCGTGCAACCCAGGAATCAGCCCACTGATGGTTCCGAGTGTGGTCCCACCGAGGATTGCCACAAGCAACGAGACCCCGAGCGACGGCGCAACGACAGGCTCGACCGCCATTGAGAACGGCTCGCCTGGGACTGGGGTATGAACCTGTGGCTCTGAACCTACCGAGTAGAAAAATCCGAAGTGAATGAGGACTGCTTAGCCGAACAACTCGCCGAGACCTTCGCCAGCGGCATCGTCGTCTTCGTCGTCATCGTCGTCATCGGCTGTCTCCTCTCCCTCGGGTTCCTCGGCTTCCTCGGTGTCATCTGTGTCAGCCGATTCGGCGTCAGCAGCGGCAGCACCGCCGGCGCCACCAGCAGCAACAGCGGTTGCCTCCTCGACAGCTTCATCGATATCGACATCCTCCAGTGCGGCCACGAGGGCCTTCACGCGGGATTCCTCGACATCGACGTCGGCGGCCTCAAGGACCCCCGTCAGGTTCTGTTCGTTGATCTCTGCGTCCGTTTCGTTCAGGATGAGAGCGGCGTAGACGTATTCCATGGATTGTAATATTGGTGTATGATGGTTATAAACGATTCATCTGTGTTATCCGAACATGTTACCGAGACCGGCCGCGGCGTCATCGTCGTCGTCATCGTCGTCTTCTGACTCAGTATCGGCGTCAGGTTCGGAATCATCATCGTTGCTGTCGTCCGCATCCGTGTCAGCAGGCTCGGACGCACTCGGCGCCTCGACGTCTTGGAGGTCTTCGGGCAGCGCTTCCGTGTCGTCGATGTGCGCAGCCAGGGCACGGACTTGGGCATCGGCAGTACTGATTAGGTCCGGTGCGAGATCTGGACTGGCGATTGCCGCCTGGAGGCCAAGGCTCTTGGCGTCGGTCTGGGCGGCACCAAGCAGTGCCGGTGTCGTCTGCTCGGTTGGGAATCCAGCATTGACCGAGAGGTTACGACCGCGTGCAGCTGCAGTCGAAATGTCGGCCCGATAGGCCTCGACATCGAGTTCCAGATCGTCCGGGCTGAACTGGACGCCATCGGAGACAGCACCCCGGAGGTCGAGACCGACTTCTTTGGGCTCCATGCCCAGTTCACTGAGCACGTTCGCAAGGTCCTGTGATACCTCCTCACCGGCTTCACAGACCAAGCTGTCCTCGGTGACGTGGATCGAGCCGGACTGGATTCGGGCGGACGCACCGACCTGCTGAAGATCGCCGACAAACGGTCCCGGATCCATGCCGGTATCGCCTTCTTCGATCACAATATCGTTTGGTGCGAGTTCACCAGCGCCGATTGGTGCAGAGGTTTTCGAAGCCTCAAGTTCTCGATACAAGCCAAACGGATTGTCATTAGTGCCGATAATTCCGACTTGACCGCTGACAAACTCCGTGAGCTCTTCGACGCCACCGGCCACGGCTTCAAGCGCCCGTTTTAACAGCGTGTTCCGACTGACACGCAACTGTGCGCTGCCGTGAAGATCACGGCGCATGTCCTGGAGCTGCTGACTTGGGATCCCTGTGATATCAACGATTCCAACAGTCTCGTAGCTATCAACGATCCTGGTGATATCCTCGACCTCAGCACGTTTCCATTCGGGGATTTGCTCGGTACGACGGTCAGCACTCATATTAGGCCACCTCCACGGCAGGACCCATTGTCGTCTTTACATACACGGAGTCGACGTTCTGTGGCCCTTTTTCGAGGTCCGCGTAGAGTCGTCGGAGAATGACATCGATGTTATCGGCAATCGCGGTGGCGTCCATATCTTCTGCACCGACCAGCGTATGGAACGTCCGACGGTCCCCACTGCGAACCTGGACAGTGTTTTTCATCCGGTTGATGACTTCGACGATATCGTCATCGGGGGACAGCGGTGTTGGCATTTTCCCCCGGGGGCCAAGGATGGTCCCCAGATACCGTCCAATGTCAGGCATGAGGGCCTCTTCGGCGATGAAGAAGTCCGTCTCGCTGGCAAGGTCTTTTGCTCGACTGTCATCGTCACCGAGATCGTCAAGCTCGTCAGGATCAATGACGTCATCTGCAACACCTTCGGCGCGGACAGCGGTCTCACCGTCAGCGAAGACGACAATCCGCGTTTCCTGACCAGTTCCTTCCGGAAGAACGATACTTTCTTCGATCCGATTAGACGGATCATTGAGATCTAAATCGCGCAGATTAATCGCCAGGTCGACCGACTCGATGAAATTCCGGTCGGGCGCATCCTGGAGTGCGCGAGAGACTGCATTCTCGATTTCCTGATCTGCCATTGTTCACCCCCGTAGTACGCTTTCGCTCCTACGGATCAACAACAGGCAATGCCTGTCTGATATGAACATCGCCGAACGAGCACTTAAGCCCGTCGAACGACGCCTTACCGGCCGTCCACGCCGCCGAGCGTGGCGGTTTTAGGCAACGACACCGACCGATCGACCATGCCAGCAGAGCTTACTGAGAAAGTCGAACGGTATGAACGGCTCCTCGCGGATGCGCTGGATGCAGCAACGATCGCACCGCCGGCGGACAGCCCACTCGCAGAGGGTGGCAAGGCATGTATCGAAATGGCACAGGCATATCTTGAGGACGGGCAGCATTTTCGTGCCCAGTCTGACCCAGTCAACGCATTAGCAGCGTTCTCATATGGGTATGGCTGGCTTGATGCGGGTGCCCGGATCGGTGTATTAGCCGTCCCAACTGAAGGGGACCTCTTTACAGTGTAAGCCCAAACACTACGGGGATGGATATATATGGATAGACTGGAGATAACGAACGCCTGGAAGGAGAAACCTATTTAACGGCAGTTGCAACAGATATATCCCTATCTGGGAAACATTTAAGTAGAACAAGATACTAACATAGAGTGAGGAGACAAGGGAAATCTGGCCCCCCGAAACTAACGGTCCAGTCGGTCCCTATCCTTTCCCCCCATCATGAGTAAGGAACCAGTTCGATCACGAGCAGATGAACGCACCCAAGACGAACAGGAGAGCGAAGAGCACGTCGAGCGGTGCCCGGAGTGTGGCGGTAAACTCCGAACCGACGAGGAACACGGTGAGACAATCTGTGTTGACTGTGGACTCGTTGTCGAATCAGACGAAATCGATCACGGGCCCGAATGGCGGGCGTTCGACTCCAAGGAGAAAGACGAGAAATCCCGTGTCGGTGCTCCAACGACCAAGATGATGCACGATGAAGGCCTCTCGACGAATATCGGTTGGCAAGACAAGGACGCCTATGGTCGTCAGTTAAGCTCCCGTCAACGCCAGAAAATGCAGCGGCTCCGGACCTGGAACGAACGGTTCCGGACCCGTGATTCCAAAGAGCGCAATCTCAAGCAGGCACTTGGCGAAATCGATCGCATGGCAT
>CAYOHZ010000006.1:0-44304 GCA_964403925.1 uncultured Salinarchaeum sp.
AGGACGGGGCCTTGCCCTGTCCTTCAGGTAAGAAACAGTCAATCGGTCCGGTGTAACGTTCGAAATCGGAGCTCCGCTCGCTCGTCGGTTGCAGTTTCCTGCCACTGCTCGCCAAGCGGCCAGGTGGGAAACAACGTGTCACCCTCATAGGACTGTTTGATCTCGGTCAGTTCGAGCCGGTCAGCGACGGGAAGGGTCGCCTCATAGACACTTGCCCCACCGATCACGAATGCGACCGTCTCTTGCTCGGCCGCAATCGAATACGCGGTGGCCAGCGAATCAGCATGTACCACATCGGCCGGCAGCGTCGAGCCATGCCGTGAGAGAACAATGTTGGTCCGTCCGGGAAGCGGACCGTCAAGTCGCTCGTAGATATCCTCGAACGTCTGCCGACCAACGATAACTGGATGTCCCATCGTCAGTCGTTTGAACCGTTTGAGATCGTCTGGATAGTGCCAGGGGAGCGATCCGTCTTTCCCGATCACACCGTTCTCGGCGACGGCCACGACAATCACGAGCTCGAGGTCATCTGGAGGGGTAGGCACTGACATCGATCACTCAGCAACGGCAAAGGAGAGTCCTGGATGTGACTCATAATCCTGTAGCTGGATATCCTCATACGTTAACGCATCCAGTGACTTGTCAGCGATCGCAAGGGAGGGTCGAGACTTCGGCTGGCGTCCAAGCTGGGTGAGCAACCCCGGGGCGTGGTCATAGGTATCATCGTCGGGGTCGGCTGGAGCCTCCTGTTCGATCCAGTCCCGGATCTCAGCGTATGCATCAGGGCTGTCAGCCGCTTGAACGCGCTCTTTGAGTGTTGAGAGATGGTCGCCGTACCACTGGCCCCGCTCGCCGTGACCGACGTAAATGTGCGCATCAACGATCGAGTGGGCAAAACGACCGGGCTTGAACCCGGTTTGGTGGGCGACGGCTTTGAGCAACAGCGCGTAGGCTGCAAGATTAAACGGGACACCAAGCGCGATATCACCGGAACGCTGCTGTAACTGGAGATGCAACCGGTCGCCTTGGACATTAAAGACGAACGTATAATGACACGGCGGTAAGGTCGAACCAGCAGCGTTTGCTGGATGCCAGGCGGTGACGACCATGCGCCGAGAGTGTGGGTTCTCTTCGAGTGTGTCGAGAACATACTGGAATTGATCGAAGACACGTCGCCCGTCAGCCTCTTCGGTCACCCAGCGGTCGTTCTCAGACCAGTGCTCGCCAGGGAGTTGAGCAGGGTCATCCGGGACCGGAAAGCGGCGCCAGAACCGCCCGTAAGCGGTATCAAGCCACCCATCCTCATCAGCCCAGGCATCCCAGATGCTTGTATGCTCAGAGAGGTCCCGGATATGGGCTTGCCCGGAGAGATACCAGAGAAACTCATGGATCATCGAATCCCAGCGAAAATTATCCATCCGTTTGGTTGTCAACAATGGATACCCGGCAGCGAGATCCACCTCATAGTGCCGACTAAATGACGCGATCGTATCAACACCGGTCCGATTCGGTTTGTAGGTCCCCGTCGTCAGGACCTCCTCAACTAACCGCTGATACTGTTCCATATCAGCTTGCATGAGCGGCTGGATAATATACTCGGGGATTACATGTGGCGGGGATCGACGAACGCGTAACGTTTTTGAGGGAACGTTTCGAGAATCCGAGTATGGCATCCGAACCCCACCGACGGCAGATTGCGCGGCAATCAGTCCACGCACAGGGGTTCGGGTTTGTTTTCCGTCCGGATGGTCCCTGATGTATCACCGGATCGTACCCGACCAATCTGAAAACCCTTGAATTATGGAATTACCGGAACCACAACTCGCGGTATTGGAGGCCGCAAGCGCAACAGACGAACAGACGATTGAACAACTGGCAGCTGACACCGGACTCGATTCACAGACAGTTATCGGCGCCGCCTTCGGACTCGAAGCGGAGGGCCTGGTTACGATCGAGAGCGACACCACGACGACATACACACTCACTGAGGAGGGCGCCGAATACGTGGCAACAGGACTTCCAGAGCTACGATTATATCGGGCCGTCCGTGATGCCGACCAACCGGTTTCGATCGGAGATGCAGCCGAGCAAGCGGGGCTTGCCGATAAGGACATCCAAATCGCGTTGGCGAATTTTGCCCGGAAAGACTACGGAACGATCGAAAACGGCCAGGTCACACCAACCCCAGACCGAGCGCCAGCTGCTGACCCCGAACGACAGGCCTTACACGCAATCGATAACGGAGACGGCCCGGATGAGACAGTCCGTGAGCGGCTCCTTGACCGGGGGCTTATTGTGGAACAGGAACAGACACAGAGAGCCATTACGCTCACTGATGCGGGCGTGACAGCACTCATGTCCGGCGTCGAAGCCGAATCGGCAGTCGGTCGGATCACCCCGGAGCTGTTGACCTCTGGAGGCTGGCAGGACGCGAGTTTTCGTGAGTACAACGTCGAGGCAGCGGCTGATCACGATCCGCCAGGACGAATGCATATTCTCCGTGCCATCGCCGAGCGTGTTAAGGAGGTTCTCGTTGGGATGGGCTTTCAGGAGATGCAAGGTCCGCATGTGGATGCCGATTTCTGGATCAATGACTGTCTGTTTATGCCCCAAGACCACCCAGCACGAACGCACTGGGACCGGTTTGCACTTAGTGTCCCAGAACGGATCGATAGCCTACCGGATGAGCTACTCAGGCGTGTCGAGCAAGCACACAAAGAGGGTGTGGGGGAAGATGGGGAGGGCTATCATTCCCCGTGGGATGAGGACTTCGCACGGGCACTCGCACTGCGTGGGCACACGACATCCCTCTCAACGCGGTATCTGTCTGGAACGGCAATCGGAGCGATCGAGCCACCAGCTCGGTTTTTCAGTGTCGAGAAAGCTTATCGAAACGACACACTCGATGCAACACACCTGCTTGAGTTTTTCCAGATCGAAGGCTGGGTGATGGCTGAGGAGCTGTCTGTCCGGGATCTCATGGGGACGTTCAAGGAGTTTTACGCACAGTTTGGTATCGAAGATATCGAATTTAAGCCCCACTATAACCCGTATACGGAGCCGAGTTTCGAACTGTTCGGGGAACATCCTGAGACCGGAGAGCTCATCGAGATCGGGAACTCCGGGCTGTTCCGCGAGGAGATGCTCCAGCCGCTTGGTGTTGAGGCCGATGTTATGGCATGGGGACTTGCCTTAGAACGACTCGCAATGTTGTTAACCGGTGCTGACGATATTCGGGACCTGCATGGAACGCTTGTGGATATTGATTTCCTACGAAACGCGGAGGTGATCTACTAATGCCAGTTGTTACCGTCGATCCTGATGAACTCCGTCGGTTCACCAACACGGACAAGACAGACGAAACGCTTGTTGATGATCTGTTCGCGCTCGGGCTGGAACTAGAAGGGCGGACAGAGGACGGAGACTTCGAGTTGGAGTTCGCCCCGGATCGGCTTGACCGTCTTTCGGTTGAAGGAATCGCCCGCTCACTGCGCTATCAGTACGGAAAGGATCGTGGCGTGGCTGTTCCGTCGTTAAACGATCCCGAGTGGACAATCACGGTCGACACAGCAGTCCCGGAGGACCGCCCATATGTAACTGGCGCTGTCATTCGCGATGTTGACTTGGATGAAGCGGCACTGCAGTCGCTGATCCAACTGCAAGAAAAGCTTCACGCGACGATGGGTCGTGGGCGAGCCAAAGGGGCGATCGGGATTCACGATCTGGCAATGCTAAAAGGCGAGTCGTTGACAGCGATCGACGACTCGGCGGGGAACAAACAGATCCGCTATACGGGGGTCGAACCGACAGCGGAGACGTTTGTGCCGTTAGATACCAACACGGAGATGACACCTGCAGACGTGCTCGCTGAGCATCCGATCGGCGATAAATACGCTGATATCGTCAGCGACTACACGGTGTTTCCGGCGATCTATGATACGATCGGACTGTTCTCGTTCCCGCCGGTGATCAACGGCGCTCGAACGGAGGTGACAACTAAATCCCGAGACCTGTTCGTTGAGATGACTGGTACCGACCAGTGGACCATCGATCGAATGCTCGCGATCGTCTGTTATGCACTAGATGCACGTGGTGGGACGATTGAGGCCGTCGAGATTAACTATGCAGCCGACAACGCCGGGAAATATGCTGGCCAACGATTGGAGCGACCAGACTTCGGGCTCCGAGCGAAGACCGTGACCCACGATCGGATCGAGACGGTGCTTGGCATGGACTTTGACCCGGCGGAAGTGATCGATCTCATCGAACGGGCAGGCATGGATGCTGAACGGACCGAGGAGGAAGGAGCACTCGCATACACCGTCCAGATCCCGCCCTATCGGGTCGATATACGACACCCACTGGATCTGATCGATGATATCGGGCGGGCATTCGGATTTAATAACCTGACACCACGGTATCCCGATATCTCAACGATCGGGCAACGTCATGAACGATCCCGGCTAGAGGAGAGTGTCCGATCGACGCTGGTCGGGCTCGGATTCGAAGATATGCTGAACTTTCATCTGACAAGCGAACAGGAAAACTTCGAGCGTATGCGGCTTCCGATTCCGGTGCCGGAGACGGCCGGTAATGTTCGTGAGTATACGGGGACGCATGCAGACCGGACGGTGCCGGATGGAACACTGGGAATGAGCCTCCCGGCAACAATTAAGGAACCATACAGCGAGGAGTATACGATCTTCCGGACCTGGGCGCTCCCATCATTGTTGATGGTTCTTGAACGAAACACCCACCGACGATACCCACAAGACCTCGCTGAGGTGGGCGTAACCGCACAGGTAGATGCTACCGAACCGACCGGCGTTCGAGAACACCATACTGTCGCGGGCGTGATCGCCAGTCATGACGCCTCATACGAGGACGCTCGTGGTCGACTCCAAGCACTAACAAATGCGTACAAGACCGACCTGACAACACCACCGACAAGCCATCCCAGCTTTATCGACGGGCGTGTTGCGACCGTTGAGCTTGACGGACAAGCGGCCGGGGTCATCGGGGAGCTTCATCCAGCAGTCCTCGTCGAACACGATCTTGAACTCCCGGTGGCAGGCTTCGAGTTCAAACTGACAGCGCTGCAGGATTAGGAAGTTGCCTCGTAGGCGTATTCTTCAAGCACGGATCGATCGACATCATCGAGGACGGCATGGTTTGTAGCAGCTAACACGACTGGCGGCGCGACACCTGCGTTGAGTGCTTCAAGCCAGCGACCAACACAGAGACACCATCGATCGCCGGGATCAAGACCAGGGAAGCCGAGATCCGGACGAGGAGTGATCAGATCGTTGCCTTGTGCGGCACTGTATTCGAGAAACTCATCAGTGACTGCAGCACAGAGTTCGTGTCGTCCACGATCACGGTCGAGATGATGACACGTGCCGTCCCGAAGGAACCCCGTTTCCGGATCCGTCCCACACGGCTGGAGCGACTCGCCAAGGACATTCTGCTCGGATGGCATTGATACCGAACAGTCAGGGCAACGGACGGAAAACCGTACCGGACTCAAAGATCCGCACCGATCGCCGCTTCGATTGTGTCGAACCCATCCTGATCGAGGAGCTCCAGCAGGCCAGCCGTGATGTTGCGTGGCAGGGTCGGACCCTTATACACGAAGGCAGTGTATAATTGCACGACTGATGCGCCAGCTTTGATTTTGCGATAGGCGTCAGCTGCAGAAGCGATGCCGCCAACGCCAATCACTGGCACGTCGACACGATTGGCAACGAATCGAATCCGTTCGGTGGCGGGCTCTCGAAGAGGTGCTCCTGATAGGCCACCGGATTCAACTCGATTGTGGTGCGTGAGCTGGTCCGGTCGGCGAGTTGTGGTATTAACGGCGATGACCCCATCGAGATCTAACTCATCGACAACAGCAAGCGCGTCGATTGTCGCGCTGTCGGTCAGATCCGGGGAGAGTTTCACCAACAATGGTGCTGCCCCTTCGTCTTTGAGGCGACCCAAGATTGCCCGAAGCTGTGTCTCATCCTGGAGTGTCCGGAGTCCAGGCGTGTTTGGACTTGAGACGTTTACAACAAAGAAATCGCCGACATCTGCAACCTGCCGATAGGTATATGCATAGTCATCAGGCGCGTCGGCGAGTGGCGTTGTTTTCGATTTCCCGATATTGACACCGATCGGGACTGCAGAACACGACTGAGCGGCAAGACGGCGTGCAATAACATCAGCGCCGTCGTTGTTAAACCCAAACCGATTGATCAGTGCCTGATCCTCTGGCAAGCGGAACAAGCGCGGCCGTGGATTCCCCGGCTGTGGGCGTGCAGTCACACCACCAACCTCAATGTGCCCAAATCCCAACGCGGCCAGCGCACACGGAGCGTTGGCGTTTTTATCGAAGCCAGCTGCTAACCCAAGGGGGTTTGGAAACTCCGTCCCGAAGGCTGTCACCGAAAGCCGGTCAGTCTGGTGGTGCCCCCAGTTGGCCATAGCCGTCTCAATCGGTGTGTCTTGGATCGCACTGAGTCCGGTAATAGCGAGATGGTGGGCCGTCTCAGGAGGCAATGTGAACAGCGCCCGTTTTGCGAGATCGTAGAGACCCATCAATCAGATTCCAGAGGCGAAGACACAGTAACCGATCATTCCGATACAATCACTCATTAGAGATCATGTTGGACATCGTCTTGGTCGGCTTTCTGGATGATGATTTTGCCATCTCGCACGCGGACGAACACTTCGTCGCCGATCTCCATCCCGGCGACAGCGAGCTCATCCTCATGGAGATTAACATGGACATTGTGATACTCCCCGTCTTCTCCTTTCGCACCACTAGGGCTGAGCGTCTTTTTTCGAACCATCGCGGGGCTTACTCCGGGTCTCGCCCGAGCGCGTACTTAAGTGTTTTCTCAGCGGTCGAACTCAAGGTTTTTATTCGCGTATTGCCCACTACTGGTGCGATGGACGACCGGACCGGAGCCGAGCTGACCACCCCAACTGATCACCTGACTGAATAACTCATGGGCCGACCAACAGACACCGGTGGCGGACATCCTGGATCGGGAACACATCCTGGGCACCGTGATTATTCGCAGGCTCCGTTGATCGTGACATGGGAAACGACACAAGCCTGTGGGCTGGCGTGTGACCACTGCCGGGCGGAAGCCACACCCGACCGCCATCCGGATGAGCTGACGACGACTGAGGCAATCGAGTTTTTTGAGACTGTTACAAACTTTTCACCACAGCCGATTTTGGTACTGTCCGGCGGCGATCCGTTACAACGACCGGACTTGTTTGAACTGCTGACAGCAGCAGTCGATCGTGGGCTGACACCGTCGATTACGCCCGCGACGACGACTGCCTTGACACCGGCAGTAATCGATCGATTCGCGGAGATTGGTGTCGGTCGGATGGCGATTAGCCTTGATGGAGCAACGGCGACGGCTCACGATCAGTTCCGGGGCGAAGCAGGAACCTTCGAGACCGCAATCGAAGCAGCAGAGTACGCCCGAGAGATCGGGCTGTCGATCCAAGTGAACACGACCGTCACCGCGACAACTGCTACAGAACTGCCGGCGATCGCTGATCGTGTCGAAGCGCTTGGAGCAGCAATGTGGGAGGTGTTCTTCCTCGTCCCGATCGGTCGTGGAACAACTCTTGAGCAGCTCAGCCCCGATCGCGCCCATGAGGTGATGGAATGGCTCTATCGACGAAGCCAATCGGCACCCTATCGGGTGATCACAGTCGAAGCGCCGTTTTATCGTCGAGTCGCCGCAAACCTCCATGAGCAGGAGGGAATCGGGTCCGGCCATGTCGGTTCAACAGGCGCTGGCAAAGGATTTGTGTTCGTTAGCCATACGGGAGAAGTGTATCCATCCGGGTTTCTGCCAGAACGTGTGGGGAACGTTCGAGATCGACCGCTGCCGGAGCTATATCAAGAAACAGACCTTATGCAACAGCTTCGAGACCCTGCGAAACTCCAAGGACCGTGTGGCGCCTGTCCGATGGCAGAGCAATGTGGGGGCTCCCGCTCGCGAGCATACGCAGTTACTGGCTCACCATTCGAGAGTGACCCGCTTTGTCCCTGGGCACAAACAGGCGGGGCAGAGCAGATTCAGTAGCGAGAGGACTCGAAAACCCTTTTGCAGTTGCGGGGCAAGCATAGTGTATGCCATTTGAACCCGCAGAAAAGCGCCTTCTCGAAAAGCAGATCTGTATGCGATGTAACGCTCGGAATCCGAAGGATGCGGATCACTGTCGGAAATGTGGCCACGACAAACTGCGTCCGAAGGCCAAAGAGTCCCGAGCCACGTAATGATCACGGAGGGCGGACCGAACTCCCGGACTCGAAGTCACGACTTTTGATATTTTGGGGTCCGTTGTCGGGCACGTTCAAGAGCACGCTCAAGAACCGTATGGATATCACCGGCGAACGACGGACCATGCCCAGGATACAGTTCGCTAACAGTGCGTGGGAGCTGCTCTGAGAGACGGGCAAGCGAATCGATAAGCTGCTCTCGTGACTGACCGGCCATGTCGGTGCGACCGAAACTCCCGTTATCATATGCCTCATCAGCATACACAAGAATATCGCCGGAGAAGAGCCGCTGGTCGTTGAAGAAGACGAGATGATCATCAGCATGCCCAGGCGTGTGGAGGGCCGTATACGCACTGTCACCGAGAACAACCTGCGCGCCGTCCGTAAGTGCGCGATCCCGACGCGGATGAGGAGCATAGCTGAGCAGCTCCGCGTCGAAGGTATCCAAAATGGCGGTGAGTTGCTGGACGTGATCAGAGTGTTGATGTGTGAGAACAACTGCATCAAGAGTGGACACACGCTCAGCGATCGTCTGCTCGATGGTTGCGATCGTGCCAGCGTCGATCAAGACCGTTCGGGCGCCAGTTACCAAGTACACATTCGAGGTGAATGTGTCTGCGTTAGCGGTGAGATTCTCGATCATGAGTGATAGCTAATCTTTAGATACGTACATCGATATTTAAATGTCATACCGTACCATGGGAACGTTCGGCGGGACGCTTATACACCTCCATTACAAACGTATATTTGCAATGGGGTTCGGGAGCTACGACGAGTCCGAACAGGACAATCAAGAAATCGATACTGACATTGACGAGACTGAGATGGCCACGGCAGAGGCCGATCACGACGGCAATGTCGAGTATGAAATCGACGCAACGAACGATGAACTAATTAACCGGCTCCAAGATATCCGAGACCAAGACGCGAGCTGATCGGGGTGTGGATATAAAGCCAGGGCAGCGCGCGTTGGGAATTGCAGAATCGTTTCAACACGACGAAACGACAAGTACACTAGCCGGAGCTGTTGTTCGAGCAGATCGGGTTGTCGACGGTGCTGGGTTTGCTGAGTGTACGATCGGTGGCACCGACCTAACGGATGCAATTATTGGCTTGTATGAGCGACTGGGGCGTGCGGATCTCCAGTATCTGTTCGTTGCTGGCGTAGCACTCGCATGGTACAATATCCTCGATCCCCAACGACTTGCCGAGCAGACGGAGACCCCTGTAATCGCAGTAACCTTTGAGAACAGTACAGGATTAAACGAAGCGCTTGCGGAGGCGTTTAGTGGTGCCACACTCAGACAGCGTCGACAGCAGTATCAGGCGCTTCCCGAACGAACCCCTGTCAGTGTGAACGGACAAACAGTATACATCCGCGCTGTCGGCATCGAAACTGACGCGGCACAAAGTGTTCTCAGTGCCTACACACCAACCGGTGGGCGACCGGAACCGCTTCGTGTCGCTCGACTGCTGGCCCGGGGCGCAAACGCCGCCTTCGGGTAACCACGCACCGGGGAACCTTTGCCGATCCGGCAGCGAATAGAGACCAATGGGATCCGAGGAGACCGTTGTTACTGACTGTATGCGCTGTCCAGCACTTGTCGAACAGCGGACACAGATTGTCAACGGAACAGGACCGTTAGATGCAGAACTACTGTTCGTTGGAGAGGCACCTGGAGAACAGGAGGATGCGACCGGGACACCGTTTGTCGGTCGAAGTGGCACTCTCCTAACGGAAACACTCACGACACATGGAGTTGCCCGCGGGGATGTTCGGATCACAAACTCGGTTCGATGTCGGCCGCCGGACAACCGTGACCCGACCGACCAAGAGCTTGCACACTGCCGTGGCTATCTACTGTCGGAAATCACGGCTGTTGATCCAACCGTAATCGTGACACTTGGGAAAGTGCCAAGCGAGAATCTCCTTCAGCGGTCAGTAACGGTAACGACAGAAGCCGGATCGCTCGTTGAGGTGACACTTGGTGAAACGACGCGGCAGGTACTGATCGGGATCCATCCGGCGGCGACGCTCTACGATCGGGGCCAGCAGTCGACGTTTGAGACGGTGATCGAGCGGGCGGTTGAGCTGACGGATGCTGGCAACCAAGCTCAGTTAGATGAGTTTGGCAGTGCCGAGTGAATCCCGCGAAGTCGTTTGATAAGTCGATCCGGATCGCTGGCGATGAGAAAACAGATCGGTTCCATGTGTTCACCGCCATCATAGAACACGGTTGTTGGAGTCTGCTCAGCACGTTCAACCGCTAGTTGGGCGTTGGCCTGAAGCGAGTCGCGGGATCCAGTTTCGACAGTCGAAAATCCCTGTGTCCTGACAGCCTCACGAACGGCTGCATCAAGTCGACAGGCAACTGCAAACCGTGCTGCTGGTCGGTCTTCTCGGAGTCCAAGTAAGAACCTGCCAGTGTGTTCTGAGCCTGCAAACCGAATCGAGCCGTTAATACCAATTCCGTCTACTCGGCGGGTGATTCGCCCTTCAATACCGGCAATATCAGCGAGTGATTCGGCACCGGGAACGGCGCCGACGATGTTCATGCCGACCTCTGGAACAAGCGCAGTCATATCGGCAGTGACCACGTCAGTTGCGATCGATCGGACTGCCTGGATCGTCGCTGCTCGGGCAGCTTGTGAGCGGAGCTCAATCAGTGGATTCACCGGACCGGCACCACCGCCAACGGTATAGTGATATCGAAGCGCCTGTTCCATGAACGTCGTGCTCTCTTCGACTGCGTCACGCAGCGACAAGCCACGAGCACGCTGGGCGGCAATCCGTGAGGACAACACGCACCCAGACCCGTGGCCAGCGTCAGTATCAACTCGCGGATGCTCAAACTGAGTGATCGTCTCGGGGGTGACAAGCCAGTCAGAAACAGGATCAGAGTCGAGGTGCCCGCCCTTGACCAGCACAGCATCGACACCTGTATCAAGGAGTGTCTTGCCGGCAGCAAGCGCATCATCAGCATCGTCGATCGACCGGTCGGTGAGCGCCGCAAGTTCCGGGACGTTCGGTGTCGTGAGCGTGGCTGTTGCTAACAGCTCTCGATACGCAGTTTCTGCGTCGGCATCAAGCAGTCGGTCACCGCTCTCAGCAATCATAACAGGATCAACAATAACTGGAAGAGACCGGTCCGCAAGGACGTCAGTGACAGTCTCGATAATGGCACGATTGCCTAGCATTCCGGTTTTGACCGCTCGGACATCGAAATCCGAAAACACAGCCATCGCTTGGGCGCGAACCTGAGCGGGGGCAAGGAGGTGAGCATCCTGAACGCCCCGTGTGTTCTGTGCCGTTACTGCCGTGAGCACGCTCGTTCCGAAGACGCCTGTTGCGGCCATCGCCGTGAGATCTGCCTGAATACCTGCGCCACCACCGGAATCGCTGCCAGCAATCGTCAACGCGACAGGCGGGGTCTGCGGGGCTGCAGTGCGCATATCTGTCGCTATTCGACGGTGGTACTAAGCAGTAATGATCGGGAGAGTCTAGTTCCGACTGGGCCGCGTCCGTTCAGCTCCCTTCCCACGGGTGTTAAGACCGCGGTTTGACTGGCCAGCACTGGTTGTCCCGCGGAAGGCCCGGCCTTCCTGAGCGGGATTACAGAGCCAGTTCAGATCATCATCGTTCTCAATAGCTGGGTGGTTTGGATCAACGAGAATGACTTCGTACCACTTCTGGGACCCATCTTGTCCAACGGGATAGCTGTTGAGTACCCTGAGGTTGGGGAATTTTCGGCTGGATCGCTCTTCGGCGATGCGCTGGATGTTTTTCCGGCGGGTGATTCGGTTGACACCCTGCCGTCTCGACCGACGTCCCTTCTTGAACCGGCTCTTACGGGCCGTTCCTTTCCGGACGCTTATGCGTGCGACGATCACGCCCTGTTTGGCCTTATACCCGAGTTCACGAGCTCGATCAAGCCGTGTTGGGCGGTCGATTCGCGTGATTGCTGGCTCGTCGCGCCACTGTTGTTTTCGTTGCCACTGCAGTTCGGCGAGTTTCCCATCGTCAGGATCTCGCCAGGCCTCTCGAATATGTGAGTAGAAGCTTCGTGCCATGGGTTTCACCACGGGCGTTGAGTGGTTCAACTCGAGACCGAGTCACATCCCGACCCGTCAATGACGGGTGCCCGCTGGCGCCCGTCTCCAGCGAGGTGACTGTGTGTACCGCCGGTTTTGGGTTAAGCGCTTCGGAATAACTCAGATGACACCATACCCAGCAACACGAAGACTGATCGCACCGGCGATAACGACAACTGCAGCGATCGTTGCCGCCCAATCGCTCGCATGGAAGGACTGTTTCGTATAGAAGGTCCGCTCGCCGCGTGTATCAAACCCTCGCGCTTCAAGCGCCATTGCCTGTGTTTGGACGTTTCGGATCGCAGTCATGAAGACGGGAATCAGGAGGGGAATATAGCTCCGAAGCCGCTGGACAGGGCCCCCGCCACTGACATCATGCCCTCGGGCTGCCTGTGCCTGACGCACCGTATTCGCTGAGCCCAGAAACGTCGGGAACAACCGAAGCGCTGTCCCGACCGCGAAACAGAACGCGTAGGGGAATCCCAGCGAGCGCATCCCGGCAACGAGTTCCTCATTCGATGTCGTCGTGACATACAACAAGCCACCGATGATAAACGCCGCAATCCGTTCGGAGCGACCGAGTGCAAACAGTAGCTCACGTTCGGTGATCGCTCCAAGTGGCGTTGTGAGAAGTGTCGCCCCACCTGGTTGTGCGAACACCGGCCACACGACGAACCCGACTAAAAACAGTGCCACGATAATAAATGAGAGCCGCTTGAAGTTCGGCCAACCGCCGGTTGCTACCAAGGCGCCGAAAGCAACAACAAGCGGCACGGCAACCCAGCGTGGATCGGAAAACGCGTAGGCGGCCACAAACAGGGCGCCGACAACCGCGAGTTTTGAACGAGCGTTGAGCCGATGGAGGATGGTTTCACGGTCAACATAAAGCGATGGCGAGCTGGTCACTGTGACTCACCTCGGTTGATGGATGCTGGCTCAGCACCGTCAATCGTATCTGGATCGGGCGCCGGTGGACTATCCCCATCGACCCCGCCAAGCCCGGCGACGAGCTCATCCACCGATAGTGCAGGCAACGCATCCGGCTGGTCAGTCTGCTCGGCAAGCCGATTCGACAACGCGACCGGATGGGGGGGCGTAAGCTCCCACGATCGTAACGCGGCCTCATCAGCGAACAGTTCTCGTGTCGGGCGGTCAGCGACCTTCTGTCCGTCGGCCATCACGACAGTCCGCGGCGCATACCGGGTGACCGTCTCCATGCTGTGGGTCACCATCACGACAGTGAGTCCCTCCTCCCGGTTGAGCCGGGCGACGAGTTGCATAAACGCCCGCTCTTGGGTGGCATCAAGGCCAGTAGTCGGTTCGTCGAAGATGATCGTCTCCGGATCAGTCGCCAACACCGATGCCAACGCGACACGTTGGCGTTGACCCTTCGAGAGATCAAACGGATCAGCAGTAGCCAAGCCGTCAAGTTCAACGGTGGCAAGCGCATCATCGACAGCCGTCTCAAGTTCGTCACCCTCGATACCGAAGTTCTTCGGGCCAAAGGCCACCTCCTCGCGAACAGTGTCTGCGAAAATCTGGTGATCCGGATTCTGGAACACATAGCCCACCGATTGTCCAACCGTGGCCATGGGAACCGACGCTAGATCATCACTGCGCCAGCGTGCGGTCCCCTCATCGGGTGTGAGCAGGCCGTTGAGATGCTTTGCAAGCGTCGTCTTCCCGCTACCATTATGACCGACGATCGCGAGGACTTCCCCTTCACGAACGGTCAGATCGACATCATCGACGGCAACGACCGGGCCACGATCGGTCTCATACGCATAGGTGATGCCCTCAAGTTCGAACACCGTTGGACCGGGGTCCTGGCCAGTATCTGCTGGGACACCGGGTAAGGTGGTGTCCGTCGTCGCTGGCGGATCCCAGGTTAACGTCGCTGGGCTGAGGCGGTTGACCGCTTCCGATGGCGTTAACGGAAGCGTGACAGCGGGCCAGCCGAGCCGGTCGAAGGTCTCGACCATTGGAGGGACGGCAACACGAGCATCGCGTAACGCCTCAGTATCGGTAAAGACCTCCCGAGCAGGCCCGTGACGGTAGATCGTCCCGTCTTTGAGCAAGACAGCTCGATCAGCGAGGAGTGCTTCCTCGATTTTGTGTGTTACTGCAACGATCGTGTCCGGACCATTCCAACCTTCTGGAGGGGTCTGATCACGCGTCTGTGAATCAGTGGTAGCCAGTCGTCGGACGACCGAGAGCGTCTCGCGACTCCCGAGTGGATCAAGGTCACTCGTCGGCTCATCAAGCACCAGTAATTCGGGATGGTTCGCGAGCACGCTAGCAAACACAAGCCGCTGTTTTTGACCACCCGAGAGAGCATCCGGAGACCGATGCCAGTTGAGCTCTGACAGCCCGACAATGGAGAGTGCATGTTCAATACGTGGTCCGATCCGATCAACTGGGACTGCTAGATTCTCCGGGCCGAACGCGACCTCGGTTTCGACACTGGTGCCGAACAGCTGGGACTCATAGTCCTGTAGGACCATCCCAACGTCAGCGGCCATCTCGGGGACACGTGTTGTAGTCGGATCAGTTCCAAGAACGGACACATCGCCGTCGAACGTGCCCGTAATGAAATTCGGGATTATCCCGTTGAGAGTCCTCACAAGGGTGGATTTTCCGCCACCACTTGCGCCCATGATGACAGTAAAGGATCCCTCAAGAAGATCCAGATCGATACCCCTAAGCACGGCCCCACCGCGGGCATCCGGATCGTGTGACTCCGTGTATGCGTCCGGGGACTGCAGTTCTGTGTCACGATCATACGAAAAAACAACGGCCGAGAGCCGAGCGGCCAGTTGCTGTGTCAGACCGGAATCTTGGCCCATCGTGCTGTGATCACGCATCTGGGTAATTAAAACCAAACCGGTTCTATGAGCCGACAAGCTGCTGGAGACGGTCCCCGGAAATCGATGTCAGACCAAGAACGGTAAGGAACGCAAGCGCCCCGAGGACGATTTGAACGGTTGATCCACCAGCACCGAACTGTTCGCTTTGTGTCGCTCCAAAGGGGACATCTTGGATGCCAGTCGAGATCGCGATCCCAACGACCAGCCAGATTACCGCAAGCCCGGCCAGTCCGATCGCAGCCGTGCTAGCACGACCAAGTGACACGTTCGGAAGGTCGTCAGCATAGAGCACATCAGGGTAGAGTAGCCCCATGTTCTTGACCCGCGGGTAGACCAGATACAGGATCGGCGGTCCCAACACAACAGCGGCGATCGTGTTGTTCAGGAAGATCACGGTCCCAAGCACCGAGAAGGGGAACAGTCCAAGGAGTTCCAGTCCCCAGGCAATGATCGCCGCACAGAGTGCTGATGCGACGATCGCGATCGCGACGAACTCAACAATCTGTCGTGGAAGTCGCTCGCGGAAGTTCGGTTCGACCCCACTGGAAAGCGGGCCGAGATTCCCCCAGAGTTTGTACCCGATCAGGCCGAAAAAGAAGTTCCCCGTAAAGCCGAAGATACTCCCTGGCCCGAAGGTCCCGGCGAAAATATCGTTGATAAGGTTGCCAATTGCACTCCCCCATGCTGCTGCCGGTCCAAACATCAATCCCATCACGACAGGGATCACGTTCCCCGGTCGAACGTTAGTGATCCCCGGCACAATAACCAGCCCTGCAAACGGAATCAACAGGGCGGCATAGACCGCTGCAATGACGGCCACCAGCATAATCATCCGTGTGTTTCGCCACATCGCGAAGAGTTCGCGCATGGACATCCGATGAAAATTCCAAGGACTACTTAATGGTATGTATAGGACGAAATACTGCCACCTATGGAATACAGTCACATACCAAAACAAAATCCCAGTAGCGTGACTGTCTCCCACGGCTTTAGCCGTGGGCGTTCAGCGTGGACTCCCAGTGACTCATCGACAGGAGGCTCATACGCTCCGTTCGGGTTTAGCGTCCCGCTGTTCAAGCGCACGCCCTCGTAGGTGTCATCGTCGATACCGCAACTACTGCTCTCGTCGACGAACTTCAGTAGCCATTTTCGAGCACTCACATGCTACGTGTTCAGCCATTCCTGACCGTAGTCTCAACTTCTAGGATCCTGGTTTGATATAGCGATATAAGATATATCGCTCCTAATACAGCGGGCAGCAGTCGGCGATCGCATAAGGCGAAAGCAAGAGTAGAGAAAGTGCGAGGCGAACATCCATCCCTTCAGGGTGAGAGGAGGTCAAATCGACGAGACGGAGTCAAACTTGTTGTCGGTAATCAGTGCAACAAGCTCGTGGACATCGATCGTCGTCACCGCCGTCGGGTATTTACGCTGGAAATAGCCGGTGATGTTCTCAACATCACGGACGAGTAATTCTCGGGCGTTCGGATGATCGCTGGGAACTGACTGTGGCCAGTCAAAGAGTGTAATGCCATCAGAAGCAACGAAGATGTTGTATTCACTGAGATCAGCGTGCACACGCCCGGCCTGATACGCGCGTTGTAGCTCACGAAGGATGAGATCCAGCACCGACTGAGCATCAGCAGACGCCAGTTTCGTGTCAGACAGTTCCGTTCCAGCCATTTTCTCCATTACGATTGCATGGCGGTTGTGATCGATCGGTCGTGGAACAGCAACATCGGGATAAAGCGTCTCGAGCACATCGAATTCGCGTTCGGCTGCTTTGCGAGCACGATAGAGATCAGAGACATGCTCTCGGTCGGCCGTATAGCTACGTTCGCGGTCGACGGCCCGAAAGTTTGCAATACCTTCTCGGTGGTATTTTAACGCGACTGGGCGATGGGAACGCGCCTCGTAAACATCACTTTCTTTGCCGACACCAAGCGGTGCACCGACACTTGCAATCGTCTCTCGTTGGGCAAACGCATACAGAGCAAGCGCATCGTAGCCTTCAAACTGGAGACGGTACCCCTCATACTGGATCGTCTTTCGTTCGATGAGTCCGGCATCGAGACAGCGATCAAGCCGATACTCCACGTCCTCGGGGGTCACTCCCGAGAACTCAGGAAGCTTGTTTCGATTGACCCACTCCGAAAACCGCATGCCATGCTCGATTCCGGACAGAAGGTGGATATCTGCCGGTTCAAGCGCAGCGACGGTTTCAGCAACGTTCTGGACCACACTCGATCAAACATACACACAGCGGTGGGATAAGTGTCGCGTATCCGTAGATATAAATCACATATCGATATAGCAAATCCAGGAGACCCAGTGTCTCGAAATCGTTGGTAAACAACCAGAGAACAGTACATTCGATACGCTTTTTCGGCTGACAAACAGATAGCGTGTCAGAACACACAGAATGAGAGTCATACTCGCGATCGGCAACACGGAAACGGCACGGATCGATGGGATCAGTGCTGCTTGAGAGGATCCAACCCTGATGGCGCATACGCCAAGTGCAGATGCTGAGATACTCAAGTATGGCCGACCGGTCTCTGTTGTACCAGTTAGTCCGTCTGGTTGTCCAACCCCAGCAGTCATTACACGCGCTGTTCGAGAACTCGTTGAATTCGATCCGATCGTCATCGACGCGGGCACAGCAAGTACCACCAGTGCACGACTGTGAGAATGCCTAGTGCTCCGGGAAACGATATCCGAGAGCCGGTTGCCGTACCAGACACGGCACGGAAACTCAACGCTGCCAAAGAATACGGACGATCGCTTCCAGATGAACAGATCAGACTGGCAGAGAGTATTCCTGGCGGAACAACGACAGCAATGGCAGTGTTGGCAGCACTCGGAGAACAACCAGCTGTCTCCTCATCGTTGCCACAAAATCCACTGGAGCTTAAACGAGCGGTCGTTGATGAGGGACTAGCTGCAAGCGATCTCAAGCCCGGAGTACTGGCAGCCGCGCCAATTGCTGCGATCCGTGCCGTTGGTGATCCCGTGTTGGCTGTTCTTGTTGGCATCGCGATCGGGGCACTTGAGACCGGGACAGACATATTGCTTGGTGGCGGGAGCCAAATGAGTGCTGTAGCAGCGTTTCTTTGTCACGCCGGGAGAAGGGAGGTAACGACATCGTTTGTCACAAACGATGAGACAGCGGCTGTACGAGAGCTGGCAGACACGTTTGAGATCACACTGACAGTTACTGATCCGGAATTTACCCGTCGTGACCATCCCGCACTGATCGGATACCGTAATGGAGAGGCAAAAGAAGGGGTTAGAATGGGCGGCGCGGTATGGCTCTTGACGGAACCATCCCAACAAGAGCAACCACTAACAACGCTCCATGCTCAGATCATTGCGGTATACGATCGACCAATCACAGACGAGCAGTCGACACCACAACAGTGAAAAAGACACCACGGAACGCGTGACCGGTTTGGCGCGGGGCTGACCGACAGACACCGAAGCTGTCCGGTAGCCTCTTGGGAGTTCGTCATATATATACCGGTAATGCCTGTTGAAGCGACAAGCGCCGGCGCGATCCTATTCCGGGATACGCGGGGACGGCGCGAGTATCTCCTCCTTAAGAGCCGCCCGGGAGATTGGGAATTCCCAAAAGGTGGTGTTGAGGGGGACGAAGAACTCCAGCAGACCGCAATTCGCGAGGTGAAAGAAGAGTCGGGAATCGAGGACTTCCGATTGCTTGATGGGTTTCGTGAGGATTACGATTATATTTTCGAGGCCAATGGCAAAACGATCCATAAAACCGTCCACCTGTTTATTGCAGAATCCTTCGAGACATCTGCGACTCTCTCGGAGGAACATCGCGATCACCAGTGGCGTGACTACGAACAGGCGGTTAACACGATCACACAAGACGGGCCCCGAGAGATTTTCAAGCGAGCCCATCGGTTTATCGACGAGGAGCACCGGTAGCTAAACAACAGAGACAAGACATCAAACTGTGGACTGGTCGCGCGAGTTCCTCTTTGAACTACATGTGTGTCGGTGGGCCGAGCGATACTGGCCGCCAGCCGGAAACCCACCGGAGGAGATGATCGTCGGCCGTCAGTTCGGCACCAGCGGTCGACGGTGGGATACAATACTTATCACTGCAACGACGGCGGCACTCCAGCAACGAGCACGATTTGGGAGAAAGCCGTTAGACCGGGATCTACTTCGGATCGTGCGACAGGCCCCAGCTGAGTGGGCCTGGTATCGGGATGCGATCCCGAAACCGTCGTTTCCGTGGCGATATGTTCGCAAAGCACTCCACCGGGCCGCTGACCGGGAGATCATTCGAGTGCGCAAAAAGAACGGCCGATTGCAGTATCGACGTCGGTGGGAGTATCCTGACTGGCCCGACCGGATCATCGCAATTGAGAACAAGCCTGACCTAACCAAGAGTGCAGCGCGGGCACTTAAACCACAGTTGGAATACGATATCGCGCTTGGACTCGCGGATGAAACGTGGCTTATGACCTTGGCTACGGACAATCGTATCGAGCCGGCGTTACTCGAGACAATACCAGTAGAGGCCGGTATCATGACGATCGATCCACAGACTGATAAGACAGAGGTACTCTGGTATCCCCAGCAGTTAGGAGCAACCACATGGGGAACACAGATCAGCGAACGCGGTGGTGATGGGAGGATAGACCAGTCTCCCGCGCAGGTCGAATATGTTGATCCGGCGTGGAAACAACAGACACGACTGCGTATCGCCGAACAAGTATATGCCAACGGGTGGCGGAAATATATCGACTCGATGCGGCCGGACTGTCGATTTTTTGAACTCACCGAGCAGAACACTGGGTATGTACCATACTGTACAGCAAAAGAGCAACCCCAGTCACAGCGAGAATGTGCCGCCAGTTGCCCGCTGTTTGAACCGGAGCCACCACACTGGCGGACAGGCGAGTGGCCGATCAATGGAGGCCCCGGACAACGCTTCCAGACGGTATTACAGACCCGCCGTGACCGGCGACGACCTACTGATCAGTGAGTTCTAGCTCAATGGTGTTCAGATCAGCTTTGAGTCGATATGTCGGTACGAGACGAGAGATAACCTCAATCAACCCCCGATCGTGGAGACGAGTGAGTCGGGTTCTGACCGACTCCACAGAGGGATCGCGATCTGTCGCTGACTGGACAGCATGGAGTACCGCGACAACACTTTGTGATCGTTCGTTTGGGCTGGGCAGAACCGAAAGGATATCCGCAGCAAGCGGATCAACAGCGACTGTCGTCGATTCGGTACTGACACCCGCATCGTCGAGAACAGCAGTGGCTGCAGGGGTTGCTCGGATCAGGCTGTTCTCGTCACGGTAGTAGTAGTCTTTAAGCTCGGTCTCGAGATACTGATGGACGGCACTGCCACTGTCAAGCCCCCACCGATCTTGGAGTTCACTGTTCTTGGTGGGGGACAGTGCAACGAGATCGGCAATCCGACGTTGCTGCTCCGCGGAGAGGGACATACGACATCAGTTGATAGTATCCGGAGCGGTATCGGTGTTATGTTCCTGTCCCACCGGTATCCATCGAGAGTGTTTCCTCGACTTGTGTATAGGTCAACACCAACGCAATGGCTCCCAAAATCCCACCGATAACAAACGGGACAGCAAAGCCATACGCAACAAGCACACCAGCCGCAAGGGGGCCAAGAGCAGTCCCCAAGCCAAAGGCCATTGTTAGTACTGATAAGGTCGTTCCGGACCGCCCTTCACCGGCGAGATCACCTGCGATTGCCAGCCCAGGGACAAACACAAGCGCAACCGAGATGCCATGGAACGCACGGACGGCAAGCATAAGCTCCGAGGATCGAACAAAACCCTGTGCAAGGACAGCTGGAATGAGGATAACAAACCCGGCTAACAAGAACGGGCGGCGACCATAGATATCACTACCACGACCAACAGGGACCTGCAGGAGAAGATTCGCGATCACAACAGCCGCAAACTGCAGTCCGAATAAGGTCGGGCCCTGATCCAAGCGGGTATTGATCGGTTCTTGAAGGGTAGCAAACAACGCGATGCTGGTCGCCATAAAGAAGGTGCCAACACCCAAGACAAAGACAGGATCAAGCACATGCGGACCTGTCCGGTCGAGGATAGCAATCGAGAGCTCCGAATCGTCCTCTGGGTCTGCTCGTGTCGCTGGAGGATCCGAGATTAACATCGTAACAAGGACAAAACTCACCATTGCGCCCACAACAGCAACCCCGAAAGCCGCATCGAACCCACCAAGTGTCCCACCCAACGGAAGCGAATACGGGCCGGCAGCGACGACACTGCCCGCGATAATCGGCCCCAAGCCGAAGCCGAGCAAGCGAAACGTATTGAACACGCCGAAATTACCACCACGATCGGCATTCGACGTAGCAAGGTCGTTGACGAGTGCAATCGTCGCCGGGATGACAAAGGCGCCACCGATTCCTTGTAAGGATCGGATCAAAAGCAGCGCCCAGTAACTATCGACAAGCGAGTAGGCAGCACTTGTTATCGCAAGCAATGCAAGGCCAAAGAGAATATAGACTTTCCGACGACCAGTCCGATCCGAGAGCCGACCGGTATAGGGCTGTGAGAGGCTATTGAGCAGCCCAAACAGCGAAAGGACAAGGCCAATTAACAATTCCGTCGTGATCGGGATGCCAAGCACCTCTTGGCCGATAAGAGAATCAACAGTGATCTGACCGCTGGCAATGTATAGCGGCAAGACGATGATCAAAAAGGAATTCGCAAGTGAGTCCGCCATGCGGGCAAATGCTAAGACAAGCACCCGATTGTCAGTCCCAAAAATCGCCACATGGAGGGTTGGAGATGTGGCCATATGATGGTGGTGGTTCGGACAATGGGAAAGCCTCTCAAACCAGTAGCTAAAAGAGAACACCGACCCATAGAATCGAATATGGAACGGGAAGTTCCGGTCGATCGCATTGAGTCAGTAATTGAGGAGCTGTCGTTTCCAGTAATACGCTCGGATGCCGCTGTCGAACTCGCTGACGTAACGATCATCCAGGGAGACAAGCGCCGTAATCTCGGCGAACTCGTCTCGGAAGCCGACAGTGACACCTACCGTTCGATTGAGGAACTCCGGGCCGATATCAGAACAGAACTGGGAACGGAAAACCAATAACGCCGACGTGCCAGAATCTGGATACGCATGGAATTTTGTGATAACTGCGGCTCGATG
Source organism: uncultured Salinarchaeum sp. (assembly GCA_964403925.1). Lineage (GTDB taxonomy): Archaea > Halobacteriota > Halobacteria > Halobacteriales > Salinarchaeaceae > CAZFMU01. The sequence continues at coordinate 22,459 of CAYOHZ010000006.1, forward strand.
ATGAAGACTCAGGATGAGCTTTGGGTCTGTACCTCGTGTGGAAATACAAAACCTCGCGACCCGGACGCTGATTATGTCCTTACTGAAGATCAAGAGGTACAGGAGGTCATTGAAACCGGCGAATCGGAGAGTAATCTGCCGACTACAGAAGTCGAGTGTCCGGAATGTGGCAATGACCGGGCACACTGGTATATGCAACAGATTCGGGCCGCTGATGAATCCGAGACGCGGTTTTTCATTTGTACAGAGTGTGGACACAAGTGGCGTGAGGACGATCACTAATTGAGAAGGGTGTAAACGTAGTCATGTCGGATATTCCGCCACCAGAACTGCTCGCCGACATGACCGACTGGGAGCAGACAGCAGCAACCGTCGAGGAATTATTTTCCTTTCCCGGTGTAAGCGTCAACGGACACACGCTGGTATACGAGCGTGATCGTCGATTTTTCTTTGCGACCCGGCTGGCGATCACACCGGGTGTTCCGACGGGGGTTGGAGAGCTGCTTTACTCGACGATGCTCGATGCAGCCAAGGAACGACTGGAAGACAGACTGGCCATGCGTGGGGGTACGCAAACGGAATTTGACCGCGAGCAACCGCTTACGATCAACGATACGACAGGGCAGATCGTAGCGTTTCAGTCGAAACGAACGGACGGAGACAGATTCGATGGATACCTCGCCGTCTTCCAAACAGAGGGGTTTCGAATCGCAGGCGGGGCATATCCACACGATGGCAACGAATCGCAATACAAAGAGACCCTTTTCGAGCTTATCGGCCACGTTCGGTGAGCAAACGACTCAGCTACCGCCTGGCAAAGGTTAAGTATCCGGTATGGCCAACACCACGGGTCGATGGCCGGGAGCCACGATTATCGAAGTCCATATCGCGCTGAATCGTTTCTCTGGTTTCGATATCTGTGAGTCCGGCCTCTTGAGCAGCCTGGCCGACAGCTCGTGCATCCTCAACGAACGGTGAGTACACAGCAACGGCACTCCCAGCCGTAAGGAGTTCAGCAGCCTGTCCCAACACAACCGGCGCTGCATTGAGATCTAAGGTAAGTGCATCAAACGTCCCCGTGAGATCACTGATCGCGTCAGTCACATCGCCAGTCCGGATCTCAACCCGATCGTCAACATCCGCGAGAGCCATGTTCGTCCGGGCAGTAGCAGCGAACTCAGGGTCACGTTCGTAACTTACGACATCAGCGCCGGCCCGACCAGAATAAGCTGCCAGTACGCCCGTTCCGGTCCCCGCATCAAGCACGCGATCGCCGGTCCCGATCCCAGTCCCACCGAGAACAAGACCGACATCGCGTGGCAGCATCGGCGCTCCGGTCCGGTCAAAATGCGCAATAAAATCCGGGCCACGGAGTTTGCGAGCGGTAAACTCGGTGCCTAAATGCGTCTCAACGGTGTCTCCTGGCTCGATATCGACAGGGATCTCAAGGATCCCCAAATCAGTCTCAAGTCTGTCGCCAGGCTCTAGAAGGTACTCACGATCCGATCGGACAAACAACAGCGCCACGGATGTTATTGTAGTTCGCCGACGGCCGCAAGCAGATCACCGTCGTGTTTCTCGAGTGCCTCTCGGGCCGCTGTCTCGCTGGCGCCAGTCCGGGTAACGACTGTTTCGACGTCTTCGTCAGGAACCGTTGCTGTCGCCGAGTCGGCCGCTGACTCAGCCGCTGACTCACTCGATGACGCACGCCGTTCGGGCGTGCCGAGAACTTGAAACGTCTCCTGTCCACGGGCATCCATTTTCGTCACCTCTGGATCTGAGAATACGAGATCACCATCCGCAGTACGGATGATAACTTCGGTTGCATCGATATCCTCGACATCAATGCCCATCTGCTCCATCATTTGTTCCATTTTACGGGGATCGAGTCCACCGCCACCAAACATACTCGAAACCAGGAGTTCCGTCGGCAAATACCTATCGTCCCAAGCTGCAACACTGGAGACACAGCTGCGGGCGGCCAAACAGAGCAGAGACGTTACCACAGAACCGATCAAAGCAGGTATCGATCGGGTTGTTCACTGAGATCAATCGTTTGATCAGCTGCATCAACAAGCGAATCGGCTGTCGATTCGCCAAACCCCATAACTTCGACCCGGACGCCCTCATGCCGGAGATGCGAACAAAGACGGGCAAAGTCACCATCGCCGGTACAGAGCACCACGACATCAACGTGACTTGAGAGTGTGACAGCATCAAGGCTCATGCCGACATCCCAGTCAGCCTTTTTTGAGCCGTCATAGAACGTTCGGAGGTCTTTGAGTTTGGTTTCAAACCCGATGTCACGAAGCGCTTCAAAGAACTGTTCTTCATCAGGCGTGTCTGCGCGGATGACATATGCGATCGCCCGCACGAGTGTCCGATCAGCAACGGCGGTATCTAATAGCGTCTCATAATCAACGTTCCGCGAATAGAGTCCTTGAGCAGTATGATAAAGATTCTGTGCGTCAGCGAGAACAGCAACGCGCTGGCCGGCAGTACTCACACATTGGGGATTCTGATCCAAGAATAAATACTCGTCGTCAATCTGGCATCATGACGATGTGCAATGATTTGCGCAGCACCTGTGTGAAGCTGATCGATGCGACGATATACCAGAGAATCCATGCTCGGAACGGACCGATCACGCCCTGGTTCCAGCGCTCGATTTCTCCGAAGATTGGCATGATGAGATCCGTTTCCGGCGTCTGTCCGACCATCCACCAGATCCAAAGGAAGATCGGGATCGTCAACAGCATGATCCAGACCATCGGCCGGAGCTGGGCTTTGAACATCCCAAGTTGATCGGAGACCATATCCATCTGCATTTGCTGGATGCGTTTGACAGCCTCCTCGTCACCCCGTTGTTCCGCGAGGTCTTTTTTCTCTTGTACCTCATTCATCTGGGCTTGATAGGCACCGACAAGTTCGGTATTCATCAGATTGGCCTGGAGAAGTGTCGAATACAAGCCAGTGATCAGCGCAGCTGCAAAGATGACAACGAACAACGGAAGCACGCGTTCAAGCGGACCGAAAAAGAGATGGATCGTATTGCCGATCGCATTCTGTACGGGATCGTATAGATACCCAACGACTAATAATGCAGTAACGCCGGCAGCAGCCTTATCCCACTTTGTCCAACTGGTATCAGCATCCACATCAATTTCGGGCAACTCGAAGTCGAGTTCCGCCTCGATATCGTCCGCGCCTAATACCTCCTCGACGCGCTCTGGATCACTGAACTCAAACCCATCATCAGCACTGACAAGGATTCCTTCCTCGATGATACGGCCCCACTGCCCGGTTGTGAGCTCGTCTTCAACATCGGGCCAGTCGACGGTGCCGCCGTTCTCGTCGGCAGCAGCTTTGACCGCCTTAAGGGCGTCTTCCATCTCCTCGTCTTCTTCAAGAAGCGAACGAATCCGCTCGGCGGTCCACGCCATTACACGCCAGTAACAAATGGGACTATTGAAGCCTTTTGTTTCGGTTGCTATCGAACAGTCTCAATAGCCTCCTGTAGATCGGCCCAGACAGCTGCTGGAGACTGATTGCCGTCGATCTCACGGAAGATGTCTGCAGACTCAAAATGCTCAACGACCGGCATCGTGCTTTCCTCAAAGACATTGATTCGTTCACGAGCTGTCTCTTCGGTGTCATCCTCTCGCTGGATTAACTCTCCGCCACACTCATCACAAACACCGGGGTCTTGTGGTGGATCGTAGGTAATGTGGTAGTTGGCACCACACTCAGAGCAAACACGACGGCCAGTCAGCCGCGTGAGTAGTTCGTCCTTATCGACGTGAAGATACGCGACGAGATCGAGATCGGTGATATCAGCCAGGTACTCTGCTTGCGAAAGGTTACGCGGATAGCCATCGAGAACGAATCCATTAGCATCAGCAAGTGCAGCGTTGACGATCTCATTGACGACGGGATCTGGGACAAGCTCGCCGGCCTCCATGTACTCTCGGGGAGTCCCATATTCGGTGTCCATGTCCTTGTTCGCTCGCAGAGCATCACCAGTGGTAATATGCTCGACTCCGTATGCATCGACAATATTCTCACTTTGTGTTCCTTTCCCGGCTCCTGGTGCGCCAAGCAGCACAATCCGTGGCTCTGTCATACCTGACTGTGCTCGCCACGTCCATATATGGGCTTCGAGACACCGATGAGGAAGCTTTCAGGGTCTCGCGACAAACACCGTGATATGACTCGATTTGCCGCGACTGAGAAAGCAGATCGCCATGCGCTGATCACGGCAGCACTTGAGGCACACGAACAGCGGGCGAGTGCGTACGTGACCCTTGAAGCCGACCCACAAGGAGATGTGCCACGACCGTGGATCCAGTATCGGATCGACGATCAGGTGCTCAACTTAGACTGTACCGAACCGGAGCTTGAAACGTTGATTGAGCTGTTAAGTGACTATTCGGAGTTTACAATTGTCTCGCAGGAACGCCCTGATCACGCGACCGGGATCAACGTCCGTGTGCAAGCCTATGCTGATCGTGACCGGCTTGGAGCAGTAATCGAGCGGATCTTTCGCGAGGTCTATGACTGCCCCACGAACTACCGGCTGTGGGCAGCAGAAGTCTAACGAAAATCGATACTGGTGGCTACTCGGAGCCGAAGACCCGACGCATCATCGGGTGCATCTCCATAAGCTGTTCCTCCGCGATTTCCTCATAGATCTTGTAGGTAATCGACACGGTCAACAGGAGTCCTTCACCAGAGACGCCACCGATCGTCCCCAGCATATTTGCCATCACAGCCAACAAGCCAACGAGGGCACCACCGAGAACGGTTACCTGCGGGATATAGCGTTCCATAACCTGCTCAACGACACCAACATCCTGACGGAATCCGGGGATCTGCATCCCGGATTGTTGGATCTGTCGGGCGGTGGCTTTCGGACCCATATTGGTCGTTTCAACCCAGAAAATCGCGAAGATCGCGCCACCAATCACCATAAAGGAAAGATCAACGCCGATCCGAGCAAGGACTTGCCAGGTCTCGATTCCAGCTGGCGGGTTCGTCCACGCCTGTGGGGAGTAGACTGGCGCGAGATAATAGAACAAGCCACCGATGACTTGTCCGTTCCCGTCGTAATTACCGAGCCATGGCATGCCATAGCCAAACAGGACAATCTGGGTTTCCGATGAGAGTCGGTTGAGAATCTGGCCCAAAAACTGGATGTTTGCCTGCAGCGCCCGAACGAGGATCATCGGCAGGACGCTCGCGTAAATGAGCTTTACCGGGAACCGACCACGAGCTCCTTTCACACGGGCATGGCTAAGTGGGATCTCGACACGAACAGATTCAGCGTAGACCACAACAACGAAGATAAGAACCGTTGTCACAAGCGCAATCAGCTGGCCAGGGCCGAAAAACAGATCCCACAGACCAGGGCCGCCAATGACTGAGCCGATCTCAGTTTGACCAGTCAAGATCTGATACCAGCTAAAGAGGAAGCCGTCGCTGCTGAATGTAAAGAATCCGCCGAACAGCCGCTGGCTGACACCAGCGATAATGAACAGTCCAACACCGCTTCCAACACCCCACTTGGACACGATCTCATCCATATACAAGATCAACAACCCACCAAGGAAGACCTGCACAACTAACAACAGTTGAACGACGGACTGGCTCAGACCAAGCGCCTCAATCGGGCCAGCCTGAAGGAAGCCAGCATAGACCATCGGAATCGCCGTCATCAGGGTGACGATGATAACGAGACTCTTCTGGAGGCCCTGATAGAGTATCTGATCGCGTGGATCATCCGTATCCAATCCGAGCAGATTCGCACCACCGAGCAGCTGCATCACAATGCTCCCCGTCACGATCGGACCGATCCCGACCTGCATGATCGATCCTTGAGCGCCAGCTAGGACCGTCCGGAACTGTCCAAACAGATCCTCACCACCAGCCAAGCCCCACAACTGGATATTGGTCAGGAAAAAGTACAGCACTAAGATACCGGCAGTCCAAGTGAGCTTGCGCCGGAATGGCACGTGCCGTTGTGGCTGACGGACTGTCGGCACCCGCGAGAGAACCGGTTCAGCGACCTCCTTCCATCCCATTTGTTAATCCTGCACGGATGACTCTGATACGTTTTCCGATTCTACCTGTTCAGCACGCTCGCTGAGCACGGCCTCGCCGCCAGCATCTTCGATGAGTCGACGGGCGCTCGCTGAGAACGCATCCGCAACGACGGTCAGTGCGGATCGGACTTGTCCGTTGCCAAGTACCTTGACGACATCAGCATCGAACCCATCATCGACGACCTCGCGGGCGTCGATCCGATAGCCATCATCGGTTTCTTCGGCAGTACCCTCGGCGGCCAACAGTGGCGCGTCCTCATCGAGTGTTTGGACACCGATGGTGCGGACGTCCTCGGTGACCGCATCCGGACGGGTGAATCCGTGCTTGCCGAGCGGTTCGTAATTGTGCTGTTCGTGTTTGTCACGGCCGGCCGCGCCACGACCGCCCCGGTGACCGGCACCGCGACGGTTTTTGTGTGTGCCGCCACCATGCGTCCGAGAACCGCGTTGTCGTTGTTTTTTGCTAGTCATGATCTGGCGTTATCGCATTGCCTCCAACAGCGCGTCAATTTCGGCTGTAGAGTGGTTTCCGAGCTGTCCGCCGTCATCAACGGGATGTTTGAGCCCGTCGTGACCTCCGCGGGGAGGATGCAGTCGAAGCACCGGCGATAGACCGGCATCCTGAAGCGTCGTCTCCTCCGCGAGAAGTCCCGCTGCAAGGGCGTCAACCGTTGCATAGTCCGTGTTGGTTGCAACCCACTCGTCGGTGATCGAACCATCACCGCCGGCAGGAACACCACGTCGTCGAAGAAGCATTGCAACCGTCTCAGCGCTGGGCTCACCATAGGCGATGTGATCATGCACCTTGGTGAGCATGCCTTCGTAGGTATCGGTTTCCGGTACCAGTGTACAGTGGTTCTGTCGGGTGAGATTCAGCATGTTGAGGGTATCACGGACCTCTTGTTGCATGTGAATCTCACCACGCAGTTGGACAACAGCCTGCATTAGTCAGTCACCTCCTCGGGTTCGAACTCACGATCATCAGTCTGTTCAGCACCGATGTTTGGCGGTGTCCGAGCGCGAGTCGCATTCTCCAAGGCGTTGAACGTCGCCTTCGCGAAGTTGACTGTTGTTCGGGTGTTTCCATAGCTTTTCGTCCAGGCATCTTTGATCCCGGCCAGTTCGAGGACCTTCTGTGGCGTCTCTGCGGCCGCCAGTCCGAGTCCTTCCGGAGCCGGATGGATCTCAACGGTCACACTGCCTGCACTCCCGGTCGCCTTGCGGACCAGCGAGTGAGTGCCACCAGGTCGGTCCTCCCAGGACCCACTGCCTCGCTCGATTTTGATGAGGTTCTGTTTCGCGATGTCGATCGCTTTCTGGATGGCAGCACCGACCTGATCGTCACGACCCTCTGCGTACCCAACGTAGCCATCTCGGTTGCCAATGACGACGACACAGCGGAACTTGACCCGACGTCCGGAGTCAGTCATCCGCTGGACCATATTGATATCAAGAACCTCGTCTTCGAGACCCGGCAACAGCTGATCGGCGATTTCGGGCTCTTTTAGCGGAAGCCCCGACTCGAGGGCTTCGTCCATCGTTTCGATCTCGCCATCTTGGACCATCCGGCCAAGCCGGGTGACCGGCCGCCAGCCGTTATTGTAGTCGTCTGCGCTCATAGTTCAAGTAGTGTCTCCCGGATGTCATCGAAATGCTCTGGAAGTTCAGTTGCGTCGAACTCCCCGCTGTACAATGGTGTATCGCGCTGGGCAGCATAGTCAGCTATGTGTTCCCCACGGTTTCGACGCCAGTCCGGTAAGACTGCCTCATTGTGGGGGATCTCAAGGCCGGCGTCAATCGCTCCCTCTTGGACAGCAAAGACCTTGCTGCCCGGTGTGGGACTGTGAAGACCGATATCCAAGACAGCCTCCTCATAGCCGTCCTCAAGTGCGCGTTTTCCGAGCAACAACCCGGTCAAATACGCACTTGGAAGATTACCGACCGGCGCTTCCCAGCCGTAGTCATCAAGCTCTGCTGAAATAGCGGTGGCAATGGTGTCGTCACCGTCCGGACCAGGGGTAACCAGCTGCGCCCTGATGTGGTTGTTCGAGATCCGCGCGACCAGACGCGGTTTGCCGGATTTCAACAGGCGCAACCTCTGGTGGTAATCAGTCCGAACCTCACGTCGCCGACGCATCGGCACGTTATACCGTGGACCAGTTGCCATTAGCGTTCACCTCCAATATTCGATCGATCGATGTCAATGTCATATGTCTCTTCGATGTAGTTGAGTAATCGGCGGACATCCGGGAACTCACCGCCACGAGACTGATTGTACAGGTCCCTGTACTGCCCTGGCGTGAGTGTCCCATCGTCACGAAGTTCGCGAAGGGCCTGGCGTTGTGCGCGAACTTTCCGCTGCCAGCGGTCTTTCTCGTCCTGACGGGCGCCAGCTTTCCCTTTCCGAGAGCCAGGGCCTTTCTTGTGCCCGTAGGAACGTTTTGCTGCACGTTCGCGAACCTGACTCCGGGAATTGCCCTGTGCGGGTTTCGCACGGACCAACCCCTCCTCGACGAGTTCAATGATATCCTCGCGGGTGATCGCGTCCGCCAGTTCATCCTGTGCTTCCGGATCGAGCCAGACACGGTTCTTACCGACATCAAGGACGTCGGCAGCGAGCCGCCGTTGTGCACGCAGATCGGTCATGACTGATCAGCCTCCACTTCGACTTCCTCGTAGGTCGGGTTCAGGACCCGAATCTCTTGCTGGGCCGCTACCTCTTCGATTCGCTCACGCTTGCGAGCGCCAACTGGCGATGCGATCCGCACCGCTTCCCGGTCCGGATCGATGTCATCAAGCTCGGCAGGCGTATGAACCAACACGTCCTCAAATCCGCTGGGGTGTTTTCCACGAACCGCTGTCGGGGTCCGATATCCTGCTTCGACAGTGTCTCCTTTGCCCTTAAAGCCACGACGCTGTTTCGAACGGTCACCACGTGGTTGACGCCAGGACGTCGGTACACGCTGTTTTTTGTGGTAATCCTGGCGATTGAATGCCGGCTGAGAAGTCTGTTGGCGTTCGTTGAGGAGCCGTTGTTCCTCGTCTGTCAGCTCCGGTGTTTTGTCCGTGACACCACGGGGACGAAGTTCGGTTGCGACATCCTCTTGGGGTGTCTCGTCGGCTTCTTCTTCTTCTGGCTCCGGTGCTTCGATCTCGCCTTCGGGTTCCTCTTCGACCTCGATCTCGCCAATATCCGCTTTGATTCGTGCCGCGAGGGCAGTACCGATGCCGTCGACGTTCGCAAGATCCTCCTGTGAAGCTCCTTTGACGTCGTCGATCGTCTCGTAGCCAGCCTCACGGAGAGCTTCGGCTTTCGCTTCGCCGACACCACTAATGTCTGTTAATTCATCGTAACTCATTCAGTTAGGCACCTCCCTTGTCAGGTTTGCTTGTGATATAGACGCCATCTTGGAACACCCGGACGTCTTTGCCACTGACTCGGGTGAGCTGCTCGATATCGGCAGCGGTCTGGCCAACGGCTTCTTTATCAGGACCTCGGACGTGGATGATCTCCTCATCGATCTCGACGGTCGTCTGATCACCGTGAATCGTCGTTCGGCGGGGCGCCCGTTCACCGAGGAAGTTCTCGATGACAACCTCTTTGCCGTCAACAGAGACCTGCATCGGGAAGTGATTATAGAACACTTCCATCTCGTATTCCCACCCGTCAGTGACACCGTGGAACATGTTCTGGATGTGACTCTCAAAGGTGCCAACGGTTGCTTCCGTCTCCGCGTCGTCGGCCTCAGTCTCGATCACGACCGTGTCCTCAACGACGGTAACCGACACGTCCGGATACCACAGTCGGCGGGTAACAGTCCCGTTTGGCCCCGACACGTGTAGCTCAAGATGGTCCATCTCGGCATCGACATCGTCAGGAATTGTGAGTTCAGTTCGGGACATGGTTAGTACACATATGCGATTAGTTGGCCCCCTACCCCTTCTTCACGGGCTGTGTAGTGGCTCATGACACCCTGGCTGGTCGTGACGACGAGCGTCCCGTAGTCACGAGCCGGCAGGTATCGTTTCTCCCACTGTTCGAACCCATCGGCGCCAACCGAGTACCGGGGTTTGATGGGACCGCACTCGTTGATTCGTCCGTTCAATTCGACCTCAAACTCGCCGGCTTTCCCGTCATCAATGAACTCGAAGCCGTCGATATATCCACGATCATAGAGGACTTCAAGCACACTACCGATCTCGTCTGAGGCCGGCGATACCGTATATGTCAGATGGCCAACGTCCTCGGCGTTATTCAACCCCGAAAGCGCGTTACTGAGTGGATCGTCTGCTGTCATGATTAGCGATACTTTTTAAATCCCATGTCACGGGCGACCTCACGATAGCACTGTCGACACAGCCAGATATCGTATTTTCCAACCAAGCCCTGCTCGCGGCCACACCGCTGGCAGGTCTGTCGCTCATCAGTACGTTTTGAGGCGTGTTCTCCGGATTCGTGTTCGTCAGTCATTAATTACCTCCGTATCGAACTCCGATTCGAGATACGTGATCGCGTCGTCGACGCTCAGTCGGTGCTCATCAGGGATCGGGCGGGTCACTCGATCACGTTGTGACACCCGGTATCCCGGGCGCGTGAGATTGACAGTGACATCAAGGCCCATGATCCCGATCGACGGGTCATACTCCTGGCTTGGGAAGTCAGTGTGCTCTTCGATCCCGAAGCTAATGTTCCCGGTTTCATCGAACTGAGAACGAGCAAGCTCAACAAGCGGGAGCGCTGTCTCCAGAAACGCGACTGCCTGCTCACCACGAAGCGTGACCTTCGCGCCGATCGGATCGCCTTCGCGGATATCAAACTCCGGTTCTGAGATCGTCGCCTGTGTTCGAACCGGCTGTTGGCCGGTGATCTCTGCGAGGATCTCTTCGGCGTTGGCCAGTTCGCGACCGCCGGTTCCGACGCCCATGTGGACAACCACCTTTTCGACGCGTGGTTGACGCATCTCATGGAGTTCAGTCGTGCTCATTGTTCGTCACCTCCGTCGATGAAATTCTCGTCGATCACGACGATATAGTTCTCGACTGTCTCGAAGGGCTCGCCATCGAGGCCCTCAATGTGAGCGATATTATCGGCGCTGCCGGCCGTGACCTCAACATCGGTGAGCTCTCCGATCTGACCAGCGTGCGCTCCCTGCACAGCCGTCACAAGTGCCCCTTCCTCGTAGGGGAAATGGGCGACGATCTCGTTTGTCTCGTTATCAAGGACAAGCGAGTCCTTCGGGCGATACGTCTCTGTCTCGGTTAACAGCGTCTGGCCATCATGAAGTGTCAACTGCGTCGCGCCGCCGGGCACCTGCCGTTTGTTGACGATACGGCCGAGCTTGCTGCCGGCAGCCGCCTCGTCGATCAGCGAGAGTGCCAGGCGTCCCCCTTCGTTAGGGAAGATCCGATAGAACTCCTCGCGTTCCTCAAAAACCAGAATATCGAACATCCCGACTGGGCGTCCCTCGTCAGTGACCGGATCACCGTTGACCTTCACGGTCTCCTCGCCGATCGCATACCGGGCTTCCTTGGCAGAGTCAACATAGCCAAGGACATCCCGCAACAGGACAACCAACGGGACCCCAGCCTCACCATGTGGGCCCGCATCTGCTTTGACCGTAAACGTCTCAGTCTTCCGCTCGACTGGCCACGCCTTCGGTGCTGAAAGTCGTTTCTGATGGTGTGTCATTCGTGTTCACCGTCCTCACCGGAAATACGTGCTTCTCGCTCCGGATCACGATCTAGCTCCAACTCGGTAACTCGTAGGTTCGAGGCATCCAAGGGCCGCGGTACCTCCTCGCCATCGGCCGTCTCGATGGTGACACCATCGACATGGACGGCGGTCTCTTTCAGATCGACATCGAGGACTTCACCGGTTTCGCCGGCGAAGTCACCCCGCATTACTTCGACAGTATCGCCGACGTTGACACGGACCCGACGGGTACCGTACTCTTCTCGAAGGTCCGTTGACAGGGTCGCATGGACCTGCTTGTGTCGCTCGTGGAGCGGCGCACGTTCCGTTCGAACGCGTTGTTTGTGTGGTTGCTTGCTCATACTATCATCGTAGCAGTACTGGCGATAGTTCCAAACCGTTCAGCAACTTCCCGAGCAACCGGCCCCTTGATTTCTGTACCACGGGGCTCGCCAGTTTCCTCGATAATGACGGCGGCGTTGTCTTCGAATTTGACCCGACGGCCGTCTGGCCGACGGATCGGCTTGCGTTGGCGAATAATGACGGCTTCCAGCACTTGTCGTCGCATCTCGGGCGTGCCTTTGGTCACCGAGACGGTGACCTTGTCACCGATGCCGGCTTTCGGGTGTCGATTGACCGTGCTCGTATAGTTTTGAACACTAACCACCTTAAGCTCGCGCGCACCGGTATTGTCAGCACAGTTCAGCAACGAGCCTTTTTCAAGACCCTGTGTGACATCTGCGTTGATTGCTTCCATTACGATTCACCTCGGTGTTGGTCGTCAGTCGAGTGGACCTCGACGACGACATGTGATTTAGTTTTCGAGAGCGGGCGACACTCTGCGATTGTAACCTCATCCCCAACCGAGATCCCCTCAAGGACACCCGGCACATGTGCCGGGATCCGAGAGCGGCGTTTCATATATCGGTCGTATTTGGGGACGGAAACGTCGTATTCCCGCTCGACAATCACCGTCTTCTCCATATCCGTCGAAACGACCTCTCCTTCCAGGACTTGTCCCCGGACGGACAGCTCGCCGTAAAACGGACAGGTTGCATAGTCGTAATCCTCCGGGTTTTCCGGTTCCGGAGGCATTGGTACGTCTAGTCCGATTCCCATATCGTATCACCTCGTGTTTCGGTCCGTTCAGCGGGTCGTGAGAGCAGTCGACTCCCATCCACCGTAACGTAAGTCACGTCGTCGCCAGGCGGCGCCGGGTCAGACGTAAGCCCCAACACCTTACGGTCGCTGGCGGTTTCATCTGGAAGCGCGAAGACGAACGTCGTCTCCGCTTTTGGCACCTGACGCACCCGGTCTGCTCCCGCAATGTACAACGTCTGAGCGGTTTCCCGCTGGACGCGCCCGTCGATCCCAACAAGACCGGGATCGGTCGCCTCAACGACCTCCACAAAGAGGCCGACAAGTTCGTGTCGCGGGAGCGTTTCGGGTGTCAGGGCCATCATTCGATATCGTTTTCTTCTCGCTGGATGGTTTTGATTCGAGCGATCGTCCGTCGGAGCTCTTTGATTCGGCCCGGGTCTTCCGGAGCCCCGCCAGCAGCTTGCACAGCTTTGGCGTTAAGAAGCTCCGTTCGGAGATCGTCGAGTTCTGCGTTCCGTTCTGCAGGAGTCATATCACGGATCTCGGATGGATGCAGGATCGTCATGGTTCATCCTCCATTTCATCGAGTAGTTTGTCAGCCTCTTCCTCGATATCTTCATCGAGTTCTTCGAGATCCTCTTCGATCTCCTGGACGTCTTCAGGTGTCTCCACGGGCTCTTCCTCGACAGGGACCTCTTCAACCGGTTCCTCGGCCGGTGGTTCCTCGAACTCACCGGTTTCGCCGGCGCTTGCATCAGCATCCGCTTCGAGTTCTTCAAGCGTCTCGTCATCGACATCCTCTGCGATGAGGTCTTCGACCCCTTCGTCGGCCTCATCAGGCTCCAGTGAACTCGTATCAGCCCCTTCAGCGACCTGGAAGTCATCAGGAAGCTTAGAGCCCGGCGGGATGATCTTGACGTTAACACCGATCGTCCCAAGTTTCATGACTGCGACCGATTGGCCGAAATCAACGATCTCGTTTGCGGGTTCACCGTTGTGTTTGATATACCCATCAGAGAACTTCTCGACTCGGGAGCGGGCGCCAGTCAGCTTCCCCGAGAGGACGATCTCGGCACCGAGTGCGCCGGCATCCATGATCCGCTCGAGAGTCGTATGACCGGCTTTCCGGAAGTACCACCCGCGTTCGAGAGCATTCGCCAGGCGATCAGCGACGATCCGAGCATTGAGATCCGGCTCTTCGACTTCCTGTACGTCAACCTGGGGATCCTCGAGATCAAACTCTTCTTCAAGTGTCGTCGTGATTTTTCGGATGTTCTCACCACCCTTCCCGATGACCATGCCGGGTTTCTCGGCTTTCAGAACGATCTGGGTGCCCATCGGTGTCTTGGCGACTTCCATGCCACCGTAACCGGCACGCCCCAGTTCATCGGCGAAGAACTCGTTGATCTGGGATCGCTGCAAGCCGTCATCGATAAACTGCTGTTCGTCAGCCATTAGGCATCACCCTCCGTGTCGGCTGTTTCCAATACCAACTCGACATCGACTTCCGGTGTTGAGACCGGCGATGCCCGACCCATCGCACGGGGGCGACGGCCTTCCGACTCGCCGACCTTGTGTGCGGCAACATGGATGATCTCCATGGCCTGTCCGTCAAAGCCCTGACTCTCGGCGTTGCTGACTGCATTCTCAAGGAGATCAAGGAAGGCCTTGCTGGCCTTTTCAGGGTAGCGGCCCGCATCCCAGCCATCGATATTCGATCGATGGCCGACGCCGCTGTTGTGCTGTCGAAACGGAACGGGCTGATCGCCATCGATCACTGCTTGGAGATAGGACTCGGCATCGGCTGCAGTCTGTCCTTTGATCTCACGAGCGATCGCTTTACTGTGCTTGTGACTCATCTGTCGGTCCCGGAGCATCGCTTTGGCGTGTTTTTCCGGGTCGGTCTGGATACTGTAACTGATTCCCATTCGGATCACCTCACTTCAGCGGGACGAACTTTGAAGACCGTGTCGCCCCGATTCCGGCCTGACCGTGTTCGACCTCCGTCCGTGTCAGTTGGAACTCGCCGAGATAATGGCCGATCATCTCCGGCTCGATCTCGACACGCTCGAAGCTTTCTCCGTTGTGTACAGCAAACGTTAGGCCGACAAACTCCGGCAGGATCGGCATGTCACGGAGGTGTGTCCGAATTGGATCCTGTGCGGATGCTTCCGGGGTTGTGTCACGGGCGGTCTCAAGGAGTTTCTCTCGTTCGGTCCCGAGGCCGCGTTTGATAGTTCGCCGCTGTCGAGCGGGGAGCAGTTCCGCGACCTCGTCGATATCCATTGCCTGCAGCTCATCAAGCGTCTGGCCACGATAGGTGAACTCACCTTCCTGGCCGGTGCGATAATCCGAGCTCATTTGTTACCACCTCGTCCGGTTCGTCGGGAAGAGATGTCGCCGACCTTCCGACCCGGCGGTGCATTGCGTGAAACGCTTTTCGGTCGTCCAGGGTGTTGTCGGCCGCCACCACCGAAGGGGTGATCGACAGCGTTCATCGCGACACCACGAACACGCGGCCAAACGGTCCCACGTGATTGTACTTTGTGGTATTTCTTGCCAGCTTTGACAACCGGCTTGTCGGTCCGGCCGCCACCGGAGACCACACCGATCGTCGCCCGACACTCGGGATCGAACCGCTTGACCTCGTCACTTGGTAACTGAACGACCGTCGCGTTCCGGTCATGCGTGATTACTCGAGCACTGACCCCACTGGCACGAGCGAACCGACCGCCATCGCCTGGATTGGCCTCGACGTTATGTACCGGCACGCCTTCTGGAATCTCCGCTAGTGGGAGCGTGTTCCCCGGTTCAATCGATGCGGAAATACCGACTTCCAAATCGTCGCCAACGCCGATTCCTTCCGGTGCGATAACCAGTCGGCGGTCACCGTCTTCGAACTCGACTTCCGCAACCGGAGCGGACCGAGTTGGGTCATGATCGATATCAACGACCGTACCAGTGATCACATCAACGACGTCATCATCCGGTGTTTTGTGCTGTTTTGCCGAATCGTACCGGTGTGACGGCGCGCGGAACTGCGAGCCGCCTCGACCGCGTCGTTGTCCTCGAATCCGTCGTCCCATTGTTAGAACACCCCGATTCGTGATGCAACTTCATCAGCGGCGTCTTCCTCAGAGAGTTTGACGATCGCTTTTTTGTATCCGTCCATGGTGAAATGAGCGTTTACATCAACAACCTCGACATCAAACCGCTCGGCGACCGCATCAGCGATCTCCGGTTTCGATGCCTCAGGATCAACTGCGAACTGAAGCTTGTTCTCGAAGTCCATGTCGTTCATGGACTTTTCGGTAACCAGTGGATGATGGATGATATCTCGTGTCATCGGTCTGCCACCTCCGTGAGTGCGGCCTGTGTGTAGACTGTCAGCCGACCTGGAACGCCACCTGGGGCGAGCTCCTCTGTGTCAACCTCACGGCCGGTCGCGACATCGGCACCCGCGAGATTACGGGCAGCCCGTGACGGCCCGGCGTCACTAGAGGTCACAAAGAGGATCGAGGCTGGTGTCCGGTGTTTCCGGCCACGCGTTGTACCACGCCCAGATCGAACCGACCGACCTGCATCGGCCCGCTCAATGTCAGCGGACAGGCCAGCTGCCTCAAGGAACGAGACGACGGCCTTTGTCTTGACAAGCTCCTCGAAGTCGTCGCTGACGACGACAGGGAGTGAACTGTCGGTGGCAAACTCATGACCACGTTCCGCAACGCGCGTTGGGTCAGCTGTCGCCGCGATCGCAGCCCGGATCGCTTGTTTGCGCTCCTTGTCGTTGATGGATTTGGTTCGATCCTTCTTTGGGTTCGGTGGATGGGCCTTCCGACCGCCAACGGTCTGTGGCACGCGTGCGCCGCTACCGTTTGACTGTGGGACGTGTGCCATCCCACGGCCACTACCGGGTGATTCTGCGGAGGTCCGAAGTCCGGCATACTCGTCAGCCCCATAATCCTGCTTTCGGTTTGCCTGGGCGGCACTGACTGCCCGCCTGATCAGGTCGGGGCGGACCGTTGTCTCGAAGACCGATGGTAGTTCGATCTCGTCGACAGGATCGCCGTCCAGATTGTAGAGTGTCGTTTGCATAGTTTATCCTTGATTCGATGCTGTGGAAACGTATCGCACCTCTGGATCGAGGCGCGGTTGATCGTTCGGCCGGATCGCCGGGCGGAAGCGAATGAGCCGCCGTTTGGGACCCGGCACCGATCCCTTGATCAGCGCATACTCACCGTCGACTTCGCCAAAGTTGACAAAGCCCCCATCAGGGGCCAACGCGTCGTCGCCGATGTCGATCAGTCGCTTGTTCAGTTCTGTACGCTGGTGGTATCCGGTCTGTCCCTGTTGTGGGACCGTTGAGCGGACACGCGAAGGGTTCCACGGACCGAGGTTCCCGATCCGTCGGCGCCAGCCTTGGCGGCTGTGCTTGCCTTTCCGTTTTTGAACTCCCCAGCGTTTGACGGGTCCCTGCGTCCCCTTGCCTTTGGTAATCCCCGAGACGTCGAGGTATTCGCCGGCACGGAACACATCAGTCATGGTGTGTGCGCCACCATCGGCAAGCAACTCAAGCCCATACTCAACGCGGTCTTCGATACTACTGCCACCAACTCGGGTCTCCATCACTTCAGGGCGCTTTTGATCGACACCTGAGACTTGATCCGGGACGGTATGAGTGACCATCCGAACCTCATCAACGGTGCCTTCGGCGAGGGCAGTCTCAATGCGCTCGCGGCTGGCTGCGAAGTCGATCTCAGCAGGGACATCTAGCGTGCGATGCAGTTCCTCGTACGGCTCAGGCCCCCAGGCTTCGGTGATCGGACGAAGACCGTAGGCCGTCTCTTCGTAGACTCGCAGGGCAGTGGCGTACATCGGCGGGGTCTCGACAACGGTGACCGGAACAGTTTCTTCCATCCCCTCGTTGGGGGTCCCCGATCGATCGTTGATCATGACCACATGGGTCATCCCAGCCTTGTAGCCAGCAAAGCCCTGGAGCGTCGGCTGTCCGTCTGCCTCCGGCCACGACTCGAACCGAGGTGTTTCGCTCTCGGCGCGTTTCCGGGGGCTAAATCCCATTGAGCCTTTGCGTGGTCTGTGTGATTGTGGCATTGTTTCACTCCGTGAGCGTGAGGGTCGCAAGGGAGGCGAGTACCGCTTCTTCGGTACGCACCGTCTCGGTTCCCTGGTTCGGGATCGTGTTGAGCCATCGGTCGAACCGCTGTGGGCTATCGACCGTCGCGGTCGGGATCGCAGTCGTGTCGATCCCGAGGATCTCCGGAAGCCCACGTTGTGGGGCGCCGAAGGCGATGGTAAAGCCCGCAGTCGCCAACCGTTCGGTCAGCGAGCTGAGCCGGTCGACGGTTAGCGCGGTCCCATGGCGGGACGCAGCGATGCGAACACCAGCATCAGTACGCGTGAGGGCGTTCTCAAGGTCCGCGCACTCGACGGTAAAGCCCGGCGGGGGCATATCCACGAGCTTTGCACGGACCGGTCGTCGCGAAGAGATCCTGACGGTCACGCGCTCTCCTTCCGTAAGGTCCCGATGTTCGGGCTGTGGGAGGGAGATCGGGTGTTGCAGTCCGCAATTGACCCGAACGCGCCCATCAGGTCCGACCGCGGTCACGAGTCCCTGTCTCAACGACCCCGGACCGCTCGATCCGGAGCCGGTCCGCGACGAGGCATGAAGCGGCGGGAGAACGCCCGCATACTCTAGTTCGTCCCGCGTCCCCCAACGCTCCTTTCGGAGGTATGGTGGTGTCGCGGCGTACCGAAAGACGGTCTCGACGAACCCGCCGTCGTATTGCTGTTCGCCATCCCGGTCGGGATAGACGATCAGGCGGTCAACGCGGAAGATCACTGCTGCCCGGGCGACAATCCCGAGCTTGCGGGTTGCCCCACGTTTGTCATCGGCGTCCCGAACGATCGACGACGGAACGAGTATGCTGACGGTCACACCGTAGCACTTTCACGCCTCGCCACTAGACTGTACCGATGCGTATCCTACCGAGTTATAAAAGAATAGCGGTACTCACCCAGAATGAGATCTCCTCACAGGGTCTCAGAACCCGAAGAAAAGTTAATGAGCCGGCAGGGACGGCATAGGAGCATGGTTGAATTCGCAGAACGGATCGAACGAGTCCCACCTAGCGGGATCCGAGAGGTGTTCAACGCCGCAAGTGAGGAGGCAATCAACATGGGGATCGGACAGCCGGATTTCCCGACCCCAGAACACGCTCGGGAAGCGGCCCGGGAGGCAATTGCTGCCGGTGATGCTGACAGCTACACGCCGAATCGTGGCTACGAGTCGCTTCGAGAGGCCATTAGTGCCCGCTATCAGAAGGACAGAGGAATTCAGATCGATCCTGGGAATATCATTGCAACAGCAGGTGGGAGTGAAGCACTCCATTTGGCGTTAGAGGCACACGTCGATCCGGGACAGGAAGTCTTGATTCCGGACCCAGGCTTTGTCTCGTATGCAACGCTAACCCAGCTCGCTGGCGGGACGCCGGTTCCGATCGAGCTTAGAGACGACCTCACTCTGTCGCCGGATGCAGTCGAAGCCGCAATCACCAACGATACGGCGGCGTTTATCGTTAACAGTCCAGCCAATCCAACCGGTGCCGTGCAGTCGAAAGCGGATATGGCGGCGTTTGCGCGGATTGCCGACGAGCACGATGTGCTCTGTCTCTCAGATGAAGTCTACGAGCAGATCCTCTTTGACGGATCACACTACTCTCCGTATGCATTTGCGGACACTGACAACGTTGTTGTCGTCTCCGCGAGTTCGAAAACATATTCCATGACCGGGTGGCGGCTTGGATGGGTGTTTGCCTCGCCTCGTCGGATCGATCGGATGGTCACGATCCACCAGTATATCCAGGCCTGTGCTAGCGCTCCAGCACAGCATGCAGCAATGGCCGCGCTTCAGGGGCCACAGACACCAGTCACCGAGATGGTCGACACTTTTGAACATCGACGGGATATCCTCCTTGATGGGCTTGAGGATATCGGCCTTCCTACACCGACGCCTGCAGGAGCCTTCTATGCGTTTCCGGAAGTCCCGGATGGATGGGTAGACGCCGTCTTAGAGCAGGATGTTGTCGTCGTCCCGGGCGAAGCTTTCGGTGACAATGGCGCGGGCCATGCGCGTCTCTCGTATGCGACCGACACGGAAGCGATCAAAGACGCCATCGAACGGATGCGGACAGCAACACAAACAGTTCGGAACCGTACATAGACAAATGCCAACAGTTAACATATAGTAGCACGTACAAGCCAATAGGCTAGCAAGCAAGCTGCCGGCACGAAGCTATGACCGGATCAAAGAACCCTACGAGCAGTCACGAAACGCCGTCGCCGACGATGCCAGTTGACGACAACCGATATGCATCGGTCTCCGTAGACCGGACTCGGACAATCATTTACGATCGTGAACAGGAGGAAGCATGGATTCAGGCGACAACAGCGAGATCGCTGGCCGAGTGTCGGTAACGGACTGAGAAGAGGGCAAAAGCCGACGAGTCAGGCCGTCGATACGATTTTGACCACATCACCTTCGGTCAGTTCATATGCGTCGGCGATTTCCCGTGAGGACCGGGCATCAACAGCATACAGATAGCCATCACCGATATCGCTGTGGATAGCATAGGCGAGATCACGTGGGGTCGAGCCACGATCAAGGAGATGTGCATCCGGAAGCACCCGACCTTGGCTGTCGGTCCAGTGTGTTGGATCCTCAACAGGGTAGACTGTTACCTGATCCAGTAGATCATAGACCGCCCGATTAAGCGCGGCTTGGAGGCCGGTCCCATCGTATGTGTCAAGCACTGATCGAAGATCATCAAGTGCCGTTCGTTGGTCGGCATCAAGATTGCCGATAATATCGAAGGTTGGATCTCCAGGATCGTATTCGACAAGTCCTGCTTCGGCTGCCCGTCGCAAGGCGAGTTCACCCTCGGCGGTCATCGGGACAACCGGCCGATCTAACTCTATGAGGGTGTCGATCGTTTCGGTCGGCGCAAGATCGATTTTGTTGGCAGCGATCAAGATCGGCTTCGTCTGCGCTCGGAGTGTTGACGCAAGCTCGCGTTTGGTCGCCTGGTCCCATTGATCCGGAGCATCAGGATACTCAATCGACCGCAAACAGGTTGCGATGTCTGCTGCTGTGGCACCTACCCCAGAAAGCAACTCTGTAAGTGCGTCGTCGATATCGAAATCAGGAGATCGTGCTTGTCGGGTGACCGTTTCCCAGTTTCGATCAATTAGATCGGCAAGCCACCGATCAAGCTGAGTTTCAATAAAATCGATCTCTTTTCGAGGGTCGTACGTCCCAGGTTCGACGGGGTTCCCTTCTTCGTCGGTACTGCCGGCAGCATCAACAACGTGGATAATAACATCGGCTGTTGTCAGTTCATCCAGAAACTGGTTGCCGAGTCCGCGACCGGTGTGAGCCTCCGGGACGAGTCCGGCGACATCGAGCAGTTCGACGGGGACATACCGCTTGCCAGCTCGACAGTGCTCGCTGTCACAGTACTGATCAAGGTCACGACACGGGCAGTCCGTACGAACATAGGCAACCCCCCGATTCGGTTCGATCGTCGTAAACGGATAGTTAGCGGCCTCGACGTCGCTCCGTGTGGCCGCTTCAAAAAACGTCGACTTCCCGGCGTTTGGTTTCCCGGCGAGGGCCACCGTTAGCATGATGCGATATTTCGCGTGTCCCGGGCAATTGCCTTTCGATACACAGGCAGCTAACACAGCTATACAGCTTCGAGACGAAAACCCACGGCTTCAGCCGTCTGGAGGATATCAATGACCGGTCAATTGCCTGGTCCAGCGGGACTCTGGATATCGATATCGCCACTGGCACGCATCGTCCCATCAACAACGGCGGTGCCACTAACTGCAAGATCCTCACAGCGGATATCACCGCGGACATGCGCATCATCA
>CAYOHZ010000006.1:44404-45959 GCA_964403925.1 uncultured Salinarchaeum sp.
GCCACTAACTGCAAGATCCTCACAGCGGATATCACCGCGGACATGCGCATCATCATGAAGGCTCACAGCACCAGCCTCGGAGACGACATCACCGTGGACCGTGGTTCCCCGCCCGATCTCGATGGAATCATCTGCGCGAAGACTACCAAAAAAGGTCGTTTCTGCCCCAATCGCAATTGAATCCGCGGAGAGATTACCATGGAGTCGACACTCCGCACCGATCGACGCATGTGCCGGGATCGACCAGCGGTCATCGTTGAGAGTGCTCTCTCGAGGAATGATCAGGGGTGCTGGTGGTGTGAGTGACTGGCCGTTGAGAATCGAGAGAAACAACGACCCAACAGTGACCGCAACCGACCGCGGTGAGCCAACGTGGGTCCCTGCCTCACCAGCAACCTCACCGACGACAGTCGCATCTGGAGAGATAATAATATGACCGCCAGCCCGAAGTTGCCCACTGATCTGGACGTTTGGACCGAGAAGGACATGCTCGCCAGCAAGCACATCACCAGCTATGGTACTCGCTGGATCGATCCGACAATCCCGCGTCGCCTCGATGTGGCCACCAAACGTGACGTTTGCACCAGCTAGGACATGTGATGCACGAACACCGAGTGCAACAGTCGCGAGGTCACCGATGATAGCCGGCCCATCAGTCACGAGATCGTGCTCCTCGACAGTCGTGCCATCAGGAACATACAGACCAGGGAACCCACGTGGCGTCGACACTACTATAACGTACTCGGACAGCCCTCTTAATTGTTCACGGCCGGTAGCGGGTCCCTGTGTACGGCGCCGAAAGACCAGACGCGAGATTTTTGACCCGGTATCCAGTACAACGGGTGATGACAACCCTCTCGTTTGATGAAGCTGGTGTCGATGTCGTCTACGAGGGCATCGAATTCCGTCTTGAACGTGAGCTGATCGAAGAAGCAACCCAGAAGACCTATGAAAACGTGACGGACCATGAAGTACTCCAAATCGTTGCTGAACACCCGGACTTAACCGGTGAACCACGACGAGTTGGGGATATTATCCGTCAGCAATAATGCTGTCACAGTGTATGAGAGGGACACGATCGTGGTAATCACACACCAGCCACCAGGAGGGCCATCTCGGACAATCGCCAGCGAGGTAGAGATCGCTGACACCTTTCTGCAGAAAGCCGTCGGGCTGATCGGCCAAACATCGATTGCGCCTGAGTACGCACTCGTGTTTCCCTTCGAGACGGACACCACTCGGTGGATCCATACCGTTGGTGTGAGGACGGCAATCGACGTGATTTGGGTAGCTGATGAACGTGTGACACACATCGAGACACTGCCGGCCTGGCGTGGGGTAGCGAAGGCCCGTGCGGATACGATTGTCGAGTGCGCGCCGAATACGACGAGTGAGATTACCACTGGTGATCGACTGGTTGTAACAGATGACTAACGGCAGCTGGTAGCCCCAAGGAGGTAGACACACAGCAGCTGCTCGTTTAAACTACTGTAATCCGGCTGTCGCCCGCGAACGCCGGTTGGTCATCAAAAAACACGCCGGCAGTACTGGAGTG
>CAYOHZ010000006.1:46059-54855 GCA_964403925.1 uncultured Salinarchaeum sp.
TGTCGCCCGCGAACGCCGGTTGGTCATCAAAAAACACGCCGGCAGTACTGGAGTGATACTGCGAGCGTACGGCTAGACAGTCGAAGCATTGGATCGGGGCATCACAAACACGGCGAAGCCGGGTACCGGATTGATTAGCCCAGGAACCGACGAATCCGTGCCGCTTCAACGATATTCTCTTCGAGTGCCTGCTGTCCACCAGTAGTGAGCGCCTCGATCACTGCGCTGGTGGCCGCTTGATGACTCGGATCAGGCTCGACATCAACAAGCGCTAATGCTTCCTGTACGTCTGCCTCGGGAATATCGACGACCGACAGCGACTCCGGGTTGTAATACTGGAGTGCGCGCTTGAGATTCGGGAAAAACTGTGGGAAGGCTTCTTCGATAAACGCCAGATCACCATCAGAGAGGCCGGACAGGCCCATGATCGACGGAGGGAACCCAATGCTATAGAGTGTTGCTGTAAACGTGATTGCTCGCGGCAGCGCCTGCTCGCCGACCTCCCGAGAGTATCCAAACAACCCAACATGGAGTTTCCGGGACCGCCGATCCGGAACATGCTCAGCAATTCGGTTCACAAGCGGCGCAACAGTCTCAACATGGTCGGAATAGACAGCTGCCGTCTTGTCGATGATCTCAAGTGCCCGCTCTTCGTCGAGTTTCGGCGGTCGACGGCCCATATCAACATCTTGGAGCCGTTCGATCCCAGCAATCGTCTCGGACACCGGGTAGTCGTATTTAAATGCCGATTGGATCGTGAACGTCTCGACACCGGGATACGCGACAGCAATATCATGCGCTGTGGGAGGCGAAAAGTTCCCTCGGAACGGTACAGAGCCGGCTCCGAGGATCGGATGGATTTCGATGTCGTTCGTCATCGCCATCTCATAGAGCCGTTGGAGGGCGATCTTATTGATGAGATCTGCTGCCAGCGAGCCGTAGTTCATTGCAGGATCAGAGCGAGCTAAAAACACCCGCTGGTGATCCACATCGCGGCCATCGAGGTACTGGGCGACGATCTCATGGGCATGGAGCATACTCTCTCGATCCTCGATTAAGGGGATGACCGAGATCGATGTGGGATTGAACTCGCCGACCCAATCGGCAACGGAACGGCCGTTAGCAAGGACATGCTCGCCTTGTCCGACGACGAGGTCTTGGTAGTATTCATGGACCAAATCGAGTTGTGTGGCGTCGGTGACCATTGGGATAATAACTTCAAAAATAGGGGGCGTCGGATCGATTCCTCGATCGGTATAGAACAGTTCAGCGGCATCATAGGACCGAGGAATACTATCGAGGATTTCAAGGAGAATCTTTGCTTCCGACTTCTCGAGATCCGGGTTCGGGCCGCGGATCGTGAGTCGTCGATCCTGACCGAGGATCTCCGATTCGAAGTAATCCCCATACCGCGAGAGTAACTTCTTGACTGCATAGGCGTCGCCTTCCTTCCCTTCGAAGTCCCACATCTGCTCATCGCAATCGAGATGCGAATAAACATAATAGGCCTCCTGAATCTCGTCTTCGCCTTCAATGACCGGACCACCAGCGAAAAACGGAGGGCGGGCATTGTCGGGGTGTTGAGTACTCATCGTCCGTGGAATATCGACCATACACACGCATACTGATGCGAGGATAAAAGCACTAGCCGTAAGCGCCGAGGGGGAGATTTGAACTCCCGTGTCCTCTCGGACACCTGCTCTCGAGGCAGGCGCCTTGACCAGGCTAGGCTACCTCGGCCCAGTCGGGTATTACATCGAACCAGGCTTATCCGTTTCGATCCGGAGTATCCCAAAAACCGCAAGCATGCACGACGATTGAATCCATACGCTTATAGTAGGGAGACAAGCTACCGGCACGATATGTCGCCGGTCTCTGTCCCGGCCCCAGTTCCGCCGGACGATGCCGATGCTTGGTATACACCGCAAGTGCATGCACAACGAGAACTATATCCGGGGTTGGTTGCAACGATCACCGACGCGCCCGAGGGATTCGACTATCACGTTCGGGAGCCACCGCTGACAGAGACCGAACAGGAGCTTCTCACACAGAGTAGGGCACCCGCGGATCAAACACAACGGCCACTAACCCGGGAGGGGCTTCGTGACCGAGTAACCCAAGAGAGTCCGACAGCACTGCAAGAGATCGTTGCAACGACAACACGCAGTCCGTTGATACGGTACTGTCGATTACAGTATCACCTGGTTCGAGACCGGTGGGGATTCGGAGCGGCGACACCACTGGCACTTGATGACCGGATCGAGATCGCCGATTTTACCGAATCGACCGTGATCGTGCATACCGAGCGGTTTGCACCGGTATACACAGCGGTGTCGACCGACGAACCATATGTGAACCGGGCAGTCTATGAGCAAATCGCAAGCTATAGTGTCACATTTGCTGAATTCGATATTCCGGTTGTCATCTATCGGGATCGCGGGCTTGGGACAGATGCGTTCGACACGAAATATGCGGTGCGTGAACCGCCGATTCCGGAAGAATACGAACAGCTTATTCCAGTCTGTAAGGATCGGCTCTGGGACGGCGGCAGCAACGACCTGATCGAGGATCGGACTGCGTTCGTCAAGACACGGGCCCGAACGATTTTTGAACAACTCATAACGGACCATCCCGGCGAATCGATACTCAGCCGCATCCAAACACGGATGAAACAGGTGTTTGCCCGTGATACGACACCACGGCAGCAAGAGACAGTCACCATCGAGACGCTGACTTACTATGTTGTACGGGACTTTGTCGGAGAGGGAAAGCTCACAATCCCGATCCGAGATCCACACCTTGAGGATATTGAGGCAAACCGTGTCGACGAGCGGATCAAAGTGGTTCCACGAGCACCGCTTGCAGATGGCGATCGGATGCCAACGAATCTGGCATTCGAGTCCGAAACGGAGTTTATCAATGTTGTGACCGAGTTAGCTGCCCGTAACGGGATCGAGCTAACTGCAACAAACCCAAGCGCGAAGGTCAATCTTCAGCCGGACGAAGTGAGCTCGGATGTGACGATTCGGTGTGCCGTTGGGCTTCCAACGATCAGTGAGGCTGGTCCCCACGTATCGATTCGCAAGCAGGCGACCGAAGCGTTAACGCCGGTTGATCTTATCACACAGGAAGCAATCACGCCCGAACTAGTCGCATTGTTATGGCAGTTGTACGAACACCAAGGAGTCGTCTTGTTTGCTGGACCGACAGGGGCTGGAAAAACGACATTACTGAACGCACATATGCCCTTCATTCGATTCGATGATCGACCGATCGCAATCGATGAAGGCGCCAGAGAGGTTCATCTCCCACACGAAACGGGTGTTGCACTCTCGACGGCGGGGCAGGAGAATCGCGGAACACGCGTCTCGATGGCACAGCTGATCGAGGAATGTAACTATCTCAACCCGGATGTCGAGGTGATCGGCGAGATCAATAGTCCAGATAGTTTCCAAACGTTTGGTGAAGCACTGACGACAGGCCACGGGATCCTGGGAACGACCCACGCCGAGGATGTTGAAACACTGATTAATCGGGTGACTGACCAAGGACTGGCGCCGTATCTACTCCAAGAGATCGATCTTGTCGTCTTTCCACGGCATATCGAGGGGAAACGATATGTCAGCTCTGCGGTGGAGTTCGTTGAGCCGGATCAATACGAGACGCTCGCAGGACCAGGCGGACAGCTGAAAAAGGATGGGGAGACGATCTATTGGAACATCGTCGCAGAACGTGACCGGGCAGGAACTACACGATTTGCATACACTCATCCGCGGCTTGGAGCTTCGAAAACGGACGGAACACCACCGGAGCAGATCGGTGATCGACTCGAAGAATCAGCATTCGACGATGAGGACTGGGGTGTGACCCCAGAACAGGCCACCCAGAACACCCCAACTTGCAACATGCGGGTGTTCCATCGGATCGCAGATCGAACCGACAGACCAGTACAAGCTGTCGAAGCCGAATACCATCGGAAATTGCGATATATTCGGTACCTTCATCGAGAGAAGATAACTGAATTCGATGCGCTGTTTGAGTTTTTAGCAGATCTACGAACCGAAGAAGCAGCAACTGTCGAACGAATCGCTCGGAGGTAAGCCGTGGGAACATCATCAAGGAGCTGGATCACGACAGTGTCGGGGCGTCTCGATGGCCTGCTGCGACGGCTCTTTGCCAGACACGCAGAGCAAACACGGCACAATGGTGATCGGCTGACATACCGGGGGACCGGAATGCAACTCGGATTTGAGACCTACCTTGCACGGGTCTATGGGAGCTCATGGCTTGCCGGTGGCGTGATTGGCGGGCTTGGATGGTGGCTACTCGGATCGATGCTAGCAGGGGGTATTGTCGGTGTGATCGGTAAAGGAGCCGTCGTCCGACTGGGAACGCGATATTTACACTGGCGAGCAGCAGCCCGACGGGCAGGGATCGAACAGACACTTCCTGGAGCGATTCGATATCTCCGCGTGTTGGCGACCGGGAGTGGCGATCTCCAGTCGATGCTCGAGCGGATCGCACACAACCGGAAGGCATACGGACAGACCGCACTGGCACTCCAACGAGCACTGAATCGGGCGGCGATGACTGGGAGTCTGCCGCGTGGATTGCGGTCTGTCGCCCGAGATACGCCGTCCGATACACTCGCGCCGGTGTTATTACAGCTGCAGGAAACTGCTGCGCAGGGACGAGAAGAACTCCAGTCGTATCTGCGATTGGAAGCTCGGATCCTCAGTCATCAACAGACCAGACAGCAGGATGAACGGGAAGGACTGATCGAAGTACTTGCAGAACTGTTCGTTGTTTTGTTAGCGGCCCCAGCGCTGTTCGTGATTATTATTGCCGTTTGGAGCGTTCTTTCGGCTGGATTAGGCCGGGCAGTGATAACGCCGGTAGGACCACGCCCGGCACGTGCAGTCTTACTTACCGCGGCAGCGATCGGAATCCTCGTGATCGGACTGACAGCAGCATATATCGTTCAATCACTCCGACCACCGGAAGTAAACACCCCAGATCGAGTCCCCACTACCCTTCGCTCGCTCGTTGTGACGGCACCGAATAACCCAGCCAGCATGGCCATTCTTGCAAGCCCGATCGGACTGGCCGTTGGGCTCGGAGCCGGTGCACTCGGGGAGTCAGTGGTCAATGCAGGACTCGGGGGGTATGCAGTATGGGGACTGCTTGTCGGAGCGATCGCGATGCGACGACAACGAATAGATGACACCCGGGACCGCGAACTACGGGATTTCGTGCATGCGTTGGCCGGCGCGGTTACGCTTGGCCGTCCACTGCCGAACGCGATCGAAACCGTTCGCACTGAGCTTGAGTTCCGGGCGATTGACGCCGAACTCGATGACCTGGCGATGCGGGCGAACGTAACGACGTATCCAGATGATGTCAGAACAAGAGCGCTTGAACGATTCGCTGATGATGTGGGGACACCACTAGCACGACAGGTCATCGAGTTGTTAACCGGCGGTATCGAAGCTGGCAGTGACCCGGAAGCAGTCTTTGAGGCACTCGAAACGGACGTCGATCGACTCTATCATCAAAAGCGTGCAATCGAGACCGCGATGGGTGCATACGTGCTCGTCGGGTGGACAACAGCGTTGCTTGTAATCGTGATCGGGCTTGCGGTGAGTACGTATGTGCTTGATGGACTCACACAGTTGACGACAGTTGCCGGTGCCGACACAGAGATCGTCTTTACTGGAAGCGATATCGAGCAACAGGCAATGCAGAGTCGGATCTATCGGGTCATTCAAGCGAGCATGCTTGCCTCTGGCTGGTTTGCTGGGGCGGCAACAGGCGGGATGTACAAGGGTCTGTTTCACTCCGGTGCGCTTGTTGGGATCGCGTTGGTGGCCTTTAGGGTGGTTGGCGTCGCATGAGACGACGGACAAATATTGCCGGCGTTATGTCGATTCTCGTACTGGCAGTTGTAGCACTCGGTGGCCTAACGGCTGGGGTTGGCGTCTTACTCCAGAGTGGGGCAACAACAACGGGAGCTGAACAAACAGCCGCCGCGTTTGGGTCGGCAATTATGCCCGCAGAAACAGTTGGGACAACAGTCAGTGACATCCCAGTCGAGAACGGAACGCTATACAGCACTCAGCGGCATGTTCGGATCATCAACGGCGAACAGGCGAGGTTTGAGCCAGGAACCCAGACAGTCACGGTTGTCGAGCAGATCCGAACCGACGGCCTTGTCTATAAAACAGAGACACAGACGGTCGTGGTCCATGGAGGTGCAGTTCTCTATGCAACTGACGGACAGCCGCGGGTATATCGACCACCGCCGATCGTGGCCGACAGCGAGAGTAATATCGTCCGGATTGGCGTCGCACAGCGAACGCTCTCTGAGCTCCAGCGAGCAGTTGCCGCGGCTAACACGGTCCGGATTCAAACGACAGTGACCCATAGACGACAGAACTTCGAAAATGGATCGTATTACATTGCTATCGAAACAGACTATCCACAGGTGTGGGCACGACAACTCCGTGAGCGTGGCGGAACGATCGTCGCCACACGAGCCCGGTTCGAAGGCGATCATGCCGATAGTGTCGTTGTCCAGTTCCCCAACACAACGGAACTGCGTGTGACACGACATGTATTGGACATCGAGGTGACTGCCAGATGAAACGAGCGCAGGGGCTCCTGACGGTTGGACTTGTTACACTATACGTGCTTGGGACAGCGTTGCTGATCTATGGAGGTGTGATTCCAGAGTACCGCACAGCGGCAGGTGTGGAACTCAGCGATCGTGTCCTCGTTGAGACGGCAGGCACCCTTCAAACGAGCACAACAGCACTCAACCCGGAGACCAGCCATGGAACGGTTATGCGGGAGGTGACACTTCCGTCGACGATCAACGGTGCCACATACCGAATTCGGGCCGTTGACAGCCAGCTGGTATTAGAGCATCCACAGCCGGCAATCAGTAGCACACAGCCGCTTGTGTTACCCACGTATGTAGAAACGATCAGCGGGTCGTGGAACAGTACGGATCCCACAGTCATACAGATCCATCAAGTGGCGGAGACTGGGCGTGTGCGGATCGAATTACGCAACGAATCGATGGATATCAATCGGGAGAGGATATGATCCAAGCGGAAACATCACTACTGACATTGGTCGCAATTTTGAGTGGCCTCACGGTGGTCAGTGTCGGCGGGATCGTGCTGTTAGATATCGGACTGAGTAGTGCTGATCAGGCGACTGACGAACGGGCATTGGCACTGGCATACAGCGACCGAATCGTCACCGAAACGGGGCCAGTAGCCACGGACGATAACATCCTCCCGGCCACCACCGTAGAGTCGTTAACAGCCAAACAGCTCACTGCAACCGATCGATCGCATGCGATCGGCGTGCGACTGGACGAACGGACAGTCCTGCGTGTCGGGGACCCGGCGGGAGGCACGACGGTCCGCCGTCTCGTGCTCATCGAGCACACCGAGCCGGTGAAAACGACCGGCGGGACAGTCACAGTTCCGGCCGGGGTTGATCACGTGATGATTACGGCGCCAACGGCGACAATAATCCGAGCAAACGATCGGGTGATCCACCAGTCAGCAGGTGGGATTGACCAGCAAAACGTCGCGCTTGGTGGCTGGCAACCGACACAACTGACGGCAGACACCGGGGAGCTCACCGTCAGATACAACCAGCCAACACAGGATCCAGGTGTTCTCACTGTTACTGTCGATCGGACGCCCGACACGGGAGGTGACGCATGACAGATCGTGGTCGGATCTCGTTTTCCGTGATCGAAGCCGGCATCGGCGTGTTGCTGATCATTAGCGTGCTCTCGTTGACGACGATTGCACCGCCAGGGGAAACAACTGAGACCGCGCAACTCGAAGTGTACGCTAGCGACGTTGCAGCATTACTGATGACGGACGCAGTCGAAGAGCGTCCCGGAACGAGATCCCCAGAGCGGACTCGCGACGCTGTCGAGGCGTGGCTACCGAAGCATCTCGACTATCACATTCAGACACCAACAGGGACTGTCGGCGAGCCCCCACCATCGGGGACCCCCACAGGCACAGCCACACGATCAACCCCGCATGGATCGATTACGGTGATGGTTTGGTATGCGTAAGAAGGCTCGTGACGCAGCTGCCAGGATGTGTTCGTTATGGACTGCTGGCTCGGAAAAGCGCGGGCAGCTCGTGTTATTGACAGCTGCACTCATCGCCGTTGGGTTGTTAGTCATCACAGCGGCATACCTACAGACTGGCTATACCGGCGGCCAGCAGGCAACAGTAACACCAGCAACCGACAACCAAGAGATACAACAAGCACTCGAACTGGCACTTCTCGAGGCCGAACCAACGACAGGGACACAACGAAACAAGCTTGTAACGGAGTTTCAGGCGTCGTTTGAGAAACAGCTCAGAGAGATCCAACAGAGTGCGACCGAACGGGGAACCGTGGTGCAGCTCACACGAAACCAAACGGCGGGACGACACGCTGTGACCCAGCTCTCCGGATCAGGCAGCCCCAGTGAATCAATTGGCGGTGTGATCGTCCAACAACGTGCCGGGGAGGCTCATGTCGTCGGTGTTGCGGTCGATATCGAACACACGGGACCGAATACTCGAGTCGAACGAACAACGGTTATCACGATGCCGGAAGTGGCAGACGACAACTAGGAATTATACGCGCTTCTAGAGAGGAATACAGATGTCGACTTCCCCAAGGGACATCGACCTTGACGAGCTTATCGCTACGTAGTTGGAACCGATCCGGGAGATCGCAACCACAGTCGATCACACCCCAGCGACAGTT
>CAYOHZ010000006.1:54955-62072 GCA_964403925.1 uncultured Salinarchaeum sp.
GTTGGAACCGATCCGGGAGATCGCAACCACAGTCGATCACACCCCAGCGACAGTTGGTTACGCGTTGTTTGCATACGATGTTGCCCAGCGCGATGGGACATTACACTGAGAGCGCGAGAGACTTATATCGGGCGAACAAACCCGTCAGTACGGACCGAATGGAGTGTACGAAATGCAATCGTGAAGCAGTCTTGTATGCCCCATACTCGGGGGCACATCTCTGTGAACAGCATTTTCGTGCGTCAGTCGAACGCCGTGTCAGACAACGCATTCGAGAGGATGCGCTGATCCCAGCAGACGCCAGCCCCGATAACCCGCAACGATGGCTCATTGGCCTCTCGGGTGGCAAAGACAGTGCGGTCTTGACGACGATTCTGGCAGAAACGTTTATGTCTGATCCACGGATCGAGTTGACGGCCGTGATCGTTCACGAGGGGATTGCAGGGTATCGTGATGAGAGTGTGGCTGCCGCGGCCGCGGTAGCTGACGATCTCGGGATCAATGTTGAACAGCTCGCTTTTGAGGAGGAATTCGGGATTCGGATGGATGAAATCGCCGCGAACGAGGAGCTTTCGCTGGCCCCCTGTGCGTATTGTGGGACGTTTCGGCGGGATCTGCTGAAACAAGTAGCGAGAGATCGCCAGGCAGACAAGCTTCTGACGGGCCATAATCTCGATGATGAGGCAGAGACAGCGTTGATGAACGTTCTTGAAGGAGATATCAAGCAGATGGCCAAACACTACACGGCATCGTTGGCGCCGTTTGATGAGCGGCCACCGCTGTCGGCAGAACCGTTCGTGCCACGGGCGAAACCGCTTCGTGATGTGCCAGAACGGGAGGTGGCGTTGTATGCACAGCTTCGGGATCTCCCAGTCCACATCGCGGAATGTCCCCACGCAGAGCGATCGTTTCGCGCCGAGCTTCAAGAGCATCTCCATGAGCTTGAGGAAGCTCATCCCGGAACCCGTCACTCGATTATGGCCGGTTACGAGACGATGGCAAAACTAGCTGCCGGGGAGTATGGACCACCCAACGACCGGCCAGATAGCCTTGGAACCTGCGAGGAATGTGGCACACCAACCGACCGTGATCGGTGCCGGACCTGCGAGTTACTACCTGCTGTCGGTGGCACGCGATAGAAATGCGACAGGAGCAAACACGATAGACTGCCCACGCTGAGGAACTTGCTGTGACTGCTGATAAACGGGGTCTGGAAAGAAAAATCGAGCACTCAGCGAATGACGTCGACGCCACGCTGTTGTTCGACCTGGTCGCGCCCACCATCACTTTGAGCGCCGTCATAGATATCAGTGTTCGTACTCGTCGATAGTTCATCCGGCTCGTCTTCGAGTTCGGCACGGGACCGATCAGCCTGTCGTTGCGTACTTGGCCCTAACACTTGCGCAGATTGGACGCCAGTCATAATGGCCATCACACGGACTTTGCCTTTGTATTCCTCACGGATTCGGGCCCCCCAGATGACATTGGCACTGGCATCAAGCCGCTCGGTGATGTTATCAGCGATGCCCTCTGCTTCTTTGAGGGTAAGATCCGGCCCACCGGTAATATGGACCAGTCCACCGGAGGCACCGCGGTAATCAACATCCAAGAGTGGATGGTTCATCGCATCGCGGACGACTTCGTCGGTCTTGTTTTTATCCTGGGTCTCGCCGACCAACATGACTGCGACCCCACCCTGGTTCATAATCGTCGTCATGTCGGCGTAATCCAGGTTGATGAGACTGGGTTGAGTGATCGTCTCCGAGATGCCTTTGACCGTTTCGGCGATGATTTGATCCATCACCGAGAAAGCCTTGCCGATCGGCAGGTTCGGGACGTAATCTAACAGTCGGTTGTTATCGAGTACGATGATCGAATCGGCTTCGTCACGAAGCCGCTCAAGCCCCTCTTCGGCCTTGACAGTGCGCGCGCGTTCGACATTGAATGGTGTTGAGACCATCCCGACAACGATCGCACCCTGTTCTTTGGCGATCTTCGAGACAACCGGCGCAGCGCCTGTGCCGGTGCCACCACCCATGCCGGCGGTCACAAAGACGAGATCCGCTTCGCCAAGGACTTCTTTGATGGTTCCTTGCGCCATTTCGGTGGCTCGTTCGCCGATATTCGGGTCACCACCAGCACCGAGCCCTTCAGTGAGCGATTTCCCGACAAGGATCTTCGTATCAGCCTCAATCATCTGCAAGTGCTGTTTGTCGGTATTGATTGCGATGGACTCAGCACCGTCAACGCCGATGTTATACAGTCGGTTGACGGTGTTGTTGCCGGCGCCACCACAACCGACGATAACGATCCGCGGATCGCCAAATTCATCGCCGTCAAAGTCGGCCTCACGATTCTCCTGCTCGGCGTTATCAAGTGCGTTCTGAACGATATCTTGCATAGATTAGGCCCTCGCGAACGGATCCGGTTTGTGGTCGACTGGATCCGCTTCTTCTTCGATCATATCACGGACGGCAGCCCGAATTGCTTCACTTCGGTTCGGGTACTGTCCGGATTCGACCATTCGTTCGACCTGTTCGATCTGCTGTTTCGGAATGCGGAGTGTCACACGCTCCATAGTTGTTCTCCCCGTTTGCGAAACAACCGTCCACCCCCCGTATGAAATACGGTTTGTAAGACGGTCGTCTTACGCAGTTAAGACATCAGGCCTTGGTATAATAAAACTATCGGCTATGTAAGACAAATCACCGTTGGTTGTCTGTCACTGTTGGTCCGGCGAGTCTAACACGTCTGCAGCGGGTGTCCGACGACCGCAGTTAGGACAGAACGCCCAATCGGGTTGGAGCTCCTGGCCACACTCACAGAAGGAGCGCTGGGAGACCTTTTCTCCACAGTTTGGACAGTAGACATGATCCGGCGAAACCGTGGTTCCACACTGTGTACAGGTGCGAGGAGAGTCATTCGTCGACTGTGAGACAGGAGACTGTGTCTTACGGTCGGACGATGAAGCGGCGGTATGACGGACCCCATCGTCAAACGCGAGGTTAACAGTCAAAGCCTGCTCGGAGAGTTGCTGGTCGATTGCATCGGCAACGAGGTCCTCGATACGGGCAGCAATCAGCTCATCGAGAGATGATGAGGAAGACGACTGTGGACTCGTGCTGTCATGAGTGTCAAGATACGCTCGGAGGGCCCGACGCATGATTTCGCTTTTCGAGGCATCGAACTGCTCGATCCCCTCGATAAGATCATCATCAGCCCGGAACGTAATCTTGCTCATTACTTGTTCGTTTACGCGAAGACTACTTAGTTCCCCCGGCAGTGTCTGACAGATGTCTGCCAGCAGACTGAACACGAAAAGTAACGCTTAATCCATGGGTCCGAGTATAGTAGAGTGTCCGCCCTTAGCTCAGCCTGGTAGAGCAGCCGACTGTAGATCGGCTTGCCCCCCGTTCAAATCGGGGAGGGCGGACGTTGTTTTCAACTCGGCCGGAACCAGGCAGTACCGGATGACGATATTGTATACAGTGTGAGTCAAGCAGGTATAGCCTAGGGAATCGCCGTAATGTGTCCTCACGGATCACAGCGAAGTGTACAGGCGGTCAAGGCGACTGTCCCGGGGCTTGACTCAGCTAAGAGACCAGGTCAGCAGGACTGGGATCGTTCCGTTCATGCCAGTTGAGAAGGCTGACCAGTCGATCTAGAAGTCGTTCGCTGGCTTCGATGTTATACCGCATTACATGCTCGATGTTGAGCCCGACAGGAACGGTAAGGTCCTCACGACGAACTGTCGTGAGTACCTCATCAAGGACGTGGTGGGCAACTTGGATGCTACGACGAGTGGTGTGATCATCAGAAGCAAGCATCCACTCACGAACAGCAGCCGGAATCTCAACCCCCAGCTCCTCAAGGAATTGAGCATCATTTGGACGGGTGATCGGGGCGAAGCTAAGAAAAACAGGCGCAGGATCAATACCGGCTGCCCGGCAGGCAGCATCATAGTCGGTCAGAAGCCGAGTAACAGGATCGGCATTGAACATGACTTGGCTGGTGAAAAACTCGATACCGGCTTGTTGTTTGGCAATCATCCGATCCGGCTCATCAAAGTCGGCTCGACGGCGGGTGGGAATCGTAATCCCGCCAAGGCAAGGATCGACTGTACTCGTTGTATCGACCGTAGAAGCGAGCTCAACAGCAGCAGAAACGGACGGACCTGGATAGTCAACCGCAGAAGACCGGCCACCAACAGTAACGATCGTGTCAATACCATATTCCTCGTAGGTCGTCTTAAACCAGCGCCGTTGGGCCGGTGGTGGAGCATGGACAGCCACGTGGTTGACGACAATATCAAACTCGGTATCAAGCCGGTCCGTTATATGACGGCCAAACTCCCGAGGATCAGCGTTCTTTAACTCTCCGCGGCTGCGATCCTCAGTGTTCGTCTCAACGCGAATCTCAGGGAGATTAACCGCATCGACCGACTGACGGTCTAACAAGCTGGCTACCTGTGCTGCCCGCTCGGTAAGACGCTCCGGAGACGCACTTTTCGCAGGGGGGACAGCCTCATACAGCACAAGCGGCTCGTCCCATCGACGGAGCCGGGTTGCAAATGACATTCCTCTTTCGTGCTATGAATTTTAAACATAGTTAATTTTGTCCGTATGAGTTTTGGTTATCGCCTGACGGTACAGTGACAATCAGGACGAGAGGACTGTAAACCGCCACGGAGGAGTCTTGCACCACGTGTAAAACCAACTCGTCCATCTCACAGCCGGCGCTTTGTGTCGCCGTGTCCGGCGCGGATTGACCCGATGCATAAATCTTTTCAGGATAATCACTACAGCGTATATATGACGAAGACAGTCAACCTTGGATTCCCTCGAATCGGTGCACACCGCGAACTCAAGCGAGCCGTCGAGGGATACTGGAGTGGTGATCTTTCACAGGAGACGCTTCGTGAGGAAGGCGCGGACCTCCGCAAGCGACACTGGACACAGCAAGACGAGCTCGGACTTGATATTATTCCCTCGAATGATTTCTCCTACTATGATCAGATGCTCGATACTGCTGCAATGGTCGGAGCGGTCCCGGAACGATTCCCCTGGGACGGGACCACAGTTGATCTGGATACCTACTTTGCGATGGCTCGCGGGCTCCAAGAGAAAGACCTAGACGGGGAACAGGAAGGCGTACAGGCGATGGAGATGACAAAGTGGTTTGACACCAACTACCATTATATTGTGCCGGAGCTTTCTCGGGATACTGAGTTCTCATTGTCGTTTACGAAACCGATCGATGAGTACAAAGAAGCGAAGGCACTAGGTATTGAGACACGTCCGGTGTTGATCGGACCGGTGTCGTTTCTTCGCTTGAGCAAGACCCAAGAAGACGATCTCGACGCCCTGTCCCTTCTTGATGATCTGCTCCCGGTATATGCTGAAGTACTTGAGCGACTTGCGAATGCCGGTGCGACGATGGTTCAGTTCGATGAGCCAACCCTTGCACTCGATCTTAGTGACAAAGAGCAAGCAGCGTTCAGCGATGCATACGACGTTCTTGCTGACGCAGCCGACATTGATATTCATCTGGCGACGTATTTCGGCCCACTCGCCGATAACCTCCCGACAGCACTCGATCTGCCGGTCGAATCGTTGCACTTGGATCTTGTGCGGGGCGAACAGCAGCTGACGACAGCACTTGACCACGGCGTTCCGGCGGAGCTGTCCCTCTCGCTTGGCGTGATCGACGGGCGAAACGTCTGGCGGGCAGATCTCGATGCGCTGTTAGATACCGTCGAGACAGCGGTTGATGCCCTTGGGACTGATCGCGTGCTTGTCGGGCCGTCATGCTCGCTGTTGCATGTCCCGGTTGATCTCGATACGGAACCGGCCCTTGATGAGGACGAAAAGCTGTGGCTTGCCTTTGCCGTTCAGAAAATCGAAGAGATCGTTGCACTCGCTGATCGCGTGGATGGCGATATTGCGGGCAGTAAGACGCTTTTCGAGCAAAGTCGCGAGGCGATGAACGCCCGTGCGGAGTCCGACTGGATCAACGACCCGGCCGTTCAGACTCGTGTAAACAACATCGACGAATCGATGACTCGCCGGGACTCCGATCGGGATACGCGCCGGCAGATCCAACGTGAGGCGTGGGGGCTTCCGGAGCTCCCGACCACGACGATTGGCTCGTTCCCACAGACCGACGAAGTGCGAGATACGCGAGCACAGTACAAAGACGGTGAGATCTCCCGTGCAGAATACGAGTCGTTCATCGAAACCCAGATCGAGAAGACGATCAAACGGCAAGAAGAGATTGGGCTTGATGTCTTGGTACACGGTGAAAGCGAGCGAAGCGACATGGTGGAGTACTTCGGTCGGCGACTGGATGGGTTTCTGTTTACCGACAACGGGTGGGTCCAGAGCTATGGCACTCGATGTGTCCGGCCGCCAATTATTGCCGGTGACGTGAGCCGTCCGGAGCCGATCACCGTTCGGTGGCACACCTATGCAAACGAGCAAACAGACCGGCTCGTGAAAGGCATCCTGACCGGTCCAGTCACAATGCTACAGTGGTCGTTCGTGCGCGATGATCAATCCCGGGCGGAGACAGCCCGTCAAATCGCACTTGCGATTCGTGATGAAGTGCTTGCCCTCGAAGAAGCCGGTATCAAGGCCATCCAGATCGATGAACCCGCTTTCCGTGAGGGGCTACCGCTCCGAGAGAGCCAGTGGGACAGTTACCTTGACTGGGCAGTCGAGTCGTTCCGGTTGGCCTCCAGCGGGGTTGACGATGAGACTGGGATCCACACGCACATGTGTTACTCGGAGTTTACCGATATCATCGATGCGATCACCGCGCTCGACGCGGATATGATCTCAATTGAGGCCTCACGCTCGAAAATGGAGCTGCTCGATGCGTTTGATGACCGTGACTATCCTGGGGACATCGGACCGGGGGTGTACGATATCCACTCGCCGCGAGTCCCGCCTATCGAAGAAGTCGAGACGCTCATCCACAAAGCACTGGATGTCTTCGATCGAGAGCAGCTATGGGTCAACCCAGACTGTGGTCTCAAGACCCGCCGGTGGGTCGAAATCGAGCCATCGCTGACGAACATGGTACAGGCTGCCGAGAACGTTCGACAAGCAACTGACGA
>CAYOHZ010000007.1:0-60034 GCA_964403925.1 uncultured Salinarchaeum sp.
TCTCTGAGGATAGATTTGACCCACATATTCTATTCACTACTTTGCGCATGAAACATCCGCTAGAAAGGACTGCGTGTGTATCAGCGTGTGATTTTATATATTATTACTCGAGGAACATCACGACGATTGCGCTACAATCATACTACCGTTTTGAGGCGTGGGTCAAAGACCTCTCGAGACTGAAGTTCGCCACCGCAGTAGGTATTGCGAGCTTCATCGGTGTACTTGCTGCGAGTCTGATTTTTCAGGGAGTGAACACCGTCCACGCAGTGATGATGGGAGTTACAGCGGAAGCAGCGCGAACGCCAACGAGTTCAGTCCTGGGAGAAGTCAGGACGGTGATCGTTTACAGGCTGAGCAGGCCGAGTGTCTCGGGGCTTGACCCCGAGGCGGTTCACCGCGACAGCGACGCCTGCTGTCGGTCACTCTGGGGGCCTGGTTTCTCAACCGGTGTTCCGTACGCATACATGTGTGCACTGTCAGTCACCGCAACAGTCACGAAGTCTCCTAGTTGTAGATCGTACGTGCTTGCATTCTGGATGATGATCTGTCGGTAAGCTTGATCACGACATTTGATCGAATCATCGCGGCCATCCTCAACGACGAGCACATCACGCTGCTCACCGACCATCGATGCGTATGCATCCGCGACGATCGTCCGTTTGTGCTCGCTGAGCTCCTTGGAGCGTTCTTTTTTGATCGTCCCACCAAGCCCGTCCATTGCTGCCGCATCAGTGCCTGGGCGTTTCGAGAATCGGGTAATGTTGACTTTTTCCGGCCGCGTTTCCTTGAGTAGTGTCACGCTTTTGGCGTGATCGTCTTCCGATTCGGTTGGGAAGCCGACCAAAAAGTCCGTCGAGAGGGTCCAGTAGTCCAATCGCTCGTTGAAGGTCTCGATGATTTCCCGGTACTCGGTGACACCGTGCTGTCGTCGCATATCACGCAGCACTGACGGCGACCCGGACTGCACCGGAACGTGCAGGAAATTATAGATCTCCTCATGAGCTGCAAAGACGTCTGCTAGTTCCTTGCGGACACCATGGACGCCGCCGGGGTTTGCCATGCCGACCCGAACACGAAACTCCCCATCAATCTCGGTTGCGATCCGGTCAAGGAGCTCAGGCAGCAGACTCTCGCCGTGATTGCGATCCCATCCGTAGACGCCTGTGTCCTGGCCGGTGATTCGGAGTTCCTTGGCTCCGGCAGCAACCAGTTCGTTGGCTCGGCGCACGTTTGTCTCAACTGAGGGGCTGTCGATCCGTCCGGTGGCCTGTTTGGTAATACAATACGAGCAGTTGCTCATACAGCCACGGGCAATCGGCAAAATTCCAATGACTCCATCGACGATTGGCTCCGTCCCAGCAGTCGTCGTCGGACAGTCACCGTTTCCGACCGCGTTCGGGACCTCGTCCCAATGTAGCACACGCCCATCGATGTCTTCGAATTCTTCAGGCTGTGCGAGGGCCATACAACCAGTTACGATGAGATCAGCGGTCGCTTCGTTCAGTTCCGTGGCCCGGCGTTGCATTCGACGTTCGGTCGTCTCAACGACAGTACAGGTGTTCAGGATCGCGACATCAGCTGTCTCTAAGTCCGTTGAGCGGTGTCCTGCATCACGCAATCGTCGCTCGATCGCCTGGGTTTCACCACGATTTGAGGTACAGCCGTATGTCTCGATATAATACCGGGCCATTCAGATAGCCCTCAGTATGGCCTCGATCGGCAAAAAAACGCCGACTAGTGGCACTCTCCGAGAAACCCCTGTCTTTTTGGTATTTCCAGCTCCCAGTTCGGTCGTGGACGTGTTTAGTATTCTCCCGGCAGGGTTTACCGTACCGCCGTGGCCGTATCTCGCCGTCCTCGGTGTCGGTCTTGCTGTTGTTGGGACCGGACTGTGGCGTCTGCACCCGCCAGTCACAGACCGGACTGCACTCGGACTTGTGCCATGGATTCTCGTTGGTGGTATCGCCCACGGACTGTATCAGCTTGGGTTGTATCCCCCGGTCGTCGCGCCGTTGTTCGGTACAATGGGGGTCTACTTGACAGTGTCAGTTGTCGTCGGCGCACTCTGGCTCGGTGTCCTGCTTATTGCTCGACGCCGGTCAGCTACGCCAACATACCATACTGCACGTGTCCTCGGCAGCTTGGGGACGCTTGCCGTTCTGGGGAGTGTCTTTGCTGGGGCTCGTGTTGTAGGTTCTCTCCGGTTGTTCTGGCCGACGGTGATTGTCCTGCTCAGTTTCGCTATCGGCGGTGCTTGGTGGCTTCTCTTGGGCCGGGGTGTCCCAGCTACGACCGAACAGACGGCCCGTACTGGCCAACTCGTTGTGCTTGGACATACAGTCGATGGGGTCTCGACGGCTGTTGGGTACGATGTGTTTAATGCCACCGAACGGACACCGTTATCAGCGATCCTCTTAGAGCTCGGTGAGACACTGCCAACTGCAACACTCCTTGGGGCTGGCTGGCTGTTCGTCCTCGTGAAACTTCTGTTGGCTGGCGGCTTGCTTGTCATCTTTGAGGACTATCTGCGAGATCGTCCAAGCGAAGCTCGACTACTGTTAGTGCTTCTTGCAGCTGTTGGACTTGGCCCGGGAACACAGAACCTCACGCTGTATTTTCTCGGGTAAGTCCGGATCGGTGACCATATCAGGGCCCTTACCATAGCGCTCCATCGTATGGGGCTGGGCCGTGTTGTCGTCGCTGGACACGTCAACTGGGATGTGACACTTCGTGTTGATCGTCTTCCGCGCGAAGACGGCGAGGCCCGGATCCGCAACCGATCCAGTAGCGGTGGGGGGAGTGCCGGTAACGTGGCTGTTGGGTTGGCTGATCTCGATGTTCCGGTCAGTCTTATCGGTTCGGTTGGCACCGACTCGACCGGGACGAAGCTTCAAGACACACTCGAAAACCGGGGAATCGATACGGAGGGTCTACAGGTCGTTTCCGGAGCGACAACCACCAAGTACCTCCTTGTCGCGGATGACGGGACAGTCGCAGT
This sequence comes from uncultured Salinarchaeum sp., assembly GCA_964403925.1. Lineage (GTDB taxonomy): Archaea > Halobacteriota > Halobacteria > Halobacteriales > Salinarchaeaceae > CAZFMU01. The sequence goes on from CAYOHZ010000007.1 coordinate 3,002, forward strand.
TCTTGGCAACAAGGGAGTCAATGAAGCACTGACGCCAGCGACAGTCCCTACCGACGTCCTTCACCGTGGCGCGCATCTCCATGTCACGAACCATCAGCCGGACACCCTGGCAACACTGGCACGAACCGCCCGGGAGAATGGGCTCTCGATTAGCGTTGATCTCGGCCGACGAGGGGGTGACCGAGAGTATACGACTGTCCTGCAGACAGCTGATATCGTCTTTGGAACGAAACAGGAACTAGATACACTCTTTGGCAGTCCCAGCGATGGCGCGACCGCCGACCGGGCTGTGGTCTGTACTCGCGGTGATGCTGGGGCAAGTTACTACACTCCAACGACAACCCGGCATCATGCAGGCTACACAATCGAGGTGACCGATACCAGCGGTGCCGGCGATGCCTTTGTCGCAGGGTTTCTCCGGATGTGGCTTGCTGACCGTGCCCCCCACCAGGCGCTGGCTGTCGGGAACGCCTGTGGTGCACTGACTAGCACTGAACGTGGGACTCAAATTCCACTGACTGACGATCGGCTCGCAACCTATCTCCCGAATCGGGATGTCTTTTAACCAACCGACTAAACAGTCAGTATGGCAAATCAGCCGCATATTCAAGCCGCACCGGGTGATCTAACCGACCTTGCATTGCTCCCCGGTGATCCCGGCCGTGTTGATCGCATTGCTGCTCACTGTACGGATGTTGAGACGATCGCAGAAAACCGCGAATACAAGCTCGTCAATGCGACATACGATGGTCGCCGTCTCACAATCGCTTCCACAGGCATTGGCAGTCCCTCGGCTGCGATCGCGCTTGAAGAACTGGCGGCAGTGGGCGTTGAGACGTTTATTCGGGTCGGAACGACCGGCGCGCTGCAAGCTGATATCGCGATCGGTGATATGGTGATCGCAACCGGTGCCGCCAAAGACGAAGGGACCACCAAACGGTACGAAGCCCCAACGATCCCCGCTGTCTCTGACTATGAGGTATTGACCGCGCTGGTTGGGGCAGCGGCAAACGATCCAGGGACCGTTCATCTTGGCCCGATTGCGACCGATGATGCGTTCTATGCAGAGACCGATGCGTATGTCCGCCGGTGGGAAGAGGCAGGCCTACTCGCCGTTGAAATGGAAGCTGCAGCCTTGTTTACCCTCGCACGACGGAAGGGGCTTCATGCCGGTGCGATCTGTACTGTTGACGGGAATCTCGTTGAAGGGACCCAGAAAGGCGAAACCGATGCCGATGAACTGCCATCACAAGCCAAGGATAACGTGAAACGGGCGATCGAGATCGCTCTTACAGCCGCTACTGAACTCTAACGCTATGTTTTGGCTGCTGTCAACTCGATCCGGTAACTGTTATACCGATTCGATGACTACTCACAGCTGCCGATGAGAACGTCTTTGCGGGGCTGGGTACTGAGAGATCCACGATAATCAAACGATGTGTCACTCAGATCCCGCTCTCGTCTCTGCTCGTTCTGTCGCTTTTGATGAGTCTCCCATACCGCCTGCCGGCAGACGACCGGTCCATCGTGGTAACGCGTGTTTCTCCTATAGGCGGAGCAGACCACCGGGGTTCGTTTGTGGCCCCGTTTCACCAGTAACTATTCTAGCCGAAGGGGGTTCCGAGACTGGGTGGTCTCGCTTTTGTGTAGCTGTTCTAAGACACACTACTCGCCACAGTCCCGGTAACATGGAGGGCAGGACGTATGCCGGGTGATGGGTTTGAAACACTCGCGGCATTCGTCGAGGATGAGCTTCAGTTCGCGACGAGCCACTACACGAATAGTTATCTCGACCGCCGGTTTTCTGCACGCGTCCGGCGTACCAGCGCCGAGACGTATCGGGAGTACCTTGATGTGCTTCGCTCGAATCCTGACGAACAGAAGGCGTTGCTTGATACACTCAGCGTCAATGTCACTGGTTTCTTTCGGAATCCGGATGTCTGGACCGGGATCACAGAAATCCTCCGGAAGCGTGGTCGATCCCCCGGTCGTACGAACGTCTGGAGTGCTGCTTGTGCGGACGGTCGAGAGGCCTATTCTGTTGGACTCCTTGCTGCTGCGAACCCAGTTATTGACGCCCGCCGCGTCTCCGTTCTTGGCACTGATATCAACGAGCAGGCGCTACAAGCAGCCAGAGCTGGCGTCTATGAAAATACCCAGACAGCTGATCTCGACGACCAACTGTCCTTTGTGTCAGACTACGAGCAGTATATCGAACGCTCGAATGAGACAATCCGCATGCGAGACACACTCAAAGATCGGGTGAGTTTCGAACACCACGATCTGATTAATGACGCTGCGAAGACGGGCTTTGATCTCATTCTCTGCCGGAACCTGTTTATCTATATCGACAGTGAGTATAAACGCCCGATTCTCGAAACGGTCGCCGACTCGCTAGCGGATGGCGGATATCTGGTGATCGGCAAAGCCGAGACGATCCCACCACGCATGCGGTCACGGTTTCGAACCGTCGATGCCGAGCGTCGTATTTATCAGCGATTATAGAACGTGCGAGGCGAACCCCCACGGCTGAAGCCGTGGGTAGCTCAAAGCCGTGTATACAGATCTGTTGGGAGCCCGTCTCCGAGGCGGTTCACATTCCCATATCAGCTGCTGGACCAGGAACCGGAAGCTCACCGCGTGTCGTCCCCAGCAATTCAGCCGCATGGTCTAATGCCATATCAAAGCCATAGTACCGTTCGAGCTCGTCGCCATCGGACTCGTCGCGGACTTTCAACATCGCGTATCCCTCGATATTCTGTGCGATCGCTGCAGTTCGGTCCTTTCGTTCAAATGAGAGGATTCGTTCGCTCTCAGTCTCGTAGTAGGTGGCCGTGATTGCTCCCGACTCAACGGTTGTTGACATTAGATCACTGTTCGCCCAGAGATAATCGAATCTGTCGATTCCAACCGGTATACACAATTGATCTCCTTCCGTCGTGTCGGTATGGGAAGCTGGCTCACCAGTGGTCGCCGCCGTGATCTCTGTGCCCTGCTATACGGTCGATCAGACGTCCAACGGCAGACGCTCAAAGCGGATCTTGAAGCACATTACGATGTTCGGATCGATCCAGCGTCGTTTCAGCAGGCGCTCGATCACCTCGTTGATATCGGGTATGTTGATCGCACCGTCGATGGAATCACACCAGTCTACGCGCTGACACCACAGGGTCAGCAAGCAGCTGAAAAACACTATCGGTGGCTGACCGAGCAGCTACAGTCCGATGAGTCAGGAGTGTCCACTGACTCGTGAGTCAACTGCCAAGCAATTGAGAGGAGGCTATGTCATCGTGATCCGGTGGATTTTCACCTCTTGGTCATCAATGCCACGTACGTCAGATGTCACAGGGCCGTTCTGCCGCAGATGATCTCGCTTGGTGTCACGACGCCGTTGTTGAGGTCTCGCGGACGTTTGCAATCACGATCGAGCAGCTTGAACCACCCATGGCCGACCGGATTTGCGTCGGGTACATGCTCTGTCGGATCGCGGATACGATCGAGGATGCCGGTCACATCCCAGCAGCAACCCAAGTAGGGTTGCTAAATCACTATCAGGCTGTCCTCGACGGTGAGCGATCATTACAGAGTTTCCAGACGGCAGTCGATGACTGGCTTCCCGCACCAGCGGAGCGGTCTGCTGACTGGCGTGTTGTTGCGAACGTCGATCGGGCGTTTGCCGCCTATCGGTCGCTTCCTGCAAGCTCTCAGGACGCAATTCGCGGACCAGCAAGCGAGCTTGTCGGTGGAATGGCAATGTTTGTTGACCGATACGCGAAGACCGGCGGACTGCGGATCCAGACGATCGAGGAACTTGAAGAGTACTGCTGGTATGCGGCCGGCACTGTCGGGAAGCTCGTGACAAACCTTCTTGCGATGGACGCAGGGCCCGATGATCGGGCAACCATGCGTGCTAACGCCGAGTCGTTTGCGTTGTTACTGCAGTTGGTTAATGTCGCGAAAGATGTCGGTTCTGATTACCGCGAAGAGAACAATGTGTATCTGCCCGCTGACTGGTTACACGAAGCCGGTATCAGTCCCGATGCGGTCGGCGATCCACAGGCAGCCAGTGCTGTCGGACGAGTCGTTGATCGAGTCGTTGACCGAGCGGCAGGGTATTTAGATGGAGCTCAGGAGTATTTGCTTGCGATGCCGGAAACACAAGGGAACACGCTCTCCGCATGGGCGATCCCGAAACTCCTTGCTGTTGGAACGATTCGGGAACTCAAAGCTCGCCCTAGTGATGTCGTTGACGGGGATGTGAAAGTCTCCCGGTCGGAGGTGTATGCGCTTATCGAGCGGTTCGAGAATGGGGCTGACAAAGAAGCGATTCCTGAACTGCGTGCTACGATGGAACAACAGCCACTCCATCAGGCCTGAGTGTGACTCCCAGCTGAACCACAACACCTTAGAGAACTGCAAGCAATAGTGCCGTCAGTGACCGAGCGCTCCGGCAGCTCTCCAGCCGAGTTACAGACGCTCCACTTTGTCGGCCCTGTTACAGCCGAGATACTCGCAGCTGCCGGCATCACTGTTGGGGATATTTCACACAAACGGATCTCGTACAAACGGCTCGTACAGGAAGGGATCAATCCTGGTGTCGCAGCGAAACTCCGCCGTGAGCACTCACTGCCTTGGACGATTGGTGGCTTCGATTCCGATCTTGATCATCGTTCGCAGTCAGTCCGAGGCCTTCGGCAGGGCGAACGGGAGTGGATTGCTCGCAGCAGTGATGATTGGAGTAGCCACGATACGGCAGGCACCGCACCAGCGCAACTCGATCGAGACGCAACCGGCTGGTGCGTCGAATTGGCCGATGAGCCAGCCTCGCTTGAGTCGCCACTCGTACTTGATGGCATTACCCAGGCAGATGCTGATCGGCTTGCTGAGGCGGGAATCAACACTGTTCGTCGACTTGCTGTGGTTGACTCGGCGACTGTGGCCACAGCTATCGATCGTGATCCAGAGACCGTTCGTCGCTGGCAGACGCATGCCGAGACACGTCGACAGCAATCGTAAGTCATCGCTCGCTTGGAAAGCTTAATGAGTTGTCTTGTGGAAGCATTATTCAATGCGCCCGCTTTCGGACGCCTCGATCACTCGGGATGGTAAAGTCCTCATTCTCGCCTACGATCATGGGCTCGAACACGGCCCGGCTGATTTCGACGCCGTGCCGGAAAGCCGCGATCCTGAAACAGTCTTTGAGGTCGCGACCCATGACGCCGTGACCGGGTTGGCTGTGCAGAAAGGGCTTGCTGAGTACTATTATCCTTCCTATGATGACTCAGTGAACCTTGTTGCGAAACTGAATGGCACGTCGAATCTCTGGATGGGGGAGCCTGATTCTGCCGTCAACTGGTCAGTTGAGTATGCTGCCGATATCGGTGCTGACGCGATCGGGTTTACGCTGTATGGCGGTTCGAACAACGAAGTCGAGATGGCCGAAGAGTTCCGAACCGTCCAAGAAACAGCTCGGGACCACGATCTCCCCGTCGTGATGTGGTCATATCCACGTGGGCAGGGCCTGAAAAACGATCGGAAAGACGAAGTGATTGCGTACGCCGCTCGTCAGGCACTCGAACTTGGCGCTGATATTGCGAAGGTCAAATATCCTGGCAGCAAAGCCGGCATGCGCGAGGTCGTCAGCATGGCTGGTCCTGTGAACGTGATCATGAGCGGTGGCTCGAAGGTCTCGGATTTGGAGTTCCTCCGAAGTGTCGAAGCAGTTATCGACGCTGGGGGCAAGGGACTGGCTGTCGGTCGGAACGTCTTCCAGCGTGAAGATCCGGTAACCTTGCTTGATGCCCTCGAACGTGTCATCTTCGAGGAGGTTTCTGCTGAGCGCGCACTCGATGTATGACCGACGAGACGATTACGGCGATCCGTGATGTCCTGACGACTGTTGCACCAGAGATCCGGGCTGGCCTGATCGGCCGGCGGAGCCAAACAACGACGGAGAATCCAACGGGTGACCGACAGCTTGCCGCAGACGTGATGGCTGATGAACTGCTCGTCGACCGGTTAACTGCTCTTGACGGAGTTGGTAGTGTCGCCTCCGAAGAGCGATCCTCCCCGGTTGCCTGTGGTGATGGTCTTGCTGTCGCGATCGATCCGCTTGATGGGTCTTCGAATCTCGTCTCGAACAATCCAATGGGAACGATCGTTGGTGTTTACAACGAGCCGTTCCCGGCGAGTGGGAACTCACTTGTTGCTGCACTGTCGCTGGTCTTTGGCCCGATCACCACACTAGCGGTTGCCCACAATGGCACTGTCACTGAGTACGAACTCGTCGATGGGGAACGGACTGTCGCCGAAGCGAACGTACAGCTGCCAGCGTCACCAACGGTCTACGGGTTTGGCGGCGGCGATGATGCATGGCGCCCGGCGTTTCGATCGTTCGCTGAGGAAATCAGACACCAACTCAAACTCCGCTATGGTGGGGCACTCGTTGCAGACATCAACCAAGTCCTCGAATACGGCGGACTGTTCTCATATCCAGCCTTACGCGATCGTCCTAACGGCAAACTTCGCTATCAGTTCGAAGTCGCCCCGATCGCCTATCTCATCGAGACAGCTGGTGGCAGTTCGACTGATGGCACTGGCTCACTGCTTGCCCACACACCAACGACACTCCACGAACGGTCGCCGATCCATGTCGGTAATACCTCGCTGATCAACCGACTCGAGGCTGCTCTCGACCAGGACTGACGCTCGAGTGTGACTCACGCCCTGGAGTAATCGCCTCGCGGTTGATATAACCCAGCGATGCTACGCGAACTCGTCTCTCCTCCAGAAGAAGGCCCGCCGTTTATTGGGGTCGTCACTTCAGCCGCTCTTGAAGGAATGAGGGATGAGCTGCAGTCACACCATCGACGGCGAGGATGTCGTTGCTAATGACGGTCCCCAGTGCATCGCCGTTTTTGGCTCGTACCTCTGCCATGAGCGTGTGATCGCCACTTGAGGTATACAATCGCCGGATCTCATCGAACTGTTTGAGTGTCTGGGTTGCGGTGACGTACTGTTCACTCTCGACCTCGATCCCGACAAGCGCGATTGACTGTCCGGAGAGCTTTTTTGGATCAACCTCTGCGGAATAGCCGACAATAACACCCTCTTCTTCAAGCTCGTCGATATACTTCCGCACGGTCGGCTTTGAGACATCTGCCCGTTCGGCGATCTCCGCATAACATGCTTGTGCGTCGTCTTCAAGCACTGAGAGGATCCGTTCAGCCGTCGATCCGGCTTTCATCGGTATACTGTTTGTGACTATAACAAAAATACCTTTTGAAACAAAAAACAGGTTTCAGATTCGCTTATTCGTGGCGTCCAAGGAACTCATATGAGCGCTCCCATTCGCTGTCTTCGTCGTAATACCGTTGTGCGAGTGGCTCATCAGGGAGTTCACCGATCGAGCGTTTTTCGGCTGTTGCTGTCGGTCGTTCACCGCCTCGATAGAAGCGTCCTGTTAGGATCGTCCCTTCATAAACTGCTCGTTCTGCAGTCCGTGCCATCTCCATTGCCTCATCGTAGTTTTCCGGATCGAACTCATAGTCTTCGGAATCGTTAACATCGATATATGGCACGTACTCTTTTGCATCCTTGTTCCATGTTGGACACTGCGTAAGGAAATCAACGTGTGCGAACCCGTCATATTCGATTGCTTCGGCCAGAATCGACCGTGCCTGTCGTGGATTTGTCGCTGCGGTTCGGGCAACGTAGGTTGCGCCAGAAGCCAATGCCAACGACAGCGGCCGGACCGGATCTTTTGCCGATCCATGTGGTTGGGTCGACGATTTGTGGCCTTTCGGGCTGGTTGGCGAGGTCTGCCCTTTCGTGAGCCCGAACACCTCGTTGTTGAACACGATATATGCGAGATCGTGGTTTTCACGTGCGGTGTGCATAAAGTGGTTCCCACCGATTCCGTATCCATCGCCGTCACCACCTGCGGCGATGACTTCAAGCTCTGGATTCGTGAGCTTCGCACCACGCGCTAATGGCAGCGTCCGACCGTGGATGGTATGGAACCCGTAGGTGTCAACATAGCTGCTCAGTTTTCCCGAACAGCCGATACCGGTCACTAATAGCGTTTCGTCGGGTGATTTTCCGAGATCGGCTAACGCGCCTTTCAGGGATTTCGATACCGCGAAGTCTCCACAACCAGGACACCATGTTGGCTGTGGCTCTCCAGCAGGGGTATAATCCTCAGGGCTGTACTCCGTTGACTCATCGATTGCGCTGAATTCGCTGCTCATTGTTAGTCTCCTCTGTTTTTGAGTGTCGCATTTGTTGTCGGTCCAGCCTGTCCATCCAGACACTCCGCTTTACACCCGTCAACGATCTCATGCGGCCTGAAGGGTTCTCCGTCGTATTTTAACAGACTTGAAAGCTTGTCGGTATACTGTCCCAACTCGCGTTGTGTGAGCCCGTGGAACTGCCCGGTTGCATTCATCTCGACGACCAGTGCCTCCTCAACGGACTCGATGAACGCCGCAAGCTCGGTTGTTGGATACGGCATGAGTTGGCTGACGCCGACCCCTTTGACCGAATAGCCTGCGTCGTTGAGGCGTGTCACAGCCTCCTTGACTGTATCCTGCTGTGTCCCCCAGGTGATGATTCCATACGTCGCCTCTTCAGGACCAAAGTACGTCTGTGTCTCGGTTTCCCGAGCACCGAGTGTTTCACGGACTGCTTCGACCTTTTTGACCCGTCGGTCCATCTGTTGGGTCCGGACATCCGGGTCTTCCGTGATGTGTCCGGATGGGACATGTTCGTTACTGCTTGCCAGGTACCGACCGTCGGCCTGTCCTGGCACGGATCGCGGTGCCGCATCCTCATAGTCCAGTGAGAATCGCTCGAACTTCCCGGAGACATCGTGGGCTGCTTTTTCAAGCTCCGCTTCTGTGAGCACATTCCCCGGATCGACGCTTGGCTCGCGATCGAAGAACTCCTTTGTCACCGTTCGGTACTCGCCAGCGAACTTCTGATCGTATATGAGAACGACCGGTAGATGATACTCATAGGCCAGTTCGAAGGCCAGTCGGGTCTGTTCGTAGGCTTCTCTGTGATTCCCTGGTGCAAAGACGACCCGTGCAGAGTCTCCTTGGCTGGTATAGAGCACGTGGTCGAGATCCGCTTGTTCGGGTTTTGTTGGCATTCCCGTTGAGGGACCTGCCCGCATTGCTTCGAGTAACACCAGCGGTGTTTCGGTCTGTTCGGCCAGTCCGATGGCTTCGGACATCAACGAAAACCCGCCACCTGAGGAGCCGGTCATCGCGCGAGCACCAGCGTGTGACGCCCCGATTGCTACATTGATCGCTGCGATTTCATCCTCGACTTGTTCGGACACCCCTCCGACCTCAGGGAGCAGCTGTGACATGTTCGTAAAGACACCTGTCCATGGTGTCATCGGATAGCCAGAAATGAACCGACACCCGGCATCAATTGCGCCATACGTGATCGCATCCGATCCCGAGATGAACACCGGCTGTTGGGCATGTGATCCGGTTGGCATCTCGAAATCGTGTGTGAGCTCTAACTCGTCGTTGACAACGGTAACAGCATCATCTAAGACAGCTAGGTTCTGCTCTCTGATGTCACCGCTCATCGCGTCGTCGATAATCCGCTCGATGTGAGAGACATCGAAGCCAGCAAGCTCAGCGATCACGCCGACACCAGCTGTGTTCCGCATGACATCTCGTCCGTGTTCGCGTGCGATAGCCTGCAGATCCACCGGATAGACATGCCAATTGTGTTCGGCAACCCGTTCGTCGAATCGGTCGATCTCCTCGATATCGATCACACCCGAATCATACACGATCACTCCGCCATCTGCGAGATCGTCAAGGTTCTCGCTTAACGGTTTGATCTCCTCGTTGCCATAGTAGGCCTCCTGTTCTGGGCTCCGGGCAAAGGAGTCACCAAGCGCAAGCAAGAACCCATACTCGTCGCTCCGGGCTTGTACTGGATCGGCCGAGGCACGAACTTCGACGTAGGTGTGGCCACCACGGATACGCGATGGAAAATGCCTGTGTGTGAATACATGTAATCCGGCACGCATCAGGGCGGTTGCGAAATTCCGGCTTGTCGAGTCGATCCCGTCGCCGGACCCTCCTGCAATCCGCCAGACGAATTCATCCGAGTTCATGAGTGATCAGCGGTCCAGGTTGGACCAAGACTATCATACAACTTCGTCCAGTGATGCAAAAGCGTTTGCCATGCATATCCAAAAATAAATCATTATAGATACGCTCGGGCAGTATTTTAAATGTATATTGGAAAATCTGGTATTTGTTGTCTTTTGTTCGGTTTTAGGTACGACAATTGTAGTATACAGGTACAACAACCGTCGAATAAGTGGGCGACTGCTAACCGATTACCTGCGTGGATTGGTCGGATGATAGTCCGTCTCGTATTCTCCCGGCTGATCGTCGAGTCGATCCGGATTGATGCGGCCACCCAGCAGCATGAAATCCAAGATCGTGCTCCAGAGCATCGCTTCGACAACTGGGACTGCTCGTGGGGGCAAGGATGGATCGTGTCGGCCGATCACCTGGACGTCTTTTTGTTCGCCAGTCTCCCAGTCGACGGTCTGCTGTTCTTTGGGAATTGAGGTTGGTGCATGCCAGGTTACCTCGCCGTAGATCGGTTCTCCGGTGGTAATCCCTCCCTGGAGTCCGGCATGATCGTTGCCAACAGGGACTGGATCACCCGCGGTTGCTACCGTCTCCGGCCGAGTCTCCCCGTCGGCAACGGTCCAATCTTCGTTTCGTTGCTTGCCGGGGACGCTTGCTGCGTCGGTCCCCAGACCGAACTCAAAGGCAGTCGTCGCCGGAATCGACAGCATCGCTTGCCCGAGTCTCGCCGGCACGCTATCAAACCGTGGCGCTCCAAGTCCTCGTGGGACACCGCGGGCCTCAAAATAGATCGACCCGCCCACTGAATCGCCGCGCTGTTGAAACTCCGCAAGCAACTCGCGCATCCGTTCTGCTGTCTCGGGGTCTGCACACCGGACTTCGTTTTCCTCGGTGTGTTCGAGCATCTCCTCGAAACTCACCTCGGGGGCTTTGATGTCATGGAGCTGCTTGACGTGTGCCTTTATTTGGATGTCGTACTCGCTTTGCTCAAGTACTTGCCGTGCGATCGCACCTGCGGCAACCCAGTTGACCGTCTCTCGGGCAGATGACCGGCCGCCACCACCCCAGTTTCGGGTCCCGAACTTTGCAGAATAGGTGAAATCACCATGTGACGGTCGTGGCGCTGTGACGAACGGTTCGTATTTCCCCGATTTGGGGTCTTTGTTTTGGATCGTCATCCCGATCGGCGTCCCGGTCGTATAACCGTCTTGTACTCCCGAGTGGATCTCGACGCGATCAGGCTCATCCCGGCTGGTTGTGATCTGTGACTGCCCTGGCTTCCGTCGGTCAAGCTCCTGTTGGATGTCTGCTCGGCTGAGTTCGACTCCGGCTGGACAGCCTGAGACGGTCACACCCATGGCATCGCCGTGACTCTCCCCATGGGTTGTCAGCTGAAACAGCCGCCCGAAGCGGTTTCCGTTCATGCGTTGCTGTGAGTGTTCAGCCCATTTGTGGTTTTGCCTCTCAGTTAGGGCCGGTCACAGATCCCCCAAGCTCACGGATGACGTCGAAAAACTCTGGAAATGACACAGCAACATGCTCAGCGTTGGTGATCGTGGTTGGTTCTGTTCCCGCCAGCCCAGCGACAGCAAGTGCCATGATCACGCGGTGATCCTGTCGACCATCAACCGTTCCGCCGGTTAGTGTACTCCGGTCCCCGTCAATACGCAGTTCATCTTCCCGCTCCTCAACGACCGCTCCGAGTTTCTCAAGGGCTGTTGCCATCGCCGAGACCCGGTCAGTTTCCTTATATCGGACGTGTTCGGCATCCGTCAACCGAGTCGTGCCATCGGCGTACGCCCCGACCACCGCCAGTGTCGGCAGTAGATCCGGGATATCAGCAACGCTGATCGTGCGTCCAGAGAGGGTTGATCGTGTCACAGTCACTGTCGTCGCGTCTCGATCCCACTCGATGGTGCCCCCCATGTCTGCGAGGAGATCGATGATCGCCTGATCACCCTGTGCACTCGGTGTGACGCCGGTAACTGTCAGTCCCTCTGGTGCTGCGATCACCCCGGCGGCCAGTAGATATGACAACGAGGAGAAATCTGCTGGGACGGTGTATCGGTCCGCATGATATATCTGGTCACCAGGGACCACAAATCCGTGTGCTTGAGTGTCGGTCTCAATCCCAAATGCATCGAGCAGTTCCTGTGTGATCCTCACGTATGGGGCTGATCGTAGTTCGGTTGTCACATCGATCGTGATCCCGGTCGTCGTCTTGGCGCCGGCCATTAACAGCGCCGTAATGAACTGCGAGGAAATATCCCCGCGAATCGCGACCTCTCCCCCATCGATTGGGCCCTTCACGACTAATGGTGCTTGTCCGTTCTCGCGGGTGCTCTCAGCCCGCCCCCCAAGCTGTTCGATCGCCTCCAAAAGCGGTTTCTGTGGTCGCGTCCGGAGTGAGTCGTCTCCAGTCAGTACTGTGATGCCATCGCCTAATGCGGCGGCCGCAGTAAGCAGCCGCATCGTCGTTCCGCTGTTCGCACAGTCGAGAATGTCCGCCGGTGGTTTCGGCCGTCTTCCCATCCCCTTGATTGTGAGTCGTCCGTCCGCCGATTGATCGACAGTCGCGCCAAGTGCATCGATTCCGCGGGCAGTTGCTAGTGTGTCTGCACTCAGCAGTGGTCGGGCAATAACGGTCTCGTGATCGGTAGCACTGTATCCGGCCGCAAGAATCGCTCGGTGCGTATAGCTCTTCGAGGGCGGTGCTTGCGTTGTCCCACCGAGCTCCCCCGGCTCGATCGTGACGGCCATACCAACCATATTGCCAGCACACGATATCAACATAGCGACTCACCATCCCCGCGTGGTGTCGTCATCGACGGCAAAGCTTTCCCTCGTCCCCTCAAACCGGCTACTCATGCTGACAAGCGACCAACTCACGGCACTCGATCGAAACGCCGCCGCGTTGGGGGTTTCACAAAAACAGCTTATGGAATCCGGTGGCAATGCCGTTGCCCGGGCTGTTCGTGAGCGAACTGCGGCCGGCGATTCGGTGACGATTGTTGCTGGGCGCGGGAACAACGGTGGTGATGGGTTTGCAGCCGCCCGGTTTCTGTCTGATCGATCAGTCACCGTCCTCTTGCTCGGCCGTGAAGAACTGATTCGCAGCGAGATCGCCGCTGACAACTGGCGAGCACTCCAGAACAGCGACTTCGAAACCCACGAGATCACCGACGGGACGGCCTTGACTGCACCACCGGCACAGGATGCAATCGAGTCAGCAACGGTACTGGTCGATGCAATGTTGGGGACCGGGATTACTGGTGCGCTGCGTGAACCGACTGCAACGGCAGCTCGCCAACTCAACCAAGCGTCGGGAACAATACTTGCCATTGACGTTCCCTCTGGTGTTGATCCGGATACTGGGACGACCAACGGGCCTGCTGTCAACGCTGATCATGTCGTCACGTTTCACGATCGTACCCCAGGCCTTGCTAAGATCGAGGCGACGGTCTCAATCGCAGATATCGGGATTCCTGATGCTGCGGCTTTGTTCGTTGGTCCAGGAGATCGACAGGTACTCACCCGCTCTGCAGACGCACACAAGGGTGATCACGGTGAGCTCCTCATCGTCGGTGGGGGTCCGTATACTGGGGCACCAGCGCTAGCCGGCCTGGCTGCACTCCGTGGCGGTGCCGATCTCGTTCGGATCCTCGCACCGGAAACGGTCGCTGCCTCGATCCAGCAGGTCAGCCCGGACCTAATCGTTGAGTCGGTCCCGGGCGATCATTTTACGCCTGCACATCTCGATACCCTTCAGTCGGTGGCCGCCGATCGGGATAGTGTTGTTATTGGTCCTGGACTCGGGCGTGCCGATGAGACACTTACCGTTGTTCGAGAGTTCCTTGCAGAGGCGACCGGTCGGATCGTCGTCGACGCTGATCCGCTTCGAGTCGTTCCTGATGTCGAGTCGGAAGCCGACCTACTGTGTACGCCGCATCGCGGTGAATTTGAGGCGATGGGCGGGACTGATCATGACGACTGGCACGCACGAATGGCCGCTGTTAAAGCGCATGCCACGGCACTCGATGTAACGTTACTGGTTAAAGGGCCTTTTGACGTGATCTCAGATGGCGACCAAACGCGTGTTAATCGGACTGGCAATCCCGGTATGACCGTTGGTGGGACCGGCGATGTCCTTGCCGGGCTTGCCGGAGCACTGTTTGCCACACAGCCAGCAGTACCAGCAGCAGCAATCAGCGCGAACGTGAACGGACTCGCCGGTGATCGACTTGTCGACGAACGTGGCTACGGGCTCGTCGCCAGTGAACTGCCGTCACAGTTCCCGGACATACTCTGGCAGTGAGCGTCTTCTCGTGGTGAACGGCGATAGTGTCACCTCAACGCTCGGCCAACGAATCTCATCGCTTCCCGAAGTGCAGACGAACGACCGTCCGTTAGGTATGCCGTCCGGCCAGTAGCGCTATACTGAACAGTGCAATGAGTACTGCCGGCGCTGTGAATCCGGGCTGTGGAATTCCTGCTTCGGGATCGTCGGCTGTGTTCGTTGCTGTTCCGTTTTCAGGAGTGTCTGTATCGTTTTCTTCGTCCTCTGTGGTAGCATCTGTCTCTTCATCAACCGCTGCAGCAGAGAAGTTCGCGTCCGGATAGAACGCTTCGGCCATCGTCTGGAGTGGATCGACCACCCGCGGACCGGCTTGGCTGATTAGATCAGCGTTCACAACTAACACCTGATCATTCTGTACTGCTGTCGTTGTATTGAATGGTGGCTCCGATTCGGGCACACCATCCTGACTCGGTGTTATGATCCAGGCTGGGTCCTCGTCTGCGATCACTTCTTGGCTGATCGGCTGAAAGCCTTCGACACCGCGCGTTGCGGCGATATTCTCGCCACCTGCCGTCTCAATCACTTCGCCGATAAAGCTGTTTTCACCAGCAGTGTACTCAAGGAAATAATACAGGACACGCGGCGACTCTCGTTCGGCAGTTATAGACTCGATTCGCTCGATGTCGGTCTGCATGTCGGTCACGGTCTCCTCTGCTGGTCCACATTCGCCGATAAACTGCCCATAGAGACGGGTCTTCTCATAGATCGCTTCGATCGAGGTCTCTTCGCCGACCTGATACACGGGAATGCCGGCATCACGGAGCTGTTGGATCGTCGTCTCGTCGCCAATCGTCGAGGTCACCACGAGATCCGGATCAAGCTCGATTACTGTCTCGACTTGGATATCTTGCGCTGACTGACCAGTGATATCGGTCTTCGTCTCGGATCCGTTAAGATACGCAGTATACTCACCAACTGGCATCCCAATAACCCGATCCTGTGCCCCAATCTCCCAATAGACCTGTGCTGAGGATGGATCTAACGTCACGACCTCCGCAGCCGGTTCATTGAGCTCAACTGTCGTGCCTGTCGCGTCTTCGACGGAGACAGGGAACTCACATGTCGTGTTGTCCTGTGCACTTACCGATCCCGCTAGTCCGGCTGACAGAGCGAGGCCAACGATGCCAACGATGAGCATGACTCGCCAACGTCGTTTCCGTGCCATCATCTCGGCTGTTGGGCTAGTGCAACAAATATTTACTTATTACAATCACAGTTGTATTCACGCGTGGTCTTCCGACAGACGCTTCGCTGGTCTGTGGGACTGTGGATACTGCTAGTTGTTGTTGCTCTCGTTAGTGCGACCATCGGGCCGGCAGATATCGGGGTCCCTGCGGCTGGTGCCGCGATCCTCAATACTGTTTTGCTCCCCGTGCTGACTGCTGAGGGTATCGAGTGGATTCATCCGTTCCAGTTTGCGGTTACAACCACGACCGAAACGATCGTCACGTCGATCCGACTTCCGCGGATCTTTTTGGGCGCCATCGTCGGCTTTGCGCTTGCTAGTGCCGGAACGGTGATGCAGGGGTTTTTCCGGAATCCGATGGCTGATCCGTCGATTATCGGAATTTCTGCCGGTGCAGCTGTCGGCGCCGTTGGCTATATCACGGCACCGATTGTCGTCCCATATGGACTTCCTATTGCTGCGTTTATCGGCGGCATTACTGCTGGATTTGGCGTCTATGTGATCGCAACCAAGGGTGGTCGCACGCCGGTCGCGACGCTGCTATTGGCTGGGATCGCGCTGCAAACGTTTTTGAGTGCTGTTATCTCGTTTCTCGTTTTGAACGCTGGTGAAAGCCTCGAACGGGTCGTGTTTTGGCTTATGGGGCATCTTCATGCCAGTACGTGGTGGCGAGTCGGTCTGGCAGCGCCGCCGGTTTTGTTGTTGTTTGTTCTGCTGTTGGCATACGCGCGTGATCTGAATGTGCTTTTACTTGGCGAAGAACACGCGCACTCGCTTGGCATGAGCGTCGAGCATACCAAGCGGCTGTTGCTTGCTGGGGCAAGTATTATTACGGCAGCTGCAGTCGCAGTATCCGGTGTGATCGGATTTATCGGCCTTATTGTCCCGCATATGATGCGGTTGCTTGTTGGCCCGGATCATCGGGTTCTCCTCCCAACGAGCGCGCTTGCGGGCGCTGTCTTTTTAGTTGCGACGGATACGATTGCCCGCTCTGGGGCCGCTGAACTTCCAGTTGGCATCGTTACTGCTGCGTTGGGAGCCCCATTTTTCCTGTATTTACTTGTCCGCCGAGAGGTGCATTCACTGTGATCGAGATTGATGACCTCGTCGTCGAATACGGCGATACCCGCGTCCTCAATGACCTATCACTGTCGGTGTCCTCGGGATCGGTGACTGGGCTTGTCGGTCCCAACGGGGCCGGGAAGACGACCCTCTTGCGTGCGATCAACGATTATATTACCCCGACAAAAGGGTCCGTTCGAATCGATGGAACCCCGATCGAGGCTCTCTCGGCAGCGGAAGTTGGCCGACATGTTGCAACGGTCCCCCAAGAGAACTCGTTTCGGTTCGCGTTCGATGTTGAAACGGTCGTCTCAATGGGGCGGTATCCACACGTCGACCGGCTGGGCACGCCGACAGCGGCGGATCAACAAGCCATCGAACGCGCCCTTGAGCGAACGGAGACCACACAGTTTCGTGACCGCCAGATTACTGAGCTTAGTGGCGGTCAACGCCGTCGTGTCTTGGTTGCTCGTGCACTCGCGCAAGCGACACCCGTTATCCTGTTCGATGAGCCAACCGCAAGTCTCGACATCAATCATCAGATGAACCTACTCTCATTAATTGCCGGGCTCGCGGATGACGGACACACTGTTTTCACCGCGATTCATGACCTTGAGTTAGCAGCCCGGTTTTGTGATCAGATCGTCTTGCTCTCTGACGGTGTGATTGCGGCGCGTGGACCCCCGTCAACAGTTCTGACTGCTGAGACCATCCAAGAAACGTTCGGCATTGAGGTCGCAATCGGTACTGACCCAGCAACTGATGCGCCGACAATCACGCCATTGACAGCCGATCACGCCGATTCGACCGGCTGAAGCAGCTCTTCAGCCTTGGCGCGAGATTGTGCGACCACAGATGGCTGACCAACAAACTCGAGGGTAACCGTTTCATCTGCATAGGTCACATCATCGACGTGAGCATTATCATAGACCCATGACACGACACTCATCGTGTCATCGGTCATTGGCAAGACGAGCCGTTCCTGCTCCAGGGCTGGCAATGCCTCATGGATCCGCTCGCGAAGCGTCGCGATGTTCGTCCCGGTTTTGGCGCTCACTGCGATCGGGGCAGGAGCCAACGCTGAGAGCGCTGCTCGTTTCTCTGTGAGCTCTGCTTTGTCGACTGCATCGACCTTATTGAGAACAGTAACGATCGGCGCCTCGTTGCGCTCATAGAGTGTGTCATGCGAGGTGATGATTTTCTCGCGAATCTCCTCAATTGGCTCACTGACATCGACGACAAGCAACACGAGATCAGCACGGTAGACTGCATCAAGCGTCGATTTGAACGATTCAACCAGCCAGTGAGGGAGATCACTGATGAACCCGACTGTATCCGTAATGAGGACATCCCGCTGTTCAAAAGCGGCCTCTCGGGTTGTCGTTCCCAGCGTTGTAAACAGCCGATCCTTAGACTCGGCAGTCGGATCGAGATCTGCGTGGAGCTGTTCGTTCGCGTCGACGTCCAGATCTGCTGCCAGCCGTCGCAAAAGGGTCGATTTCCCAGCGTTTGTATATCCTGCCAGTGCCACCAGATCATACCCGGATTCCCGGCGTTGTGCACGCCGGTCTGCTTCGGTCTGTTCGATATTTTCGAGCTCGTCTCGGATCCGGCTGATCCGCGCTTTGATATCTTGCTCGCGGCTTTCGTCGTACTCGCCCAGCCCCATGAATCCGGGATGCTCATCGCGTTTTGCGAGACTCGCTTTGGCTTCTGCCCGTGGCAGTTCATACCGTAGTTCTGCTAATTCGACTTGTAGCTGGGCCTTCCGGGTCTGTGCACGTTGCCCGAAGATATCCAAGATAAGCTTGAATCTATCGATGACCGTTGTTTCCGGTGGTAGCTTTTGTCCGAGATTATACGTTTGATATGGGCCGAGCCGGTTATCGAAGATCACCGTCTCAGCACCTGTTCGCAGCATCGTTTCGGCTAGGGTTGTGACTTTCCCAGCGCCGAATTCCGTTGCTGGATCTTCTGATCGGCTCTGTGTTACTTCCCCAACGACCTCGTACCCGGCCGCACTGGCAAGGTTCCGGATCTCGTCGGTCGCTGCAGAGCCGTTGTCAACCCGCTTTGCGATGACTGCACGATCATGGCCTGGCACGTATACACGGATAGCTTACGGGCTCGGGAATAATAAACCCCGCCGCGATCGAGTCACATCAGTAGTCCGACAGCGAAGGTGACCGCGTAGGCCAACAGCAGTTTTCCGGTCTGCTCAAGTGCCGGGTTCAACGCGTCACCGCCGGTGTGTGTCCAGACAGTGTTGGTTATCATAAGCCCATACGGAAGCGTCACAAGCGGTAACAGCGCACCGATGCCGGCTGGTTCGACCCCGACGCCGAGCCAGAAGACCACGGGGACGAGGTATGACACCACCATCATGAGAAGAAATTCGATACGGCTGAGGCGGTAGCCAACAAGCACGGCAAGCGTGTGTTTACCGGCCGCCCGGTCCGATTCAAGATCCCGCACGTTGTTCACTACAAGAACGTTTGTCGACAGCGCCGCCATCGGAAGGCTTGCAATGAGAGCCTCAAGTGGAACCGTCCCGGCCGGAATACCGACTGGGGTCAGTACACCAAGACTCGCGACCGCCTGGACGTAGACGGTACCAGTCACCGCAATGACTCCGAAAAAGACGAACACGAAGAGATCACCCAGTCCGTGTGAGCCAAGTGGGTAGGGCCCCCCTGCGTAGGCGTAGCCGCTGATCAGACTCGCCAGTCCGATGACGAGGATCGGGACACCACCGACGTACACTAGGTAGCCGCCCACCAGCAGCGCAAGGCCATAGGTCGCAAGCGCCGCGGTTTTGACCCGATGGGCCGGGATCAATCCGGACTGGGTAACCCGCGTGTAGCCATCTTCGCGGGCCGCATCAACGCCACGAACGCCATCGTGATAGTCATTCGCGAAGTTCGTGCCGATCTGGATCAACAATGCCCCAACCAAGGCGGCGACAGCTGGACCAACAGCGGCAAGATCAAGCCAGAGTGCAACGGCAACGCCGACGATCACGGGGGCGGCCCCCGCAGGAAGTGTCTGTGGCCGGGCGGCCATCAGCCAGGCCCGGCGGCGACTGACCTCAGTACGCATCATTTCTGTGATGTCCGGCCAGCCGATTACCTTTGTCGGACTGGACGGACGGGCACTCACGCCTGCTGTGATCGGGGATACCTCCAACAGTTATGTGGCTCGACCCCGTCACTCTGTATATGCAAAACCTTCGCGCACCCCAACGCCGCACCTGCGAGCGGTGCGGACGCTGTGAAGTATGGATCGACGGCGGCTGGCAGATTGACGAGGACAACGAGTGTCGTGTCGGCAGTCCCTACTGTATCCACGAGTGGGATATCACCGGCGATTTCTCTCCCCTTGACGGCTAAGCGCGCGCTGCGAGAAAAAGCAACGCTTAACTCACGATAGCGGGTTTGTTTCGGTATGACCGATACGATCGAGGTTCTGGTTCCAGGTGGCAAGGCCGATCCCGGTCCACCACTCGGTCCGGAGCTGGGACCGACGCCAGTCGATGTTCAAGCAGTCGTTCAAGCCATCAATGATCAAACTGCAGCCTTCGACGGCACCGAAGTCCCGGTAACGATCACCTACGAGGACGACGGCAGCTTCGAGATCGAGGTTGGGGTCCCGCCAACAGCGGAACTCATCAAAGACAAAGCCGGCTTCGAAACCGGAAGTGGGACGCCACAGGAGGAGTTTGTCGCGGATCTTTCTGTCGACCAAGTCAAACAGGTCGCCGAGCAGAAACATCCCGACCTCCTGTCATATGACCTCAAAAACGCAACCAAAGAGGTCGTCGGCACGTGCACGTCGCTTGGCGTCACGATTGAGGGTGAAGATCCCCGAGAGTTCAAAGCGAAAATTGACGCCGGCGAGTACGACGAGTACTTCGACGAAACAGCTGCGTAATCGCCCGATCAGACGGGAACGATCCCGTTTTGTTGTTTTGCTGTCGACAGGTGTCGATGGGGAGTTTTATTATCGTCGAAATAAAGCTCTCATGTATGATGGCGACACTCGACAATGAGGATCGCCGTACGCTTATGTCTCGGATCGATTCCTCAACTGCGAAGCTCGTTTTTCACTCTCTGGCCTTAGAGGGCGCTGGGACGGCTGCCCAACTGCAAGAACGACTTGATCTGCCACAGCTGACGATCCTCAGTGTCCTTCGAACACTCTCAAGCCGTGGCCTGGTTGACTCCGAGTCACGTGACGGCCAACGGCAGTACTTCCCTGCGGTGTGAGCGTTTTGTACCACTCTCAACGAGCAAGACGATTCTCCCCGAGTGAAGTAGGGGAGGACAGTTCACAACTCGATCCGTTCGACCAGGTCCGTCTGGGGACCGTCAGTGTTGACGGCGATAATACGGACATGGTCCTCAAGTCCCGATCCATCAAGCTTTGCTTTCAGCAGTGAGTCGACCTGATAGACACCGACTGCGCCGGTCATCTCGATTTCGACGACAACCGGAATATCATCGCCGGGTTCAAGCGCAACGTTTTGGATCGCGCGACTTGAGAGTGTGTTGATTCCTCGCCCGCCTTTTTCATAAGGCACGCGTGATCGGCCTCGCTCCATATCCAGCGCATCGGCAACACGGATGACCCCCGCTTCAGTTGTCAACGGTGTTTCCTCGGTGTGATGACAAAGGATCGCATGGAGGGTCTCGCTTTTCACCTTTACTGCTTCAACGGGGTCATAAAACTCCGGAAGGATGTCATCCAGCAGTTGGGTGGCGATCGGGATCGAATAATAGGGATGGCGATTCCGATGGACGATATGGCCAACATCATGCAGTGTCGCCGCCAGTGCGATAATTACCGGTTCGTCTGCCTCTGTGAGGCCCTGCTGGCGAGCGCCGTTGAACGCGACATCGCTCCGTTTCAACAGGTCATACAGTCGGAGCGCCCGATCTCGGACGATTTCGATATGTTTGCTCCCATGATCGTTGTAGTTCATTCGATCAACTGGATTGACGTTTTGTGCGTCCAGATAGGCGGCTAGTACGTCACTGGAATGAATATATGAGAGGACTGCATCAAGGGTCTCTTCAGGAAAGGCATGCTCCGCGGTCGGATCATAGGTTCGCGTCCGATGTCCGCCGTCGTCAGTCGTGTCGATCTGTTCACTCATATCCTTTGTTAGCTGAGGAGATGCAAAAAGGTCTCCTTCAGGTTACAACGTATCGATTGCCGTCTCTAGGTCTTCATACGGTGGCTCAAGACTGGGATCATCACTGACCCATCGATAGGTGACGGTCCCAGTTTCATCAACCAGAAACACCGCGCGGTTCGCGATTCGTTCGACGCCGATATCAGCAAACGTATCGACAACATCGTATTGCTCGATAAGCTCTCCGTCAACATCGCTGACGAGATCGATCGCTAACTGCTCTCCGCGACGAAACTCAGACAGCGCGAAGGGGAGATCGCGACTGATCCCAACGACGCGAACGGGTGCCGTTTCGAACTGATCGCTGAGCGTTTTCATCTCGCTCGTACAGGTCCCGGTGAACGCTCCTGGGAAAAACGCCAACATTACCGGACCATCAGCGAGTAACTCCGTGAGTGTCGTCGTGTCGATCGTGCTACTAACATGTGGTGCGGAAAACTCCGGCGCTTGGTCGCCTACGGACAGCATACGCCAGCGTAGTGCTGGAGGCTGAAGGCTATTATGCCTACAGGACCGATACATTGCCTGTCTATTGCTTCGACCTCCCGTTCAGGAAGGCAAAAAGACTATAATCGATACCAGGTTACACACGCTTGACAATGGTAGTGGACACAATTGTGCCGTTATTCGGGCTTCCGGTGGGGCCGGAGATACTCGTGATCGTCCTTATCGCGATCCTCCTGTTCGGCGCCAACAAGATCCCGCAACTTGCTCGCTCGAGTGGCGAGGCAATCGGCGAGTTCCAGAAAGGCAAAGAGGAGGTCGAACAAGAACTCGAAGAAATGCGTGATGGCGAAGGCGAGCCCGACACCGGTACGACAGATTCGACAACAGACACCGACACGGTAACCGATCGCAACTGAGTTCTCTTTTTGGGCGTGTGGCCTAGTGGACAGGGCGAGGGGTTCCTAACCCCTCGATCGCGGGTTCGAATCCCGTCACGCCCGTCGTGCAGCACAATCAACATAAACTTCGCCGCTGTACCGTCTAGCGATGACGGAGCTTCGATACCTTCCAGCAGATGATGGGGTTACCGAGTTTACGGATACGGTCGCGGCTACACGCGAGGGGGAACTGATCCTTGAGGGAACGTATTTCTACCCGGAGGGTGGCGGACAGCCTGCTGATCGTGGGACGATCGAGTGGGATGGGGGGCATGCCACCGTCGTCGATGTCCGGAAAGATCACGGCGATGTTGTCCATGAGCTCGGAGATGTGGAGGGTTCGTTGCCGTCTTCAGGGGCCACTGTCACTGGGCGAATCGATGCCGATCGACGACAGACGCTGCGACGGATGCATACTGCCCAGCACGTGGTGTCTCGGGTTGTGCTTGATGAGTATGGTGCAACCACCGCTGGCAACCAGATCCATCCGGACTTCTCGCGGATCGACTTCGAGCCGGCGACGTTCGATGCAGACGATATTGCCTTGATTCAACGCCGATCAAACGATGCGATCGAGCGCGATCTTTCGGTCACAAAACAGCACCGTGATCGAGACCGCGTCGAAGCAGAAGTCGATGAGGGGCGGGCATTGCTTGATTTGATCCCGCCGTCCGTTGATCCACTCCGTGTTGTCGAGATCGAAGAGTTCGATATGTGTCCCTGTGGTGGAACCCACGTCGATACGTTAGGCGAAATTGGGGGCATCGAGATCACAAACCGAGTCTCAAAGGGGGCTGATGTAACACGGATCGAATTCGAGCTCCGTGAGGATCGTCCTCAATAACCGCCCGCAGGCGTTTGATTCCCGACTACAGGACTATCGCTTGTCGTGCGGAGACAGCTTCGGTCTGTGTTCCTGTGGACTGCATAACGTTTTATTATTATCAGGTCATACCATCATTTCATGCCATCAGTTCCTGAACAGCCGGTCTATCTCGTCACCCAACAGTCCGTCTCTGCAGGGCGATCAACACCGACGATCGTGGATGCTGCAATCGATGGTGGCGTCAATATTGTACAGCTCCGGGAGAAGGGAATGTCAGCACGGCAACGATACGAACTTGGCATGACTCTCCGTGAACGCACTGCCGCTGCGGATATTCCATTGCTTGTCAACAACCGGGTTGATCTTGCCGCTGCGATCAACGCAGATGGCGTTCACCTCGGTGATGAAGATCTTCCTGTCGGTATCGCTCGTGAGCAACTCGGTTCGGATGCGATCATCGGCCGTTCGGTTTCAACACCCCAGGGCGCTCGGGCCGCCGAACAAGCCGGTGCTGATTACCTTGGTGTCGGAGCGATCTACCAGACCGACTCAAAGCCGGATGTCGATCCGGAAGAACATGGGATCGGGCTTGATCGACTGACAGCGATCGCCTCCACGACTGATCTTCCGGTTGTTGGTATCGGCGGGATTACACCAGACCGGGCGCCTGCTGTCGTGAACACTGGTGCAGACGGTGTTGCCGTTATTTCGGCGATCACTCAGGCCACGGAGCCACGCACTGCGACAGCACGACTCGCCGAAGCTGTCCGACAGCGGGGTGTCACACAATGATCGATCGCTTGCCTGATCTCTCAGCTACTCTCGAGACCGTTGCTGCCGAGCAGCCATTAATCACAGCAGTCACCAATAGTGTCACTGTCAATGAAGTCGCGAACGTGATCTTACAGTGGGGTGGGCTCCCAGTCATGTCCGAAGATCGTCGTGAGGTCGATGAGATGGTTCACTCCGCGGCCGGTGTGTTACTTAATATGGGGACTGTCTCAACAGACGAAGAACAGACGCTGATTGCGGCGGGACACGCCGGGACCGCCCATGATCGCCCGGTCGTGTTTGATCCGGTTGGGGCAGGAGCAACGACAACACGAACACGTGTTGCACAGCGGATCCTCTCGGAAGTTGAGCCGACGATTATCAACGGAAATTACGGTGAAATCAGTGCTCTTGTCGGGTCCGACAGTACGGTCAAGGGCGTCGAATCGATCGGGCAATACGATGAGATTGCGACAACAGCGATCACCTGTGCCCAAGAGACTGATGCGATCGTTATTGCGTCTGGGCCGACTGATATTGTTGCTGACAGCGAGCGTGCCTATGCGGTCGACGTCGGCGATCCAATGCTCGGATCGTTCGTTGGCTCTGGCTGTATGCTCGGTGGTTCTGTTGCAACCTTTGCAGGCACGCTTGCGGACCCACTACAGGCAGGACTGCTCGGAACGGCCGCGTTCGGGCTTGCCGGCGAGCACGCGACAACCTTCGAGTATCAGGGGCCGGCAAGTTATCAGACGGCCGTCGTCGATGCGGTTGCTGGACTTGACGAGAGAGACCTGACGCCGCTTGAAACGCGCATCGACATCGCTGCGGAAGTGTCGTAGTACTGCGTCAACCGAAAGACCGTTGTATGCGCTCCAATCTCAAGGGCATATGGACCACTCTTCCACCGGCTCTAAACGGCCTTCGCCACGCAGTGCGGAGGTGACCGAAGGCGTTGACCGAGCGCCTCACCGCTCCTTGTTCCGGGCGGCTGGCCTTTCCGAATCGGAAATTCACAACCCATTGATCGGAATTGCCAACTCGTGGAACGAGATCGTCCCGGGACATATCCATCTCGATGAGCTTGCCGACTCAGTCAAAGCGGGTGTTCGTGACGCCGGTGGCACCCCGCTTGAGTTCAACACGATCGCGGTTGATGATGGGATCGCGATGGGCCATTCGGGTATGCGGATGAGCCTCCCCTCCAGAGAGACGATCGCTGATTCCGTCGAGTTAATGGCTGAGGCGCATCAGTTCGATGGGCTTGTTGCCTTGGCTTCTTGTGATAAGATCGTTCCGGGAATGTTGATGGCCATCGCTCGCTTGGATATTCCAGCGATCGTCGTCACTGGTGGCCACATGGCTGCTGGTGAGGTCGATGGCGAGGCTGTTGATCTGGCATCGGTCTTTGAGGGCGTCAGTCAGTATCGTGACGGTGAGCTCAGTGAGGACGACCTCTATCAGTTAGAATGCAACGCGTGTCCGGGTGCCGGCTCGTGTGCTGGGATGTTTACCGCGAATACGATGGCCTGTGTTACTGAAGCTCTTGGCCTCGCTTGGAAAGGCTGTGCAACCTATGGAGCGACTGATCGCCGCAACCACGAGATCGCCTACAAAAGCGGCGAGCAAATCCTGGAGCTGATCGCGACGGACACGCGGCCGTCGGATATTCTCACACCAACTGCCTTTAAGGATGCTGTGACAGTTGATCTCGCGTTGGGTGGCTCAACGAACACGATGCTCCATGTGCCGGCAATTGCACATGAAGCAGGCCTTGAGATCTCGCTTGCAGATTTCGAGGAGCTTGCCAATCGAACCCCTCACCTGGCACACATGAGTCCTGCCGGGCCGTGGCGTATGGAGGATCTCCGTGATGATGGTGGTGTGCCAGCTGTGATGGCGCGACTCAAGGAACTGCTTCATCTCGATCGACTGACGGTCGAAGGCACCACCATCGGCGATCGAATCAGTGATGCGGATCCTGGCGGCCAGGTTATCCGTCCACTGTCGGATCCAGTGCATGAAACCGGTGGATTGGCAGTCCTGCGTGGAAACCTTGCACCACATGGCGCCGTCGTCAAGGCAGGCGCTGTGGCTGCCGATATGCGTCAGTTTACTGGTCGTGCGCGCCCGTTTGATTCTCAACAAGCTGCCCTCACCGCGATCGAGAATGGCACAATCGATCCAGGTGACGTGGTTGTTATCCGGTATGAAGGCCCAAAAGGAGGCCCCGGAATGCCAGAGATGCTTGAGCCCACTGCAAAAATCAGTGGGTCAGCTCGGCTTGCTGGAAACGTTGCACTACTCACCGACGGCCGGTTCTCGGGTGCAACTCGTGGTGCAGCGATCGGACATGTTAGTCCTGAAGCAGCTGCTGGCGGTCCCATTGCCCTGGTTGAAGCCGGCGATAAGATTACGATCGATATGGATGCTGGTCGGCTCCAGTTGAATGTCGCTGACGCTGAACTCCGGACGCGAGCCGACAGTTGGACCCCTCCCCAGACAGCAGCGACGGGTGTTCTTGAGCGATACGCAGCGCTTGCAACCAGTGCCGACACAGGTGGGATTCTCCAAGCCCCAGAGCAGCCAACACCAGATATTTCGGGCCTGTAGTAAGGCTTCGCCGTTCGTTGTAGTTGCTTTGTCTGCCGTTAGTGTCGGATCACGCGACGCCAAACGCGTGATAGCCGCGCGGTTTAGGCTGGGACGGTTGTTGTCATCTCAGCGACTGTCCCATGGTCCTGTTCTTCTACCTCAACAGCGAGTGTGCCACTTGGATCGAGCAGATACCGAACACTAAATTCAGCCTCGTCTTTTGGCTTGGCTGGAAGATCAGTGAGTGTTGCCGTTCCAAGATGCTCGTTTTCAGCTGGGTTCGAGCCACCGCCATAGAGCACCCGCAGTTCAAGCTGTGTTTGATCATCTGCCGATGCCATGAGATCCGTTCGCTGGACATTCGCCGGCAGCTCGGTCCCAGCTGGAATCATCTCTTCGAACGCCGGCCCATCCTCGGTCGCAACGGTGAACCCGAGTGGAGCCTCCAATGTCGGAACCCGCGTCGCTGCCTCTTTGACTCGATCGACCGCTTTGATCGCCCCATCTTTGCTTGCATAGCCTTCACCGCCATCCGCGATGATCCGTCCATTTCCGGCAATCAACCGCCAGCGGTGCTCGCCAGCCTGATCCTCATAAACTTCGAAGTGTTCTCCCCCGAGTCGATCTGCAGTGCTGCCAACTGCCTGGACCCGTTCGAGAGCCCGTGTGCGGTTACCTTCTGAGCTGTAGCCTTCTCCTGGATCCGCGAGGACGCGTCCGTTCGGTGCTTTCAGCCGCCAGCGATATTCGTCTGCCTTATCGACGAACTGTTCGAACCGCTCCGGGGTGTCAATGTATTGTTTACTCCGATCAACGGCACGGCGGGCACCGCTTTTATCCGCATAGCCTTGGGAGCTTCGCGCGATGATCTGCCCGTTCTCCGCAAGCAGCCGCCAGCGATACTTCTCTGCTTGGTCTGTATACACCTCATAATGTGATCGACCGAACTCGAGTCGTCGTGCCTCGGGTGCCACCTCCGTAATGCGATCGACTGCCCGAAGCGCGTTTGATCGTGTCGCGTATCCTTCTCCGCCGTCGGCGATGATATTGTTGTTCTCTGCAGTTAGTCGCCAGCGATATTCCCCCGCAGTGTCCTCGTAAACGTCGAATGTTGCCGCCATGCTTGGGTGTTTATCCCACACACATAAAAGTATAGTCCGGTGACCCGACTCACAGGACCCCACCGAGCGTGTCTTGAGGCGTGTCCCCGAGGAGTTGCACAACCGTGAACGCACCCCGGGACAGTCGCCTTGACCGCCTGTACAGTTCGCCCAGGCGTGGTATGAGCCATCGACTAGTGGGTTGGCTCAGCTCACGACGTTCCGAAGTGGTTCGTCGGTTTCTAACCGTGATACATTCTCGGCCAGAATATCCGCGAGTCGGTCGTAATATGCCGGCGTATATCCGGCATTGTGCGGTGTGATCCGAACGGCATCGAAGTTCCACAATGGATGATCAGCAGGCAGCGGCTCCGGGTCGGTAACATCCAAAATCGCGCCCCCAATATGGTTCCGTCGAAGCGCACTGACCAGCGCGTCAGTCTCAATGACCGGTCCCCGGGCGATATTTGTAACTGTCGCTGTTGGGGGGAGCGTTTCGAGTACCTGCTTGTCAACTAGTCCTTCTGTTGTTTCTGTCAGAGGACAGGCTAAGATGAGATGATCCGTTCTCGCAACTGCCTCGAGGAGTGGGTCCTCATCATAGCCAAGCACCTCGTCAGTTGTGGCGCCTTTCTCTGGTGTATGGCGTACTCCAATGGTCGTCACATCGAAGGGGGCGAGCCGTTCGACGATGGCTTGACCGATCGCACCGAGACCAACGATAGTGACCGTGTCTCCAGCAAGTTCGTTTGTGGGATATGACTGCCATTGGTGAGCGTCTTGTCGCCGTCGTCCGGTTTCAAATCGGTGAATATGCGCTAAGAGTCCGCCGATCACGAACTCAGCAATGTTCGGCCCATGCACGCCAGATGCATTAGTGACAGTAACATCATGCTCCCGAAACGCCGCCATTGGGAGATGATCGGTCCCAGCAAACAGACCGGCAAAGAGTTCAAGCTGTGATGCACGCTCAAGCGCAGCCGGTGACATTGTAACCCCCGTCACAACTCTGGCATCTGGAAGCAGTGTCGTTTCTTCTGCAGGTGTAGCAGCATACTGGACAGTTCGTTCCGGCAAGCGTTTGCTGATCGCATCGGCGTATTCGGCAGCAGGAATCCCATGGACTCCTCGGGGACGGACCAGAATATCAATCATATCCTTCTTCCGTCGACAGACGGATAAAAACCCGACGCTGGAGAGTTCATCAATCCTTAACGCCAACCTGAAACCTCGGTGTTCCGCGGTGCGAGGGGAACCCCCACCGGCGTTCGCCGTGGGATGATACCGACAACTAGGACTGCAGCCGTGGATAGTTCATGATCGGACCAGCAGATGTGTGAGAATGACAACGACGAGTGTAACACCAATAATGTTTCTGGGCGTGTACCCAGCAAGCCCGACAAACGCCGCTACATACACGACGAGACTCGCAAACAGCGCCGAGAGAACGACATTGACCAAGAACACGACAACCGGGTGGCCCGATGGGGATGCCTCCATGCCCCGCTCAAGATCTGATTTTGAGTCGGCTGGATCGCTCATGCCAACGGTTGACGAGACAACGGAAAAACTTCCCGCTCGGGACGTCGTCAGGCCGCGAGACACTTTTTACTGCTAGCCACTACACGTGGGTGTGAAGCCCACAAACAAACGTGGAGAGCCGGTTGATCCAGTGCCCTTTCTTGTTGTCGCATTACTCGCGGCGACGGCTGTCCTGTCACTTGGTCCGGTTTACTTGTTGGGGTTTGATATCGCATACGACCGTGCGATTGGGGTTTCTGTTGGGCTCGCTGTTAGTACCGTCATGATTGCCTACTATCGGTTTATCTGGACTGCATCCCCGATAATTCGCGCGGAGGTCCCCGCTGGAGTGCGCTTTCGTAAGTTCCTGTATGCGATCGTGATTGGTGTTGTCGTGACGCTTGTCTTGGCGATGATCCCTCTGTTAGTCCTCCCGACTTAACTGTCTCCACGAGTAAGGCGATCGTGTCTTGCATCATCCTCGCCTGGCATAAACCGCGGGGATTCTCTCGCTCTCAACGAGCCCCCAGTCAAACGCTGGTAAACTCCTGGGGTCACGCCCCAAGGTAGACCGTATATTCCGATACGCTTTAGACAGTGGTGGTTGATCATGTAGAACGGATGAATCTCCCGACGCGTATCGAGCAATACATCAGCGCATTTCGAGAGTGGGCTCAGGGGCTCTATCATGGGATGATTGTTCATCCAGCCAACGAGCAGATCGAACAGGAAGCCGAAGATCTCGAGGATGCATTTATGCTCGCGTGTTTCCCGGATGCTTTTGGGATCCCGAGCCCAGTCTCATACTACACCGCAGAGTTACTCCCACACTTGGAAGATGAGTATACCCACTGGCAGCGTCGGATGTGGAACCGCCAATCAGTGATCGAACATAAAGGACATCAGTATCACTTCTAATGGCACAATTTGTCTTCTTTGGC
The DNA here is from genome assembly GCA_964403925.1 of uncultured Salinarchaeum sp. Taxonomy (GTDB): domain Archaea; phylum Halobacteriota; class Halobacteria; order Halobacteriales; family Salinarchaeaceae; genus CAZFMU01. Next base: position 33,569 of record CAYOHZ010000007.1, read on the forward strand.
GGAAAAGGCGGTGTCGGAAAGACGACTGTTTCTTCTGCTTTCGGCCTGAAAGCTGCCCGTGCTGGCTTTGAGACACTTCTTGTCTCGACGGATCCAGCACACAGTACGACTGATGTCTTCGATCAGTCGTTTACTGATTCACCGCAGTCCGTCGCAGGTATTGAGTATCTTTCCGCGATGGAAATCGATCCGGATGACGAGGTAGAGCGCCATCGACAGGAGCTTCGCGAGCAACTCGGACAGCAGCTGAGCCCAGCGTTGGTCAACGAAATCACGATGCAGCTCAATATGGCACACCGAACTCCAGGAGCGCATGAAGCTGCTCTGTTTGATCGGTTTATCAAGGTGATGCGTGATCCAGCCCCCTTCGAGATGGTCGTTTTCGATACGTCGCCAACCGGTGGCACGCTCCGGCTGCTTTCACTTCCAGATCAGCTTGAATTGTGGGTGGATAAACTCCTTGAAAAACGCCAAAAGAGCATCGCGAACTACGAACGAGCAGCGATCGGTAATCAAGAGCCCCGACGTGTTCAGGATGGCGATCCGATCATTGCACAGCTTGAACGGCGTAAGGAGATGTTTGCCTTCGCCAGAGACACCCTCCGATCCGAGGCAGCATTTACTCTCGTGTTGAATCCCGATGAGCTATCGATCCGTGAGACCCGACGGGCTGTCGATACGCTTCAGGAGGCCGACCTTCCCATTCGTGGCCTCGTGGTCAATCGATTAACCCCAGCCCCTGACGCGGACGAATCCGGTCGTGGAGCTACGTATCTTCGGGATCGGGTTGCGACCGAACAACAGCGACTTGACGATATTCACCAACAGTTCGATATCCCTGTCGTTGCCGAGATCGAAACCCGGGTCGAAGAAGTCAAAGGATCGCTGCTTGCGGATGTTGCGTCAGAACTTAAGCTTGATCCAGCGGAGCTATCGACGTGACAGCCTCGGCGGTGAACGGCGAGATTCACTCGGTGCGCAAAAAGCTGGCTGCCCCGCTTGGGCACATCTCAAGACACCCAGCCTGCCCGCTTGGAGACAAAATATATAGCTTCTCGGGCACTATAATGATAATTAATCAAATTTCTTAAATTATATTTATAGTACTCCACTTATCCACATTGAGGTGGGTTCATATATGACAGGCGTCATCTGGATCGTTGCGCTGGTGCTTGTAACGTTTACAGCCGCATATTTGGCGTATGGGCGGTATCTTTCGCAGTTTTATGAACTCGATGGAGAGCGGGACACACCAGCACACAAGTACGAAGACGGTCAGGAGTATGTTCCAGCAAAGAAACCAGTCCTTCTTGGACATCATTACTCGTCGATCGCCGGCGGGGCCCCGATTATCGGCCCGATCACAGCCTCGTTCGTCTGGGGCTGGATCCCTGCGCTGTTGTGGATTGCAATCGGGAATCCGATTCTCGGCGCCGTTCATGACTTTACGTCGCTCACCAGTAGTATCCGGCACGAAGGCAAGTCAATCGGCTATATCATCGGCGAATACATCGGCAAGCGCGGGAAGAATATGTTGCTGTGGTTTGCGTTTCTGCTGATTATCCTTGTTGTTGCGGTCTTCGCGTTGGTGATCGGTATCGTGTTTGACGCATATCCAGCGGCGGCCACGGCCAGTATCGTCTATATCGGACTTGCGCTTCTGTTCGGAGTCTACTTATACCAGCTGAATCTCCCCTTTGTGGTCGGGAGTATCGGCTTTGTTGCTGCAGTCTTCGGATCCGTGTGGGTTGGTATACAGTATCCACTTACGATCGTTGGTGAAGGTAGTATCGTTCTGTTAGGCGAGAGTGCTCCGTTTATCCCGGTCCTTCTTGACAGCCAGAATATCGGTGCTTGGGTGCTCGTCGTGCTCGTTTATGGTGGGCTTGCGAGCATTCTTCCGGTGTGGGTTCTTCTCCAGCCGCGTGATTACTTGTCCTCCTTCCTGCTGTATGCGGGCGTTGGTGGCTCACTGCTGGCTATCATCGTTGGCACGTTCATCACTGGGATCGGAACCGGTGCGCAGGAAGCCGGGGTCAGTGGGTTTGAAATCCAACTTGACGCATGGTATGGCTTTTTCGGTGGCGAGAGTCCATTTGCTGAGGACCTTCCGTTGATGCCGCTGTTCCCACTGTTGTTCGTGACGATCGCGTGTGGCACTATCAGTGGTTTCCACTCGCTTGTGTCCTCAGGAACGACCGCAAAGCAGCTCAATCGGGAAACTGATGCTCGGCTAATTGGATACGGCGGGATGCTCGGTGAAGGACTCCTTGCGTCTGTTGCGATTGCAGCCGTCGCCGTTATTGCGATTCCCGCTGACACTGGTGGGATCGGCCTTGCATTACCCAACTTCGCGGAAGGCGGTGGTGCAATCCTGTCGGCACTTGGAATTCCGTTTGCGATCGGTGAGGTGTTTATGGCGCTTGTGCTCTCAGCGTTCCTCCTCACTAGCATGGATACGGCAGCCCGTCTCGGCCGGTACATGATGGAAGAAGTCGTTGGCACGCCACAGACAACTATCCAGTCCTATGCTGCTAATCGCTATGTCAATACGTCAGTTATCGTTATTGCTGCCTTCTTCCTGCTTGGCAGTGGCCGCTGGGCGGACCTTTGGACACTCTTTGGCGGCGCCAACCAGCTGCTGGCAGCGATGGCGCTTTTGACTGGGACCATCTGGCTGGCTAACTGGAACGAGTCCAAACAGCTGGTTTCAACTGGTGGCCCGATGGTGCTCATGTCGATTGTCGCTATTGCTGGTCTTCTCTGGGTATCGTTCTATCAGGTTCTTGGTGGCCGCATCTTAGGAATCACTGCCACAGCAGAGACCTCTCTTCTTGGGCAGGCCTCTGCCGTGGTACAGTTCCTCATCGCGTTGACGCTCATCGGTCTTGCATTGAATCTCCTCTGGATGGGCTATCAGAACATCCAGAACGTCCGGGGTGCTGGGAGCGAGGCTGTTGCCGCTGATGGTGGACAGCCACACGACGACTAAGCTCCCATACGACGGCGCGCTTTTTCATCGGTATGACCGGATCCAGCACACCTCCTTACGTTCTGTGCATCCTGTGAGATGGCGATGAACGCAGACATGACTGGTGCGGTGAACATCTGACGAAAGATAACTTGGAGCTCCCCGACAGGAAATATGAACATCGGTTGGCCCAGCCCGGAGTCTGCTCGTGTGACCGCGAAAGTGGATGGTCCACACCAAGAAAACGGGGCGCCTGCAAACCGTACTACTCCATCGCTTGGGACTCTCATCCCTTCAGGGGTGGGGGGCGGTCAACCTTCCCGCCCCTACCTACAGCTGTCTGTCGACATACGCGGTCAAACTCGGTCAGGTGATTGCGAATCGAGATGCTCGAATACACGGTCTGTTCGAGGTCATCGTCGGCCTGTTTGTCAGCAGTTTCGAGATGGAGTCGCACAGCGAGTACAGTGGCCGCAACTTTGCCGTCGCCTCTGCTATTGAAGATGGCGTCACAACATTTCGAGGGCTCACAGTGCTCGGTGCGGTCACATCGCTTGGAGTGAGCGATCAAGGCTACTGGACCCGAACGCTAGGAAGTGCCAGCTGTCACCGATCGCGACGATTGCTAGCCAAGACTACACTGTGACCGACCGGGCAGTCGACACGCTGTCGTGAGTACTGCTCGACACGGCAGCGGAACCCAACAACCAAATCCACCGAGCGATCACCCTTGGTGTGATCAGACCGTACGACCCAGCGACCGACGACGATCAACTGTGGGCGTTAAAACAGCAGTTCGAACGGGAGCTTGGTAACACAGATGATGATGGCAAGGCAGCCCGATACCGATCGAAACTTGATACCGAGTATCGTGATCGGTATTTCAACTGGGTCACACGCTGTCAGCAAAGCGATCGACGAACGCTGTTGGTCGCCGCTCGTGACGATGAGACAACCCTAGCTGGATACGTGTTTCTGTTGCCTGAACGCCTGGCAATGATTTGGGATGGAGCCGTCATCAACGAGCTGTATGTCCGTCCGGACGATCGTGGCACTGGGCTTGCAGACCGACTGATGGAACGAGCCTTGGCGGTCGCAGCCGATCAAGATCTGCCGTTAGATCGAATCCTGCTTGATGTCGATCCTGCTAACGATCGTGCCAAACGGTTTTACGAGCGATTCGGGTTTACCAACTGGGGACAGATCCGTGCTCGCCAGCTCTCGCCGACGACGGCTCCCAGTGAGTCCTGACACGGTGAGTAATTTTTGCCGCTACCCATGAGATTCAGTAATTGCTTAAACTGATGGTAACTAGTGACGCAAAGCGGACCCCGTGAGATGACATTACTGTCTTTTACTGGGGGTGACACGAAGCTGATTCAGCATCTCACAAACAGCGACAAAGCAATCACGATCCGTTCTGTCAGCAACTGGCAGACACTGCGTGACGCTGTTGTGCCACCACACGATATCGATGGGCTATTGCTCCCGGTTGCTGCAGTCGATGACCCGACAGCTCGACTCGAGGCGCTCCGGAACGTCGACGCCGATCTTCCCGTCTTTTGGTATGGTGACCAGCTCCCCGAGGCGCTTGAGACCGCGGTCGCATCTCGTTCGCCTACCGTGTGGCTCGCGGTCGGGACCGACGCGCCGACTGTATGGACCGACCGTGTTCTAGCAGGTGTCGAGCGATATAGAACGAAACGTCGAACGGAGACGCTTACACGACAACGCCAGCTCGTTGATGAACTCAACCATGTCCTCACGACGGCCGACTCACAAGACGGGCTTGAGGCTAACGTCTGTGCGACACTGACTGATCTCGACCCGTACGTCCATGCATGGGTCGGGACTGTTGGTGGCAACCGCAGTGTCGAGCCTGATGGTGGAACCACAGCCTACGTTATCCCTGAAGCGTGGGCTGGGGTCGGCAGCGAGGCGTTATCACCGACCACGATTGATCTCGCGGTCCGCCAGCCAGTAACACCAACAGTATACACGGATCCAGCGTCGTTTCCGGAATTTGGCCGCAACGAGACACTCCAAGCAACCGGCGTCGAGGCGATGGCTGTCCTCCCGTTGTCATACAATGGCTATGAATACGGCGTATTGGGCGTGTACACGACGCGAGAAGCGGTCCTCACCGAGACGGACCACGATCTCCTTGCTGATGTCGCCCGGGACATCGCATACGCATTGCACTCCCAAGAGGTCTACGCTGGGCTTCGTGAGCAAAACGAGAAAATAGAGACACTCCACGAAGTCGCAACGGAAATTCAAACGTGCAACGAGCAAAATGAGGTCTATCAGTTACTCATCGATGCGGCCGAGTCTGTGCTTGAGTTTGATCTTGCGATCGCGGATGCTGCAACCGGAGAGGTTCTCGTCCCACAAGCTATCTCAGCGACGCTCTCGGGTGACCAGTACTATGAACATGTTCCAATCGACGCAGAGGACAACGTCGGCGCCCGGGTCTATCGGACCGGTGAATCAGCCCGGATGGATGATCTTCAAGCCCACGATACAGCGCCCGCGGATCCGACGTTTCGCTCCGGCTTGACGATCCCGATCGGTGAGTATGGGATCTTTCAGACTGTCGCGAAAGCACCAAACGCATTTGACGAGAAAGATCAAAAGCTGGCTGAGTTGCTCGTTGCTCACGTTCGCGAACGACTAGCTCAGCTTGATCGGGAAGCTCAACTCCGGAGTCAAACCGAGGAGCTCAAGCGGCAAAACGAACGACTCGCGGAGTTTGCCGATATCGTGGGACACGATCTCCGTAATCCAGTCAACGTTGCCAAGGGCCACCTGCAAGCAGCCACGATGGGCGAGACTGACGATCACTTGTCGATCGTCGCAGACGCACTTGATCGGGCCGAGCAGCTACTTGAAGATCTGCTCACACTCGCAAAAGACGGTCAGCAGGTCACCGAGACCGAGCCGATCGAAGTTGCTGATCTTGCTGCCGATGCCTGGCAGACGGTTGATACGCAGACAGCGACGATTTCGATTGATACGGATTTCCGTGTCCAAGCCGATCGGAGTCGGTTTCGACAACTCGTTGAGAACCTGTTCCGGAACGCGATCGAGCATTCCGATGGATCGGTGACAATCCACGTTGGAACGCTCACCGACCCCGACCGCACCGGGATCTATGTTGCTGATGATGGCCCGGGGATCCCACCGGAACAGCGCTCAGCGATTTTTGACCGTGGTGTTTCGACTACAGACTCCGGAACGGGGCTTGGTCTGCGCATTGTCGATGAGATTGCAACCGCACACGGCTGGTCGATCAGCGTGACGGACAGTACGACTGGTGGCGCCCGCTTTGAGATCGATGGAATGACTCCTGTCAGTTAGTCCTCAGCGGACTCGATCTCGTCTTCTTCGTAGGACTCCTCGTATCGTTCTTGTGCCATCTGAAAGCCCTCACGAGCCGTCTCAAGTGTCTCATAGAGGTCCTCAATCGGCGTTTCGGTCGCATCGACCCGGATGTCGTTATAATACGGATCCATCGCATCGGGCCGGTCCTCAGTCGTTCGAACGAGCACGGCTGCGCTTTGGACATGCAGCTCGGTTCGCTTGTCCCCGCCTTCCTCATGTCCGGCTGCCAGCGCATCGGCCAATCGAAACGCCAGCGGACGATCCTCGTCGCGACTATCCTCATAGGTGTCAGCTGTCGCCTCGATTACTGCCTCGCCTGTCAAGAGGTTCCCCGCCACAGTGTAATTCTCCCCGATCGTGTGCCCGAACCACGGTTTGGACTCCTCACCGGTGAATGCAAACTCGCCATTCGCATCAACCCCATGCAGCTGGCGTTGGGACCGGCCTTCATCGGCGTTTAACAGTGCCTCAAGCGCATCATCGACGGCCAGCCCGTCGGCAAGATATTCGATGCCTTTCCGGCCCAACTCGACGTTGACTAGGCTTTGGGTTGCAACAGCACCGTGTTCGTTTGCAAACGGACACAGCGTTCCAACGCCCGCTAGTCGTGTCGTGACGGCCACGCCAAACCGATACTGTGTCGTTCCCGTGTCATCTTCGTAGGGCTCTCTGACACAAATACTGAATGTCATCAGTGAGGACTACCATTCCCAACAGGTATAATATCAGGTGGTCCACGGCAGATCAGAACACGAATGTGTCCCCCGAGGCTTGTGCTGAACGGACTGTCAGACGATGGGCTCGATTGACACCATCTCGTTCGATCTCGATGGCACGCTTGTTACCTACGAGCGTTCCCCAGCCGAGGTTCTCGCGGCAAGCTTCCGGACATGTGACCTCCCCCCGTTTTTCGATGTCGAGCAGTATTATGAGCGATTTCGGATGTATCTCCGCCAGTCCGCATCGATGGCCGAGCTTCGCAGGCAGTGTTTTGGTGAGCTTGCCGTTGAGGCAGGATACACGGCCGCAGACGGCCATGCAGTTGCTGCTGCCTTTGACCGTTTCCGTGATCAATCGAAGGTGCATCGTAAACCAGGGGCCACCGAAGTGCTTGAAACCCTGCGCAGCTCGTATACGCTTGTCATCGTCACCAATGGCGTCCAAACAGCTCAACAACAGAAACTCACAAGCACCGGCCTTGGTGCTCTCGTTGATGCTGTGGTGATCGCCGGTGATACACACAGTCTCCCGCCAAAACCTGACCCGGCACCGTTTCACCGCGTAACCAAGGCCGTCGATACCCAACCGACACGGACCGTCCATGTTGGTGATTCGATCGAAGCAGATGTCCGTGGCGCACAGCAGGCCGGCTGCCGGGCAGTCCATATCGATGCGGGGTCCGGAACAACGCCGATACAGCCAGCAGCCCGGGTTACCGAGCTTGCCGATCTCCCTGAGACGATCGACGCGCTTGCAGGGACAAATCCCCGGTAACCCAACCTCTTTTTGTACTGAACCCCTGTTGTAGATATGGCACAAAACGTCGGTCAAACAGATAAACTCGTTCGCATCGGTGCTGGTGCCGTTGCTGGACTCGTGTCACTTGGATTGCTTGCAAACCTCGTCTCTGGCCCAGCATGGCTGTCACCGGTCCTCGGTCTTGCGGCCATTGCATTGCTTGGCACTGCATTTACAGGCTATTGTGGACTCTACGCGGCACTGGGAATCAACACCTGTTCTGTTGACCCCGGTCGGCAGTAAGAGCCATCCCGTCTCCCGGGCAAGGAACGATCGAGAGCGTCGATGTCAGCACAGCCCGTTCATATCGTCGATGTCTTTGCGACAGAACCGTATACCGGCAATCAACTTGCTGTCGTTGAGAATGCAGCTGGCCTCACAACGACCGCAATGCAACAGCTTGCAGCAGAGTTTGATTTCTCCGAGACGACATTTATTGAGACCACAGACCCGACCGCAGCGTCATACTCAGTCCGGATTTTTACCCCCGAGGCGGAAGTCCCGTTTGCCGGCCATCCCACTTTAGGGACGGCGTGGGTTATTCGCAACCATCTTGCCTCCGGGACACCGCAGACGGTCACACTTGACTTACCAGTCGGTGCGATTCCGGTCACGGTTGAGCAAACGGATAGCACGGAGTCTCTCTGGATGACCCAACAGGCGCCAACCTTCGGAGAGACGATTGCGCCTGAGACGGTCGCGCCTGTCCTCGGTGTTGCTCCAGCTGCAATCGATCCGACGGTTCCAGTCCAGACCGTCTCAACGGGCCTGCCGACAGTCATCGTCCCGCTCTCGGATCGGAAGACACTCGATCAACTCCAGGTCGATCGATCCGCGTATGAGGAGTTTGTCGCTCCTCGGGAGGCAAAGCTGCTTCTAGCGGTTGCACCCGCCGAGCCGACCGCAAGCGCAGATCTCGTTGTTCGCGTGTTTGCTTATCACTACGGAGTACCTGAAGACCCCGCGACAGGTAGCGCTAATGGCTGTTTGGCCGGCTACTTAGCGAGACATGCGTATTTCGAGCCACCCATTTCGGTCACTGTGCGACAGGGAGAACACGTCGGTCGGCCATCGGAACTACAGCTGCGGGCGGATCCAAATGCCCAAGGGTTCGGTATCGAAGTCGGTGGCCAAGTCTTTTCGACTGTTCGTGGCCATCTTTCTTGATTTGCCTCCACAGTTTTCACAGAATTTTCAAGCCAGATGCCACGGGGCTTGCCCCAAGGCAGTTGACTGACAAGTAGTAACTCAGCGTATGCCAGTTCGCCGTATCGAACAGCAGGATCTCACGCCACTCATTCGGGAGCTGTGGGAGCCGTTTGCCCGAGAGATGGCACAGCTTGATTCATATAACGAACTCACAGAGCCGCTTGACTACGACGCAATCGAAGCCTATCGTCGTGAGCAATTGACTGATCCAGCAACAGCCCTGTTTGTCGTCGAGGATAAGACAGAGCTGATCGGGTTTGTGACCGCGACCTATCAGGACTCACCGCCGGTCTTCGCTCGTGGACCCGCGGTAAACATCGACGAGTTGTATGTTCGTCCAGAGTATCGAACTGATGGAATCGGGGCACAGCTGCTTACAACAGCAGAAGAGTGGGCAATGTCTCAGGGTGCCGACTATGTTACTCTGAGTGTCAACGCCAAAAATGAGCCTGCGCTTGCTCTGTATGAGGCGGCAGGCTATACCGTTCGACGACAGAAAATGGACAAATCACTTCTGGTCCACAACGAGGGGTAACTGTCACTGTTCGTCGAGAGGCTCTTCGCGACGCTGGAAGAACGCTCGGACAGCCAGAAAGACCGATATAGCGCCCAACACTCGGACGACCGTTGGTGCCCGGTCGGCCCAGTCGATTGAGCTGGCGCGCTCGTAGGCAAATTTCGAGCCAAGTGAGAGATATCGCTCCGGAACCAGGAATGCAAACGCTCCCGTTAGCCCCGTGAGGTTCAACAGCCACGCCCACATCCGACCGCCAAGCAGGCTAAAGACGGTCACTACGAGTCCTTCCGCTTGGACAAGCGATCGTAGCCACGGTTGTCGACTTGGTCGTTCCGGGGACTCAACAGCAAGATCCTCGTATAAATCAAGGATCCGATCCGGCACCAGTGCCAGGAGTGCTCCCACTGCGAGGAGAGTAAGTCGTGCCATCACTGGCAGTTACTCAGCAGTCAAGTTAACTGTTGTAGACTTCTCTCTGGGCTCACAGACAGCCCGGTCACTGCAGGTGTGGGAGCTCTCCGATATCATCCACGGGGGTCACCGAATAATCGATCGTCAACGGATCCTGTGTCGCACGAATCTTCCCTACGAACGTCGAGATCTCATCGAGTGTTCCCTCAAGCACGAACAGTTCCATGCAGTTCCGGCCACCGACATGGCTGTGGAAATTCGAGGAAACGAGCTCCTCATGCTCATGACGCAGCTCCATAACGTGTGCCTCGACATCGGTTGTTCGGTAGTCAAACAAGACTGTGATCACGCCCATCAGCTCACGGCCTTCCAGTCGTTCGTCTTCGAATTCATCAAGGAGATCCCGACTTGCCTCCCGAACTACCTCGCTACGGCCGGTATAGCCGTGTTGCTCCGCGAACGTGTCGATCCGTTCAAGCAGGTCTTCCGGCATTGAGACACTGACAACAGTCATCGCATCATTCTAGCGCCGAATAATTATTAAATATTATTACTTCTTCCGTCATCGATGCGTCTTCTTATCAGACATGGGTCGTTGGCAATCATCCCGTCTCTCAATCGATAGTTCCCAGCAAGTAACAGCATAATCCCCCGTGAGAGGCTCTCACGGCGAACGCTGGTGGGTGTTCGTCTCGCTACCGCTGTAAGACAGCTGTTTAGTAGCCGATCTCGTCTCGGAGTGCAGTGACTTTCTGTTCGTCGGCACGCCCATGCACTAAGCCGCGAAAATAGAACTCTTTGACAAGCCGTTCGATCGCTGCCCGATCATCGAGATCAACAAGTCCGGCGGCGTCCAAGTCCTCAATCTCTTGGCTGATTTCCTCACTCGTGTAGCGCTCTTTGATGATCCCGTCGATCTGTGTCATAGCTGCGTCTTTGTCCGGATCGTCTTGAGTGATTCGCCGCTTAGGATCCATAACGTGTCTCTGTGGGCATGTGTTGGCCAGTCTTTTTATCACAGTTCAAACAGCCATGGAGGGTTCCATCCACCGAAAAGACTCGCCAGTACCGTTCCGAGACGGGACTGCCACAGTTATCGCACTCGAACATCGTTCCATCTTGTATTGATATTCCTACATTACTAATCTTCCGGCTATTTGTTGGCGATCGGTTGTCTCAACTTAGTCCCGAGTCGTTTTTGCGGCCCCCGGACTGAACGAACTGTCATGATCTCCGCTGGGATCACACAGCTGTTGTTCGTCGGCTTGCTTGTCGGGACGACAGCCCTGTTTACTGTCCTTTCAGTTCTGAACCTTCGGTATGGGCGCCACGAAGTCCCGCAGCACGCTGAGTGGTTGCGCACTGAACTTGGCATTGAGAATCCACAACGATTGCTCGCCTACGAACGGGCGACAACTAGCCTTTCGTTGGTCCAGAGTTGGCTGTTGGTTGGAGTTTTGCTTGTCGCCGTCGTCACCGGAGTCCTTGCAACCGTCGTTGAGTGGGTCATGGCAACCGGCTTCTCGACTGGGGTGCAAGGAGCACTCTTTTTTGCCGGACTGGTTGTTGGCTACCAGCTCAGTACGATTCCGTTTGATCTGTATGGAACGTTTGTTATCGATGAGCGATTCGGGTTCAACGAGTCGACACCGCTGTTGTGGGCTCGTGATTTCGTTGTCGAACTCGCCGTGAGTGGGCTGCTTGTCGGCGCGTTGTTCGGTGTGTTGACGACACTTATTGATACTGTTGCAACACAGTATTGGGCGATCGGTGGCTGGGTGCTTGTTGTCGGTGTGAGCCTGAGTATGCAGGTGCTGTATCCACGGGTGATTGCACCGCTGTTTAACGATTTCGAGCCGATTACTGATCCTGAACTCCGAGATGCGATCGAAGGGCTCTTCGATCGTGTTGGGTTTGAAACCAGCGGCATTTATCGGATGGATGCCAGTCGCCGTTCAACGCGACTCAACGCTTACTTCGTCGGGTTTGGCCGTACAAAGCGGGTCGTGCTGTTCGATACACTTATCGATGAGCTTGATCGCGAGCAGCTACTTGGCGTGCTTGCTCATGAGCTTGCGCACTGGAAACGCGGTCATATCTGGAAGCGACTGGGTGCCGGTGCCGTCCAGACTGGGGTTGCGTTTGCTGTGTTAGCTGGTGTCTTGACTGTGCTCCCGCTTGCAGCTGCATTCGGCGTTCCGGAGTCAGCCGTGTATGGACAGCTGTTCGTTGGACTGTTGATTGTCTACCCGGTGCTTGAATTGACCGCCCCACTTGTCAATCGGCTCTCGCTGAGCCACGAACAGGAGGCCGATCGGTTCGCTGTCACCGCATTGGGTGATGGAGAGCCGATGGCACAGGCACTGGCCACGCTGGCCCGGGAAAACCTGGCGAACCCGTTCCCACATCCGTGGTACGCGTTGTTCACCCAGTCCCATCCGCCGATCCCCGAGCGAATCCGTGCCGTCCGGTCGTTTACCTCGGAGCAAACAGACGGTACGTAGCCCCCTACTGGGGAGCCGTCGGCCGAGAACACCGTAGACAGAGCGTGCTATCAGCCACCCAGTTGACATCCGTTGAGCCACACGCTGGACACTGGTGGTGGTTCGTATCATACTCGGTTGATCCCCGTGGTGCTGCGAGTGTCCCAGTGTCAATTGTTTGTGCGACGATCTCCGGGAATCGCTGGCGTTTGTATTGTGGGCGTGCAGCCAGAAACGCCCCTGGCTGCTCGGGGTCGTCTCCATGAAGCTCACTCCACGTAACCGCGATCTCCCCCTCTGCAAGGGTTCGGGCAGCCTGTTTAAGCGGCCCCGCTGCAGCTTCAAACAATGGGGTTGTTGCCCACCGTTGTGGATCGATGTCGTCGGGCAACGCGTTGTGATATGTCTTGGCCGCTGTCCGGTAGGCAGCTGCATGATCGGAGAGGCCGCCAACGACACGCAGATCTCCTTTGAACTCCTGGAAACACGCTTGTTGGACCGGCCGCTCAGCAAGGTTCTCGAAATCGGTGGCAATCGCGATTGCCTCAACCGCACGCTGTCGGGCACGCTGCTCACGCCCGGCAACCCGGTAACTGAGAGTCCCGACTGTCAGATATTCCAGACCAATCCCGATCCATCCCTGTGGGTCGATCTCGAAGGGGTCGGTGTCCGGTCGTGGATCGGCAAGAACCTGCCAGGCAGCTCGCGTATACGCATTACCGGCTGTCTCGAAGGATCGCTGTGCAAGTGCTGTCACTGCGGCGGCATAGTGGCCGTTATCCTGAACGCTCACGAATAACACTCTCAGTTGCGCGTTCAAATACTGCTGGATCGCTGTGGGCAACCGATAAGTTTCTGCGCGGTCGGCACTTACGGGTTGCTGTGACAGCGTGGACAACAGCGTCGATGCCGTCCTTGGCAGGCCAAGTTGCGATCGTGACCGGCGCCAACAGTGGCCTGGGGTTTGCGGCGACACAGGCATTGATCGAGCATGATGCGACAGTTGTAATGGCAGTTCGAAGCATCGAACGGGGCCGGGCAGCTGCCGAAGAGATCGCAGCTGCTGTATCGAAACCAGTGTCGATCGGTGTTGGGACGGCGCCTGACGGTGATCGAGGACTCGATATTCGACAGTGTGATCTGGCCGACTTAGACTCGGTGCAGTCGTTTGCCAGTGGGGTACAGACTGACTATCCGTCAGTCGATATTCTGTGTAATAACGCCGGCGTCATGGCCATTCCCCGACAGGAAACCGAAGACGGCTTCGAGATGCAACTTGGCGTCAATCATTTCGGGCATTTCGCATTGACTGGCCAGCTATTTCCCCAGCTGCATGCCGGCGATCAAACGGCTCGAGTTGTCACACAATCCTCGGGGGCGCATCAAGCCGGCTCACTGGACTTTGCGGACCTCAACTGGGAACACTCGTACAGCAAGTGGGGTGCCTACGCGCGGAGCAAACTCGCTAACCTGCTGTTTGCCTACGAACTTCAGCGTCGGATCGAGGCTGCCGGGATCGAGACGGTCATGTCGGTGGCATCACATCCCGGGTATGCCGATACCAACCTCCAAGCGCGGACCGCACGGACAAACGACAGCCGTCTGTTAGCGGTTGGCTTGCGGCTGGCAAACAGACTGATCGGTCAGTCTCCTGCTGATGGTGCCTTGCCGATGTTATACGCGGCGACCGCTCCCGATATCGAGGGGGGTGAGTATATCGGGCCGGGTGGGCTGTTAAACATGCGTGGCTCACCAACACGTCAGGACTCAAGCGAGACCTCCTATGACGAGGAGCTCGCTGCGACCCTGTGGGAACGCTCGGAAGCAGCCACTGGGGTGACGTATCCGTTCGATCGAGACGGGTAACGTTCATATCCTTCCCCCTCCAAGCCCCTGGTGACTCGTGTCAAAGGACGATCCCTTCGAGGACCTCGATATCCCAGATGACCCGACCGCGGATCTCGACCGTGCAACCCAACAACTGACGATCCGCACCGAAACACGCCGCTATGGCAAGACTGTGACTATCGTCGAAGGCTTTCAGGGTGATGCCGATGTCTCAAGTTTGGCATCGGACCTGAAGTCTGCACTTGGCACAGGTGGTACCGTCAAAGAGGGCCATATCGAACTCCAAGGCGACCACGATACTCGTGTGCGTGATATCCTCACCGACCGGGGCTATCAGGTACGGGCTTGATCTGCTGCGGTCTTGGCCGTGTCGCGTTCGGTTCGTATTCCACGCCGTTAGCGGACACTATCGCAATTAACCTGTCTGGGCAAACAGCCTGGAAAACCACTAGATTGACAATCTACACCATCACACATAGGGGTGATGAGTCATGAAACGTCCCGTCTTGGAGGTGAGTCTCTGTTGTCGACACAGGGCACGCGGGCCATCGATACTACCGCCGAACCACAAAGCAAGTATATCGATCCGGACGCGGTCACCCTGAGTTTCGGGTTTCCGGCTGCGACAGCGCTTCCTGTCGAGGAGATGACGACACTGACCGAACAGGTTCTGGCAGCTGATGGCCCGGCAGCATTACAGTACGGCGGGGGGACATATGCCGAGCAGCTCCCGGCGGAACTTCTTGCTCAGGCTCACGACCGTGGCATTGACCGCTCGGCTGACGAACTAACACTGGTTAACGGCGCAGCCCATGGAATCGCAGCGGTAACCCGGGCGCTTGTCGATCCCGGCGAGCTCGTTCTGACAGAAGCCCCGACGTTCATGTCGGCACTTTCTATTTTCGAGAATCGCGGCGCTGAGCTCAAGGGGCTGCCAGTTGATGAGGACGGCCTCCAGACGGACGTGCTTGCTGACCGACTGGCCGCCCGCCAGAAAAACGGCAAACAGCTTCCGAGCCTGCTCTATACTGTCCCGACTTTCCATAATCCGACCGGCACAACACTTTCAGTTCCTCGACGCCACCAGCTGTTGGACTTGGCCGCCGAGTATGACTTTATGATTCTTGAGGATGATCCGTATCAAGCGATCCGGTTTACGGATGACGTTCCGCCGTCGTTGGCGGCTCTGGATGACCAGGACCGAGTACTCCGACTCGGGACCGTCTCGAAGACGGTCGCCCCCGGCGTGCGAACAGGGTGGGTACTCGGCCCTGAGCAGGTCATCGATGCGATCGCCGGGGTCGATGCCGGCGGAGAGCATTACTTCGTGCGGAGTCTCCTTGGGTACTATTTCGAGACGGTTGATATGGACGCGCGCATCGCAGAACTTCAATCGATCTACCAAGCGCGTCGCGACCGGATGCTCGAAACGCTTGCTGCCACGATGCCACCAACTGTTGACTGGACTGCGCCTGCTGGTGGCTTTTTCGTCTGGGTGACACTGCCATCGTCGATCGATGCCGAAGCGTTGCTCCCGATCGCAATGGATGCAGGTGTCGCCTATCTTCCCGGTGAGATGTTCTATCCGGACGATCGTGGGCACAATCGACTCCGGCTGTCCTTTAGCTATGCCTCGCCGGCAGCGATTGAAACCGGCATTAACGCGCTGGCAACAGCGATCCAGGAGTTCGAGTCCAGCAATTAATTGCTCAGTAACAGTTGCCACCAAGGGGCGCAACTAAGCTCCCGGTCGGTTTGACCTTCGTGTGAGCTATTCGTCGTCTTCGACAACCGGCTCCTCGTCGTCATCGGTCGCCTCAAGCAGGAGACCAGCGATCCCGGCTGCGATCATACCAACGCCAAGTGCCCGGAGCTGTCGGAGATACGATGATTTGGGCGTCAACGCATCGGTATTCTCGTAGTACTTGTCAAGCATTTTCTGGCCGAACTTGGCGCTTCGTTTCGGCGCGACTGCCGCGAGCATTCCTTGGCCGATGATCCACAACGATCCAAACTTTCGCATTGCTGATTTCATCATCATCATCATACTAACACGTACGTGGCCGAGCTATTTAAGTACTGAGTCATTAGTATCTGTCAGGTTGGTGTTGTCGTCTGCGCGACGCCAGCACAGCAACAGTCGAAGACGAGACGTTGATACGGCTCCCGACCATGATCCAGGGCATGAAACGATCGATTGAGGAACACGCACAGCGGTTTACTGACATCGCCCCAGAGTATGATGAGGATACCAACGCTGCCTACCGGGCGACCGTGTCACTTGTTCTCGAGTATGCGGACCCTACCTCGACCGATACGGTGCTTGATCTCGGGTGTGGCACCGGTGCTGTTGGCCTTGGGCTTGCTGATACGGCAGCCCGTGTCGTCGGTCGTGATATTAGCTCTGGCATGCTTGAGCAGGCACGGACGAAAGCCACCGACCGAGGGCTGGCAAACGTGTCCTTCGAGCAGGGGTCGTTTCGTGAGCCCAACTATGATGGCCCAGCCGATATCATCGTGTCGAACTATGCGCTGCATCATCTCTCGGATGCCGAAAAACGCGATGCCATCGAGATGATTAGTGCCTTCGACCCACGGCGATTCGTGCTCGGTGATGTCATGTTCTTTGGTCCACCGAACCCTGATGAGCCATCGTATGATCCAGCCGTCGACGATCCGGCCACTGTCGGAACGCTTGTTGAAGCGCTGACTGATACCGGGTTTGTGGTAACTGCAGCTACGCGTGTCACTGATCAGGTTGGCGTGTTGGTTGCCGAGCGGTCGGAACGTTGATGGCCCAGGTCGTGTGAGTGGGCGTGTGCGATCGATTCAGGCACGCGATTATCACGAGCTTGCGACCCCATCGTCACCACGGCTTAGTCCGGCTGGTGATCGGGTCGCGTTTCTCCGGACACAGCCGGATGATGCGGAGTCTTATGAGTCAACTGTCTATGTTGGGCCGGCGGACGCCAGCGACCCACCACAGCGGTTTACCCTTCGGGAGGGACAAGATGCCGAGCCTCGCTGGAGCCCAAGCGGTGATCGGCTTGCCTTCACCTCAACCCGCGGTGATGCTGATGACCGTCAGCAACTCTGGGTGATGCCCGTTGCTGGTGGCGAAGCTCGACAGGTCACAGCTGTTGTTGGAGGTGTCTCCAGTATCGCCTGGTCGCCCGATGGCACACGGATTGCGTTTCTCCAATCAGTGACCCCAGACGACCGCGAGGCTGACCGCGATCTTGCGGTAGACACCGAGTATGAACCGGATACCCCCGATCCCCGGGTTATCGATCGGACGGTCTACCGGTCCCAACAGGAGTATTTCGACGGGCAGCGCTCACAGCTGTATCTTGTCGATCTCGAGACTGATACGGTGACACGGCTCACCGACGATGAGCGGGATTATGCTGCGCCTGAGTGGGGCACTGATGAGACGTTGTATGTTGCCGTCTCGGTCGGTGCCGATCCCGATGATTCAAGCGAATACGAGATTCTGGCCTATGACACGACGACGGCGACGAGCCGCCCTGTAACACGAACTTACGGGTGGGGGATTGATATTAGTGCCACACCGGATGGTCGCCTCGCGTTCCCGTATCAACCGCCAGCAGACGGAACAATCGGGCAGACAGAACTCCAGGTCTTCGATCCTGCGACGGACACTACACGGACGATTACGACAGCCCTCGATCGAGCGGTCGGGCGTGGTGGACTACTCACATGGGGGCCGGATTTCGAGTCCGTTTATTTCAGCACTCCGGATAGCGGTGCCGTCGCGATCTGGGTTGCCCCTGGCGATGGGACCACCACACCCACGCAAGTGTTCCGTGGCGGGACAATCGCGGACGTGGATATCGGCTCTGAGACAGGCGAGTCGCCAACGGATATTCAAGTGGCTGTCGCGATGTCCGACTGGAACCATCCCGGTGATGTCTTCGTTGTTCGAAACGAGACACGTAGACAATTGACGGCATTAAACGACGAACTGCTTTCTGAGGTCGCGATCGCCGAACCGGAACCACTGACGATCGATGGTCCGGACGGCGAGATCGACGGCTGGTTGCTGACACCGCCGGAACCAAGCGAGCACACGGCGCCATATCCGTTACTCGTTGAAGTCCATGGCGGCCCACATCATATGTGGACGACCGCCGGCACGATGTGGCATGAATTCCAGACGCTTGCTGCCCGTGGGTATGCGGTCTTCTGGTCGAACCCCCGCGGGTCGGATGGCTACGGCGAGGAATTTCTGCAGGCAATCAAACGGGACTGGGGACCGACGACACTTGCGGACGTTACCGCTGGGGTTGAGCAGGTCATTGAGCGCCCAGCAATCGACGAGGATGAGTTGTTTTTGACCGGCGGCTCGTTTGGTGGATTCATGACAGCCTGGACAGTTGGTCAGACGGATCGGTTTACTGCGGCCGTCTCACAACGAGGGGTCTACGATCTGACTGGCTTTTACGGTTCGACAGATGGGGCCTACAAGCTTGTTGAGGACGATTTCAACACGACGCCATGGGAGGAGCCGGAGTTCCTTTTCGAACAGTCACCGGTCGGCCACGCTGACCAAGTCCAGACACCGACCTTATTAATTCACAGCGAGCGAGATTATCGGACACCGATTGCGCCGGCTGAGTTGTACTATCGGACCCTCCGAAAACACGATGTGGACACGCGACTCGTGCGGTATCCACGGGAGGGTCATGAACTCTCCCGCTCCGGAGAGCCGGCTCATGTCGTTGACCGGATCGAACGGATCGCCCGATGGTTCGATGGCTACTCCACGCATCACGATGTCCCAGTTGCAACCGACCGCGGTGACGCCGGGTTGACCGCCAGCGACGAGGACACACAACCGGAAACACGGTAGGACAACGACGCCCTCAAGACCTGGGACGGTCCACCGTCGAGTAATGTCAGAAACACAGCCCCGCGAGATCGCCCAGAACCTGCTTTCAGAGGCAAGCAGCTTAACGATCGCGACCGCCTCACCGGATGGCGAGCCCGAGGCAGCGACGATCCTGTTTGCTGCCGATGAGGAGTTGACGATCTATTTCAATACGGCTACCTCATACCGGAAATACGATAACCTCACTGCAAACCCACGTGTGGCCGTTGTCGTTGACGGTGATCGTCGGAACGTCCAACTGGAAGGCCCGGTTACGGAACTTACCGGATCGGCAGCAGCTGACGCGCAGGCCCGGCTACAGGACAAATACGGCGAGGTCGCCTATCATGATGCCCCGGACTCGGTCTTTTTCAAACTCACTCCGGACTGGATCCGAGTGCTGGTCGATTCGACCTATCCGCCAGAATACGCGATGGTTCGTGGTGACGGCCCTGTTGATGTGCACTAATCTGAGGGTTACCTCGGCGGTGTGTCCTGCCGAAGTCCAGACGCTTTTCACCGCTTGTTAGCAAGCATCGCTATGAGCGTCGATACGGCGGTTGTCTGGTTTCGCGATGATCTGCGTGTCACAGACAACCCCACATTAGCGGATGCAGTTGAGACAGCCGACCGGGTACTCCCGGTGTATGTGTTCGATCCTCAGCGTCGCGGGCCCGGCCGGTATGGTCCTACCAAGCATGCGCCCCATCGCATGCGATTTCGTCGTGAGAGTGTCCAGGACTTGCGAGGGGCACTCCGAGAGCGTGGTGGGGACTTACTCGTTCGGGAGGGCGATCCAGCATCGCTTATCCCCGAGCTTGCAGCGACGGTTGGTGCTGATGCCGTGTATGCCCAGACCAAACCCGCCACTGACGAACTCGACACTGAACACGCTGTCAGAGAGGCCCTACCGGAGGCCATCGACTTCGAACGTCGCTGGACACACACACTTTATCATATCAACGATTTGCCGACGCCGTATCACGCGATCAATGATACGTTCACACCATGGCGCAAGGATGTCGAGCGCAACACTGAGGTTCGCTCGCCTCGCCCGGCACCAACGACACTTGAGGTTCCCGCTGTCGAACCTGGCGAGGTCCCCTCACTCGCAGCCCTTGGCGTTGAGGCGCCTCCGACTGATGACCGTGGTGTCCTCCCATTCGAGGGCGGCGAGACGGCTGGCAAACAACGGCTTGCGACGTACTTCTGGGAGGGAGATCACCTTCGGGAGTACAAACAGACTCGTAACGGCCTGGTGGGAGCAAATTACTCCTCGAAGTTCTCTCCATGGCTTGCCGCTGGCTGTTTGTCACCCCGATGGATCCACCGAGAAGTCAACCGCTATGAATCCGAACGAGTCTCAAATAAGGATACCTACTGGCTGCTCTTCGAGCTGGCGTGGCGTGATTTCTTCCAGTTCCAGTTTGTCAAACACGGGGCGGACTTTTTCACGCCAACCGGGATCCGTGATGTCGACCGGGAGTGGCGACAGGATCGCCAGCAGTTCCAGCGATGGACCGCCGGTGAGACCGGCATTCCCTTTGTCGATGCCAATATGCGTGAGCTCAACCAGACTGGCTATATGTCAAATCGTGGACGACAGAACGTTGCGTCGTTTTTGGTTGATGTCTTGGGGATCGACTGGCGATGGGGGGCAGCCTACTTCCAGTCACAGCTGATCGATTACGATGTGGCGTCGAACTGGGGCAACTGGGCGTATCAGGCCGGGGTTGGAAACGACTCGCGAAACAATTACTTTAACGTTCTGTCACAGGCCGACCGGTACGATGGCGACGGCGAGTATGTCACTCACTGGCTCCCGGCGCTCTCGGCGGTGCCACCAGCACAGGTCCACACACCATGGGAGTTGACAGCCGACGAACAACGCCAATACGGCGTTGAACTGGGGATCGACTATCCCCGACCGATGATCGATATCGAACAGCGCTACGACGAGCTGTATCACGAGCGCCAGTAGCCTGAGACCTACAGTGAGCTGCTCACGCTGTGAGAACGGCGGCGCTCAGTTCGTCGCCAGCACGTCAGTGGCGATCCGGTCGATCGTTGTCTCGATGTCCGCCCGCTCGACATCCAGATGCGTACAGAACCGGACCGTATTCTCCCCGAACTCCGTCCCTTTGATCCCAACTTCCTCACAAGCAGCCAGAAACTCCGCTGCTGTCTGCTCAGTATCGGTGGTGTCGATGAGTACGATGTTCGTTTCCGGTGGTTGGACCGATAACCCAGGAAGTGCATCCAGCCCCTCGGCCAGTCGCTCGGCGTTCCGGTGATCGATCTCAAGGCGATCGATATTCTCCAAGGCCACAAGCCCTGGCGCAGCAAGTAGGCCGACCTGGCGCATCCCGCCGCCGAAGAGCTTCCGGTTCCGGCGAGCTGCTTCAATAAACGACTCATCGCCGGCCAGCACCGAGCCAACCGGCGCGCCTAGGCCTTTCGATAGACAAACCATCGCTGAGTCGAGATGCCGGGTAAACCGGTCTGGCGGGACGTCATGCGCGACTGCGGCGTTAAACAGTCGTGCGCCATCGAGATGGACCGGTACTCCCAGTTCATGGGCAGTCTGTGCCGCCGTATCGATCTGTTCAGGAGCGATCGCGAGCCCACCACGACTGTTGTGTGTGTTCTCTAATGTGAGCAACGCAGTCCCTGGGCGATGGAGGTCATGCTCGACATACCCCGAACGGATCGCTGCAGGTGAGGGTACGCCACGCTCGCCGCCGTCAATCGTTCGTGGTTGGACCTCCGAGAGCTGGGCGAGCCCACCAAGCTCCCATTTATAGACGTGACTCTGTCGTTCAACAAGGACTTCTCGCCCACGATCAGTATGAGTACGAACTGCAACCTGGTTTCCCATCGTTCCGGTCGGGACGAACAGAGCCGCCTCGAAGCCAAGCAGCTCGGCAACATGGGCTTCGAGTTCGTTTACTGTCGGATCGTCTTGATAAACATCGTCCCCGACGGTCGCCTCTTGGGCAGCCGTTCGCATGCGATCGCCCGGTGTGGTGACCGTATCGGACCGGAGGTCGATCATATCACCTGTTATCAGGAAGAAGGATAAATACCCGGCGACTTTGCGACCTTTGGGTGGCTACTGGATGTGGCCTTCCGCTCGTAACTGCTCGGCATCGCGATCCTCATAGCGCCATTCGATGTCCCCTTTTTCATCTTGCCACTCCCAGGGTTCGAGGATAACCACATCGCCTTCTTCGATCCAGACACGATACTGCATCCGGCCGGGAATACGACCGAGCCGGTCTTGCCCATCCGAACAGCGCACACGGACGTGATTTCCACCGTCATGCCGGGTTACAACACCGAACACCTGTTCATCGGTCGGCATCCGTAGCGGGCGTCGGTTCGCAGTCCCATCGGCCTCGTTTGAGTTACTCATATCCTTTGTACGTGCCCACAACGGGTAAGTCATCCGAGAGTAGCGATACCACAACACATGACGATCTCGCTGAATGGTAGCTGGGTCTTTCTATCTGCTGTCACAACTGAACGCGCAGGGGTCGATCGCCACAGCCGGTCAAGAACCTGCCGTAGACAGCGATCTCCACGCGGGAGTTTCAGAGTCGGCTGCCGGGGCCGAGCAAGTACAGCCCCCGACCGAGACAGCGGCGTTCGTGGGGATGTCTCGGCCCCGATTTCCTGGGTGCGGAGTACCAGTCAAGCTTACGGGACAGCCCACAGCTAACGCCGTGGGGCCGCTCTGCTTTCGCTGTAAAAGATAGCTTGTCGGGAGCTCGGTGAGACCGGGTTGCTCACCGAGTTATCGAACGGCAGCGGTCGATGGTGTTGGCGTGGTAGTAGTTTGCGGACGATACGGGGGAACCGAACTGATACGGCGCTCGTTCACGCCGGGTATCCCGGGTGGGACCCATTATCATGTATGGTGTTACCACACTTCACCTTTTCGGTAACTACGGAACGCATCATATCGAAAAACAACCACACTATGATAGTCCCAATTCAGTAGTACTTGTCCCCAGCTTACTCGCGTTATGGTTCCGGCTGGCCGGCAGCTCTTGATTTTTGAGACTTGGGGGTCCGCTCAACAGACGCTGACAGCTAGTGGTACCACCGGAGACCAAGCACAGCAAGCACAAGCACGGCCGAAAGGAGGCCAAAGCCAGGCGTCGCTGTTGGCGAGTGTGGCGTATCATGAACCGACACAAGTGATTCCTGTGTCGGCGCGTGAACAATCGTCAATTGCGTGTCTTGCTGTGTGACTCGCACAGCACCAGTATACGCGCTCCCGTTGGGAAACCGAAACGTATCGGTTGTCACTGGTTCGGCGCCGTGATAGTCAAGTAAGGACGTATATCGATCGCGATAAGCTGTCGCGTTTGTCGTATGGGTGTAATTGATCCGCCAGACGGTCGCTGTTGCATTGGTTTCATTCGTATACACCCACAGTTTGTCTCCTTCCCAGCCTGTTATGACTGGATGATCGTACTGATAGGGTTCGATGCTGTCATCGAACGGTCGCTCCGAAAACTCCGGGGCCATAAGTGGTGCAGCCAGCCCAACGGGGCCAACCGTCGCATGATCTGGACGATCTGGAACTGAGAGTCGCTCCCACTGTGCTGTCGAGCGATCTGGGATCGTTGGGATTTCAGGCTTGAACTCTGGATATGTCGACGGCGCAATGATGTGCTTGCTCGTCGTTGGTGGCTCCTTGAAGGCCGCATCAACAGCACTCCAGTTTTCTTCATGTCGATCCTGCAGCTCTTGGATGAACTGAGGGCCCTCAAGATAGGGTTGTAAAGTCATAACGAACAATCCCCAGTTTGCAACCGGGGCCGAACTCCCAGTTTCGGTCTCAAGACAGTCCCATGTCCCCTCGCAATGAGATCGATACTGGTCTTCAATAGAGACAGCATCCCCTTCGATAAGCCCATTTTCAGCACTTGCTGGGTCCGTCTTCGTTGCGTCGTACGTTGTCAGGTTGTAGTGTTGGTCCTGATAGGCATGCGTGAGTTCATGAGCGAGTGTTGTTTCTTCGATACGGAGTGTTTCCTCATCATCGGCGATCAGAACAATACGATCGGTTCGTGGATCGTAGTACCCAAGCACTGCCGTTCCACGGTTGGCGCGCCGCTGAGTAATTGAATCCTCAGTGCTTGGCACGACCAATAGTGTTTCCAGTTTTGCGTTGTCAAATCGCCGTTCAGAAGCTGAGACAGCCGCGAACAACTCCTCTTGATTGGCACGGAACGTCGCTCGGTCGATAATATCGACCGCTGGGACCGTGTCAAAAGAGCTGCATCGAAGAACCTCAACCCGGGCAGCTGTCCGAGCAACTATCGCATCAAGTTCGCGCTCAGTAAGACCGTCCTGCTGTGACACAGCAAGTGGCTCGTTGTACCAATATCCATCAACATAGCCGATCGTGTTGGCTGTCCCATTTGGAGCATCGGAATACCCCGGCGGCGACTCAGGAGCACAGGCCGGCTGTGCGCTAGCTGTCCCGGCAACCCCACCGAGGAGAACAATCCCGACAAGAACAATCCCAACACGGACCCCCACACGATCCATACCTGTGTGTATGGCTCGATAGAGAAAAAACAGACGCCGACAAACAGCCGCAACCCGAACGGCTATACAGATCTATCTCCAAGATCACAAACAATGGTCCTGGAGCTTGACACAGACCGATCGGCAGTCATCATCGTCGATATGCAAAACGGGTTCTGTCATCCTGAAGGATCACTGTACGCCCCCGAGAGTGAAGCCGTGATCAAGCCAGTGAAACGGCTCATCGAATGGGCCCGGGAACACGGTGTTCAAGTCATCTACACGAAAGACGTCCATCCACCCGAGCAGTTTGAGGACGCACAGTATTACGACGAGTTCGACCGGTGGGGAGAGCACGTCAAAGAGGGGACGTGGGAAACAAACATCGTTGAAGACCTCTCGGTCGCTGCAGAGGATCATGTCGTAGAGAAACATACCTACGACGCGTTCTATCAGACGGAACTTGACGGCTGGCTGCAGGCACATGGGATCGAGACGCTGCTGTTTGGTGGCACACTAGCAAATGTATGTGTGCTCCATACCGCGGGATCAGCAGGCCTGCGTGACTATCGTCCAATCTTACTCGACGATGCGATCGGATATATCGAGCCTGAACACAAGGAGTATGCCCTTGAGCATGCCGACTGGCTGTTCGGCGATGTGAAACCGTTGTCGGCGCTGCCGGAAGCGCCAGTCTGATCGCAATATTTCATGTTAGCCGGTAGCATATTAATAATGAAAAACAATTATATACACGCGGCCATTACGATGATCCATGTCGACACAACAGTCGACACCGACCACGGTGCATCAGTGTGAATGTGGAGCGACCTTCGAGACGACACGGGAGCTCCTTGCACACGTACGAGAAGAACACGGATTTTCACCACATTGACGATCGGCTGTTGTGTGACGACCGGCGTCTGTTTTCCTCGCAAATGATCGTCGTCTCGTTTTGAAATCAGTCTCTGCAAGGAGAACTCAGCCAGGGGTCAACCTCGGGAAGCATTCTCCTGTCTTTCTGGCTCTGTTGACTTTCTTAGTAACTGATATAAAAACCGTGCTGAACACAGAGAGTGTCTCTGACACGATGAGTGTGGCAAGATACTTGTTCAGGAGACCAGAACGCAACGTATGGACCGCCGTGCCCTCCTTGCCTCGCTCGCTACCGGTGGGGCCGCCTCGATGTCCGGATGTCTAGACAGTCTCGCGGGGGCCCAACACGAGTCGTTCCAACTTGGCTACGTCGCAGTTCACAACTCCACTGAGGACGCTCACCAAATTACGATTCGGGTGAGACGAGACGGAACAAACGTTCACCGTTCGGAACACGATGTCGCCGGACAGGACGGAACCATTGTCAAGAGTGCGATTCCGGAGTGCGACTGGGGGAGTGCTCGTGGACGATACGCAGTCGCTGTTCGCATCGATGATGGTGATTGGGTCACCGAGTCGTTCCAAGGGTACGACACAGACGGTGGCGACTGTTTGATCGCAATCGCCGAGGGCACGCTTCGGGAAGGAGAACGCCTCGCTCTCGGCTATCGTCGAGCGTGTGACTACGACAATCCCCCTGATGGCCTCTGTTCGTTTGGCTCGTGAGACACTCGCGCCCTGTCTTCAACAGAACGCTATTAACATAGCACCGGTTGAGAAGTTCAACAGCCCCGTCGTTCTGTAAACACAGGCG
>CAYOHZ010000008.1:0-34404 GCA_964403925.1 uncultured Salinarchaeum sp.
TCGCGTCACCGCCACGTTATGTGGCGGGAGCGGCGCGGCGTCATCCGGTCCGCTGTTTGGGGCCGACCTACGGAGGCCCGTGCGAACGGGCCAGTCTGGACCGATCACACTACCATGACACACACCCACAACACTTGAACGCACCGACCCGAAACCGCCAGCGGGCCAGAGCGCGGTGGCCCGAAGCGCATCCGACGCGCTTTCTCCCATCTCTGAAGAGGTGGGTTTCCGCGCTACCCAACTATGAGCACGATCGAACGATTGGACGTATACAAGCTCGCACTTCCGCTCAAGGAACCCTTCGAGATCTCGCTTGGCCGCCAAGAGGTGGCGAACAACATCATGGCAGTTGTCGAGACCGATACCGGCATCCACGGATACGGCGAAGGCTCCCCCGTTCCACCGGTAACCGGAGAAACTGTCGATGCCGCTTACGAGACAGCGAGGGCAGCACAGGACCTTATCGTCGGCAAGCCGATCGCGAACTATCGACAGATAAGCGAGACACTGCATAGCACGTTTCCGGGAATGGCATCGGCCATCTTCGCAATCGAGACCGCGGTCTTGGATGCGTATACGAAGGCCAACGAGTTACCGTTGGCAGCCTTGTTCGGTGGATCGCCACGGTCGGTACGGACTGACATGACAATTCCGATCGTGGAGCCAGCAGACGCACGACGACGGACGCAAACAGCGATCGAGGCCGGCTACGAGGAGCTGAAAATTAAGACAGGCAAGGACCTCGCTGCTGATATCAAGCGAGTGGCAACGATCGCCGAGGTCGCACCGAACGCGGAACTGAAAGTCGACGCCAATCAGGGCTGGACCCCCAAAGAGACGGCTCGCTTCGCGCGGGCAATGGCCGATCGCGACATCGAGTTGGCACTGATCGAGCAACCGGTAGCTGCCAGTGACATAACCGGACTAGCAACAGCCCGACATCAGGTAGACGTTCCAATCGCGGCTGATGAGGCCGTCTTTACACCAGAAGATGCGATGCGGGTAGTCCGAGAGGAGGCAGCGGATATTATCAACATAAAACTCGAGAAATCCGGGCCGTTGGGTGCCGCCGCGATCGTTGAGATCGCGCAGGCGGCCAATCTAGGATTGATGATCGGGTGTATGACCGAGACGGCCGTTGGCATCCACACAAGCGCTCACTTGGTGGCTGGCACGGACGCCTTCTCGTATGTCGATCTTGATGGCAACCGACTGCTGGCGGAAGATATCGTCCCGACCGAAGAGGGCCCGATCCATGAGATCGCTGGACCTGGCCATGGAATTACCCTAACTGACAAACAGCTAACGGCTGTTCGGACAGAGCAGTGACCGCCGTCAGGGCGTTCACACCGTGAAATCCCAAGCGGTGGGAGAGTAGGGTGCCACGGCACGCGGTCGCGGTTGGAATCCAGTCCTATCGTACAAGGGTCAAATAACGGCTGTAGTCTCCACGGCGACTATAGCACAGGGCACAGAGAGCAACAATACGGCCATGGTCTCTCGATCGACGTGGCTTCTGGGAGTCGTGATCGTCTGTGTACTCGGTGTGTCACTGGTTGGAGCGACAGCCACAGCAAAGGCTCCGCCAGAACCGGTCTGTGGGGTCTGTACGGATGCGCTTGAGGAGACAGCAGCCGAACACGGCGTGGCACTTGAGCGTGGGACGACGCGAATGTCGCTTACGCCATACCCCAATGGGACGACCACCGCAACTGCCGTCGTTACGCTTGAGACCGGGGCTGAGCAGTTGGCTAACGAGACTCGCCGGACAGCGATCGTCGAAAACGTCTCGTATATCGTTGCTGACAGACGACAGAAATTGACAACCCGACTGGTCGACAAGACACTCATCGTCGAGTACACCGCACCGAACATGACTCATACCACTGCTGGAGTGCTGTGGTTTGACGCCTTCAAAACCCGTGGGGCACCGCCGTTTGCAGCTGGGGGAGAGGGCAGCCCCTATCCGGGAGCGGACAAACTAACACTACATGCCCCGGCCGGGTATCACATCTACGGGACCTACGGGACGACAAACAACAATACAACAATCGTCTGGCGTGGCACCAACCCTCAGGATGAGACAATCACTGAAGACCGGACGATCGTGATCGTTCCCGCGGAAAGTGCCATGCCGTGGGGTCGTGTTCGGATCGGAGCGCTCATCGACTGGCTGTGTGGCTGAGAACGGCCGATGCGATCCATGTAGTATATGGCCAGGAGACAACTCAGTCAGGACATGGATCCCGAAAAGATACACAATGCGTGGGCCACCCGGACTGGGGCGTATTCACCGGCTGATTATGCAGCCCGGGGTCCCAATGAGGTGACTCAGATTCTTGTTAAGACGATCGCGCATTACTATGATGAGACAGCAGCGATCCTTGCGCTCGGTTGTGGAGCTGGCCGGCATCTAGAAACGCTTCGTCAAGAGGGCTTTACCCAGCTTACAGGGGTCGATATTAACGAGGACGCCTTCGAAGTCTTGGCCGAGCAGTATCCGACCCTTGCGGAAGTCGGGACCTTCCATGCGGGGGCGATCGAGGAGCTGTTACCGACCATGGAGACAAACGCGTTTGATGTCATATACTCAGTCGAGACGCTTCAACATATTCCTGAAAGCGAAACTGCAGTATTCACAGAGCTCCCTCGGATCACACGAGATCTGCTAATTACTGCCGAAAACGAGGGGAACGGGCCAACCCGAGGAACCAGCGACTATACCTATGTTGATGACGGTGTCCCGTTGTACTATCGAGACTGGAAAGAAATTTTCACCGAGTTAGGACTGGCACAACTCGTCCGTGAGCCAACCGAACGGGATACCGTACGCGTGTTTCGAGCCCCATAGCGGTGCTGAAAATCCTGGTAAACGTCTACTCGTCGGTCGTATCGATCCCAAGCAACTCATAGAACGCACAGAATCGTGTGGTCGCGGTAAACCCGACAACCAGTGCACTAAGACCGGCGATGAGACCGGTAATTCGCTTCCCAGTCACAAGTCGATCTACAGCGAGGATAGACAACACGGCAGTCATGACAAGACGGGCTAGACGATCGCGATCGCCAATGTTAGTACTGATCATACTGGCTAGTCACGCATAGAAGGGCTTGAAGCTTGGTTCCTACGAACCCAGAATTGTGTCGAGCAAACAAGCGGACAAAGGGCGTTTACGGATAGACACCAAACCCAACACATGAATGTTGCTGCTGACGCGACAGCACTGATTGGGAACACACCCCTGTTGCGTGCCGAGAGTTTCGCACCGAATCTCCTGTTGAAACTCGAATCGTTCAACCCGTATTCGGTGAAAGATCGGATTGCAAGAGCAATGATCGAAACCGCCGAGGAAGACGGGCTGATCGATGAGGAGACAGTAATCGTCGAACCGACAAGCGGGAACACGGGGATTGGCCTGGCGACAGTGTGTGCAGCCAAAGACTACGAGCTGGTCTTGACGATGCCAGAATCCATGAGCGAAGAACGACGCGCCCTGCTCTCGGCGTTGGGGGCGACATTAGAGTTGACCCCTGCTGAGGATGGCATCTCCGGTGCGATCGAGCGAGCAAAACAGCTTCGTGACACCCGAGAGAATACATTCATGCCCCAGCAGTTCGAGAACCCAGCGAACGCTGCGGCCCATCGAGAGACGACCGGGCCAGAACTGTGGGCTGCTACCGACGGCCAGCTAGACGTGTTTGTCGCTGGCGTTGGGACCGGCGGGACAATCACTGGTGTGGGAGAATATCTTAAAGAGGAACAGGAGGCGGATGTCGAGCTAATTGCTGTCGAACCCGAAGCATCAGCAGTGCTCTCCGGTGGCAAAGCGGGCAGCCATGGGATTCAGGGAATCGGCGCTGGCTTTGTCCCCGAGATTCTTCGAACGGACTTGCTTGATGAAGTGCGGACTGTCACTCGTGAGGAGGCTGTCACTGCTGCTCGAAAACTCGCTCAGGAAGAGGGAATCGCCGGTGGAATCTCAGCCGGAGCAAACACACATATCGCTGCGGAAGTCGCGCGGGAACGCGACGGGCTTGTCGCAACGATTATCTGCGATCCGGGCGAGCGATATCTCTCGACGGACCTCTTTGAGGCCTGATCAAGTCGGCATCTCAAACAAGAGAATTTCAAGCTGATATGCGCAAGTTCGGCTGTGCGAACACGACTTGCTATTATTGGACTGGCCGGACTGTCGGCGCTCAGGGGACCGGCTTTCGATGTTGGGATGTGTCCGGTCCGGTCGTGACTGAGACCAACGAGAGTACCGCAACTGCGGTGACACACACGATCAGCGTCGAAATCACGGAAAAGCGTGCCGGTGAGGCGTTGAGTGAGATCAGGGACAAGATGTCTTCATCGTGAACGCAGCGCAACACGAGGACGTGAGCATCAGTGTGGATACCGACGGGGACGGACAGGCCGAAGAGGAGTTCAATGACGATGACGCCAACGGGACGTCGGATCGGCTATGCTGTGACATGGGATAACGGGACCTCACTAACTGGCGCGGTCGCTGGTGGAGTTAGGTTAGGGCTCGTGGGGACGCTTGTTGGGATCGTTGTCGGACTGGTAAGTATGCTGATCGGGGCCCCACCAAGCCGACTCGTTGTGTTGATTCTGCTGGTCGGTGGAGGTGGTGCATGGATCGGGTGGACTGTTGGGGCAAGCTAAACTGAGGAAGAACGGTTACCATCGAGACAAACGGTGATGTTGTCCTGATCAATCGAGACCGCTCACCCGGGGAAGTCAGTCGCGCGATTGATCGAGAATACGATCGACAGACCGATCAGTTTGATGACGCGGTAAGGGAACTCAGCAAGCATTGGCTGTTGGACAAGCTTGTCGATCGGTACCTTGATCAAAACCAGAACAACTGAACACCGGGGCAGCTGCTATGGCAATGAGTTTGAGTGACATGCACCCTCAGCTAAAGTCGTGAGGTTCACACCTATATCCTAGCATAACTGTTTGGAAAGTCAGCCAGAGAAACCTGGAGAAGAAAGCGTATAGGGCAAAAAATAGACAACTACTCAATATACGATCCAATGCTTAACAAAAACCAGTAATACGTCGAAGTCGATTAATATAAGATCCTGGTTGTGAACCATGTGAAACGTAATCATGGTTGACGATCAGCGGGGACGATCGACCCGAGCAACTACCGAACACGGACGTGTACTGACAAAAGACCACCACACAGGAGCCACACGGGTGGGGAAGGGCCGATGAGCGGCGGTAACACAGAAGCGACGGATATCGAGTTGGAGTATCCGTCCTCAGAGTGGACCGGATTTTTCAAACATCATTTCGGACCATCGATGCTCTGGGCGTTGATCAGCATTGGCGGGAGCCATATCGTGTTGGGCCCGGAGATGGCAGCGACGTTTGGATTGTTCGCGTTATGGATGTTTGCGGTGATTTATGTTGTCAAGTACGGTGCCTGGGAGCTTGGAATCCGATATAACTACGGCACCGGTGAAAATCCCGTTGAGGCATACGATCAGCTGCCGGGACCAAAAAACTGGCTCCAGTGGTTTACCGTGTTTGTCTTTGGGGGCTTGTATATCGGCATTACTGGCGCAGTCGGGATGAGTACGGCTGCACTGGCGGCTGCATTGACGCCACTGTCAGTGCCACAGGCATTTGTTGTCTTCATCGGCGCTGCTGGTGTGCTTGTGTTTGTCGCTCGATATAGTCTGCTTGAGAAGATTCTTATCGGATTTACAGCAACACTTGGAGTGCTGTTGATTCTGGGTGTTATCGTCGGGCCACCACCAGTAGAAACCGTCTCACAGACGGCGTTTAGCCTTGATCTCAGTGGCGGCCGAACGATCGCGTTTGTCTCTCTGTTTGCAGCTGCGGCTGGCTTCGCGCCGACCGGGTTTTCGACGAGCGTGCTGATTGGCTCTTGGAGCATGGCCAAAGGAGAGGGAGCGAGCCAACTGAAAGAACACGGGCTGGATCCCACCGACGAGGCCTACCATGAATACATCAAGCAGTGGATCAAAACCGGCCGTCGGGATTTTAATATCGGGTATGTACTGAGTTTCGGTATCATTGCGGCGATGATCATCCTCTCGACGAACGTCTTGTATCCTGAGCCGCCAGGCGATGAGAACTTCGCGGTGGCGGTCGGCCAGATCCTCTCGGAGTCCTTCGGGCAGTGGTCGTTCTGGGCGATGATGATCGGCGCATTCGCAGCGCTGTACTCGACAGTTATTACCCTGCTTGATGGTGCCTCTCGAGCGGTCGGTGATGTGCTGCCGATGGCATTAGAAAACGAAGACCTAGACAGCGACCTGATCCGACGGGTTGTACTCGTTGGGATCGTTGTCGTCAGTAGTGCGACGGTCTTGATACTCGGCAACATCCCAGTGACAGCGATCGTCTATATCGCTGCGATCCTGGCAGTGACAGAAATCGTCTTTTACCCGGCAAACTGGTATATCGTTACGCGAAACCTGCCAGAAGCGTTCCAGCCGTCGCGGACGTGGACGATCTATTATATTCTGAGTTTGGTCGCGGTTATCGGCTTTGGCGTTATGGGGGCAGCCGTCCGGTTGGGAGTTGTCCCACAGCTTGTCGAATTCGTCACCGGGATCGTCTAAGCGATACTGCCCGGCTGACCGCAGCCTTCAAACCGTCACCGATCGGTGACTGGGGTATGCAAGAGTTTCTCGCGTCTATCCTTGACCCAGCGCAGGTCACCACAGAGCCAGCCCAGCGTGTGGAACACAGCATCGACTGGGGGACCGACGAGGCAAACAGCACGCGCCCAGCAGCGGTTGTGTATCCGACCTCAACGGCGGATGTCCAAGCGGTGTTACAAGCTGCACATGAGCGATCGATTCCCGTCACACCGTATGGCGGCGGAACGAGCACTCAGGGCCATTCGATCCCGGCTCCTGATGGAATCAGTATGGATCTCTCACGGATGGACACGATACTCGATGTGCGACCGGAGGCACGCCAAGTGACCGTACAGCCAGGGGTAGTTGGGAGTGATCTCAACGACCGCTTGGCCGACGACGGGCTCGTTTTTCCCTCTCTGCCGGCATCCGCGGCAACCGC
The DNA here is from genome assembly GCA_964403925.1 of uncultured Salinarchaeum sp. Taxonomy (GTDB): domain Archaea; phylum Halobacteriota; class Halobacteria; order Halobacteriales; family Salinarchaeaceae; genus CAZFMU01. The sequence continues at coordinate 7,073 of CAYOHZ010000008.1, forward strand.
AACCATCGGTGGGATGATCGCGACCGGTGCGAGTGGATTGGGAACAGTCAAATACGGAGAAATTCGGGACCGAGTGTTGGGGCTGGAAGCTGTCCTAGCTGATGGGACGATCATCAACACCGGGACGCGAGCACTGAAATCCTCAAGTGGCTATAACCTAACAGATCTCCTCGTCGGGAGCGAAGGCACACTCGCAGTCGTTACAAAGGCAACGCTATCGGTCGTCCCACAGCCACGTGGTGTCGCAGGTGGTCGGGCGGTGTTCGAGGATCGACACAGTGCCTCCATAGCCGTCTCTGCGATTGTGCGATCGGAATTAGACATAGCGAAACTCGAGTTGGTCGATGCAACGGCGGCAGCGATGGCAAACGCCTATGTCGGGAGTGAGCTGCCAGATCAACCGATGTTGTTCGTTGAATTTCACGGCCAGTACGGACAACAGCAGCGACTGGATGCGTTCAGAGAGTTGATCGCTGATACAGGTGTGACACAACTGTCAGTGACGACTGATAAGGCAGAGCTTGAGCGAATCTGGGCGATCCGACGGGAACTTGGCAACGCGATGGAGCCGTATGACCCGGGACTTACACCGATCGGGATCGGCGATGTTGCAGTTCCGATCGATCGGGTAACCGATCTGATCGGTGCCATTGAGGAGTTGGCTGTCGAGTATGACGTTCTCATCCCCTGTTTTGGTCATGTTGGAGACGGAAACGTCCACTACTCGATTATGGCCCGCGTGGACGATCCGGAGCATCAAGCCACCTGTGAACGACTCAATGAACGGATCATGGAACTGGCCGTTGAGTTTGGTGGTACGGTTACGGGAGAACACGGGATCGGGACTGGCAAACAGGACGCGCTGGCCGCCGAACACGATGAAGCGACACTGGCGGTGATGGAGGCGATCAAAACAGCACTGGATCCGGCCGGGATCCTCAATCCAGGCACAGCAATCAAGACATGACCACCGAACTTGACCGCTATCAGGAGCTGCTCACTGATCGGGGACAGGAACTCAAAGCGGACGGTGATCCGGTCGCGTATGCACAGACGGTTGCTGATCGAATCGAGCAACAGAACCCGACGCTCAGAGCGTTCCGGCCTGATGGCTGGGACCGTGAGCAATTAGTTGCCGCAAGCACAGCGCGTGCCAAAACAGACCAGGGCCCACTGTATGGGATTCCCGTTGGGATCAAAGACATCATCCATACCCGCAGGTTCGAGACCCGCGCAGGGTCGGCACTTCCCCCAGAGTTGTTTGCAGACGATGAAGCAACGGCGGTGCAACGACTGCGCACGGCCGGCGGGGTGGTGGCTGGCAAAACGGTCACGACGGAGTTTGCTGGGTTTGCCCCAGGCTTAACGCGGAATCCACATGATCTTGGACACACGCCTGGCGGCTCATCAAGCGGCTCAGCAGCGGCCGTCGCAGCCGGACTCGTGCCGCTGGCGATCGGGACACAGACCGGGGGATCGGTACTTCGCCCGGCAGCCTTCTGTGGAATCGTTGGGATGAAACCAACCGTCGATCGGATTCCAACAGATGGTATTGTCACCCGATCGTGGACAATGGACACCGTCGGTGTGTTCACGCAGGAACTCGCTGGGGCCGAGCGAGCAGTACGTGTCTTGGCCGATGAATGGGTACCGGTGAAGGAGCTGCCACCACCACGGATTGGCGTCCCGACAGGACCGTATTTAGCGGCCGTCAGCCAAACTGGGATGACAGCCTTCGAACAGCAGCTACAACAGCTACAGACAGCTGGAATTGACATCGAACGACTCGAAGCGTTCCCCGATTACAGACAGCTTGATCGGGATCACCAGCAGTTACACACTGGCGAGCTCAGTCGCGTGCATGCAGACTGGTTCCCAGCATACGAATCGTTTTACCGGACGACAACCGCACGAGCGCTGCGAGAGGGCCAGACTATCTCGACGGCTCGCTTACAGGAGGCTCGAAACCGGATTGTAACAACACGTCAGGCAGTCGAAAAGCGAATGGACGCACACGAGGTCGACTGCTGGGTGACGCCAACAGCCCCAGGACCAGCACCAGAAGGGCGCCACGCAACAGGCCAGTCAGTGTTGAATCGACCGTGGACGTATCTTGGACTGCCAGCGATTACACTCCCAGCCGGAACAGTCGATGGACTGCCGGTTGGCATACAATGTGTTGGTCGGTACGGTTCGGATGAACGATTGTTCAGGTTCGCCGGACAACTCGCCGACCGACTATGAGGAGTGCTCGTCGTCTGAAGAGACCTTATGCCCGAAAAAGCCGTCGTGTTTTGTGACGGTGACATCCCCTTTGACGCGAGTCTGACAGGCCAGTCGGAGTCCATCAACATCGCCGAACGGCGGTTGTGACAGTCGACGAACTTCAGTTGGGTTCTTCGCACTGACCTCACCGGAGACTGCAACCGCACAGGTTCCACACGCGCCGCGACCATGGCAATTGAGATATTTCGATGCCCCGTTATGCGGCGTTTCATCGGCATCCAGTAGCACATCGCGAAGGATGGCACCCTCTTCACATTCGATGTCACGACCGCGAAAGTGGACAGTTGGCATGGCTATGTCTTTCTCGCCTTACATAAAGGCCCTTCGTGAGCGACCACCGGCTGGGAGTCGTTAGGAAAGTCGTGTCGAAACGTAGGGGCCATCTTGCTCGTATCCGAGTTGCTGTTTGTAATACTCACGAGCACCGATACCGCTGATGACAGCGAGCTTGCGGAATCCGGCAGCACGAGCGATTTCCTCGGCCCACCCCATGAGTTCCTGCCCGTATCCTTGGTGTTGCCAGTCAGCAGCATCGTCGCCGGTAAGACCAACCTCCGAGCCATAGACATGCAGCTCACGGACGATGGCAGCATCCTGGAGTTCTGGGCGATGCGGGTCATTCGGGAATCGAAGCCGGACAAAGCCCACTAGCACGTCCTGGTTGGCAGCCGGCGCCTCGATACTCAGGAAATGTTCAGTCCCACCACACGAAGCATACTCGTGGTGGCGTCGTTCAAGCTCGTCAGGAGTTGGGGTATGATCATTGTGACCGACTTCGCGACAGCGGATACAATCACACGTTTCGCCATGCGCTGTGAGTCGGTCACGAGCCAGTTGTCGGAGATTAGATTTCTGGACCCCTGCCTCGATGAAATCCGCAGGAATATCGCGTTGGACACGTTGGAGACGCGTGTATGGCGGGATCTTGGCTTTGATCTGTGCGATTACCTCGGCAGCCTCCTCGCTTGACAGTGGCTCGTATTCACCACGACGGTGCATGCCGTAGACGACGGTCCCGCCAACAACCAGTGTGGGATAGATTTTGAGATAGTCAGGCCGCCACTCCGGACGCTCGAAGAGTCGGTCAAAGTCGGTTAGCGCCATTGCTTTGGAGCTGCCCGGCTGGCCAGGCATCATATGGAAGCCGACTTTGAATCCGGCATCACGAAGCCGACAGTTGGCATCAATCGATGCCTGAATGCCGTGGCCGCGACCCATCTCGCGGTTGATCCGCTCGAAGGTCGTCTGGACGCCGACTTCGACTTTCGTGCCACCAAGGCGGAGCATCCGATCGATCTGTTCGATTCCACACCAATCGGGTTTCGTCTCGAACGTCGTTCCGATATTCCGGACTGTGGCCGTTTCGTTAGTCTGGATGACATCCTCCAAGTATTCAAATGAGCGGTCAGCCGTCCCAGGTGGCGTGACAGCCTGCTCTGGTGTCTCAGGATCGAAGTCATTCATCGCTTGGAGGGCTCGTTTGACGAACCATTCTTGGTAATCATGGCTCCGGGCAGTCATCGTGCCACCCATCAAGATGAGATCCACCTTATCAACGGGATGCCCGATCTGACGAAGCTGTTGGAGCCGATGGCGGACCTGCTCGTAGGGATCGTAGTCGGCCCGTTTCCCGCGACTGGCGGCTGGTTCGTGCCCGGTATAGCTTTGTGCGGAATCAAACGCCGAGTCCGGACCACCGGGGCAGTACAGACACTGTCCGTGAGGACAGCGCTGTGGACTGGTCATAATCGCGACGGGTGACACGCCAGAGGCAGTTCGAACCGGTTTGCGACGGAGCACAGCCTCAAGGTCATCACGTCGGCCCTCCGGGGCCCGTTCGAGCAGCTCGCTGTTTTTAGGAACCCGTGGGGCAGCGTGTTTCGCACAAACCGCACGCTTTGCGGGCTCGATCTCGTCACGATCGAGGTCCTCAGTGAGGATTCGATCAATCAACTCCTCACAGACCTGCTCGAAGACCTCCGTATCGGCAGTACTCATCGCACCATACTGAGGGCGAAAGCCGAATAAGCATGACGGAGCCAAGCGGGGAAAGATTATGTAGTACTGCTAACTTACAACAGAACTGAACGATGGCAGCCTGGGGTCCACCGAAAGAGCCAACGGATATCGACGGCGGTAAAGCGGGGCGTGTGCCACCGCCGGCGACACAAGAGGAGTTGGTAGCAACCATCGAGCGGGGAACTGCCCGCGAACGGATCGAGGCTGCATGGCAGCTCTGTCTGCTTGCCGAAGAGAACCCAGCGTCAGCCCCCGAGATCGCAAAGCAAGTGCAAGGACAGCAGGGAACAGCCGCCCAGCTCGTGTATGAGTGGCTTGTCAGCCGTTATGGGGCTGCGGTGACGACACCAGGAATCGGGACTGACCGGGACTGGGAACGGACAGACCCGACAACCGGTGAAACGGAGCCAGTCGTAAACGATGGCCGATTCAATGCTGCTGATGCCGATGCCGAGGTGCATGGCATTTTCAGGATGGTCCATCAGGAACCACAGTTACGGACGTACGCGGGACTGGCAACCATCGACGGCAAGCGACAGGCTGTGTCCGTTCAAACCTATCGCCAATCGAAGACAGTTGATAGCCAGCAGTTGCAAACAGCGTTCACAGAGAGGCTCAAGCGATGGCTCACCGTTGCCGACCATCCGAACATCCTCACAGTCCATGATTCCGGGGTTGCCCCGCAGCCATGGCTGCTATTGGGTTATAGCACGGAAACGCTTCATACGGTCGGGACACTTCCGCCACAGCTTGCAGTCCGCATTGGGCGTGATCTCGGCCGTGCCATCGCGACAGCCCACGAGCATGGGATCACCCACGGCTGGTTAGACCCACGGCGGGTTGTCCTTGACCGGCGAACCCCGGATCCGGTGCCCCGGGTATTTGGATTTGGGATGGAACCGGTGATGCGGACCACCCGCGGTCACCATCCGATCGAAAAGCGATTTGCAGCCCCTGAGTACGCACGCGACAACGAGGCGATTGACTGGATGACCGATATCTTTCATCTTGGGGGGATTCTATATGCCAGTTTGACCGGACACCCACCGTTTGAGCAACCACCCCAACAGCGAACAGACGCGACCCCAACACCCCCATCTGAGCGGACAGAACTTTCAGCACGCGTTGACACGCCGATTTTGAAGGCGTTGACACCGAGAAAGATCACACGCTATGAATCAGCAGACGAATTTGTCCAGGATCTCCAGACACTCGTAGAGACTGGCGGGCTATGAGTATCGCTGCGATTACGATCGAGCGCAGTCAGACGGGAGTACTCATAGCGATTATTGGCTATGCGTTGTTGGCCGTACTCGGAGCACGGCTGAGTCTTCTCGGGATCCGGGCCCGGCGGCACTCCGGCCGTCCACAGGCGACATTGTGGCTGTATTTCACGTTCGTTGGAGTCCTTGGAGTATTGATCGGTGGAGTAGGAGTCAGCGAAGAACTGCTCGGGCTGAGCTGGCATCTCGTTGAGCCATTGTTGTTTGCGTTTACGCTGGTGATAGCTCTGACAATGCGAGAAGCCTATTATAACACGGCTTTCTCAACCCAAGAAGGCGATCGACTTGGTGAGTTCCGACTTCGTCGACTGGTCGAACTCGGGTTCGTGTTGGTGGTGCCAGTTACTGTTCTCGGTGCATGGATAACAACCAGCAGCGTCTGGTCGTTGCTACTTGGGAGTGGGGCACTCGGAGTGGCAGTGTACGGCGTCTACTATCAACGACGACGGACAGGCGATCTCGCCACGCGGGGAACGATGATCGACACGCTACTGCGACAGTCAGTTCCAGCGCTGTTGTTCGCAACCGGACGAATCCTCATCCAACCATTCGAAGCGGGGCTTTTGGGACCGGTAGTAGTTGATGTAATTGGCAGCGTGTTTCTCATCCTTATTGGAGCATCGCTTTTGCCAGTAACCGTCAAACTCAACCAGTATCTCTTAACGAAAGCCTGACCGAAAGGAGGTTAGTTCACACGAGTAGCGATCGCACCAACGACAGCCTCGATTGCGTCCTCACGATGGCCGGTGAGGTACACGATATGTCCGTCAGGACCGCCTACGGCCGTGAGCCCGTCGATGACGTCACTCGCACGCTCAACGATCGCCTCGATGTTGATCGGTGCCGTCGACCGAACGTGCATTTCATCGGCACCGACACCGAGGGTGACAAGTGGTCCGTCAACTGCAGTCCGTTCTTTACGGTGCAGCACGTCGAGCAACAACTCCGTCGGTGGGAAATCAAAGCGATGGGCGAAGTTATCCGTATCAAGGACGACAAACGTGATGTCCGAGGTTTGCTTTCGAGTGAGATTCTCACGAGCGGGTTCTAGTTCCGCACGCAGTCGCTCCCGGTACTGATCGGCAATGTGGGCAACGAGATCACTGGTCTCTTCGAAGAGAAGATCGGTAATGAGCTCCCGTTTTCCGTTATGTGATTGATAGTAGGCCTCGATTGCGAGTGCCTCCCGGATCCGCTGTCGCTCCGAAGCGTCGTAGCCGGCCTCAACGGCGAGCCGATCATAGGCTGGGAGTGGATCTTCCCACTGGCTCATGGCCGGCAGCCACTGGAGGTCAGCACGGACATCGGGCTCGACAGTGGCACCAACGGTTGCCGCAAGTGCCGTCGTCGAGAGCGCGGTCATGGTATCGACAAGCTTCGCGTTGACCACGGTCTGGACGGCTGTAGTGAGACCGTCGGCCGGTGTTGTATCATCAATAACAACACGATCGATGTCATAGAGTTCCAGCAGTTCGAACGCGTCAATCGCTTCGGCTGTACTACCGATGTCGACGAGGACAAACAAGGGCCGTGGTTCATCATAGCGCTCACAGATCTCTAAGGCGTTTGTGAGATCACCGATAACGGCATCCATTCCGTAGACAGCATCATCCAGCGGTCGACGATCGAAATACCGGTAGACAGCCTCCTGTTCGGGATGCTCATCGCGGATCCGTGGGAGGACGGCTCGCTCGATGGCCGCACCGGCGGCGTACCCTTCGACACTCGCCGCGTGTCGCAGTACGATTGGCCGGCCATCTGTGATTGCTGTTCGGATCGCCGTCGCAGCATCACGGATCTCGTCTGCAAGCGGGTCGGCAAGCTGGTCGTCACTGAGATACGTTACTGACTCCGGGCGAGAGCGTTCTTCAAGCGCAGTCTCGATCCGGTCAGCAACGGCCGCCTGCTGTTCGTCATCTAGAAGCGTAAGTGTCTCCGTCTCGATTTGAAGGTCATCGTGGTGTCGTTCGACCGTCCCGTCGATCTGAACGAAATCGCCGACTTCGACGGCCGGATAGGCACGGACACCGGCCGCTTCGAATGCGGCTGCCTCAACAGTGCCAGTCGCATCGCGAACGTGGAACACTGTCGGACCGCTTGTCTGTCTGATTTCCGTGACTTCGGCTTTGACCCGAACGGACTCGCCCAGCGCATCGGACAGCGCGTCGATTGACACCGGATCGTACGCTGGAGTCTCAGGTGTGCTTGGTTCAGAGGAGTCGCTGGCTGGCTCATCAGGGACAGTCACCGCAACCGTATCAGTCGAATCGACCTCTTCTGTGTCAGACTCATCATGACGATATTCGCCATCGGGCGAATCGATCAGTGTGCCCCGAAACGCCGAAACCGACTGTCGTGTTGACCAGCTGAGATCAACATTACCGTTCTCACGGATGTTTGTCACCTGTACGAACACTGTGTCGCCAGGCTCCCACTCAAGACTTTCCAGGCGACGATCGAGTTCGTTGCGATGTAAGAGTCCAGTAACGTTCGACCCAATATTGATAAACACGCCGAAATCAGCATAGCCATCAACGGTACCACGGTAGTATCGATTAGGGGTAAGCTGGTGTGGAGAGTCACCTTCGAAGACGAACGCAACATCTTCCTCGTGAATCGAGCAGACGGCGCCGTCGGTTTCGGTTCCACAAATGATACACGATCCCATTTGAGAAAACCGACGTGGGCAGGCCTAAAACTGTTGTCGAAACGTCGCCAACAGAACAGCCGCGATTGAGCCAACAAACTAAGACACTACAGACCGATGATGACACATGGAGCTCACATGGCACGGCCATTCGACATGGGCAGTCACAGTCGGTGAAACAACCATCCTGATCGATCCGTTTTTCAAGAACCCACAGACCGAGCTGACGCCAGCAGCGCTTGATCCGGAGTACGTATTACTGACCCACGGGCATGCCGATCATATCGCGGATATCGGTGCGTTCGAAGGCGCGACGATCGTCGGGACACCAGAAATGACGGCCTATGTTGAGGACGAACACGGCGCTGAATCGACGATCGGGATGAACATTGGGGGAACGATCAGCTGCGGGGATGCCGTCGTGACGATGCAGCGCGCTGATCATAGCAATGGCATCGAGACCGGCTACGAGGCAAGCGGTGGGATGCCAGCAGGATATCTAATCAGCGATCGCGACCCGACTGAAGTTTCTGCGACGACAGGAACAGCCTTCTACCATGCGGGTGACACAGGACTGCATACGGAGCTTCGTGATGTTGTCGGCACGTTCCTCACCCCTGATGCAGCTGCTCTGCCGATCGGCGATCAGTTCACGATGGGACCGACACAGGCAGCGATCGCAGCTGACTGGCTGGGGGTCAAGCAAGTGTTCCCGATGCACTATGACACGTTCCCACCGATCGAGGTTGACACCAATCGGTTTGTCAATGCTGTCGCTGACCGGGCACCGGAAACGACCGTTAGGGTCCTTGACGGCGACGAGACGGTGCAACTGTAACCGACCACGGTTTCAGAACCACCGCGGGGCACGCCCTGTGGCAGCCGCCGTGACGTTCTGTGAAGGCGCAATGCTGATACGGTTACTCGCGTATATACGGACATGAGCGATTGGACCGATCAGTTCGTTGGCGATCGAATGGTCGTCGACCGAGAGTTCAGCGATCGGATTGCTGCCTCGGAGTTTTCTCGTCAGGAATGGGGGACGATTATGACGGCTGTCGAATTCGAGATTCAAAACCCGGATGACCCAGCGCAGGCGCAGTTGGTCGCGAACACGACCGATGTCGAGCATATCATGCCTGCCCTTGAGGACATTGAGGCTGGACTGGGAGCGATGGCCCCAAGCCAGCAGCAATCGTCTGGTGGAGGCTTATTCGATCGGATCACCAGTACATTCGGACTGGGCGACGACGAACCTGATACCGAACAACGGCTGCAGAAAGCAGAAGCATTGGTTGCAGAGTACGCACAGGCCTTCCAGCAACATCTCGAAGATGAAAACAAATGGGAACAAGCCTGTGCGGCTGCAGCATAGCCACCGGCGTCACAGTCGGTCGATCACGGCATCAGTTACCTCAGTTGTTGACGCGTCGCCACCGAGATCAGGCGTTCGTGGGCCTTGAGCAAGCGTGGTTTCCACGGCAGCCCGAAGCCGGTCAGCAGCGGCCTGGTGATCAAGATACTCAAGCAACAACGCAGCCGACAGGAACATTGCGGTTGGATTGGCGATCCCCGCACCGGCAATATCCGGTGCTGTCCCATGGACGGGTTCGAACAGTGCCTGCTCGTGTCCAAGATTCGCACTCGGGAGCAGTCCCAAGCCACCGACAAGACCGGCGGCCAGATCTGAAAGTACATCGCCGGCCAGGTTCGGCGAAATAATCACACCATAGTCCTCCGGATGTGTCACCAAATGCATCGCCAGAGCATCTATAAGCGCCGTCTCGTAGGAAGCGTCCCGCTGATCGGCAACCGCTGTAGTGGTGTCCAAGAACTGGCCATCAGTAACCTGCATGACGTTGGCTTTGTGTGCAATCGTCACCGGATAGTCGTGTGTAGCCGCATATTCAAAGCCGAACGCGGCGATATTGCGGGAGGCCTCTTCGGTAATAACACGAGTGAGGGTCGTCACACCGTCGGTAATCTCCGATTCGATGCCACTGTAAACCCCCTCCGTGTTTTCCCGGACGAACACGAGATCGACATCTGAGTGAAGCGGCTCAGTGCCGGGATACGCACGGACTGGTCGGACATTGGCATAGGCCCCAACCAACTCGCGTAACGGCAAAATGACATCTGCAGCACTCTCACCGGCTGCACCGAACAACGTGACATCGGCATGGGTAACCGTTTCTTTGGTGGCCGCCGGCAGCGCAGTACCAGTCTCAGCACGGACCTGATCGCCGGCCGCCGCCGACTCGAATGTAAGAGCAACTGGGAGCGCTTTAAGTACCCGAACTGCCGCAGGAACAACTTCCTGTCCGATTCCATCGCCGGGAACAACAGCAACGCGTGTTGGCATACCGGAGGGACTGGCGAGAGACAAAATAGCGTTCCGGTCCCCTGCATTCGGCCCCCTCAAGGAAGTGGGCTTTCGCTTGCTACGTGTCAGGAACGGCTATCGGACCGGAACTTCGATAAGCGACATGTCATCCGCCGGGATGAACTCCGCAAGTGTTGTTTTGAGTTCGTCCCAGGAGGTAGGACGCCGGTGTTCGATTCCAAAGCTCTCTGCGAAGGTCATCAAGTCCGGGTTCGTGAGTTCCGTTCCGAAATGCTCCCCAGTATGGCGGTGCTGTTTCTCCGAGATCAACCCGTAATCGTTGTCGTTGAACACAACGATCGTATAACCAAGGCCAAGCCGGGTCGCAGTCTCGATCTCGGCGGCGTTCATCATAAAGCCACCATCCCCGGTTGCAGCGACCACGTTGGCATCGACAGCTAAATCCGCAGCCACGCCACCGGGCACGGCAATCCCCATCGTTGCGAGGCCATTGGAAATAATACAGGTCCCCGGTTCGTAGGTTGGGAAATTCTGGGCGATCGCCATCTTGTGGCTGCCAACGTCCGAAATAAGGACATCCGCGTCGTTCATCGCATCGCGAATATATGGCAACGTCCGCTTGATCGTAAATGGCTCACTGGGATCAGGGGACCGATAGGCATCAACAACGACCGGTTCACGGAACTCATGTGACCACTCCGGACCGACCGCATCGGCCAGTTGGGCATCAAGTTCGCGGATCGCAGCCCCGATATCCCCAACCAGTTCCACGTCCGGGTTGTAGTGTCGATAGACTTCGGCCGGCTCGCTGTCGATGTGAATGATTTCCTTGTCAAGATCCGGGTTCCATGATTGTGGATCATGTTCGGCGATATCGTAGCCGATCGCGACCATCAAGTCGGCGCGATCGATCGCCGCAGCCGTTTCGTTGTTCGGCCCGGAATCAAGCGTCATCAGCGAGTAGTTCATTCGATCCGACACCGCGCCCTTGCCCATGTACGTGGCGACAACGGGCATTTTCGTCCGGTCGATGAGCTGTCGAAGCCGCTCTGCAGCACGCGTCCGGACTGCCCCATTGCCCGCAAGGACAACAGGCGCCTCGGCAGATTCGATGAGATCAGCTGCGTACTCGATGGACGCCTGGTCAGGGTCGGGGCGTCTCACGCGTGGCCGTGGAGGCATCGGGTCAGCATCGATGTCTTCGCCAGCGACATCCTCGGGGAACTCCAGATGGGTGGCACCGGGTTTCTCGTATTCGGCCAGTTTGAACGCTTTCCGAACTGCCTCCGGAATCGTCTCCGGGTCGGTAAGCTGGGTATTCCATTTCGTGATGGGCTCGAACATCTGCACGATATCGATCGCCTGATGGCTCTCTTTGTGGAGCCGTTCACGACCACCTTGACCAGTGATTGCGACAACAGGTGATTTGTCCAAGTGTGCGTCCGCAACCCCCGTCATGAGGTTTGTTGCGCCCGGCCCCAGCGTCGAGAGCATGACCCCGGCTTCTCCGGTTAGACGACCGTGGACGTCGGCCATAAACGCGGCTCCCTGTTCATGTCGAACTGGGATAAATTGGATACTAGAATCCCGTAACGAGAACAACAGATCCTCAAGCTCCTCGCCTGGCAGTCCAAAGACGTATTCGACACCTTGCACTTCCAGGCTACGAACGAGGAGGTCAGAAGCTTTCATTGGCTATCTGCATCATCGATCCAGACGGTTTTACGATTTGTGAACTCTTTGATGCCAGCTTCCGAGAGTTCACGTCCATATCCGGAGACACCGATGCCACCGAAGGGGATCCTCGGATCCGATTTGACAAGCTCGTTGAGATACACCCCTCCTGCATCGATCTGGTCGGCCACGTCTTGGCCGCGCTCGATATCGGTCGTCCAGACACTGGCTCCCAAGCCGAAGTCCGTGTCATTGGCCTTCTCGATGGCAGCTGCTTCGTTCGGAACCTTATACACGGCAGCAACGGGACCGAAGACCTCCTCGCTGTCAGCCGGACAGTTCGGCGGCACATCCGTAAGCACTGTTGGGGGATAGTATGCGCCATCCCGGTCAAGGGGCTCACCACCAAGTTCGACAGTCGCACCGGCCTCAATACTGACTTGCACCTGTTCGTGGAGACCCTCAAGCAGATCCGGACGGGCCTGCGGACCGATATCGGTGTCTGGGTCCATCGGGTCGCCAACCGTAAGCGACTGGAATTCATCGAGAAGCGCTGAAAGGAACTCATCGTAGACCGCCTCATGAACGATAAACCGCTTGGCGGCGATACAGGACTGTCCACCGTTTTGATTGCGTGCCCACACACCGGTCTCGGCGGCAGCCTCGATATTCGCATCATCAAGGACAATAAACGGATCACTGCCCCCAAGCTCAAGGACGGTCTTTTTCAATTCTTCCCCAGCTGTCGAGGCAACTGCCCGTCCAGCAGGCTCGCTTCCAGTCAGGGTCGCTGCTTTGACACGGTCATCGCGGATGATCCCCTCAACACGATCAGCGCCGATGAGAAGCGTCTGGAATGCACCATCAGGATAGCCGGCACGCTGGAAGACGTCCTCAATTGCGTTGGCGGTCCCCGGGACGTTCGAGGCGTGTTTCAAGAGCCCGACGTTGCCAGCAGTTAGGTACGGAACAGCAAACCGAAAGACCTGCCAGAATGGGAAGTTCCACGGCATCACCGCCAGCACGGGTCCAAGGGGTTCGTAGACGGTTTTGACGGTCGTGCCCGGCGGACTGGGATAGACGTCATCTTGAAGATACGAGTCAGCATGTTTCGCGTAATGATCGGCCAGCCAGGCGCATTTCTGAACTTCCGCACGCGCTTGACTGATCGGTTTGCCCATTTCTGTGGTAATCAACTCCGCGTATTCGTCCTCACGGTCTCGGAGGACATCCGCGACATCGGCAAGCATTCCCGCACGCTTGCGGAGGGGTCGCTGTCGCCACTGTTGGAAGGTATCCTGGGCGTCTTGAAGCGCGTGTTCAACCGCCTCATCGGTTGGTTCCTCGTAGGTAGCGACGCGCTCGCCTGTGGCCGGATTAATAACGTCCATATCATCACGGTATGTGACTGCGTCCCTAAATATCGTTGCTTTTCAGTTACTGATCGGTATACGGCAGGGCGGTCATGACGGTCTCCACGGACTGTTGCTGGCCAGCCATCAGCCGCGTAGTATCCCAGATTCCTTGCAAGAGCGCCTCGCGCATCGCCTGATCGATCTCAGCATGGATCGTTTGGTCGTCGTATTGGACAGTCTCGGTTGCCACATCGATCCGGATCGTGCTTGTTGGGTTGGCATCAATCCAGTCTTGGAGTGCTCGGATGTCGTTGCTGTCCGCTGTCGCTGTCGGCATTCCTAGTGACTTGCAGTTGTCTTTGAAAATCTCCGCGAACGACTCACCAACGAGCCCGTCGATCCCCCAGCGTTGCATCGCCTGTGGAGCGTGTTCCCGAGAAGAACCGGAGCCGAAGTTATCATTCACGACAGCGATCGTCGCGTTCGAATAGGTGTTCAGCGGGTGCTCGTTAAGCGAGCCATCCCCATCCCGCCGAGCATCATAAAAGAGGTACTGATCCAGCTGTTCAAAGCTCGTTTCTTTCAGAAAACGCGCCGGGAGGATCCGATCAGTATCAATATCCGATCCTCGGATCGGCACACCGGGGCCAGTGACCTGCGTGATCTGTGGGACGTCAGTCATGATTCGGTCACCTCACCGGAACGTCCGGCTGTCCGTGCTGTCGGATCAAGCTTCGAGCGAACATCAGTGACTTCCCCCTCAATCGCTGCGGCGGCAACCATTGCTGGGCTCATCAGGACTGTCCGACCATCGGAGGATCCTTGCCGACCGATGAAGTTTCGATTTGAGGAGGAGGCACAGACCTCATCGTCGACCAACGAATCACCGTTCATCGCCAGACACATCGAACAGCCGGCACGACGCCACTGAAAGCCGGCGTCCCTGAACGTCTCATCAATACCGCGTGCCTCGCATTCTCGTCGAACCATCTCTGATCCGGGAACCGCAAGCGCACGGACATCAGCAGCGACCTCGTTGCCCTCTAGCACTGCAGCAGCGGTTTCGAAATCCGAGACACGGCCGTTCGTGCAGGTCCCGAGAAACGCCACATCGATATCGTATCCCTCCATGGTCTCGCCGGGCTGTAACGCCATGTGATCAAGCGCTCGTGTCGCCGTCTCGCGATCGGTTGGGTCAGTGAACCGATCGGGAGCAGGGACCGGCTCGGAGATGCCAATGGCCTGCCCAGGATTGATGCCCCAGGTGACCATCGGTTCGATCCGGTTAGCATCGATGGTGACGGTATCGTCGTATGTGGCGTCCGGATCACTCCGGATCGATGCCCAATAGGACTGTAACTCATCGAACTCCGAGCCAGTCGGGACATACTCTCGGCCCCGGAGATACTCGTAGGTGGTCGCATCGGGGTTGATGTACCCGGCACGGGCCCCACCCTCAATAGACATATTACAGACAGCCATCCGGCCTTCCATGCCTAAGGCTTCGATTGCCGGGCCACCGTACTCATAGACGTATCCGACGCCACCGTCGACGCCCAGCTGACGGATAATCGCCATGATCAGATCTTTCGCAGAGACGCCTGCCCCAAGCGACCCCGTGACCTCGATCCGGCGGACCTGCTGTTTGTCTGCTGCGATCGAACCGGTGGCCAGAACATCACGGATCTGACTGGTGCCGATACCGATACCGATCGAGCCGAACGCACCGTGGGTTGCCGTGTGTGAATCTCCGCACGCAACGACCATCCCTGGCTGAGTGAGTCCCAGCTCGGGGGCAACAACGTGGGTAATCCCCTGCTTGCCGGAGTCAAGCCCGAAAAACGTGATCCCAGCCTCAGAGACGTTTCGCTCCAGCGCTGCAAGCATCTCTTCGGCTTGGTCGTCTACAAGTGGTCGCTCCCGGGCGGCAGTGTCGGTCGGGACGATATGATCGGTTGTCGCGAAGGTGCGCTCCGGATAGGCGACCTCCAGCTCGCGCTCGCGGAGCATCGAAAACGCCTGCGGACTGGTTACCTCGTGAATCAAATGCAGGCCAACGAGCAGCTGGTCCTGCCCGTTTGGAAGCTCGGCGACCTTGTGCTGGTCCCAGACCTTATCATAGAGGGTGCCGTCGCTCATGGCTTGTCGTCCTCCGCCCACGCAAACAACCCTCGCAACCGAGTCCCGACGGCTTCGATATCATGGGCTTGTTCGGCCGCGCGGAGTTGGCTGTAACTCGGTCGTCCAGCCTGGTTCTCAGCGATCCACTCGCGAGTAAACGTACCGTTTTGAATCTCAGTAAGCGTGGCCTCCATGTTGTCTCTGACTGTGTCATCGACGATTTGGTCGCCGCGGGACAACCCGCCGTACTCGGCAGTATCGGACACGGAATCCCACATGTTCTCAAACCCACCTTCATACATCAGATCGACGATGAGCTTGAGTTCGTTGAGTACCTCAAAGTACGCGATTTCCGGACTGTAGCCGTTCTCAACGAGCGTCTCATAGCCGTGTTTGATCAAGGAGGTCACACCACCACAGAGGACGGCCTGTTCGCCAAACAGATCCGACTCGACTTCTTCTTTGAAGCTCGTCTCAATGACGCCTGCACGGGCACAACCGATCGCCTGGGCGTATGCCAGCGCTTCGTTGGTGGCCTCACCGGTCGCATCCTGGTTGATAGCCAGCAGTGCTGGCGTGCCTTGGCCCTGTGTGTAGTTTCGGCGGACGAGATGCCCCGGACTCTTCGGGGCAATCATCGTGACATCGACGTCGTCTGGCGGATCAATCTGGTTGTAATGGATGTTGAACCCGTGTGCAAACTGGAGGGTATCGCCCGGTTCAAGCCCGGGCTCGATCGCGGATTCGTAGACGGCTGGCTGGGCGGTATCGGGGATCAGAACGGAGACGATATCTCCGCGGCGTGCAGCTTCGGCCGTCGTTGCCACCGTCAGCCCAGCCTCACGGGCAGCTGATCGGGACGAAGACCCCTCACGAAGGCCGACAACAACATCGACCCCCGACTCATGGAGGTTCAACGCATGGGCATGGCCTTGACTGCCATAGCCGATAACGGCAACCGTTTTGGCTTCGATATACGAGCGATTCGCGTCGTCTTCGTAGTAGACTGGTGTGGTGAACTCTGAACTCATAGGACTAGTTGGGGATGGGTACTCGATACGCGATACTGACGGAGAGAGTATGACGATCAGTCATCGGCCTCAACAGGTGGCAGTGGATCGGCATCAGCGGTCCACGCATCTTCTATTAGCGCAGTCCAATCCGTTCCACGGGCCAGTGCTGCCTGTCCAGTGCGGGTAACCTCACGCAGTCCAAACCGCTGGAATGCATCGACTGCGGCTTCGACTTTCTGCCGACTGCCGGTCAGCTCGACCGTAACAGTTTCCTGGCCGGCATCGACAGTCTGCCCACCGTACATGTCTGCAAGTGACTGGACAGCTGCCGGATTGTCGGCATCAACTTTGATCAGCGCCAGTTCGCGAACGACAGCATCCGTGGCAAGCTCTCGGACTGTGACGACCGGAATAAGACTGCGAAGCTGTTTTTTCGCTTGCATCGCCTCTGGCCGTGGTTCATCGACGACAAGTGTGATCCGCGCTCGATCGGGGTGCTCGGTCGGGCCGACAGTGAGACTCTCAATGTTGAACTGCCGCCGCCGGAACAGACTAGCGACTTGTGCGAGCACCCCTGGCTCATGGGCAACGAGCGCCGAGAGGATGACCCGCTCCGGACTGGCGGTCTGATTGGCTGTCGGATCGACGCGCTGCCCCTGGGCGTTCCGTTTCCCTCGAGGTTTGGATCGATCCTCCGGTGGTGGCCCGTCGAGTGCTTGGTATTCGCCTGTGCTTTCGTCTGAGGGAGTCTCTGTGTCTGCCATAGTTAGAGTTGATCCTGTTCAAGTGCGAATTCGGCATTGTTTCCACCGCTTGGGACCATCGGATAGACGTTCGCTTCGGGATCGATATGGACATCCAGCACGGCCGGCCCGTCAGAGGCCAGTGCTGTCTGGATCTGAGCAGGAGCGTCATCGTAATTGTCGACGGTAAGGCCACGGGCCCCAAACGCCTCAGCGAGGTCCGCGAAATCGGGGACCCAGTGATAGTCCGATGCCGTCCGGCGACCGTCGTAAAACGCGTCCTGCCATTGTCGCACCATCCCGATGTACTCGTTGTTGAGGACAACGAAGGTGATATCCAAATCCTCCCGGACAGCAACTGCGAGTTCCTGAATCGTCATCAGGAACGAGCCATCACCGTCAAAGCTGACGACTGTCTGGGCTGGATCAGCAGCCAACCGGGCGCCGATCGCTGCCGGCAGTCCATATCCCATCGTCCCAAGGCCATGTGAGGAGACCCAGGTGCGTGGTTCCCTGAATGTCCAGTACTGACAGGCCCACATCTGGTGTTGCCCAACACCGGTCGTCACGATCGTATCGTCCGGAGTCGCCTCATCGACGGCCTCGATGATGAACTCGGGCTGGAGCGGCCGATCATCCGGGGTGGGATAGCCCATCGGGAAATTGTCCTTCCACTCAGTGACTTGCTGTTGCCAGGCTGTCGTATCGGGAGACGTTTCCATCGTCCGATCAAGTGCCCGCAGTGCGTGGGCTGCATCGCCGACCACCGGATAGTCGGCCTCGACGTTTTTCGAGATCTCTGTCGGATCGATATCGACATGCACGACCGCCGCGTTCGGCGCGAATGTCTCGATATCGCCGGTCAGTCGGTCCTCGAATCGCGTGCCAACGCCGATCAGCAGGTCACAGTGAGAGATCGCCATATTGGCATACCCGGGCCCATGCATACCGCCCATCTCCAGGGACAGCTCATGGTCTTCGGGGAAGGATCCTAAGCCGGGCATCGTTGTGACAACCGGGATGCCGTGTGTGGTTGCAAAGGATCGGAGCTCGTCGCTTGCGTTGGCCTTGATCACACCGCCACCGGCGAGTAACAGTGGTTTGTCAGCGGCTTCGATCGCCCGTGCAGCGTGTGTGACTCGTGCCTGGTCAGGCTCAGTCCGGTACTCGTAGGTCGCAGGAGTCGAGGGGTCGTCGGGCGCTTTTTGGGTTGGGCCCATCGTAACATCTTTCGGGAGATCAACAAGCGTCGGACCTGGCCGCCCCTCCATAGCCAGTGCAGTTGCGGTCCCGACGTTCTCGCCGACAGTGTCTGGATCCGACGCAAAGATATTGTGTTTCGTGATCGGATCAGTGATCCCGGTCGTATCCGTCTCCTGAAACGCGTCGTTCCCGACAAAATCGGTTGGCACCTGGCCGGTGAGGGCAACGACTGGATCCGAGTCCATATCAGCGTCGGCAAGGCCAGTAATAAGATTCGTCGCCCCAGGCCCGGAAGTGACCATACAGACGCCGGGCTCATCAGCGACGATACCATACGCGTCGGCCGCATGAGCAGCCCCCTGCTCGTGGGCCATTGTCACATGGGACAGTTGGTGTGACTCACCAAGCGAGTCAAAGACCGGCATGATCGCCCCGCCTTGTACACCAAAGACATGTTCAACACCGCCGTTCTCAAGGGCCGCAATGACGGCATCGGCGCCTGTTTCGACGGAACGCTCTGTTGGCTCGTCAGGAGGCTGTTTGTTTGTGGTTGATGCTGCTGACTCCGATTGCACGTGTGCTTGTTCGCTCATACTGTCTGCTGTTGCTGTAGATGGTTGATGGATGGTACAACATGCCGAATGGACCGCGCTGTTGGCTGTCGAAAACGCCAGTCGCTCGGACCTTGGGTCGAACACTGAACGCGAAGAAAGGATGGTGTAGGGGCTATCGAGCCCCTACGATGATCACGGCAAGCTGGGGAGCACGGCGTTGCGCAGCGGGTGGCAGCTGCCGTGTCATTGTGCTGGGTGTCTGGGCTAACAGTAATAAAGGTTTCGTGAGAGACGGGGTCCCACGGCTTTGAGACGGGGTGAACGGCCGACATAGGAGGCATCACGCCGTCGCCTCAGTGTGGCGTGGGATACCGACCTCACGGGCGAACCGATGGAGGTCCTCGATCGTTACTCGATGTTGGTCGGCCGCATAGTCTTTGACCCGCCGAGTAACCGTTTGGACCTGCTTGTCAGTTGGCGAGAAGCCCGCCTCAGTAAGGCGCTCTCGGACCGAGTGGGTCCCGGTATGTTTCCCCAAGACAAGCTGCCGTTCAGCACCGACCATCTCAGGGGTCATCACACCAGGTTCGAAGGTGTCGGCATTCTCGATGACGCCCGCAGCGTGAATCCCACTTTCGTGTGCGAAGGCGTTTGCACCAACGATAGGCTTGTTTGCTGGTACAGTGACATCAGCGTAGGACTCGACCATTTGAGAGAGCTCCGTGATCTGCGTGGTATCGATTCCGGTGTCGGCCTGGTAGACGGACTCGACGGCCATAACGACCTCTTCGTAGGCCGCGTTCCCGGCGCGTTCGCCGATCGAATTGACCGATACCTGGGCCTGGTCAGCCCCGGCCTCAAACCCAGCAATGGCGTTGGCAGTTGCCATCCCAAAGTCATCGTGTGTGTGGACATCGACCCGCGCGTCGGTTCGTTCGACGACCATCTCGATGAGCGTGCCAAAGCGCTGTGGTGTTGCAACGCCGGTCGTATCCGGAATATTAATCCAGTCAGTCCCGGCTGCTGAGACCGCGTCGATAATCTCCATGAGGAACGGCTCATCGGTTCGGGTTGCATCCATCGGTGAGAACATGCAGGTCGCCCCCGAATCGACGATCCGTTCGACTGCCGCAACGGCCTGTTGTTTAACCTCTTCGCGGGTGGCGTGCATCGAGTCTTCGATCTGGACGTCACTTGTCGAAACGAACGTATGGACCATCTCAGCGCCGGTTTCAATGGCGCGTTCGATATCCTGCTCAACCACACGGGCAAGCGCAGCAACGGTGGTGTCGGTATCGGCGGCGATCTCCCGAACGGTCTCGAATTCAGCTTGCGAGTTGATTGGGAACCCAGCTTCGATGACATCAGTTCCCATCTCATCGAGCACTCGCGCTATCTCTCGTTTTTGCTCGTATGAGAAGGACGTTCGTGGTGACTGCTCGCCGTCACGCAGTGTGGTATCAAAAATCCGTACGCTGTCGATCTCGTCAGTAGAATCCAACGTGCCCGTGAAGAACTCGATCCCCCTGACCGGTATCAGAGGTGTCGTACGTGGACATTGTACTACCAACCACCGAGCGGCGAGACATAAATGTATCGACGTCACCAGCACTGCAACGATGACGGGAGTTTTTGCCCATGGCGCCCTGAAAGCTGGTTATGAGTGAGTTCAGCCTTGATTTGCGAACGATTGAGGATATGATCGATGAAGAGGCCCTGGACAACAGCGGAGGTGGCAGTGGTGGTGGTGGGCGAGTGATTTTGGAGGTTCTTGATGGGACAACCGACCCCGAAGAATGGATCGAACTGGTGGCTACAGGGAACATCCTCGTGTTAGATATTGCGGGTGATCTCGAGGAGTTAGCTGCTGAGTTTGCACCTGCGATCCGGAGCGAGGGGGGTGAGGTGGTCCATTTCCGTTCGTTTTTGATCGTCACGCCACCGGGAATTGAGGTCTCGACTAACCGGTTATAAGACAGTTATGAACGACTCACCGACGGACGAAACAACAGTAATCGATGTTGTTGACCGATTTGATGGGGGCTGTACATGGATCGGTGCGCCGACTGAACGACTGCAGCGAGCCAGCCATGTGCTTGAGGACGACCAAACGTGGATCGTTGAACCGGTTGATGGAGACGGGGTGGATACCCTACTGGCGGAGTATCAGCCACTCACCGGCGTTGTCGTATTGATGGACCGACATACCCGCGATGCGGCGGCGATCGCTGCTCGACACGATCTACCAGTGTATGTGCCGCGTGGCTTGGACAAAATCGCCGACAAGCTCCCGGTACGCCCAGAGCGGTTCGAGACGCTCCCAGGAACTGAGCTGACTGCCCGAACGGTGCTCGATTCGCGATTCTGGCAGGAGGCCGCACTCTATGACGGCCAACGGCTCCTCATCCCGGAGGCTCTTGGAACAGCGCCATATTTTCGCACAGCTGCCGAACGCCTTGGCGTTCACCCAGCACTTCGCGGGATCCCGCCTCGAACATCGCTGTCGGGGCTGACACCGGATCGAATCTTGGTGGGGCATGGCACCCCAATCACCGATCGGGCGACAAGCGCATTGGGAGACGCACTGGCCGGGTCCAGACGGCGTCTCCCAGCACTGTATGGCAAGCTTCTCCGGGAGGTCGTGCGCGGATAGATGGTTACAACTGCACGGATGACAGCCGGCTTGCTCGAAACGCTGTTACGACTGGCTCGCGACCGGGAACCTGGGTCTCTGTCGACACCGTTAGTTGCCACTCCAGCAGGTGAGCTTGAGGGGACTGACCTTGCTGGTGAAACGCCCGTGTTTACTGAATTTTACATGCCGACCGACCACCGGGCGGTCGATGCAGTCTTTGGGATTGACGTGACGATTCCACACGGCCAAACCCAGGGTCGGTTTATTACACATCCTGATGGCCGGCTTACGGTTTCCAGTCGGGACGATCTCCATGAGGTTGTGATTATCGCCGCCCCACCATGGGAACACGAGCATGTCAGCGCCTTCGACCGGCGAGGGCGCCAGCTTCGTCTCGATATCATTGACGCAGTGCCACCAGAACCCTCGCTGTGATCTCCGTGGGCAGGGTTCTCGACAGCGGACCAGTTTCGCAGACACTCCGACGAGTCGGCACATGGAGACGGAGCCTGCAAAACTTAAACCGATCGTCACAGAAAACACGGGCACATGGGAGTGCGACCGCCACAAAACGACGAGTCGGAGCCGGATGTGATCGCCTTTGGTATCGCAGCGGTCGATGCACAACTAGCAGAGACGGAGCTCACCTTCCCGGCGACCGTCGATGATATCGAAGCGCAACTTGGGGACGCGGAGATTCCATACGAGCCGGGTGGCCGAAGTATACTTCTCAAGGAGGCACTTCAGCAGGTGGAACAAACTACATTTGAAGACCGCCAGGAGCTGTTAAACACGTTACATGCGGTCTTCGAGCAACAACGGACCCAGTCGGTAGGGCTGATGGATCGGCTTCGATCGTTGCTGCCGTTTTGAACTCAGTCGTGGGTGTCGTCGCGTTCGATCCGATCAAGCCGGCGTTGTTGGGTTCGATGTAAGGACACAATCAAATCCGAGAGCACGCCGAACAGAAACAGCTGCACGCCGAGTAAGACGCCACCGACGGCAACGACAGCAAGCAGCTCGTTGGTGATCCCTGCAGTCAGCCACTGATAGGTAACAACCCCCCCAAGTCCGATCCCGATCAGTAATGCGAGGGCACCGAAGCTACCGAAATAGAACAGCGGATTGGTAATCCGGGCGAGTCGATACAACGTGAGAATAATAATACCGCCATCTCGGATCGGCCGGAGATTTGTATCCGCATCGTTAGGCCGTGGCTTGTAGGTGATCGGCACCTCGACAGTTGGGATATCAGCCCAGACGCATTTGACGGCCAGTTCGGTTTCGATTCCAAAGCCATCCGCCGTCAGACGGAGTTGCTCGATCGATTCGCGGGTAAAGGCCCGATACCCACTGAGGATGTCATGATGCTCACGGCGATGGATGCGTCGGTAGGCCCAGTTGATGAGCCGATTGCCGACCTGGTTGAGCCGCGTCATGGCGTCGGGGTGAAGATCGGCGAATCGGTTCCCGATCACGTGCTCGGCCTCACCGGAAAACAGCGGGGCAACCATCCGATCGGCATCGGCTGGGCGATACGTGCCATCGCCGTCGACCATCAGAACATAGGGAGATTCGATCTGTGTGAGTGCCTGTTTGACGGCTTGGCCTTTGCCGGAGCCCGACTGTTCGATCACACGCGCGCCAGCGTCGGCAGCCACCGATTGGGTCTCGTCAGTCGACCCTCCATCGATCACGAACACGTTCGAATAGCCATTGTCAATAAAGCCAGACACGACAGCATCGATCGTTGCCGCCTCATTAAGCGTCGGGATCAACACACAGACGGCATCACGATCGACGGAAGCCATCGATTGAACATGCCAGGGAGAGGCTCAAAACACTAGCGGTCCACCTCCGACCTGGACCGGACAGCATCCAGAATGAACACACCCCGGGGCAGTCGCCTCGATCGCCTGTACATGCAATTGCTGTGAGGACATGTCGTGTATCTGGTTCCGTATCACGGAGCTGGTCGATCGATGAGTTGTCTCACGGGTGATCGAGGTCATTCCCGGCTCAAGTCTCGGGGGATTTGCCTTGCTCGCTGATCGAAACGCGTTTTGCTCCAAGCACTACGGATCGATCCAGTCGATGAAGGTCCCGTCTAACAGCGAGTCACGCTGCTGTGTGAAATACGCCCGCTGTGCAGTTTCGATTGCAGTTTGAAGGTCGGCACCGTCTGCGGCAGCCTCTCGTGCACGAGCGCGTTTCCATGCTGCTGGCGTGATACCGGCCTCGACACGAGCACGGAGTGGGTGTAAGTACGTGTCAACAGTGCTGTCAGCAAGCCCAGCTGCCCGAAGCCCGTCCCGAGCGTGTGCAAACAGATCGTCGTACAGTCGCTGGTGATCACGGGTTTCAAACCCATCGTTTGTGAGCCAGTATAGCTCCGCGTCAAGACCATCTCGCATAGCCGCATAGAAGTTTTGTCGTGCATGCTCCCAGTCTAAGTCTTTGACCGGATGTTCGACACGCGGGAGTGCCTCCATGAGACCAACAAACAGCGCCTGGATGCTGATCACATCCTGAACAGTTGGCTGGCCGGAAATCGGACGAAACTCGAGGCGAGCGTTAGCAGCTGACTCCGATGGGCCATCAAAGACCGGGCGAACCCACCGCCAATAGGTCCCGTGTTTGTGCCGGAAGTGAGCGAACTGGTCATCGAACCGTCCGGTCTCCTCTGGAACCATCGGGACTAATGGAGTGTCGGTCGCGATCCGTTCGACGGCCTCCTCGACGGTCGCGATATCGCCTGGAAAGCGAACTTTCGTTGCCGTGGGGGTCAACGAATTGAGCACGGTCTCGAAGATGGGGATTCGATGGTCTGCCCACCCGTCTGCTAGTACGTCATCGAGTGTTGTGCCGTCGGTATAGAGGTCCGGCGGAAAAAACGGGCCGTTGACTGCCAGTGCCAAAATCGGGCCAGCGATTCGAAGCGCGTACCGGTGATACAGCGGGAGATCGGCTGCCTGTGGAACCTGATAGTGGGGTTGAATCGATGTGATCAGACTCTCTGGCATAACAGTCTGGGCAGACAACGAAACGTGTGGGGCCTCAAGCCGAAGATCAGGATGATCGCTAGTGTTGCCCATTGCATGATAACGAGCGGATTCGGACATATTCGTCGCGATCGTCACGTCCCCCTCAGTGGCAGTCGCGGTGAGATATTCGGTAGCTGTTTCCCCTTCCGGCGGGATCGTCCAGAGCCCATCGCTGACAAGCTGGATGCCATGGGCTTGCGTGTATTCGAGTGCTGCTGCAAGCCGAGCCCGGGTTTCGGCACGCTGGGCAAGCAGTCCGTATTCGTTACAGGGTTGTGGACTGGTGCGCATCTCAGCGTTATGAAGTCCCAACTCTTTTTCCATACCGATCATCGAGAGAAGCTGTCTGGGAACCCGAACAAGTGAGCCACCGTGTCGGGCGGAGAACCGGTCAGTCTCGCTGTCAGCAACAGAGACAGCATAAAACTCATATTCAAGTCCGATATTCGCCTGGGGATTATCGAACGTCCCGGCGGCAAGTTCCGACTTGATCAGCTCCTGTTCTCTATCGACCTGTTGTTGGAAGGCTTCACGATCGGTATCGAGTGCCGATTGGACCTGGTCGATGATCGCCACATCAGCCATGTCTCGCCTGTCTGCCCCATGGGTATAAAAAACGATTCCCCGAGGTTAATACATACAGTAACCAACCGGCTAGTAGCGATGGAGTTTCGGCGGTTTGCTGAGCAAGCTGCACGGATCGAAGCAGAGAGTGCGGACACGACGATCAGCAGCCTTGTCGGAGAGCTATTGGCTGAGGCTGATAGTGAGCTCCCGATCGTGACGCGATTCATCCAAGGGCGGGTCTTCCCGGCATGGTCCTCACAGACGCTGGATATCGGGCCAGCGTTGTGTTATGAAGCGATCGCGAAGGCTGCCGCCCCGAACGTGACCGCGGCTGATGTCGAGGCTCGAGTTGCCGAAACGGGCGATGTCGGGGCTGCAGCAGCGAGCTACGATCTCAAGGCACAGCGAGGACTCGCCGCGTTCGGGACCGAAGAGCAACAGCCCTTGACCGTCCAGACTGTCTTCGAAGAGCTTGAGACACTTGCAAACACGCAGGGAGAGGGGAGCCAGGCAACAAAGCGTGAGCTTCTGTTTGGGTTGTTAAATCGCTGTTCGACACAGGAAAGTCGGTATCTGGCCCGACTGGTGCTCGGGGAGATGCGGATCGGTGTCGGAGACGGGACCGTTCGAGACGCGATCATTGACACCTTTGATGTCGAGAAATCAGCCGTCCGACGGGCACTGCAGGTGGCCAACGACTACGGAGTGGTCGCCCAAACCGCACGAGACGATGGGACATCGGGACTCCGCGAGATCAGCCTTGAACTACATCGGCCGGTGCAAGCAATGCTCGCTCAAAGTGGGACGGTGACTGAAGCGCTTGACCAGTGGGAAGCGGTTGCCGTCGAAACCAAATACGACGGCGCACGGGTCCAGATCCACTACGATAAGGAGGGCGTTGGGATCTACTCGCGGAACATGGAGGACGTGACTGAGTCACTGCCAGAACTCGTTGACCACGTTCAGGCGAACTGTAAGCCACCTGTGATCCTCGATGGTGAAGTTATCGCGATCGATGAGGATGGGGCGCCATTGCCCTTTCAGGAGATTCTCAAACGGTTCAGACGGAAATACGATATCGAGGCGACCCGAGAAGAAATCAAGACTGAGCTGCAGGTCTTTGATTGTCTGCATGCACCGGCCGAATATGAGATCGATGCCGGACCGACACCAAACCAGGGGGCAGCCGGTATCGATCTGCTGGACGCCCCGTACCGCCTTCGACGGCAGTATCTCGATGCCGTCTGTGACGGGCTGGCTGTCGATGTCATGATTACCGATAACCCAAGCCGAATCGAGAACCGCGAAACGGCAGCCCTTGAGGCCGGGCATGAAGGACTGATGCTCAAAAATCCGGCTGCAGCATATACCCCTGGCCGCCGTGGAAAAGACTGGCTGAAACGAAAGCCCGATGTGGAAACGCTTGATCTCGTCGTAATTGGGGCCGAATGGGGGGAAGGCCGACGAGCAAACGTGTTTGGTACCTTCAAGCTTGGCGTCTGTGATGGCGATGAATACCGACCGATCGGGAACGTCGCCACGGGACTGACCGACGAACAGCTTGCGGAACTAACCGACCGGCTCACCCCCTATATCCGAGACGAATCCGGACACCAGCTCACACTGGAGCCGGCAGTTGTCTTTGAAGTCGGATACGAAGAGATCCAGCCATCACCGACCTATGAGTCGGGGTACGCACTGCGGTTTCCACGGTTTGTTGCTGTCCGCGAGGACAAGCAACCAGCCGAAGCCGATTCGCTTGCTCGTGTCAGACGACTTGTCGACTAGAGAATGCCCATCTCAGTGAGCCGTTCAGGGAGGTATCGCTCGGTAACAAAGTCAAG